>NZ_JBBKZV010000001.1:0-790919 GCF_037889915.1 Variovorax humicola | reverse complement strand
CTTCATCAATCCGAAGAACGTGGCGAACGTGGTCGACGCGATCGTGCAGCTCACCGACGGCGGCGCCGACTACAGCTTCGAATGCATCGGCAACACGCAGGTGATGCGCCAAGCGCTGGAGTGCACGCACAAGGGCTGGGGCCGCAGCATCATCATCGGGGTGGCCGAGGCGGGGGCGGAGATCAGCACGCGGCCGTTCCAGCTGGTGACCGGGCGCAAGTGGGAGGGCTCGGCCTTCGGCGGGGCGCGCGGGCGCACCGACGTGCCGAAGATCGTCGACTGGTACATGGAGAACAGGATCAACATCGACGACCTGATCACGCACACCATGCCGCTGGAGGACATCAACAAGGGTTTCGAGCTGATGAAGCGTGGCGAGTCGATTCGCGGCGTGGTCATCTACTGACGCCCGGGGCTGCGCACTTCGTGCGCACCGGTCGCCGCGGCCGGGGCGATACCGGGGGCACGGCAAGGCCGGCGCGGTATTTCTGCTTTGATCGATCGGACTGCGAGAGGCTCTGATGGACAGCTTGAGACCGTTGCGAAGAATCGAAGCCGGCGTGCTCGACATCGCCTATTTCGAGGCGGGCCCGGCCGACGGACGGCCGGTGCTGCTGATGCACGGCTTTCCGTACGACATCCATGCCTATGTCGACGTTGCGCCAGTGCTGGCCGCGGCCGGTTGCCGCGTCGTCGTACCGTACTTGCGCGGCTATGGCGGCACGCGCTTCCTCGATGCGGCGACGCCGCGCTCGGGCGAACAGGCCGCGCTGGGCGCCGACCTGCTCGCGTTGATGGACGCATTGCAGATTCGGCAGGCGGTCCTCGCGGGCTATGACTGGGGCGGGCGCGCGGCCTGCGTGGTCGCGGCGCTGTGGCCGGAGCGCTGCGCGGGCCTCGTCTCGTACAACAGCTACAACATCCAGAACATCGCGAAAGGCATGGTGCCCGATACGCCGGAGAACGAGCACCGGCTGTGGTACCAGTACTACTTTCACAGCGAGCGCGGCCGGGCCGGGCTGGCGAAGAACCGGCGCGGCATTGCCAGGCTGCTCTGGAAGCTCTGGTCGCCGACGTGGCAGTTCGACGATGCCACCTTCGAACGCAGCGCTGCGGCTTTCGACAATCCCGATTTCGTCGACGTGGTGATCCAGTCGTACCGGCATCGCTTTGGCCTGGTGCCCGGAGACCCGGCGTACGCGGCCATCGAACGACGACTCGCCGCCCAGCCCGCCATCACGGTTCCGTCCATCACCTTCGACGGCGCCGACGACGGCGTGCGCGAACCCGCCGACGCATCGGTGCACGCCGCCGGATTCACGGGACCGCGCTCGCACCGGATCGTGCCGGACGTGGGCCACGACATGCCGCAGGAGGCGCCGCGCGTGTTCGCCTATGCGGTCCTCGAACTTGTCACCCCCATCTCCGAATGACCCCCGCCTCGACCGCTCGCATCGTCGACGCCACCTTGGCGGCGGATGAAACGGCGGTCGTCGCGGGCATCTGGCGGCGCGCATGGGCCTCGGCGCACTACGACGTACAGGTGCTGGAACCCATCGGCCACTGGAGAGCGCGGGTGGAGGCCGAGTTCCGGCCGCCCAACGAGTTGTTGCTGGCCGAGCGCGAGGGGCAGATCCTGGCCTTCATGGGGCTGCAGGCCGCGCGCCGCTATGTCGCGCAGCTCTACGTCGACACGCACCTGCAGGGCCAGGGACTCGGCCGCATGATGCTCGACGAAGCCTGCCGGCGCATGCCGGGCGGCTGGCGACTGCATGTGGCCACGGTCAACCTTGCCGCACAGGCGATCTACGCACGCTATGGCCTGGTGCGCGGTGCGGCTGATCGGCACCCCGGCACGGGGCGCGCGCGGGTTGAATACCATTACCTCCCTCGTTGAGCGCTGACCGTGTCGGGCGCCTGCACATTCCTTCGCTGAAAGACTCCCCTCCCGTGTTGCTGCAAGCCTGGCTCTTCGATGTCGCCGCCGTCTTCGTGTCGACCGTCACACCCGGTCCCAGCGTGCTCATGTGCATGACGCACGGCGTCAACCACGGTGCGCGGCGCACCTTCTTCGCCGCCGGCGGCAGCGTCGCGTCGGGCGCCACCTTCGTCGCGGCCAGCGCCTTGCCGGCAACGGTCGAACGCTCGGGCAGCCATGCCTGAAACCCCCATGAGCGCATTCGTCGACAGCCTGCATGAAGTGTTCGAACGGCTCGGCCGCATCGAGGCGCGGCGCATGTTCGGCGGGCACGGCATCTATCACGAGGGCCGCATGATCGGCCTGGTCGCCGGCGACACGCTCTATCTCAAGACCGACGCCGAAAGCGCCGCGCACTTCGACCGGCTCAACCTGCCGGCCTTCGAATACCTCCGCGGTGGAAAGGCAATGCAGACGTCGTACCGGGAGGCGCCCGCCGAAGTGTTCGAAGACCGCGAAGAGGCCGCCGTGTGGGGCCGCCGCGCATGGGAGGCTGCGATGCGATCGGGCCACCCGCGCAAGGCCGGGGCCGCAAGGAAACCCAGGGCGTCGAAGACCGCCAAGGCACCACGCAAGGCGCCCCCCCGATGACCGCGTCACCGTCGCCTCCGCCACCCACGCTGCCGAGCCGCGAGGACATCGCGCTGCTCGAAGAGTTCAAGGGGCTCGATATGCCCGACATCGAGCTTGTCGCCACCGCCGAACATGCGGCCCGCGCATTGGCCGCGCTGGGCCGCTTCGACGTGGTCGGCTTCGACACCGAATCCAAGCCCACGTTCCAGAAGAACGAAGTGTCGACCGGACCGCACACGCTGCAGTTGGCCACTCTCGACCATGCCTGGGTATTCCAGTTGCATGACGCCGATTGCTGCGCCGCCGCCGCGAGCCTGCTCGAATCCAGTGTGCTGACCAAGGTCGGCTTCGGCCTGTCGAGCGACCGGACGCAGATCCGCGCGAAGCTCGGCATCGAGCCACGGGCGGTGATCGATCTCGACACGGTGTTCAGGCGCCGCGGCTATCGCCATTCGGTCGGCGTGAAGACCGCGGTGGCGCTGGTGTTCCAGCAGCGCTTCGCCAAGTCGCGCAAGCAGAGCACGTCGAACTGGGCCAGCCGCCACCTGAGCGAAGGACAGCTTCGCTACGCAGCGAACGATGCCTATGCGGCGATGCGCGTATTCGCGGCACTCGGCACAATGTCCGACCGCCAACCACCCGCGGGCATGCCGCCCGCGCACAAGGGACAACATGAGCAGCAGCGACAGCAAGAGTGACTTCGGATTGATCGGCCTGGCAGTGATGGGGCAAAACCTGGTGTTGAACGTGGAGAGCCGCGGCTTCCAGGTCAGCGTCTACAACCGGACGTCGGCCGTCACCGACGGATTCGTGGCGGCGCATCCCGGCAAGAAGCTGGTCGGCTGCGACACGCTCGAATCCTTCGTGCAGAGCCTAGCCCGGCCGCGCAAGATCCAGATCATGGTGAAGGCCGGCGCGCCGGTCGACCAGGTGATCGAGCAACTGGTTCCGCTGCTCGACAAGGACGACATCGTCATCGACGGCGGCAACAGCCTCTACACCGACACCGAGCGCCGCGACGCGTACATGACGAGCAAGGGCCTGCGCTTCATCGGCGCGGGCGTCTCGGGCGGCGAGGAAGGCGCGCGCAAGGGGCCGGCCATCATGCCCGGCGGCCCGCTTTCCACGTGGGAGGTGATGAAGCCGATCTTCGAGAGCATCGCGGCCAAAGTCGACGGCCAGCCGTGCGTGATCCACATCGGCCCTGGTGGCGCCGGCCACTACGTGAAGATGATCCACAACGGCATCGAGTACGGCGACATGCAGCTGATCTGCGAGGCCTACAGCCTGTTCAAGGCGGCCGGGTTCAGCACCGACGAGATGGCGGCGATCTTCAACGCGTGGAACGAAGGCGAACTGCAGAGCTACCTGATCCAGATCACCGGCAAGGCGCTGGAGCAGAAAGACCCGGAGACCGGCCAGCCCCTGGTCGAGCTGATCCTCGACAAGGCCGGCCAGAAGGGCACCGGCCAATGGACCTTGCTCAACGCGGCCGAGAACGCTGTGGTCATCAGCACCATCAACGCAGCCGTCGAGGCGCGCGTGCTGTCGTCGCAGAAGAAGCAGCGCGTGGCCGCCAGCACGCAGTTGCAGGGCCCGGCGCCGGCGCTCGACAAGGTGAAAAAGGAGCTGGTCGCCAAGGTGCACGACGCGCTCTACGCGTCGAAGGTGATCAGCTACACGCAGGGCTTCGATCTCATCAAGACCATGGGCGAAAAGAAGAACTGGGGCCTCGACTTCGGCGGCATCGCCTCGATCTGGCGCGGCGGCTGCATCATCCGCGCGCGCTTCCTCAACCGCATCACCGATGCCTACCGCGGCAATCCCGCGCTGGCCAACCTGATGCTCGACCCGTTCTTCAAGGACCTGCTGAACCGCACGCAGCAAAGCTGGCGCGAAGTGGTGGCGCTGGCCGTGAGCAACGGTATTCCGGTGCCGGCGTTCAGCGCGTCGCTGGCCTATTACGACAGCTACCGGTCGGGGCGCCTGTCGGCCAACCTGCTGCAGGCGCAGCGCGACTTCTTCGGTGCGCACACCTACGAACGCATCGACAAGCCGGAAGGCCAGTTCTTCCACACCGACTGGCCCGAGGTCATCGGCTGACGCCGGCGCCGAGACCGAGACCGAGACCGAGAACCGAGAACCGAGACCGAGACCGAGACCGAGACCGAGACCGAGACCGACACCGACACCGACACCGACACCGGGAGCTTGCAATGGACCATGCCGGCGACTATCCCGCGCACCTCATCGACAGCGGCCGTCTGGCCGACGGCACGCCGTTTCGCATCCGGCCGATCTGTGCGGCGGACCTGGCCATGCACACGGCCTTCGTGCATGGGCTCTCGCCGGCTACCGGCTTTGCGCGGCTGCTGTCGCCCCGCACGCCGGAAGAAGCCGAGCTGCGGCACATGACGGACGTCGACTACACGCATGAACTGGCGCTGATCGCGCTGGCCCGCGTCGACGGCGAAGTGCGGGAAGTGGGCGTTGCACGCTATGTGCGCGGCGCCACGCCCGAGACCTTCGACGTCGCCGAATTTGCCATCGTGATCGCCGATGCATGGCAGCGCCGCGGCCTGGCGGAAAAGCTGATGCGCCGCCTTATCGCCGCCGCCGAGGAGGCCGGCGTGCATCGCCTCGCCGACATCACGCTCTACGACAACCGCGGCATGCTGGCGCTGGCGCGCAAGCTCGGGTTCAAGGCACAGCGCGACCCGGGTGATCCGAACGTGACCAGGCTGCGGCTGGACCTTCCTGGCAAGTGAGTCGCGCCTTCTTCAGTCCCGCCCCGCTTCCAGGATCGCCTGCGCCAGCCGCTTCGGGTTCGAAAAAAACATCTCGTGGCTACCGGGGCACTCCACCAGCCTGAAAAGCCCCAGGCGCTCCGACAGCCGTGGATGCCACGGCATGCTGTGCGGCAATGCGATGTCCTGCTGGCAATTGACGTAGGACTTGCCGAGCGCCAGCGCCGCCAGCGGCTGGCCCAGCTTGATCTTGTCGGTAAAGGTGCGGTAGGGATGCGGATTCAGCTTGGCATAGGCCGACTGCGCCAGCGCCAGGTCGGCGTCGTTGATGAACGCTTCCCGCCAGATCTCGAACGGCAGACTCACCGCGTTGTTCCCGGCCGCCGCCATGGCGTCGAACATGCCGACGTAGTGGGGCGGCACCATGTCGTTGAGCGACTCCCCGTCGAGCGGCACGAAGGCGTTGATGTACACCAGCCGCTTCAGGCGCGGCGCGATGCGGTCGGCCACGCCCGAAATCACCATGCCGCCATAGCTGTGTCCGGCGAGCCGCACCTCGGTCAGGTTCTTCTGTTCGATGAAGCTGACGATCGAGTCGATCGCGTCCGCCAGCCCGGTGGTCGCCCGATCGTCACCGGGGCGATTGCCCGCGACCGTGGGGCAATGGACGGTGTGGCCGGCCTCGCGCATCACGCCAGCCACGGCTTCGATTTCGGCGCCGGTATGCCAGGCGCCGTGGACGAGAACATAGGTGTCGGACATGGAGTCTCCTTTCGTTGTTGGAATCGGGGGCATCCTATGAGGATTGCAGCGGTGCGAACAGTCGACCAACGGGGCAACGCCCGCCTGGCCGTATCCGCGCCATTCCACGGCTGGCCGCACATTGCGCACATTAAACTCACGACGCCCCACACGGCAGCCAGCCCATCCGACCGATGACCCCGAACGCCCACGCCCCCAAGCGCGCGCCGCGCACCGAACAGGACGTCCGAATCGACCTCGCTGCCGCCTACCGCATGGCCGCGCAAAACGGCTGGGACGACACCGTGTACACCCACTTGTCGGCCAGCGTGCCCGGCGAGCCCGGCCACTACCTTCTGAACCCGTTCGGCGCCACCTTCGAGGAGATTTGCGCGTCGGACCTGGTCAAGGTGAACGTGCGCGGCGAGGTGGTCGATGGCTCCGGCGCGCGCGTGAACCCGAGCGGATTCGCGATCCACGGCGCGGTACACGCTGCGCGGCCCGAGGTCGAATGCGTGATCCATCTGCACACGCCCTGGGGCGTGGCATTGTCGATGTCGCCGAATGGCTTGCAGCCAACGTCGCAGTATGCGATGCGGCTCCATCGGCGGCTCGGCCGACATGCCTACGAAGGGCTGGCGCTCGGAGCCGATGAACAGGCGCGGCTGGTCGCGGACCTTGGCGGGCTCGACGGCCTGATCCTCGACAACCACGGCACGCTGGTCGTGGGACGCACCGTGGCCGAGGCCTGGATGCTGATGCACCTGCTCGAGCGTGCCGCGCAGGCGCAGCTTCGCGCCATGGCGGCCAATGGCGGCGTGGTGCGGGTGGTGAGCGACGAGCTGGCCGCGCGCACTTACGGCGAATGGGTCGGCGATGGCAGCGAGTGGGATGGCGACGTGGAGTGGCCGGCGCTGCTGCGGCGGCTCGATCGCGGCATGCCGGGTTATCGCGATTGATCGGGCGGGCGATGCGTTCGGGATTTATTGAGCGGTGCTTGCGGCGGGGGCGGGATCACGCCGAAGGTGTGCCCTGTTCGGGTCGAGATCACGCCGACGGCGGGCTTTGTTCGGGATGGGATCACGCCGACGGCGTGCTCCAGACGCGCAGTCGTCAATCGGCCGCTACCACCGGCCGTTCCACGTGCCGAGGGTGCTGGGTGTCCCCCGCAGCGAAATAAAGGAGGAGGCCGCAGGCCGGGGGACATTCGCGGAGGGGGATACCCAGTGCCCTCGGCACGCACCCCGAACGCCGCAGCCCCGGCACCGCAAGCGCTGCGAGCACCGCAAGCACCGCGAATTTTCACCAGGAGACCTCACCATGCCAACCATTCGCGTCGAACTGTTTGAAGGCCGCACCGTCGAGCAGAAGCGCGCGCTCGCGCAGGCCCTGACCGAAGCCACCGTGCGCACTCTCGGCGGCTCGCCCGACGGTGTCGACATCCTTTTCTTCGACATCGCCCGGCACGACTGGGCCACCGGCGGCAATCTCTGGAGCGACCCGCCCTCGCCGGCCGGCTGAACCCGTCGCGAATTGCGGCCCGTTGCAAGGGCATCCGTAATCGGCCATCGTCTCGGGAGCGCAAAGCGCCTGGCGGGCACCCAATGTGCTGCGCTTTCGTCCCAACATGGCGCCCTTCGCCGATTGAAGTAACAATTCGACACTATGGTCCAGCTCGCCCTGCGTCGCCCCTACACCTTCATCGTGATGGCGATGCTGATCGTGCTGGCCACGCCGTTCGTGCTGCTGCGCATGGCCACGGACATCTTTCCGGAAATCAACATTCCGGTGATCAGCATCATCTGGAACTACTCCGGCCTGCCGGCGCAGGAAATGGGCCAGCGCATTTCCGGGCAATCCGAGCGCGGGCTGACCACGACGGTGAGCGACATCGAGCACATCGAGTCGCAGTCGCTGGCGGGCGTGGCGGTGATCAAGGTGTTCTTCCAGCCGACCGCCAACATCGAGACCGCCATCGCACAGGTCGTGGCATCGATGCAGACGCAGATCCGGCAATTGCCGCCGGGCATCACGCCGCCGCTGGTGATCAAGTATTCGGCGTCCAGCATCCCGGTGATCCAGCTTGCGCTGTCGAGCCCCACGCGCGCCGAGAACTCGCTGTTCGACTCGGCCATCAACCAGTTGCGGCCGCAGCTCATCACGATCCCCGGCGCGGCGGTGCCCTTTCCGTATGGCGGCAAGAACAGGGTGATCTCGGTCGACCTCGACACGAAGGCGCTGCAGGCGCGCGGCCTGTCGCCGGCCGACGTGGTGAACGCGGTCAACACGCAGAACCTGATCCTGCCGTCGGGCACGGTGAAGTTCGGCGCCACCGAATACAGCGTGCGCATGAACGGCTCGCCCGACGAAATCGCCGGGCTCAACGACCTGCCGGTGCGCACGGTCAACGGCGCCACCACCTATCTGCGCGACGTGGCCTACGTGCGCGATGGCTTCTCGCCGCAAACCAACGTGGTGCGTCAGGACGGCACCCGCGGCGTGCTGCTGTCGATCCTGAAGAACGGCGGTGCCTCGACGCTCGACATCGTCTCCAACCTGCGCGCGCTGCTGCCGGTGGCGGCGCAGGCCATGCCGCAGGACATCAAGATCACGCCGCTGTTCGACCAGTCGCTGTTCGTCAAGGCCGCCGTGCAGGGCGTGGTGGCGGAAGCTGCGCTGGCGGCGGCGTTGACCGCCGCGATGGTGCTGCTGTTCCTCGGCAACTGGCGCTCCACGCTGATCATCGCGCTGACGATCCCGCTGTCGATCCTGGCCTCGATCCTCGTGCTCTACGGCCTGGGCGAAACGCTCAACCTCATGACGCTGGGCGGGCTTGCGTTGTCGGTCGGCATCCTGGTCGACCAGGCGATCGTGACCATCGAGAACATCGAGCGGCACCTGCACATGGGCACGCCGCTGCTGGAGGCCATCGACACCGGCGCAGGCGAAATCGGTGCGGCGGCGTTCGTGTCGACGCTGTGCATCTGCATCGTCTTCGTGCCGATGTTCTTCCTGACGGGCGTGGCGCGGTTCCTGTTCGTGCCCCTGGCCGAGGCGGTCGTGTTCGCGATGCTCGCCTCCTACCTGCTGTCGCGCACGCTGGTACCGACGCTGGTGATGCTGCTGATGGGCGGCGTGCACGACGCCGACGCTTCCGCCGCCAAGCCCAGCCTGCTGCCGCGCCTCTACCGCGCCTTCGACCGGCAGTTCGAACGCGTGCGGCGCGCCTACACGCTGGTGCTGTCGACGGTGCTGTCGAAGCGCGGCGCGTTCATCGGCTTCTTCCTCGGTTTCTGTGTGCTCTCGTGTGCGCTGTTTCCCGTGCTGGGCCGCGACTTCTTCCCGAGCGTGGACGGCGGCCAGATCCGGCTGCACATTCGCGCACCCACCGGCACCCGCATCGAGGAAACGGCCCGGCTGGCCGACGCCGTGGAACAGGCCATCCGCGAGCTGATCCCGAAGGACCAGCTCGAAACCATCCTCGACAACCTCGGCGTGCCCAACAGCGGCATCAACCTCTCCTACAGCAACGCCGGCACCATCGGAACGCTCGACGGAGAGATCCTGATGTCGCTGAAGGAAGGCCATCGGCCGACCGACGAATTCGTCTCGCTGCTGCGCCTGGAGTTACCCAAGCGCTTTCCGGGCACCGAGTTCTTCTTCCAGCCGGCCGACATCGTCACGCAGATCCTGAACTTCGGCCTGCCCGCCGCCATCGACGTGCAGTTCGGCGGCAACGACCAGGCCGGCAACGCGGCGCGCGCGGCGGAACTGGTCAAGCAGATCCGCATGATCCCGGGCGCCGTCGACGCCCATGTGCACCAGCGCCTGGACGCACCCAGCCTCAGCCTGCAGATGGATCGCACGCGCCTGCAGCAATACGGGTTGACCGCGTCCAACGTCGGGCAGAACGTACTGATCGCGTTGTCGGGCAGCTCGCAGACCGCGCCGGCGTTCTGGCTCAACCCGCAGAACGGCGTGGTCTACAACATCGCCGTGCAATCGCCGCAGTACAACATCGACTCGATGGATTCGCTGCTCAATATCCCGGTTGGCAATTCGGGACCGGTCAGCGGCACCCAGGCACCGCAGTTGCTGGGCAACCTGGTCGACGCGCAGCCCGCGCGCATGCCGACGGTGGTCTCGCGCTACAACATCCAGCCGGTGATCGACGTGTATGTGAGCGTCCAGGGCACCGACCTCGCGAGCGTGGCCGGCGAGGTGAAGAAGCTGGTGGACGAGATACGGCCGAAGCTCGCGCGCGGCAACGTCGTCACGATCCGCGGGCAGGTGCAGACCATGCAGAACTCGTTCGTCGGCCTGGGCGTCGGGCTGGCGATGGCGGTGGTGCTGGTGTACCTGCTGATCGTGGTCACGTTCCAGTCGTGGATCGACGCCGCCATCATCATCACCGCGCTGCCGGCCGCGCTCGCCGGCATTGCCTGGATGCTGTTCATCACCGGCACCACGCTGAGCGTGCCGGCGCTGACCGGCGCCATCATGACCATGGGCGTGGCCACGGCCAACTCCATTCTGCTGGTGTCGTTCGCACGCGAGCGGCTGGCGGCGAGCGTACCGCCGCTGTCGTCGGCGCTGGAAGCTGGCGCCACGCGCATCCGGCCGGTGCTGATGACGGCGCTGGCGATGATCATCGGCATGATCCCGATGGCGCTGGGCCTGGGCGAAGGCGCGGAGCAGAATGCGCCGCTGGGCCGCGCAGTGATCGGCGGCTTGCTGTTCGCGACTGTCTCCACCCTCTTCTTCGTGCCGGCGGTTTTTGCCGGCGTTCACAGCCGGCTTGCGCATCGCAAGGCGGCGCGTGATGACACGCATCCGACGCTGCCCGCAAGCGCGGCGCCGCAGGAGACCTGAAAGCATGACCCCGAAGCTCGATCGCTTCCCTTGCCCGCCGCCCGGCCCTGCGGAGGCCTGACCATGTCCGAACAACGCCACGCCGGCCTGGCGATCCACCCGGTCGAATCCGACGACCACCATGAACTGCTGAAGCGACGCCAGATCGTGCGCCGCACGCGATGGCTGGTGCTGATTGCTCTCGTCCTGCTGGCCCTTGGCGCAACGCGGACGGTGCTGCTTCGCATGTCCAACGCCAAGGCGCTCGAAACCGGGGCAACCGAGCGCGCCATCCAGTACGTCAAGACCGCATTCCCGCTGCAGCCGACGGCCGGCCAGACGCTGGCCCTGCCCGGCACCTTGCAGGGCTACGTGCAATCGCCGATCTCGGCGCGCGCCAGCGGCTACCTCAAGCGCTGGACCAAGGACATCGGTGCGCGCGTTCGGCAGGGCGAGCTGCTGGCCGAAATCGAGACGCCGGAAATCGACCAGCAGTTGTCGCAAGCCATCGCCGCGCGCGAGCAGGCTGCCGCCGGCCTGTCGCTGGCGAAGAGCACCGTGGCCCGCTGGGAAGCGCTCCGCCAGAAGGACGTGGTCTCGCAGCAGGATCTCGACGAGCGCCGCAGCGCCACGGCCTCCGCCGTGGCCAACCTGGCTGCCGCCGACGCCAACGTGCAGCGCCTGAAGCAGACCGAAGGCTTCAAGCGCGTACTGGCGCCTTTTGCCGGCGTGATCACGCGGCGCAACGTGGATGTGGGCGACCTCATCGACGCTGGCGCCGGTGGCGGCGGGCGTCCGCTTTTCCTGCTGTCGCAAACCGATCCGTTGCGGGTGTACGTCAACGTGCCGCAAGCCTATGCGCAGCTCGTCAAGGCCGGGCAGCCGGTGGTGGTGACGCAGGCCGAGTTGCGCGGCCAGACCTTCAAGGGCGAGGTGGCGCGCTCGTCGGGCGCCATCGACACGGCCACCCGCATGATGCAGGTCGAAGTGGCTTTGCCCAACCGCGACGGCACGCTGTTGCCGGGTGCCTACGTACAGGTCTCGCTACCGCTCGCGGCCAGCCAGTCGCTCACGGTGCCGTCCAACGCGCTGCTGTTCCGTGCGGAGGGAACGCGGGTGGCGCTGGTCGATGCCAACAACAAGATCCGCCTGCGCCCGGTGACCGTGGGCCGCAACTACGGCGAGACGGTGGAACTGCTCGATGGCATCGCCGCGACCGACCGGCTGGTGCTGAACCCCGCCGATTCGCTGGCCGACGGCGACGTCGTGGCCCTGGCCAAGGAAAGCACGTGAAGACATTGCGCCGCGCCCCCGTGCGGGCGGTGCTGGCCGTGGTCGCTGCCGCCCTGCTCGCAGGCTGCGCCGTCGGGCCGGACTATCACGCGCCGACGACGCCGGATCTGCCGGTGACCTGGCAGGTCGAGCAGCCCTGGCGTCAGGCCGAGCCCGGCGACGCGATCGACAAGGGACGCTGGTGGCTGCGCTACAACGACGCACAACTCGACGCACTCCAGCAGAAGGCACTCGCCAACAATCCGACCGTCGCAATCGCCATCGCGCGGCTGACGCAGGCGCGGGCCACGCTCGATGCGAGCGCCGCCGCGCGCTACCCGCAGGTCGGCCTTGGTGCGCGTACGCAACGCTTCAAGATCTCCGCGAACCGGCCGCTGACGAACTACAGCACACCCAACTTCGAAACGGTGCAGAACGATTTTGCGCTGGTGCTCACAGCGAGCTACGAGATCGACCTTGCCGGCCGGGTGAAGCGGCTGGTCGAAGGCTCCGCCGCCGCCGCCGAACAGTCTGCGGCCGACCTCGCCAATGTGCGCCTGCTGCTGTCGGCGGACCTCGCCACCAACTACTTCAACCTGCGCTCGACCGACATCGAACTCGACGTGGTGACACGTTCCATTGCGCTGCAGCGCCGCGCCCTGGAGTTGGTGACCGCGCGGCACGACCTGGGCGCCGTGTCCGGGCTGGACGTGGCGCAACAGGAAGCGCTGCTGCAGAACACGCTGACCCAGGTCGACCTGTTGAAGAAGCAGCGTGCGCAGTACGAGCACGCCCTGGCCACGCTCACCGGCACGCCTGCACCCGCGTTCGCCGTGGCGCCCGACCTGACGCCGATGACGCCGCCGGCCATTCCGCTGGGCCTGCCGTCGGAGGTGCTGCAGCGCCGGCCCGACGTGGCCTCGGCGGAGCGCGCGATGGCGGCGGCCAATGCGCAGATCGGCATTGCCACCGCGGCCTTCTATCCGAGCATCACGCTGGCGCCTGCAGTCGGCGTGGACAGCCGCATGATCGAGTCGCTGTTCGATGCGCCCAGCCTGTTGTGGTCGGTGGGCGTGTCGGCCACGCAGGTGTTGTTCGACGGCGGCCGTGTGCGTGCCAACGTGAACTTTGCGCAGGGCGGCTACGAGGCCGCGGTAGCCAACTACCGGCGCGTCGTGTTGACGGCGATGCAGGAGGTCGAGGATGGCATCAGCGGCCTGGCCGCGCTCGACAGCGCCACACGGCAGGCGCTGTCGGCCGTGGCAGCGTCGCGGCGCGTGCTCGACATGTCGACCACGCGCTACGAGGGCGGCGCCTCGACATATCTCGACGTCATCACCGCGCAGCAGGCTGTGCTCAACACCGAACGCCAGGTGGCACAGTTGCTGGGGCAACGGCTCGTCACCTCGGTGTTTCTGGTGAAGGCCCTGGGCGGGGATTGGTGCAGCACCTCACAGGACGGAGCGCCCGGCTGCGGATAGCGGCTCCTGAGAGCGACTCACGCGCCGGAAGCGGCTTCCGGCAACCAGCGCCACCACTCGCTGCGAATCGCGTCGCCATCCTGTTCGATCCAACCGAGCAACAGGCCGTCCGGTCCCGCGCCGCACGCGGCCGTGCGCATCAGCAACGGCGCATTGCGGCACACCATGAAGCTTGCGTCGCCTTGCCAGGCCAGTCCCTTGGCCAACGCGGCAAGCATCAGGCCCGACTGGCTCTGCATGAAATCGAATGGCATCGGCAGGCCGGTGCGCAGTTGCGTCATGCAGGCACGCGTGGCGGCCTGGGGGCCGCTCAGGCTTGCCACCCGCAGCCGGGCGCCGGGCGGCAGCACGGACTCGCCGGCGGCATCCAGGCATTGCCAGGCGCCGAAGAGCGCCGACTCGGCCCACACGCCGATGCGGCGCGGCCGCGCTCCCAGCCGAACGGCCAGTGCATCGCGCCAATCGGGCGGCGGCGGGTCCGCCACGACATGCGCCGCGATCCGCCAGCCTGGAAGGCTCCCCGCTGCGTCAGTCAATTCGGCCCGGTCCACCACAGTCCTCCAGCACCAGCGCCGCATGCCCGCCGCCAAACCCGATGGCGTTGAACAGGATGTGCCGCAGGCGCGCCGGTACCTGCGCGGCGAGCACCACGTCCAGCGACGGGTCGAGCGCATGGTCCGCGACGGGCCACGCGCCGGCTTCGATACAGGCGATCAGCAACACGAGTTCCGCCGCGCCGGCTGCGCCGAGCGTGTGGCCGATCAGCGGCTTCAGCGCGACCATCGGCGGCAAGCTGGCGAACAGGGTCTTCAACGCGATGGCTTCGATGGCGTCGTTGCCGGGGCTTCCGGCGGCTTGGGGCTTGATGAGGTCGATGTCCTCCGCGCGCAGACCGGCCTGCTGCATGGCCGCGCGGCTCACGGAGACGATGGCGCCTGCGTCGGCGCCGGTCGGCGTGTCGCCGGCCACCACGTTGGCACCGCCGGCCAGGCGCCATCGGGCCGGCGCACTGCTCAACACCATCGCCGCCACGGCCTCACCGAGAACCAGGCCGTTGCGGTCGGCGCCGAAGGGCAAGGCGCGGTCGGGCGACAGCAACTGCATGCCGCCGAAACCGGCCAGCGTCAGGCGGTTGCTGAATTCGATGCCCAGCACCAGCGCGAGCGGCACGGCGCCGCTGCGAATCAGATCCGCTGCCGCCAGCACGGCATTGACGGCCGATGTGCAGGCGGTCGACACGGTGAACACCGGCCCGCGCCAGCGGATCGCCTCGGCCACCAGGTCGCCAAAGATCTGCACGTCGCCTGCGAAGCAACCGGCCTCTTCCTCAAAGCCCACGTCGAGCGAGGACGAGGCCACGAACAGCGGCATCTCCCGCGTCGCCATGTCGTCCGGCAGGCCGCACTGCGAGACCACGTCGCGCACGGTGCGACGCAACTGCTGCCTCCAGTCGCCTTCGGCAGGCGGCAGCGCATGCACGGGGAAGGTGAAGCCGCCAGGAACCGTGATCGGCGTCGCGGGGACGCCGCCTCGCCGCAGCGCGGCCAGTGACTGCGGCAGGTCCCGGCCGAGCGCGCAGGCCAAGCCGCAGCCTGCCATGTAGACCGGCGTGGTCATCATTGCCCCCACGCTCGGCACTTCGCTCATGGCCGGCTGGCGCTCAAGTGCTCCGCCAGGTGCGCAATCGAGGTGAGCGCGCGGCGCGTGTCCTTGCTGTCGGGCATGCGCACACCATAGTGCTGCTGGATCGCCATCGACACCTGCAGCGCGTCGAGCGAATCGAGATCGAGCCGCGCGTCGGGGCCGAACAGGGGCTCGTCGTCCGACAGGCCACCGTCGGGCGCGGCCTTTTCCACGGCGTCGAGCACGAGTGTCTTCAACTCGGCGATCAGGTCAGGCAGCGAGAGGCGATCGTTCATGCAACACGTCTTCGGAACAACAGGGCGGCCATTGCAAGCATGACCGCTGAAAAAACAATCAGGCGGACGAGTTCGGGCAGCATCGCAGCCACGCCGCCGCCGCGCAGCAGCGCCGTCAGCAGCGCTTCCAGACCCCAGTTCATCGGGGACCACTCGGCCACATGCTGCATGGCGGCGGGCATCACGAACTTCGGCACCATGATGCCGCCGACCGCCGCCATCAGCACATTGACGACGGGGCCTACCGTGGCCGCCTGTGCATGGGTTCGCACCGCGCAAGCCAGTGCCAGCGACAGGCTGACCGCCGCCAGGCCGATGGCCGCGAGCGCCACGGCCAACGCATCCCAATGGATGCCTGCGAGCGACAAGGCATCACCTCCCAGCACGGGCATCAGCCACACCCCCACGGCCAGCATCAGCACCGCCTGCAGCGCATTGACGGCGAGGTAGGGCAAGGCCTTGGAAACAAGCAACATGCCGGTCGAAACACCCAGGCTCTGCAGCCGGCCCAGCGTGCCCGACGCGCGCTCCTGGATGAAGAGGCTGGACATCGACGCCACCACGAAGAACATGCCGAACACCAGCCAGGCCGGCACGCTCTGCTGCACCGCGGTCGGCCGCGGTCCGCTGGGTGCGAAGCGCTCGGCTTTCACCAGCGTCGCCATCGACGCACCGGGCGGCGGCGGCGGTCCGCCGGCCACGGTGGATTCCAGCCGGCCCTTGACCTCGCCGGCCACGCCCACCAACTCGGCACGCAACGCGTTGAACAGGTTGCCATCGATGCCGGGCTCCGCGAGCAACTGCACGCGCGCTGCCGTCGGGAGCGCGTCCGCATCGAGTGCGTCCGACAAGCCCGGCTGCAGCACGATCACGTACTTGAGTTGCCCGTTGGTCAGCTGCGCCCGCCAGTCGGCCGGCAGCGGCAGCGGCGCGCCATGCGTGCGCTTCCAGTCGGCGAGCATCATCTGCGCCGGCGCGCCGGTGTCTTGCGAGTCGACCGCATGGTGCAGCGCTCCCAATGGCGGGTTGTAGTAGTCCTTGAGCGCCAGCGACATCACCACGATGAAGATCACCGGCATCAGGAACAGCGCGGCCAGCCCGTGCACGTCGCGCCCGAGGGCAATCAGTTCCTTCTTGATGAGCGCGGCCAGCATCGTCGTTCGTCTTCAGGTATCGCGCAGCGAGCGATCGGTCAGCGCCATGAAGAGCCGCTCGAGGTTGTAGCGGCCGAACTCGGCCTGCCGCACCGTCACGCCGGACGCGTCGAGCGCAGCCAGCACCTCGGCCGGGCGCACATCGGCGGCCAGCCGCACGCGCCAGTGGTCCGGGCCCTGCTCCACCTCGCCAAATCGCGCGAGCACGGACGCATCGACGCCGTCTGCTCGCACGCTCAGCACCCGTTCGCCCTCGGACAGCAAGGCCTCGAGCGTGTCATTGCGCAGCACACGGCCGTAGTCGAGGATTGCCACGCGGTCGGCGATGGCTTCCACCTCTTCCATGTAGTGCGTTGCATAGATCACCGCCGCCCCGTTGGCGGCCAGCGTCTTGATGGCGTCGAGCACGAAGGCGCGCGACTGCGGGTCGACGCCGACGGTCGGCTCGTCGAACAAGAGGAGTTCGGGCTCCGCCAGCAAGGCAATGGCGAGATTGAGCCGCCGCTTCAGTCCGCCCGACAAGCGCTCGGCGCGAACCGCCGCAACGGCCTCGAGCTGCGCGAATCGAATGCATGCCGCGATGCGCGCCTGCTTGCGCGCGCCGTCCAGCCGGGCTGCTGCCGCAAAGCATGCGAGGTTCTCGGCCACGGTGAGCATGGGATAGAACGCGTGCTCCTGCGGCGCGACGGCGATGCGCATGGGCGCCCGCGCACGTATCGCCTGCAAAGGCTCGCCGTCTACCAGCACGCGGCCGCCTTGCACGGCGAGCGCGCCCGACACATGCGAGATCAGCGTGGTCTTGCCCGCGCCGTTCGGCCCGAGGAGGCCGAGCACGCTGCCGCGTTGTGCCGTCAGCGACACATCGTCCAGGGCCGCTTGCGCGGCACCGCGGTAACGGTAGCTCAGGTGTTCGAGCGCCAGCACACGCGCCCCCTACGCCACGGCGCGCTTCAGGTCGCGAAAGAAAACATCTTCCTGATCGGCCTGGTCGCGCAGCATGTCGGCCAGTGCGGGCGGGTTGACCGGCTCGCGTCCCTTGACCATGCGCGCCGCCTTGAGGGCGAAGAGTCGCCACCCGTCGCCGATCGCGGTCATCCGGTCGGAGAAACCGACCAGCTCCGGCATGGCCGCGAGCTGCGCGGCTTCCTCCAGGAAAGCCGCGTAGATGAACCGGAAGCCGGCGCCACCGGTGCCGATTTCTTCCTGCATGCGGACCATGTGGCCGATGTAGTCCACCGTGTGCGCATCCCCGGCCGGCAAGCTCGCCAGTTTCCTGGCCAGCGTGCGCATGCCGCGCACGCCGATGATCGGCACGGGCGCCTGCATGGTGCGGACGGTCTTGCGGATCGCCTTGCGGATGGCCTGGGGCTCGATCGTCTTGCGGTCGATGCTTTCCGGGTAGTACAGCAGCCCTTTCGGCGCCAGCACGCCCTTGGCAAATCGTGCGCGCGCCATGTCGGCGCTGGCGCAGCGCATCGGCGTCTCGAACACCGGGTCGCTGACGAGATAGTCGTCGCCGTCCTTGCCGTACACCAGCAGGTTGTGCGCATTGAAGTGAAAACGCATCTGCGGCGGAAAGTACGGCAGCCAATAGACCGAGGTCTGCACGCCGACCAGTTGGCCTTGCGCCAGCAACGCGTCCAGCCGCGTCTGCCCGGCTTGCGGGCTGCTGAAGGTCTCGAAGCGAAAGCGCGCTGCCAGCGGCGCCAGCATGCCCTTGATGATGGACCGGGGCGGCATGCGATACGAGATGAGCGGCAGCCCCGAGAGCTTGATGAACGGGAAGTACGCGAAAGTCAGCGCCGACGCGAGCCCGAACGCAAGGCTCTCCGTCATCGGCACGCCATGGTGGCGCAGCATGTTGGAGATGACACCGCTCTCGCAGTGCGCGGCATGCCGGTGTTCGAATTTCATGTCAGCACTCCACGACGCCGGAGCGCTTTCCGCAACGCATGAAACCGGGACGAGCAAGGCGAAGTCTGTTCGTGGGCACCCGCGGAACCGGCTTTGCCGGGCCGTTGGGTACGCCCTTTCGAGGGGCTCGAGGGTGAGGCGCCGCAGGCGTATCGGGGGTGTCCCATTTCAGTTTTCCGCCACGCTATCGCGTGCCCCGCGCGCATGAAACCATGACGAGCACGGCGAAGTCTGTTCGTGGGCACCCGCGGAACCGGCTTTGCCGGGCCGCTGGGTGCGCCCCCTCGAGGGGGAGGCGCCGAAGGCGCTTCGGGGGTGTTTCATATGCAGCGCAGAGCGTCGACCGACAGGCCCAGCGCATCGGCATAGCGTGCCAGTTGCGCAGGTGAAAGAGCAGCGAAGTGGCGCGGTTGCAAATGACGCCGCACGCGCCATTGCCAGAAGCCGCTGGTCTGCGACAGCAGCGCCACGTCCATGCGGCGCTCGTACATCCAGTATTCGAGCGGCGACGCGATACCCGCGGCGACACGTTCCCGCGCGGCCCGGGCCTGCGCGACGAGTGCATCGACCGCATGCGTGGTGACGATTTCCTCGGCCTCCCAGCCGCGCGAGCCGACGGTGACCGTATGGCCGCTGGCATCCCGGGCGTACATGAGCTTGCGATGCCCGTCGAGTGTGGCGTTTCCTTCCTGGGGAACCGCGTCGACATCCATGGCTACACGGCCTCCAGATGCACGAAGCCGCTTGAAAAGCGGCCGCTTTCAGGAACGAACATCAACAGCTTGTGGCCCTTGCGCACGCGGCCGGACCGCAACAGCGCGTCGAGCATGATGAACGGCGAGGCAGAGCCGGTATTGCCCACTTGCGCCAGGTTGTTGAACCAGCGTTCGCGCGGAATGGGCAGACCGACATCTTCCAGGCATTGCTCCACCGGCTGCGCGAAGTAATTCGACGAAAGATGCGGCAGGAACCAGTCGATCTCGCCCACCTTCAGCTTGCGTCGCGCGATGATGTCGCGCAACGGCTCGTCGATCGTGGCGCGCACGATGTTCTCGTTGAGCAGGCGCACGTCCTGCTTGATGGCGAAGATGGACTGGGCGTGCCATTGCCCGGACGGTGTCTGCATCCAGCCTTGCAGGGTGCCGCCGGCACCGCGGTCGGCGCCGGCGTACATGCACACCGGCAACTCGTTCGCGGCAGAGGACAGGTCGATCCAGTCGACGCGCAGAGACAACGGCCCGCGCGGTGCGCGCTCGAGCAGCACGGCGCCGGCGCCGTCGGACAGCATCCAGCGCAGGAAGTCCTTTTCGAACGCAATCTCGGGCCGCGTTTCGAGCGCCTGCACCTTGTGCGCGAGTTCGGCCTCGAAATTCGCGGCCATCAGCAGGGGCGACACCAGTTCGGAGCCGGTGGCCACGGCACGCTGCGCGTCGCCTGCGCGCACCGACAGCCAGGCGTGCTTCAAGGCGGCCGTGCCGGACAGGCAGACGCCGGCGCACGACACCGCCTCCAGGCGCGGCCAGCCCAGTTCGCCGTGCACCATCACCGCATGATTGGGAATGAGCTGGTCGGGCAACGACGTGCCGGTGGCCAGGCAATCCACCGCACCGATGTCGTCGCCCAGCGCGCGGACCGCATTGGCGGTGAGTTGCGCGTTGGTCATGGCCGCCTTGCCGGTGGTGCGGTCGATGGCGTAGTGCCGGGACTGGATGCCGTTGCTGCGCAGGATCAGCCGGCGCGCGCGCGAGTCCTTGCCGCCGACCCGGCCCAGGACATCTTCGATTTCGTCATTGGAGACCGGCGAGAAAGGCAAATAAGCTGCGGAACGCGTCAGGAATACATCAACTGTCATAACGGTGGCATCGGTCGTAGGCCGAGCCGGAGGGCAGCTCAAAGCGGGTCTTGATTTTAGTCAGTTGCTTCCTGAAGAGAGGCCGCAGCAGGGCCTGCAGGCCGAGGCTGAGCGGCACCACGGTGACGATGAGGGCAAACAGGAACACCACGTACGCCAGCACCAGCGGCTTGCGTTGCACGCTGCCTGGCCGCCCCACCGCCATGATCAGCTTGCCCCAGATGAAAAAGCTGCGCGTGCCCGCCTTCTCGCTGACGTAGAGGCGCGGATCGGCCACCACGGCGCCCAGCCCGGCCAGCAGGGGCTCGGTGCCCCGCTCGGCATCGCGGTGCAGGCCGTCGCGCAAGGCCAGCCCGAAGCGGCGCGCACCCGAGATCTGCGCGGCGGTAAGCCCGGCATCGGGCATGCCCCAGAACCCGCGCTTGCGGCCGAACAGCAGCCAGGCGGGGGTCGTGATGAACGTGGCCAGCGTCGGGCCGGGGTCGGTCAGGACCACGTTGTCCATCAGCCGCGCGCCGACCGCGTCCAGCAAGGTCTTGAGCTTCTCGTGTGCCGTCAACCACATGTTGCGGCAGGCGATCACCGTCACCACCGGCTTGCCCTTCAGCAGGCGCGCCGCGACCGGATGCTGCAGGAAGGCCGCGATGGGCTGCGACGGCGCCAGGAACCAGACCTGCCATGGCAGGATCACGAGGTCGAAGTCTTCGTCTCCAGTCAGCGAAAGCGGCGCCAGCGGTGGGGGCCGCATGTGCGCCGTCTCGGGAAAGGCGTCGAAGAACGCGAGGATGGGCCACGGAAACGGCAGCGGCTGCAAGGGCTGGAGCGTCTCAACATGCACCTGGATGCCGGGATCCGCCTTCAGCGGCGCCACGATCTGGTCGGCGACGGCTTCGAGTTGTCCCGTCTGGGAAAAACGAATGACGAGCACACGCTTGGGCGGTGCGACTTGGCTCGGCGGTGGTGGGGTCACGGGATCAATGCGCAGGAGAGGGTCGGAGTTTAGGTGATGCCTGCGGCCGCCGGCGCGACCAGGGGCGGCACCCGGGCCGTGTAGATTCGGCGCATGTTCCATGCCATTGCGTTTGCCGTCGCCTTCATCGCCGGGTCTGCCGCGCTGCTCCACGTCTCGCGTGGCGCGTTGAAGCGCCCCGGTTCGCACGGCTTCTATCGCTTCTTTGCGTGGGAGTGCATCCTGGGCCTGGTCTTGCTGAACCTGCCCGTGTGGGGCGACGATCCGTTGGCCATGCACCAATTGCTGTCATGGCTGATGCTCGTCGCGTCGGCATGGCTGCCGCTGCATGCCGTGCGCCTTCTCAAGCAGGTGGGCAAGCCGACCGACGAACGCCGGGACGACGCCCTGCTCGGCTTTGAAAAGACCAGCGCACTGGTGACCAGCGGCGCATTCCGCTACATCCGTCATCCGATGTACACCGCCTTGATCCTCCTGGCCTGGGGCGCCTTCCTGAAGCAGTTCTCATGGATCGGCCTGGTGCTGGCACTGGCCGCCACGGCGCTGCTTTTCATCACCGCGCTGCGGGACGAACAGGAGTGCCTGCAGCACTTCGGCGAGGCCTACCGTGACTACATGCGCGGCACGCGACGGTTCATTCCGTATGTTCTCTAGGGCTGGCTAGAACAAGCTGCCCTGCCCCGCCACACCCGGCGGCCGGAAGGCTTCGAGGTCCATCGGGATGCGTTCGCGGTTGAAGCCGATGCGCTGCGTTGCCTTTTCGAAGCGCTGGCGGATGAGTTCGGCCCACAGGCCGCTGCCCTTCATGCGCGTGGCGAAATCGGCGTCGTAGTCCTTGCCGCCGCGCATGTCGCGAATGCGCGCCATGATGCGGCCGGCGCGCTGCGGGTAGTGCAACTGGAGCCATTCCCTGAACAGCGGCGCCACTTCCCACGGCAGCCGGATCACGTTGTAGAAGGCGCGGCGGGCGCCGGCCTCCCATGCGGCTTCGAGCACCTGCTCCATGTCTTCGTTGACGAACGGAATCTGCGGGGACACGCTCACGCCCACCGGCACGCCGGCATCGACCAGGGTGCGGATCGTGCGCAGGCGCCGGTAGGGCGCGGCGGCGCGCGGCTCCAGCTTGCGTGCGAGTTCGCCGTCCAGGGTGGTCACGGTGATGTAGACGGCGGCGAGCCGCTGCGCAGCCATCGGTGCGATCAGGTCCAGGTCGTGCTCGATGGCGCTCGACTTGGTGACCACGGCAAACGGATGGCGCGTTTCGCGCATCACCTCGATCACGGCACGCGTCAGGCGCAGTTCGCGCTCGATCGGCTGGTAGCAATCGGTGGCGGTGCCGATTGCGATCTGGCTGGGCCGGTAGTTCTTCCTGCCGAGTTCGGCGCGCAGAACTTCGGCGATGTTGCGCTTGGCGATGAGCTTCGTTTCGAAGTCGAGGCCGGGCGACAGGTTGAGGTAGCTGTGCGTCGGCCGCGCAAAGCAATAGATGCAGCCATGCTCGCAGCCCCTGTACGGGTTGAGCGACCGGTCGAAGGGAACGTCGGGCGAGTCGTTGCCGCTGAGCACCGACTTGGCATCCTCGAAGCGAACCTCGGTCTGCGGCGCGCATCTTTCCTCGGCGGCATCGCTCTCCAGCGTGCCCCAGCCGTCGTCGTACGCATCGCGCGCGTCCTTTTCGAACCGGTGCGGAATGCGCGTCGCCGCGCCGCGGCCCTTGAGGGCGTGAACGGGGATGAAGGTTTCGGCCATGGCGCTGGATTACTGGATAAATAAACAGTATGCAGCGATACCGAATGGAATGCCAGTGCTCGCGGGCACGCGGTGCCGCGCGTATGCACAGCGACCTATTGCGCACGCTTGCACGCGCCGGAATACTGGCGCTCCCAAACCACGAGGGCGTTTCATGCGATCGGACACTGAAGACGAATACGAGCGGATGTACGACACCTATCGCGGCGACGAGGAGGCCGACAGGAACGCCCGGCGCACCGTCTCCGATCTCAAGGAAGCCATCCGGCGGGCAGCGTCGCTGCATGACGCCAGCTTGCGAAGCGACGCAAGGTATTTCCTGCTGGCAAATTTCTACCAGATGGTGTTCCGGCCGCTTCGCAACGACGGCTCGTCGGCATTGATGGAGGCGTCGATGCTGGACATCGAGCGCATCGTGCAGGTGGCCAGGGCCTTTGCGGGGCCCGAGCCCATATCCGGCAATGATGTTCTCCGGGCCACCAGCCTGCTGATCGGCAAGCTCAGGACCGCCGCTTCCGAGATCTGGGGATGAGCGCTGTATTGGGTCCGGCCGCCACCGTGGACAACGCGGACAAGCGCGCCGCGATCGACATGTCGGTCAAGCTCAGCGTCCAGCTGATGGCGACCGCGCTCGGCATGCTGACGGTCGAAGGCGCACTGCTGATCTTTGCGCTGACCTACCGCGAATTGTCCTCATGGGGCGTGATCTCGGGCCTGCTCGCAGCCGCATGCTTCCTGTACAGCATTTTTTGCGCTGGCAAGGGCATCACTCTGGCGAGGAATGACGGGATCATTGGGAACTGGAATGTCCAAGTCTCCAAATCGAAGTTCAACCAGCAGGCATTGTTCGGCCTGATCGGGCTCGCCTTCCTGCTGGCGATGCTTTCCGCGGCACTGACGTCTCCCGCACGCGCCAAGGGTGCGGACGAGACCGCGCTGCAAAACGAGATCCTGGAGTTGCGGCGCTCGCTGGACGACCAGGCCAAGGCTGCTTCCGCCGCTGACGCACGGCAGCGCGTCGAGACAGACAATCTGCGCAAGGAACTGGCGGCGTTGCGATCGCAGATCGGCGCGCCCGCCGCGTGCAAACCCGCGGCTTGCCCGGCGCCCAAGCCACAGAAGAAGAAATAGGCCGGCTCGGAGAGGCTCGGCGAGGATCAGGGAAACAGGCCGGCTCAGAACTCCGCTTCGAGTTCGTCTATGGCCTCCGGCTCCTGCTTCGCCGCGGCGATCCACTCCTGCATGTCGGGCAGTTCCACCATGTGCCTGACGTAGGTCGCACAGGCCGGCGGCAACTTCACGTCGTAGGTCAGGAAGCGCGTGACCACCGGCGCGTACATCGCGTCCGCCAACCCGGGCTTCTTGCCGAAAAGATACGGGCCGCCATATTTGGCGAGGCATTCCTTCCAGATCTCGACAATGCGGTCGATGTCGCCTTGCGCACGCGACCAGATCCTGAAGTTGGGGAAGCGCGCCTTGACATTCATCGGCAGCGCGCCGCGCATGCTGGCAAAACCCGAATGCATCTCGCCGCAGATGGCGCGGCAGTGGGCGCGGGCCCTGGCGTCGGCGGGCAGCAGGCCGGCCTTGGGCTTGATTTCGTGGAGATACTCGCCGATGGCCAGCGTGTCCCACACCTTGAGGTCGTCGTGCTGCAGCGAAGGCACCAGCATCGACGACGACAGCAGCAGCATCTCGGCCTTCATCGCGGGATCGTCGGGCGGGATGATCTTCTCGGCAAAGTCGAGTCCGGCAAAGCGGCACATGAGCCAGCCGCGCAACGCCCAGGCGCCGTAGTTCTTGCTGCTGATCGTGAGTACGGGTTTGGACATGGCGAGGCTCCGTGGGCTGTTGTCTTGGCGGTGCGCAACCTGCTCCGTGCAAGGCCCATGCCATAAAGAAGAAGCCGAGCGCATCGCGTCGGCGCTCCGTTGGCCCGCAACTTGCCTGCAAGGGATTCATGCTGTACCGGGCCTACCAAAACCAAGCCGACCTGATGTCTCCGCTGCGACTCGGGGCGCAGTTCCTGGGGGCCGCGCTGTGGATCGATGGCACCGAGCGCACCGCTTCACGGCAGATTTCGGCGCAGATGGAGGTGTTTTCGCGCATGCGGCTCACGCACACGCGGCCGGGCTGGGGCATCGACAGCGTGATCGTCGACGGCGAGCAGGTCGCGGTGCATGAGGAGCCCGGACTGGTCGCTCCGTTCGGCACGCTGCTGCACTTCCGCAGGGACACCAAGGCGGTGCATCCACCGGTGCTGCTGGCCGCACCACTCTCGGGCCATTTCGCCACCCTGCTGCGCGAAACCGTGCGGACGCTCCTGCGCGACCACGACGTGTACGTGACCGATTGGCACAACGCGCGTGATGTGGGCCTGTGGCATGGTGGCTTCGGCCTCGACGAATACACGAACCAGCTGATCGCGTTCATGGATGCCATCGGCCCGGGCGTGCATCTCGTGGCCGTGTGCCAGCCCTGCGTGGCGGCACTGGCCGCGACAGCCCTGATGTCGGAAGACGAGCATCCCGCCACGCCGCGCAGCCTCACGCTGATGGCCGGCCCGGTCGACTGCCGCATCAACCCGTCCAAGGTGAACGAACTCGCGACCGAGCGGCCAATCGCGTGGTTCAAGCGAAACCTGATCAGCCAGGTGCCATGGCCGCACGCGGGGGTCGGGCGCAAGGTGTACCCCGGCTTCCTGCAGTTGACGGCCTTCATGAGCATGAACATGGACCGGCACAAGAAGCAGTTCCGGGAGCTCTACGCGCACCTGGTCGAAGGCCGCATGGAGCAGGCCAACGACATTCGCGACTTCTATGACGAATACCTCGCGGTGAACGACCTGCCGGCCGAGTTCTACCTGGAGACGGTGCAGCGCGTGTTCCAGACCTACGACCTGCCGCGCGGCGAACTCACTGTGGGCGAGCGCAAGATCAACCTGGCCGCGATCCGCCGCACCGCGCTGCTGACCGTCGAAGGCGAGCGCGACGACATCTGCTCCGTCGGCCAGACCGTCGCAGCGCAGGACCTTTGCAGCAGCATCCGCCCGTACCTGAAGGCGCACCACCTGCAAGCCGGCGTGGGCCACTACGGCGTATTCAGCGGCACCCGCTGGAATTCGCAGATCTATCCGCGGGTGCGCGAGACGATCTACGCGGCGGCCGAACTGATTCGCTGACGCGCTGCCCGGGCATGTAGTTGTCGTCCGACACGACGAGGGGCACCCGCGACTTGCGTGCCGGCGGGGCATGCGCTTCAATGAGCCGCTCGCAAGCCACGGGACGAGTCAGAACGTCCGGTCAGAAGGACACCCAGTGCAAATTCATCATCAGCATTTCGGCGAGCAGGACAGCTGGCTCTTTCGCGAAGGCACACATGCGCGCATGCATGACAACCTCGGCTGTCATCTCCATGCGGATGGCAGCGGCGCGACCTTTGCGGTGTGGGCACCGAATGCGCGCGCGGTCTCCGTGATTGCCGACTGGAACGGCTGGGACGAGACTGCCCTGCGCATGCATCCGCGGCCCGATGGCAGCGGTATCTGGGAGGCCATCGCACCGAAGGCCACCCAGGGCGAGGTCTACAAGTACCGGATCTTCTCGAATCACAACGGCTACGTGGTCGACAAGGCCGACCCGTTCGCGTTCTGCGCGGAGGCGCCGCCGGCCACGGGCTCGCGCGTGTGGTCGCTCGAGCACGAATGGCATGACGGCAACTGGATGGCCACGCGCGGCCCCAGCAACGCGCTCGACGCGCCGATCGCCATCTACGAGGTGCACCTCGGCTCCTGGCAACGCCGCGATGGGCAGATGCTCGGCTACCGCGAACTGGCGCACCGCCTGGCCGACTACGTGATCGACATGGGCTTCACCCACGTCGAGTTGATGCCCGTCACCGAACATCCGTTCTACGGCTCATGGGGCTACCAGACCACCGGCTACTTCGCGCCGACCGCGCGCTACGGCACGCCGCAGGACTTCATGGCCTTCGTCGACCACTTGCACCAGCGCGGCATCGGCGTGCTGCTGGACTGGGTGCCTTCGCACTTCCCCACCGACGAACATGGCCTCGGTTACTTCGACGGCACGCACCTGTTCGAGCATGCAGATCCGCGCCAGGGCTTCCATCCGGAGTGGAACTCGAGCATCTTCAACTACAGCCGCCACGAGGTGCGCAGCTTCCTGATCTCGTCGGCGCTGTTCTGGCTGGAGCACTACCACCTCGACGGGCTGCGCGTCGACGCGGTGGCCTCGATGCTCTATCTCGACTACGCGCGGCAGCCCGGCGAGTGGATTCCCAACCGGCACGGCGGGCGCGAGAACCTCGAAGCCATCGAGTTCCTGCAGGATCTCAACCAGGCCATCTACCGCGAGCAGCCCGACACGGTGCCAATCGCCGAGGAATCGACTTCCTGGCCATTGGTCACGCGCCCCGTCGACATGGGCGGGCTCGGCTTCGGCATGAAGTGGAACATGGGATGGATGCACGACACGCTGAAGTACTTCGCGAAAGACCCGATCTACCGCCCGTACCATCACAACCAGCTGACCTTCTCCCTGATCTATGCCTTCAGCGAGAACTTCGCGCTGCCGCTCTCGCACGACGAGGTGGTGCACGGCAAGGGTTCGCTCCTCAACAAGATGCCAGGCGACAGCTGGCAGCAGTTTGCCAACCTGCGCGCGATGTTCGGCTACATGTGGGCGCATCCCGGCAAGAAGCTGCTGTTCATGGGCGGAGAATTCGGCCAGCGGCGTGAATGGACACATGACGACCAACTGGAGTGGTGGGTCGCCGAGCTTGCCGAGCATGCGGGCGTGCAGGCCTTCGTCAAGCAACTCAACCGCATCTACCGGGACGAGCCGGCGCTGCACCAGATCGACTTTTCGCCCGAAGGCTTCGAATGGCTGCAGGCCGACGAGGCCGACACGAGCGTGTTCGTTTTCCTGCGCAAGCCGCGCACGAGCGGCCCGCCGGTGCTGGTCGCTTGCAATCTGACCCCTTTGCCGCGTACAAACCATTGCGTGGGCGTGCCCACGGGCGGCGTCTGGCGCGAATTGCTCAACAGCGACGCGAAGGAGTATGGTGGCGCGGGCTGGGGAAACATGGGCAGCGTGAGCGCTGCGCCGCTTCCCGACCGTGGCCAGCCGTTTTCGCTGAGCCTGACGCTGCCACCGCTATCCACCCTGCTGCTGAAGCCTGCTGTCCATGACTGAGATCCATACACCGGTTCTTCTGACACCGACGCTGCCGGGCATGCCGGAAGACGGCCATGCGCGTGCGGTCATCGACGCGGTGCTCCCGGCGGTCGACTGCGGGCGCTTCGCCGTCAAGCGCACCGCCGGCGAAAAACTCGAGGTGAAAGCGCATTGCTTCGCCGACGGACACGACGTGCTGCGCGTGCTGCTGCTGTGGCGCCCCGACGGCGGGGCCACCCATGAAGTGCCGATGACCTTGCTGAACAACGACATCTGGGAGGCCGAGTTCGCGGCGCCGACGCCCGGGCGCTACGGCTACAGCGTCGTGGCCTGGGTCGATTCGTTCGCGTCGTGGCGGCATGAACTCACGCGCCGCGTCGATGAAGAGGACATTCGCGTCGCGGCGCAGGTGGGTGCCATCGAAATCGCCGCCGCGGCCCGCCGTGCGTCGGGCGCGGACCAGCAGGCGCTGACCGAATGGGCGCAGGCACTCGACCGCGACGCCGCGGACCGCAGCATCGAAGGCACGACGCTCAAGGCGCAGGCGCTCGACGACGATCTCGCCGAGCTGGCGGGCCGCTACCCGGACCGCCGCTTCCAGACCCAATACATCGAGCTGCCCCTCATCGTCGATCGCGAGCGCGCACGCTTCAGCAGCTGGTACGAGCTGTTCCCCCGCTCGACCGGCGCGCCCGGCCAACACGGCACCCTGCGCGATGTGGAGAGCCGCCTGCCCGCCATCGCAAGGATGGGCTTCAACGTGCTGTACCTGCCGCCGATCCACCCGATCGGGCGCGTCGATCGCAAGGGCAAGAACAACGCGCTGGTGACCGAGCCCGGCGACGTGGGCAGCCCCTGGGCCATCGGCGCGGCCGAGGGAGGGCACAAGGACATCCTGCCGGCGCTCGGCACGGCCGAGGACTTCCGCCACCTGGTCGCGGCTGCCGCCGGGCACGGCATCGACATCGCCCTCGACATCGCCTTCCAGTGCGCGCCCGACCACCCTTACGTCAAGGCGCATCCCGGCTGGTTCCGCTGGCGCCCCGACGGCACCGTGCAATACGCCGAGAATCCCCCGAAGAAGTACCAGGACATCTACCCCTTCAACTTCGAGTGCGACGACTGGCGGGGCCTGTGGGTCGAACTCAAGAGCGTGTTCGACCACTGGATCCACGAGGGCGTGAAGATCTTCCGCGTCGACAACCCGCACACCAAGGCCTTCCCGTTCTGGGAGTGGTGCGTCACGCAGATCAAGCGCGAGCATCCGACCGTGATCTTCCTGGCCGAGGCCTTCACGCGGCCCAAGGTGATGCACCGGCTGGCCAAGCTCGGCTATTCGCAGTCATACACCTACTTCACCTGGCGCAACACCAAGGACGAACTCGTCACGTACTTCACCGAACTCGCGCACGGCCCAGGCTACGAATACTTCCGCCCCAACGTCTGGCCCAACACGCCGGACATCCTGCACGAGCAATTGCAGACCGGCGGACCGGCGATGTTCCGCCTGCGCCTGGTGCTGGCCGCCACGCTGGCCGCCAGCTACGGCATCTACGGCCCCGCCTACGAGTTGCTGGAGCACCTGCCGCGCAATCCGGGCAGCGAGGAATACCTCGACTCCGAGAAATACCAGATCCGGCACTGGGACCACGGCCGCCCCGACAGCATCGCCCCGCTGATCGAGCGCGTGAACCAGATTCGCCGCGACAACGTCGCATTGCAGTTCAACCGCAGCCTGCGCTTCCTGCCGGTGGAGAACGACCAGTTGCTGGCCTATGCAAAGCAATCCGACGATGGGCAGAACGTCATCGTCACCGTGGTCAACCTCGACCCGCACAACGCGCAGTACGGCTGGGTGCACTTGACGCCGCATTCCATCGGCGTCGACCCCGGCGGCACCTGGCAGATGCACGACCTGCTGAGCGAAGAGCGCTACCAGTGGCAGGGCGACTACCACTACGTGCGGCTCGACCCGCACCACACGCCGGCGCACATCATGCTGGTACGGCGGCGCACGCGCAGCGAGCAGGACTTCGACTACTACCTGTAAGGGCATGACGAAAATGAACGCCAACGTGCCCGCCCTCGCCCTGGAAACCCCCGAGATCGACCACACCGACGACGCGCAGTGGTACCGCGACGCGGTGATCTACCAGCTCAACGTCAAGGCATTCTTCGACACCGACGGCGACGGCACGGGCGACTTCAAGGGCGTGACAGCCAAGCTCGACTATGTGAAGGACCTTGGCGTCAACACGATCTGGCTGATGCCCTTCTACCCCTCGCCACTGCGGGACGACGGCTACGACATCGCCGAGTACGAGGACGTCAATCCGCAATACGGCACGCTGGCCGATTTCAAGGAGATGCTGGACGAGGCGCACAAGCGCGGGCTGCGCGTGATCACCGAACTGGTCATCAACCACACCTCGAACGACCACCCGTGGTTCCAGGCCGCGCGCAAGGCGCCGCCCGGCTCGCCCGAGCGCAACTTCTACGTGTGGAGCGACACCGACCAGATCTACCGGGGCACGCGGATCATATTCACCGACACGGAGACGTCCAACTGGACCTGGGACCCGGTCGCCAAGCAGTTCTTCTGGCATCGCTTCTTCAGCCACCAGCCCGATCTCAACTTCGACAACCCGGCCGTGCTGGAGGCGATCTTCAAGACGATGCGCTTCTGGCTCGACATGGGCGTGGACGGCTTCCGGCTCGACGCGATTCCCTACCTGATCGAGCGCGACGGCACCAGCAACGAGAACCTGCCCGAGACGCATGCCGTCATCAAGAAGATCCGCGCCGCGATCGACGCCGAATACAAGAACCGCTTCCTGCTCGCCGAAGCCAACATGTGGCCCGAAGACGTGCGCGAATACTTCGGCAGCGGCGACGAATGCCACATGGCGTATCACTTCCCGTTGATGCCGCGCATGTACATGTCGATCGCGCAGGAAGACCGCGACCCGATCGTCGAGATCCTGCAGCAGACGCCCGACATTCCCGATGGCTGCCAGTGGGCCATCTTCCTGCGCAACCACGACGAGCTCACGCTGGAGATGGTGACCAGCCGCGAGCGCGACTACATGTACACCACCTATGCGGCCGACAAGCGCGCGCGCATCAACCTCGGCATCCGGCGCCGCCTGTCGCCCCTGATGGACAACGACAAGGACCGCATCAAGCTCATGAACGGCATGCTGCTGTCGATGCCCGGCTCGCCGATCATCTACTACGGCGACGAGATCGGCATGGGCGACAACGTGTTCGTCGGCGACCGCAACGGCGTGCGCACGCCGATGCAATGGGCCCCCGACCGCAACGCCGGCTTCTCGCGCGCCGACCCCCAGCGCCTGTACCTCCAGCCGATCATGGACCCGATGTACGGCTATGAATCGGTCAACGTCGAGGCCCAGTTGCGCGACAACAGCTCGCTCCTGCACTGGACGCGCCGCATGCTGGCCGTGCGCAAGACCAGCAGCGCCTTCGGCCGCGGCAAGAAAGTCTTCCTCAGGCCCGGCAACCGCAAGGTGCTGGCCTATCTCAGCCTGTTCGAGGACGACGTGATCCTCTCGGTGTTCAACCTCTCGCGCGCGGCACAGCCGGTGGAGCTGGACCTGTCGGCCTACAAGACGCGCGTGCCCGTCGAGATGCTCGGGCGCTCGTCGTTCCCGCCGATCGGTGAACTGCCCTACCTGCTGACGATGCCTTCGTACGGCTTCTACTGGTTCAAGCTCACCACCGACGCGCCGATGCCGGTGTGGCACCAGGAGGAAGTCGGCCTGCGCGACCGCCCGACGCTGGTGCTGTTCGACGGCTGGCAAAGCCTGTTCCGCGAGCGGGTGATGCCGTGGCGCATGGCGATGGCCGACCGCCTGCGCGAGCAGGTCGAGTCGGACCTGTTTGCGCGCCACATCGAGGCGCAACGCTGGTATGGGTCCAAGGGCAGCGCCATCACGAGTGCGACCATCGCCGAGCATGTGGTGTGGGAACGCGGCCGCCTGCGCTGGATGCTGCCGATACTCGACGTGCAGGCCTCGGATGTCCGTTCGACCTACTTCATGCCGCTCGCCCTGGCCTGGGAAGACCACGACGAAGAACGCATGAAGCAGCTCGCACAGGCCATCATCGCCAAGGTGCGCCAGCAGGCCGAGGTGGGCCTGATGGGCGACGCCTTCTACGACGAGTCGTTCTGCCGCGCGGTCGTGCTCGGCATCGCGCAGGGACTGGTACTGCCGGCCATGCACGGCGAGATCCGCTTCACTTCCACCGGCGCATTGGTCGACGTGACCGACGAGGACATCGACGCGCTCGAAGTCAGCAAGCCCAGCGCCGCGAGCAGCAACACGGTCGTCACGCTGGGCGACCAGTTGTTCCTCAAGGGCTATCGGCGTCTGCACGAGGGCGTGAACCCCGAACTCGACGTGGGCCGCTACCTCACGCAAGTGGCGCGCTTTGCCAACTGCGTGCCGGTTGCCGGCGCCATCGAATACCACGGCGCGGACGGCCGCGTGATGACGCTCGCCTTGCTGCAAGCCTACGTGCCGAACCAGGGCGATGCATGGGACTACACGCTGGGCTACCTCGACCGCGTGCTGTCGGAGCAGCGCGATTCGCCGGAAGGCGATGCCGTGCCCGACCATGGCGCCTTCTTGAAACTGACGCGTGTGCTGGGCCAGCGCACCGCCGAGCTGCACCTGGCATTCGCACGCTCCAAGGGCGATGCCGCCTTCGATCCCGAACCCTTGTCTGCAGCCGACCGCACCGCGTTTCGCGACACGGCCGCAGTCGAGGCGCGCCGCAGCTTCGACATGCTGCGCGAACGCATGTCCGGCCTGCCGCCGGAAGCGCAGCAAGATGCAGAGCGACTGCTGGCGCGCGAAGCCGCGCTGCTCCAGCGCATCGAGTCCTTCCCGACGGAGACAGCCGGCCCGGCGGCCATCAAGTCACGCTTCCATGGCGACTACCACCTGGGCCAGGTGCTGGTCTCGCGCAACGACTTCATCATCATCGATTTCGAAGGCGAGCCGGCCCGCAGTTTCACGGAGCGCCGCGCCAAGACTTCGCCCCTGCGCGACGTGGCCGGCATGCTGCGCTCGTTCAACTACGCACGCTGGTCTTCCCTCAAGCGCAACGCGCAAAACCCGGAGGAACTGCTGCGGCTGGACAGCGCCGCCTCCGACTGGGAACTGCAGGTGCGCAAGGCCTTCCTCGGCGGCTATGCCGACACCCTGGCCGTGGCCGGCGCGCCGCCGCCGGAGCCCGAGCTGCTGTCGCTGTTCGAGATCGACAAGGCCATGTACGAGCTTCGCTACGAGCTGAACAACCGCGTCGACTGGCTCCAGGTGCCGATGCAGGGCCTGCAGGCGCTGGCCACGGCTGACGGCACATCGATTGCAAGAGGAGATGCCGCATGAACCAATTCGAGATGGGCCTCGAGCCACTGCGCGCCTTCCTGTTCCAGGTCGGCGCCTACCTGCCGCGGCTGTTCTTCGCGGCCGCGGTCATCGTTGCCGGCTGGCTCATCGCCAAGGTGGTGCGCTTCGCGGTCACACGCGGACTGCGGGCCGCCAACTTCGGCGTGCTGACGCAGCGCTCCGGCCTGGACAACTTCCTGCGCCAGGGCGGCCTCAACAAGGACACCAGCGACCTCATCGGCGTACTGGCCTATGGCATGGTGATGCTGGCCGCGTTCATCATCGCGTTCAACGGCCTGGGGCTGACCTACATCACCGACCTGCTTGGCCGCGTCATGTGGTTCGTGCCGAACATCTTCGTCGCGTTGATGGTGCTGGCCTTCGGCTCGTACTTCGCGAAGTTCGTCGGCGATGCGGTCATCCACTACGGCCGCAGCGTCAAGCTGGCGGACGCTACTTTCTTCGGCAAGGTTGCGCGCTACGCGATCATGATCTTCGTGGTGCTGATCGCGCTGGACCACGTCAAGGTCGGCGGCGACATCGTGCGCGAGAGCTTCCTCGTGATCCTGGCCGGCGTGGTGTTCGCGCTGGCGCTGGCTTTCGGGCTGGCGGGCAAGGAGTGGGCCGCCGACCGCATTGCGCAATGGTGGCCGCACGAGGGGCGCGCCAAGCCGCCGGCGCCGCGCGACATCCCGGCGCCGCCTGCGGAAAGCGCCATCGACACATCGCCGCCTGCTGCCGAGCAGAACGCCGCCACCAGCCACGTCACGGCGCTGCGCCCGCGCGGCCGGCCGCTCATGCCGAGCCGGCCCAGCGATCCGCCACCACCGCTCTGAGGGCGCCGGCGACGCCCGATGCAACATGTCCACCCGATGCCCTTCGGCGCCATGGTGCTCGGCACCGGCGTGCGATTCAGCTACTGGGCGCCCGATTCGGCGGAGATCGGGCTCGAACTCGGCGCGCATCCTCCCCTGCGCATGACGCCCGATGCCGAGGGCTGGCATCGCCTGGACGTCTTGCAGGCCCGCGCGGGCGACCGCTACCGCTTCTGCCTGCCTGACGGCACCCGGGTGCCCGACCCCGCCTCGCGCCGCAATCCCGACGACGTGCACGGGTCCAGCGAGGTGATCGACCCCCGCGCCTTCACATGGCACGACGACGCGTGGCACGGCCGCCCGTGGACCGAGGCGGTGATCTACGAACTGCACATCGGCGCCTTCACGCCGGAAGGCAGCTTCGCGGCGGCGCGCAAGCGCCTGCCCGACCTTGCGGCGCTCGGCATCACGGTGGTCGAGGTCATGCCGGTGGCCGACTTTCCGGGCCGGCACGGATGGGGCTATGACGGCGTGCTGCAGTTCGCACCCGACGCCTCCTATGGCACGCCCGACGATCTCAAGGCCTTCGTCAACGCCGCGCACGATCTCGGCCTCATGGTGCTGATGGACGTGGTCTACAACCACTTCGGCCCCGAAGGCAACTACCTGCATGCCGGCAGCCCGCACTTCTTCAATGCCGCGCACCAGACGCCGTGGGGCGCCGCCATCAACTACGACGGCGAGCACTCGCGCACGGTGCGCGATTTCTTCGTGCACAACGCGTTGTTCTGGGTGGAGGAATACCGCTTCGACGGACTGCGCATGGACGCCGTGCACGCAATTCGCGACGACAGCCGCCTCGACATCGTCGAGGAAATCTGCGCCGCGCTGTGCAACGGGCCGGGCCGGGAGCGCCACATCCACGTCGTGCTGGAGAACGACGCCAACGGCGCACGCTACCTCGCGCGCGACGCCGAAGGCCAGCCCTCGATGGCCACCGCGCAATGGAATGACGACCTGCATCACGCAGCCCATGTGCTGGTGACCGGCGATACCGACGGCTACTACGCCGACTATGCCGACGACCCCATCGGCCACTTCGGCCGAGCGCTGGCAGAGGGCTTCGTGTTCCAGGGCCAGCCTTCGCCGTTTCGCGATGGCGAACGCCGTGGCGAGCCGAGCGCGCACCTGCCCTCAGGCGCCTTCGTCTCGTTCCTGCAGACGCACGACCAGGTCGGCAACCGCGCCTTCGGCGAGCGCATCGATTCGCTCGCCGACCCCGCGCTGCTGCGCGCGGCCTATGCCTGCCTGCTGCTGTCGCCGCATGTGCCGATGCTGTTCATGGGCGAGGAATACGCGGCCTCGACGCCATTCCTCTACTTCTGCGATTTCGGCGGAGAGCTCGCGGCCGCGGTATCGGCCGGCCGGCGCGCCGAGTTCGGCAAGTTCGCCTCCTTCGCCGACGAAACCGATCGGGCGCGCATCCCCGACCCCAATGCAGCCTCGACCTTCGAGGCCTCCAAGCTCCATTGGCAGGAGCGCCAGCATGGCCCGCACCGCGACTTCCTGGCCTTCGTCTCGGAGTTGCTGGCGATCCGTCGGCGCGCCGTGAGGCCGCACCTCGACGCCCAGCGCGGCGGCGGTCGTCATTGGCGCGACGGCGAGGCGCTTCGCGTCGAATGGCCGCTCGGCGGCGCGCGCCTGCGCTTGCTCGCGCACTTCGGAAGGAAGCCCCTGACAGGCATCCAGCCGCTCGCCGGCCCGCTGATCTATTCCGTTGGCCTCGCACCCGACGGCAACACGCTACGCTTGGCACCGGGTGCGGTGTGCGTCGCGCTGCAGGAAAACGACCATGGATGAGGCCCCCGGCAACCACGAGGCACTGGAGCGTCTGTGCGCCCTCTTCGGCATTGCCACCGACTACTACGACATCTTCGGCCACCGGCATGTCATCGCGCCGGAGAACCTGCGGGCACTGCTCGGCACCTTCGGCGTCGACACCGCGAGCCCGTTGCAGCAAAGCCTGCATGCCCTGCAGTCGGCAGCATGGCGGGTTGCGCTGCCCCCCGCCGCCGCGATCGACGCGGGCCAGCCCCATTGGTCGATCGTGCTGCGCGTTCCGGCCGCGCTGGCCAGAACGAGCTGGACGCTGGTCGAGGAAACCGGCCTGACTCACCGCGGTCACGTGCGGCTGCACGACATCCACGAAGACGCGCGCACCGACGTGGATGGCGTGGCGCACTGCGAACGCCGCGTCAAATTCGCGCTGGCGCTGCCGATGGGCTATCACCACCTGACGCTCGACGAACAGCCCGGCGAAACCCTCCTCATCAGCGCACCGCCACATTGCTACAGGCCGCCGGCCATGAAGGACGATGTGCGCGTATGGGGCCCTGCCGTGCAGTTGTATGCGCTGCGTTCCGACCGCAACTGGGGCGTCGGCGATTTCACCGACCTCACCGGGTTCGCGCAGCAGGCCGCGCCGCGCGGCGCCGGCATCCTCGGCCTCAATCCGCTGCATGCGCTGTTCCCGCACAACCCGGCGCATGCCAGCCCCTACAGCCCGTCGTCGCGCGTGCAACTCGACGTGCTCTACGTCGACGTCGAGGCCGTCGACGAATTCCGCGAATGCGAGGCCGCGCAACAGCGGGTGAGCTCGCCCGAGTTCCAGGCGCGGCTGGCCGCCCTGCGCGACGCCGAACTGGTCGACTATCCCGGCGTGGCGGCGGCCAAGTTCGAAGTGCTGGAGATGCTGTACGCGCACTTCCGCACGCAGCACATTGCCAGCCGCACGGCGAGCGCGGCGGCTTTCGACGCCTTTCGCGCCGACCGCGGCGATGCCTTGCGCAAGCACGCGCTGTTCGAGGCGCTGCAAGAGCATTTCCACCAAGCCGATCCCGGCATCTGGGGCTGGCCGGTCTGGCCCGAGGCCTTTCGTTCGCCCGGCACGCCCGAGGTCGCGCGCTTCGCCGAATCGCATGCCAGCCGCATCGGCTACTTCGAATACCTGCAATGGCAGGCAGCGAAGCAACTCGACCACGTGCGGCAGCAATGCCAGGCCCTCGGCATGGCCATCGGTCTCTACCTCGACCTGGCCGTGTCGGTCGACCGTGCCGGTTCCGACGCCTGGTGCGAGCGCGACATCTTCGCCCTGGGCGCCAGTGTCGGTGCGCCGCCCGACGAGTTCAACCCCAACGGCCAGGGCTGGGGACTGCCGCCACTGCGGCCCGACAAGCTGAGAACCAGCGGCTACCGCTTCTACATCGAGACGCTGCGCGGCAGCATGCGCGGCGCGGGCGCGTTGCGCATCGACCACGTGATGGGCCTGATGCGCCTGTTCTGGATCCCGCCCGGCAAGACGCCTCAGGACGGCGCCTATGTGCACTACGCGCTGCACGAGATGCTGGCCATCGTCGCCATCGAAAGCCAGCGGCAGCGCTGCATGGTCATCGGCGAGGACCTCGGCACTGTGGCCGACGAGATGCGCCACGCGCTGGCCCGCTTCGAAGTGCTGTCGTACCGCCTGCTCTACTTCGAGCGCAATCATGAAGGCGACTTCAAGGCGCCGTCCGAATACCCGCGCCATGCGCTCGTCGCGATCAGCACGCACGACCTGGCCACGCTCACCGGATGGTGGGCCGGCCACGACCTGCGTCTGCGCCTGACGCTCGGCCTGTTCCCGAGCCAGGCCATCTTCGAGAAGCAGTTGTTCGACCGCGCGCAGGAACGCGTGCGGCTGCTGCTCGCGGTGCAGCGCGCCGGCCTGCTGTCGGCCGACGCGGTGGTCGAGGCCACTGGCGCGCAGACGCTGTCTCCCGCGACGGTGACCGCCATCCACGCCTACATCGCGAGCACGCCGTCGCAAGTGATGATGGTGCAGCTCGAAGACACGGTCGGCATGCTCGAACAGGCCAACATGCCGGGCACGATCGACACGCATCCCAACTGGCGGCGCAAGCTGCGGCTCGACCTGCCGCAGCTTGCGGCAGACGTGTCGACGCTGCAGCTTTGCGAAGCCCTCGCCGCCATCCGCCCGCACCCCGCGCCGCCGGCCGGTGCGCGGCGCGGCGCCGAGGCGGTCATACCGCGCGCCACCTATCGCCTGCAGTTCCACAAGGACTTCGGCTTCGACGACGCGATCGCCGTGCTGCCCTATCTCGCAAAGCTCGGCGTGAGCCACATCTACTGCTCGCCGATCCAGCGCGCAAGGCCCGGCAGCATGCATGGCTACGACGTGGTCGCGCACGACGAAATCAACCCCGAGCTGGGCGGACGCGAAGGCTTCGAGCGGTTCAGCGCCGCGCTCAAGTCGCACGGCATGGGCCAGTTGCTCGACCTGGTGCCCAACCACATGGGCGTGCTCGGCGCCGACAACGCCTGGTGGACCGACGTGCTGGAAAACGGCCCGGCCTCGCGCTACGCGCAGCACTTCGACATCGACTGGCACCCGCTCAATGTCGAGCTGCAGGACAAGGTGCTGCTTCCCGTGCTCGGCGACCACTACGGCGACGTGCTGGCGCGCGGCGAGCTCGTGCTCGCCTTCGTGGCCGACACCGGCAGCCTTGCGCTGGGCTACAACGAACACAGCTTCCCGCTCGCTCCTGAAACCTATCCGCGCGTGCTGCAGCGGGCCAAGGGACGCATCGACGATGCCGACCTCGCCGCCAGCCTCGCCAGCATCGCGGCGTCGTTCGGCCACCTGCCCGCGCGCACCGCCACCGAGCCCGAGGCCGTGGCCGAACGCGCGCGCGACAAGGAAGTGCTGAAGGGCCGGCTGGCGCGGCTCGTGGCACGGCAACGCGAAGCGGCAGATGCGATTGCGTCGGCCGTCGCCGAACTCAACGGCGCGGGGGAGCGCGACGCATTGCACGCGCTGCTCGATGCACAGGCCTATCGCCTTGCGTTCTGGCGCGTGGCGGCCGACGAAATCAACTACCGCCGCTTCTTCGACATCAACGACCTGGCAGCATTGCGCATCGAACGCGAGACCGTGTTCGAAGCCACGCACGGCATGGCGCTCGACCTCGCGGCGGCCGGCCTGGTCGACGGGCTGCGCATCGACCACCCCGACGGCCTCTACGACCCGGCCCAATACTTCGAGCGGCTCCAGCACCGCTTTGCGCGACGTACCGGCCTTGCATTGCCGGGGCCGGACGCGGAGGGCCGGCCGGCGCGGCCTCTCTACGTGGTCGCGGAAAAAATCGCCGCCTCGCATGAGGAAGTGCCCGAGCAATGGCATGTGCACGGCACCACCGGCTACCGCTTTGCCACGGTGCTCAACGGCGTGCTGATCGACACCAGCGCGGCGGAACGCTTCACCCGCATCTGGCGCAGCTTCACCGGCGTGGAAGCCTCCTTCGAGCAGTTCGCCTTTCGGGGCAAGCGCGCCATCATGCGCAACGCGCTGTCGTCGGAACTCAACGTGCTCTCGACCGAATTGCTGCGCATCGCCCGTGCCGACCGCCATACGCGCGACTACACGCTCAACACCCTGCGCCGTGCGCTGGCGCAGGTGACGGCATGCCTGCAGGTGTATCGCACCTACGTCATCGAATCGCCGTCGGCGCAAGACCGTCACTACATCGAAGAGGCCGTCGCCCGCGCGCTCGAGCGCAGCCCCGAGGCCGATGCCTCGGTGTTCGACTTCGTGCGCCGCACGCTGCTGGGCGAGCCGGTGCCCGACGCGGCCGCCGAATTGCATGCGCGCGTGCTGCGCTTTGCCATCCGCTTCCAGCAGTTCAGCGCGCCCGTCACCGCCAAGGGCGTGGAAGACACGGCCTTCTACCGCTACTTTCCGCTCTGCTCGCTCAACGAGGTCGGCGGCGAGCCCGGGCATTTCGGCATGACCGTGGCCGCCTTCCACGAGGCCAGCACCGACCGCTCGCTGCGCTGGCCGCACACGATGCTGGCCACGTCCACGCATGACAACAAGCGCTCGGAAGACGTGCGCAACCGCATCAACGTGTTGTCGGAGATGCCGGCGACCTGGCGGCTGGCATTGCGTCGCTGGCGCGAAATGAATGCGGCGCCGGAGGGTGTGGAGCTGCCTTGCGCGGCAGACCAGTACCTGCTCTACCAGACGCTGCTCGGCACGTTGCCGGCGGCCGGGCTCGACGACGGCACGCGGGCGCCGTACCTCGCGCGCATCGAACGCTATGCCCTGAAGGCCGCGCGCGAGGCGAAGGAACACACGAGCTGGGTCACCCCCAACGCCGAGTACGAAGACGCGCTCACCGGTTTCGTGCACCGGCTGCTGTCGACATCGCCAGACAACGCCTTCCTGTCCGACCTGCAGGCGCTCAGCGCCACGCTGGCCTGGTTCGGCGCGCTCAACAGCCTTTCGGCGACGCTCATCAAGTACACCTCGCCGGGCGTGCCCGACCTCTACCAGGGCAACGAACTGATGGACCTGAGCCTGGTCGACCCGGACAACCGCCGGCCGGTCGACTATGCGAGGCGGTCCCGCTGGCTCGACGAGCTGGCGCAACTGTCGCAACAGCGCGGGCAGCCCGGGCTACCCGGCATCGCGGCCATGGCGAAAGGACTTGCCGAAGCGCCGCACGATGGCCGCGCGAAGCTCTGGCTGACGTGGCGCCTGATGGGCTTGCGCAAGGAAATGCCCGCGCTGTTTCGCGATGGCCGCTATACCGCGCTGCATGCCCGGGGCGCAGCAACGCCCCACGTCGTTGCCTTCATGCGGCAGCACCAGGGCCAGGTGCTGGTGGTCATCGCCGGCCGGCTGTTCGCCGGGCTGGAGGCAGACGCCCCGGCGGCGGCTGCCGCTCACCGTTTGCCGCTTGGGACGGCAAGCTGGGACGATACGGTGGTCAAGCTGCCGGGCTGGCCGGAAGGCAAGCGCTTTCGCAACGTGCTGACCGACGAAACGCTGTCAGCGGCCGACGGCGCGCTGCGCGTCGGCGATGCCTTCGCGAGCCTGCCCGCGGCGGCGCTGGTCGCGCTGGCGTAGCTCAGTTGTTGTCCGACTCGTTCTCCGCCGGCCAGTCGCGGATGTAGGCCTTGAGCATCTTGTTCTCGAAGTTCTGGCTGTCGACGACCGCCTTGGCCACGTCGTAAAAGCTGATCACGCCCATCAGCATGCGCTTGTCCATCACGGGCATGTAGCGGGCGTGCCGCTCGAGCATGATGCGGCGGATTTCGTCGAGCTCGGTTTCCATGGTGCAGGTCACCGGATGGTCGTCCATTGCCTTGCGCACCAGCGTGCTGCCGACTTGGCCACCATTGCCCACGATGGCCTGGATCACTTCGCGGAAGGTGAGCATGCCCACCAGGTCGCCATGCTCCATGACGACCAGCGAACCGATGTCCTTCTCGGCCATCGTGTTCACCGCCACCAACAGCGTCTCGTCGGGCGTGACGGTGAAAAGCGTACTGCCCTTGACGCGCAGGATGTCGCTGACTTTCATGGGTGGTTTTCCTCTGCTGGACGGTGGCAATTGCAATTTGAATATAGCCCACAATCATCGCCCACCGCGACGCCCGCGTCACCCACCGCATCGCTGCAAGGGTCACAGGCCGTTGCCGATTTCCAGCTCCTACCAAAGGCCCTCATGCCAGGCTATTCCGACCCCGGTTTCGACACGCTCGCGCTGCACGCCGGTGCTGCGCCCGATCCGGCCACCGGCGCGCGCGCCGTGCCGATCCACCTCACCACCTCGTTCGTTTTCGAGTCCAGCGACCACGCGGCGGCGCTGTTCAACCTCGAGCGCGCGGGCCATGTCTACAGCCGCATCAGCAACCCGACCAACGCGGTGCTGGAGCAGCGCGTGGCAGCGCTCGAAGGCGGCATCGGCGCCATCGCGACGGCCAGCGGGCAGGCCGCGCTGCACCTGAGCATTGCGACGCTGATGGGCGCCGGCTCGCACATCGTCGCCAGCACCGCGCTGTATGGCGGCTCGCAGAACCTGCTGCACTACACGATGCGCCGCTTCGGCATCTCGACCACTTTCGTCAAGCCCGGCGACCTGGACGGCTGGCGCGCCGCGATCCGCCCGGAGACGAGGTTGCTGTTCGGCGAGACGGTCGGCAACCCCGGCCTGGACGTTCTCGACATTCCCGCGGTGAGCGACATCGCGCACGCGGCGGGCGTGCCGCTGCTGGTCGATTCGACGCTGACCTCGCCCTATCTCATCAAGCCCTTCGACTGGGGCGCGGACCTGGTTTATCACTCGGCGACCAAGTTCCTGTCGGGCCACGGCACGGTGATCGGCGGCGTGGTGGTCGATGGCGGCAGTTTCGACTGGGAACGTACCGGCAAATTCGCCGAGCTGACCGAGGCCTACGACGGCTTCCACAACATGGTGTTCAGTGAGGAAAGCACGGTCGGCGCGTTCCTGCTGCGTGCGCGCCGCGAGGGCTTGCGCGACTTCGGCGCGTCGATGAGCCCGCACACGGCCTGGCTGATCCTGCAGGGCATCGAGACGCTGCCGCTGCGCATGGAGCGTCACATCGACAACACGCAGAAGGTGGTCGAATTCCTGGCGGCGCATCCTTTCGTCTCGCATGTCGGGCACCCGCTGATCGAATCGCATCCCAGCCATGCGCTCGCGCAGAAGCTGCTGCGCCACGGAGCGAAAGGCGCGGGCGCGGTTTTCAGCTTCGACCTGAAGGGCAGCCGCGAGCAGGGCAAGAAGTTCATCGAGGCGCTCAAGCTGTTCAGCCATCTGGCGAACGTGGGCGACTGCCGCAGCCTGGTGATCCATCCGGCCAGCACGACTCATTTCCGGATGACCGACGAGGCGTTGGCTTCTGCGGGAATTTCGCAGGGAACGATCCGCCTGTCGATCGGGCTGGAAGACCCGGCCGACCTGATCGACGACCTGAAGCGCGCGCTGAAAGCCGCGGAGAAGGCGGGTGCCTAGGATGAAACCTTGCTCTTCGATTCGGCCGGGTGTCGGCCCGGATTCTTGTTCGGGGCGCGATTGCGCGGACAGCGTGCGCTGTTCGGGGCGCGATTGCGCGGACAGCGTGCGCTGTTCGGGGCGCGATTGCACCAACGCTGCGCTCTGTTCGGGGCGCGATCACGCCGACGGCGTGCTCTGCTCCGCGAATGTCCCCCGCCGTCAGCCTGCGGCTGCCGGCTCCTCCTTTATTTCGCTGCGCAGAGCACACCATCGACGTGATCCAGACACGCAGTCGTCGATCGGCCGACACCACCGACCGTTCCTCGTGCCGAGGGTGCTGGGTGTCCCCCGCAGCGAAATAAAGGAGGAGCCGAAGGCGGGGGACATTCGCGGAGGGGGATACCCAGTGGCCTCGGCACGCACCGCGGACCTTTGTACCCCTGACCTCTGCACCCCTGACCTTTGCACCCCGAGCCTTTGCACCCTGAACAAGCGCACCCCAAACACAAGCAGCCCGCAACAACACAACGCGCGCTGGAGCAACTGAAATGAACTACACCGTCAACGGCCACAGCACCTACTGCTACACCGGCGGCAAGCCCTTCGACGCCGCCAAGCCCACCGTCGTGTTCATCCACGGCGTGTTGAACGACCACAGCGTCTGGATCCTGCAAAGCCGCTGGTTCGCCAACCACGGCTGGAACGTGCTGGCGATCGACCTGCCGGGACACTGCAAGAGCGAAGGCACGCCGCCTGCAAGCGTCGAGGAAGCGGCGGAGTTCGTGGTGGCGCTGCTCGACGCGGCGGGCGTCGTCAAGGCCGCGCTGGTCGGCCACAGCTTCGGCTCGTTGATCGCGCTGGAAACCGCATCGCGCGCGCCGCAACGCGTTTCGCACCTGGTTCTGGTCGGCACGGCGTACCCGATGACGGTGTCGCCAGCCCTGCTCGACGGCGCGCTCAACGACCCGCAGCGCGCCATCGACATGGTCAACACCTTTTCGCATTCGCTGCTGGCGCCGCCGCCCTCCTCGCTCGGGCCCGGCACCTGGCTCTACGGCGGCTCGCGCGCATTGATGCGGCGCGTGCTCGCGAGCAACCGCGAAGCCAACGTGTTCCACGTCGGCTTCAAGGCCTGCAACGACTACGCGAACGGCGAGGCGGCGATGGCGGCCGTCACCTGCCCGGTGCTGTTCGTCCTCGGCGAGTCCGACCAGATGACGCCGCCACGCGCCGCGAAGACGCTGACGGCCAAGGCGCGCGGCGCGAAGGTGACGACAGTGCCCGCGGGCCACGCGCTGATGACCGAGGCGCCCGAGCAGACGCTGTTCGCGTTGAAGGGTTTCCTGGGCGCCTGATGGCCATCCGGGCCATCAGGGCCATTCGGGCCGCCGGGTGGCCTCAGGATGCGGCTTCCTGCTGCTTGAACGCCAGCCCGACGAAATCGACGAACGCCCGCACCCGTGCGGCAAGCTGGTGCCGCTGCGGATACACCGCGTGGATGTCCGCATCGGGCGTGTAGTACTGCGGCAGGACCTGCACCAGCCGGCCGTTGCGCAGATAGCGCTCGATATCCCATTCCGCCCGCATCAGGATGCCGTGGCCATCGAGCGCCCAGTTCACGGCGATCTCGCCATCGTTCGTGGCCAGGTTGCCGCGCGTCTTGACGGCATCGGTCCTGGCATTGGGGCCTCGCCCGCTCGACAGGCGCCACACGCCATAGGCCTCCTCGCCCTGGCGAATGCCGATGCAGTTGTGCTTCGTGAGGTCGTTCGGCACCTTGGGTATGCCGTGCCTGGCCAGGTAGGCGGGTGCCGCACACAGCAGCCGGCGGTTGGCCGCGATGTGACGCGCGATCACGCGCGAATCCGGCGGTACGCCAAAGCGGATGCAGACATCGAAGGAGTCCTCGGTCAACGGCGGCGGGTTGACCGACAACTGCAATTGCACCTCGACCTGCGGGTACTTGCGAACGAACTTCGAGATCAACGGTGCCACGTGGCTGCGCCCGAAGCCGAGGGTCGCGTTGACCCTCAGCAATCCCTTGGGCGTGGCTTTCGACGCGCCCAGCAGCTCGCCCATGCTGTCGATGTCGCTCAGGATCCGGCGCGCATGCTCCAGGTACAGCTCGCCCTCGGGCGTGAGGCTCATGCGCCGGGTGGTGCGGTTGATCAGCGACACGCCGATGCGCGACTCCATCAGCGCCAGGCGCTTGCTCACCGCTGGCGTAGTGATGCCCAGCTCGCGCGCCGCTGCGCTCAAGCTGCCGGCACTGGCCAGCGTCGAGAAGAAGCCGAGGTCGGCCGGCTGCACTTCACTGGGCATGACCGCTCCATTGTTGAATTCAGGTTAACGATGGATTCACTTTAGGGCCGGTCGGAAAGGCTGTCGAGTTTTTACATTCACTCCACCCCCCAACCACCTCGGAGACACACCATGAAGACGTACAAGATTGCAACCATCCCCGGCGACGGCATCGGCAAGGAAGTCGTGCCCGCCGGCCAGCAGGTCCTGGAAGCGCTCGCTGCAGGCAGCGGCGACTTCCGCTTCGAGTTCGAGAACTTCGACTGGGGCGGCGACTACCACCGCGAGCACGGCGTGATGATGCCGGACGACGGCCTGAACGCACTGCGCGACAAGGACGCGATCCTGTTCGGCTCCGCCGGCGACCCGCACATCCCCGACCACATCACCCTGTGGGGCCTGCGCCTGAAGATCTGCCAGGGCTTCGACCAGTACGCCAACGTGCGGCCGACGCGCATCCTGCCCGGCATCGACGGCCCGCTCAAGCGCTGCGGCCCGGACGACCTCAACTGGGTCATCGTCCGCGAGAACTCCGAGGGTGAATACTCCGGCGTCGGCGGCCGCGTGCACCAGGGCCACCCGATCGAAGCCGCGACCGACGTGTCGATGATGACCCGCGCCGGCGTCGAACGCATCATGCGTTTCGCGTTCAAGCTGGCCCAGTCGCGTCCCCGCAAGCTGCTGACCGTCATCACCAAGAGCAACGCCCAGCGCCACGCGATGGTGATGTGGGACGAGATCGCGCTGCAGATCAGCAAGGAGTTCCCGGACGTCAAGTGGGACAAGGAACTGGTCGACGCATCGACCGCCCGCATGATCAACAACCCGGGCTCGCTCGACACCATCGTCGCGACCAACCTGCATGCCGACATCCTGAGCGACCTGGCCGCCGCGCTGGCCGGCAGCCTGGGCATCGCGCCCACCGGCAACATCGACCCTGAACGCCGCTACCCGTCGATGTTCGAGCCCATCCACGGCTCGGCCTTCGACATCATGGGCAAGGGCCTGGCCAATCCGGTCGGCACCTTCTGGTCGGTCGTGATGCTGCTGGAGCACCTCGGCGAGACCGAAGCCGCACAGCGCGTGATGGCTGCGATCGAGAAGGTCACGGCCGACAAGTCGCTGCACACCCGCGACCTGGGCGGCAAGGCGACCACCGCCGACGTCACCAAGGCCGTGTGCGGTCAGGTGGCAGCCGCCGGCCAACGCAAGGCGGCCTGACAGCGCCCCGCCCCGGGCCCGGCCCGGGGCAAGGCAATTCCCAGTTCCTGAACAAGGCCGGCGCCACGCGCCGCGCCTCGACCCGAAAGCAGCCCTCAAGCGCTGCCGGGCCAGCCCGCGCCCACACACCCATCGACGGAGACAAATCATGCGCCGCTACCTCGGAAAACTTTACGTGCAAGTGCTCATCGGCGTGTTCGCCGGCGTGATGCTTGGCATCTTCGCGCCCAACATGGCCAGCGACTTCAAGCCGTTCGGCGACATCTTCATCAAGCTGATCAAGATGGTCTTCGCACCGATCATCTTTGCGACGGTGGTGCTCGGCATCGCCCGCATGGAGAACATGAAGGAGCTCGGCCGCGTCGGCTTCCGGGCGCTCATCTATTTCGAGGTGCTGTCGACCTTCGCGTTGCTGCTGGGCCTGGTCGTCGTCAATGTGTTCCAGCCCGGCCACGGCATGAACATCGACGCCACGCAGCTCGACACAAAAGCCATCGCGAGCTACACGGCCGCCGCGGCCAAGCCCGAAGGCTTCGTCGAGTTCGTGCTGCACCTGGTGCCGACCAGCATCGTCGACGCGCTGGCCAAGAACGACATCCTGCAGATCCTCGTGTTCGCGACGATGTTCGGCGTGGCGCTCTCGCACATCGGGCCGCGCGCCAAGCCGGTGGTGGACTTCCTGGACTCGTTCACGCATGGCGTGTTCTCGGTCGTGGGCATGATCATGCGGCTCGCACCGCTCGCCGCCTTCGGCGCGATGGCCTTCACCGTCGGCAAGTACGGCCTGGGCTCGGTGCTGTCGCTCGGCAAGCTCATGGGCACGATGTACATCACCTGCTTCCTGTTCGTGACGCTGGTGCTCGGTGCCATCTCGAGGGTGTCTGGCTTCAGCCTGTGGAAGTTCCTGAAGTACATCAAGGACGAGCTCTTCACCGTGCTGGGCACCAGCTCGTCTGAATCGGTGGTGCCGCAACTCATGCGCAAGCTGGAGCATGCCGGCGTGTCGAAGCCGGTGGTGGGCCTGGTCGTGCCGGCCGGCCTCACCTTCAACCCGGATGGCCAGTGCATCTACTACACGATGGCGGCGATCTTCATCGCGCAGGCCACCAACACACCGCTGACGATGACCGATCAGTTCGTCGTGCTGGGCGTGCTGCTGCTGACCTCGAAGGGCTCGGCGGGCGTGACCGGCTCCGGCTTCATCACGCTGGCCGCCACGCTGGCCTCGATGGGCAAGATCCCCGTTGCCGGCATGGTGCTGCTGCTGGGCGTCGATCGCTTCATGTCGGAGGCGCGCGCCATCACCAACACCATCGGCAATGCCGTGGGCACCCTGGCCATCGCCCGCTGGGTCGGCGCCGTCGATCGCACCCGTCTCACGCAAGTGCTGGACGGCAAGAGCGACCCTGAAGACCTCGACAAGCTCTACGAGGGCGACGACGACACCAAGGTGAAGACGCTGCGGGCGCCGGCCGATGCGGCGAATCCGTCCGATGTCCGGATCGCTGCATGAAGCATGAATCACCGATAGGTAACGGAAAACTGATAGCAGGAGCTCTCTCCATGACAGACACGATTCAACAGGTACGCGGCTTCGAGCTGCTGGACTCGCGCGGCAATCCGACGGTCGCCGCAGAGGTGGTTCTGTCCGACGGCTCGCGTGGATTTGCCGCTTCGCCCTCGGGTGCGTCCACCGGGGCGCGTGAAGCGATCGAACTGCGCGACGGCAATGCGAAGCGCTATTTCGGCAAGGGCGTGACCAATGCAGTCGGCCACGTCAACGGCGAGCTGAGCGATGCGCTCGTGGGCCAAGCCGCCGGTGACCAGGGCGAGATCGACCGCCTGATGATCGCGCTGGACGGAACGCCGACCAAGGCGCGCCTGGGGGCCAACGCGATCCTCGCCGTCTCCCTCGCGCTGGCCAAGGCCTCGGCGGCGTCGAGCAGGCAACCGCTGTATCGCCATCTCGGTGGCGATCGCACGCCGGTGCTCCCGATGCCCATGATGAACATCATCAACGGGGGCGCCCATGCCGACAACAACGTCGACATGCAGGAGTTCATGATCGTGCCGGTCGGCGCGCCGTGCTTCTCCGAAGCGATGCGCTGGGGCGTCGAGGTCTTCCATTCGCTGAAGGCGCTGCTGAAAGGCCGCGGCCTGTCCACCGCTGTCGGAGACGAAGGCGGTTTCGCGCCCGACCTTCCTTCGAACGAAGCTGCGATCGAAGTCATTCTCTCGGCCATCGAGCAGGGCGGCTTCAAGGCCGGACAGGACATCGCGCTGGGGCTCGATGTCGCCAGCTCGGAGTTCCACAGGAACGGCTTCTACGAACTCGCGTCGGAAGGCAAACGCTTCAGTTCCGCAGGGTTTGCCGAATACCTCGGCAGGTGGGTCGATGCCTATCCGATCGTGACCATCGAAGACGGGATGGCCGAAGCCGACTGGGAGGGATGGGAACTGCTGACCGCCAAGCTGGGCCGCCGCTTGCAACTGGTCGGCGACGACCTGTTCGTCACCAACACCGGAATCCTCCGGCAAGGCATCGCGCGTGGAGCGGCCAATTCGATCCTAATCAAGCCGAACCAGATCGGCACGCTGACCGAGACGCTGGCGGCCATCGCGATGGCGGACGACGCAGGCTATTCCTCGGTGGTGTCGCACCGCTCTGGCGAGACCGAAGACACCACCATCGCGGACCTCAGCGTGTGCACCGCGGCCACGCAGATCAAGACGGGTTCGCTGTGCCGATCCGATCGCATGGCCAAGTACAACCGGCTGCTCCTCATCGAGGCGGAGCTGGGCCAATCGGCCAGGTTCGCCGGACGCGCCGCATTTCCGCGCTCGCTTCCACTGCAATGACGCGCGGGCAGCAAGCAACTCTGTTCAGGACAGGCGGATTGTAACTTTTAGTAACCTTCTTGCCGGGGCAGCTGAAGTTGGAAGGCAATGCCGAGCGTTTCAAAGGGCCTATTTCACGAAAGCGGGTCGCGTGCCGGCCCACGCCTTCCCGAGGTCCTTCGTCATCGCCGCACGGATGGCCAACCATGCCGTCCGAAGGGCCACTACGGCCCCGCCGCCGCAATCGGCGTAGAACCTGCGCTCACCGTGCAAGCGCTGCGGAGAGGGCGGCGACGGTCCATTGCAACGAGGAGTGCCCCCATGAGAACCATCGTTCAAGCCCTTGCCGCGCTGAGTCGTGGCGCCGTTCGCCTGAGGGCCGCTGCGGCCGCCCGTCCGAACCTGCCGCGGCGCGTCCTGCTGGCGGTCGCGACATCGATCTGCCTGTCCGGCGTGATCGGCGGCTCGACCGCCTGGGCGCTTTGGAGCGACGAGGTCTGGGTGGTCACCTGGGCCGCCGGGCCGCACGCGGGCAACGAATTCGCGCCCTACACGCAGTTCGCCGCGCAGACCACGTTGCGGCAGATCGTGCGCGTCAGCAGCGGCGGCACCCGCGTGCGGGTGCGGCTGTCCAACGAATCCGGTAGCCAGCCGCTGGTGATCGGCGCCGCGCACGTCGGCCTGCGCAGTTCGGGCGCCGGCGTCGTTCCCGCGTCGGACCGGCTCCTCACCTTCGGCGGCGCGAACTCGGTCACCATCCCGGCCGGCGCGCCCGCGTTGAGCGACCCGGTGACGCTCGACGTGCCGGCGCAGTCGGATCTCGCGGTCAGCATTTACCTGCCCAACGCCGTCACCGCCGGCACCAGGCATTACTTTTCGCTGCAGACCAACTACCTGTCGCAGTTCGGCGACTACACCGGCATGCCCGTCCCGCCCGTGTCGTCCACGGTGCAGTCGTATTTCTTCCTGACCGCGGTGGATGTGCTCTCGGTGACCGGGGCGTCGGCGGTCGCCGTGCTCGGCGATTCCATCACCGACGGATACCGCTCCACGACCGACGCCAACCGGCGCTGGACCAATGTGCTGACGGAAAGGCTGCAGGCCGCGCGCATCCCGGTGGCGGTGGCCAACGAGGGCATTTCGGCCAATCGGGTGGTGCGCAATGTCACTGGTGCGAGCGCGATCACGCGCTTCGACCGAGACGTGCTGGCCCAGGCCGGCGTGAAGTACGCGATCGTGCTCGAAGGTATCAACGACATCGGCCTGGGCGCCCTGGCTTCGGCCGAGCCGGTGACGGCCGACCAGCTCATCGCCGGCTATCGCCAGCTGATCGCGCGCGCGCACCAGAAGGGGGTGCGGATCTTCGGCGCCACGCTGCCGCCGTTCGAGGGCGCCGGCTACTACTCGGCCGAAGGCGAAGGCAAGCGTCAGGCGGTCAACAACTGGATCCGCACCAGCGGCGAGTACGACGCCGTGATCGACTTCGACCAGGCCATTCGCGATCCGGGCCACCCGTCCCGCCTGCGGCCGCTCTATGACAGCGGCGACCACCTGCACCCCAACGACGCCGGGTATCGCGCGATGGGCCAGGCGATCGTGCTGCAGCTATTCCAGTAGGGGAGCCGTGTCCGCCACAGCTTCACCATGGGTCGACACGCTCACCGAGGTCAACGTCGTCGACCTGCTGGATTCGATTGGCTTGCTGCGCCTGCGTGGAACGCCTTTGTGCCGTCTGTTTCGGCCTGCGGCCCGCCGCTTCGCCCGGACTGCGTACGAATTCGACACCCGCGTCGGCGAGCACGGCCTTGCGCAAGGCAGCGCGTGGCTGATGAGCCGGATGACCGCCGGCATCGTCACCTCGGGCCTGGAAAACGTTCCGTCGCACGGCCCTGTGGTCATCCTGGCAAACCACCCCGGAATGACCGACACGGTCGCACTCTTCACCAGTCTGGCGTCCCGTCGTCCCGACCTTCGGGTGATCGCCTCGGATCGCCCGTTCCTTCGCGCCCTGCCCAACGTCGCGCGGCAACTGATCCTGCTGCGCGATGAAGACGGAGGGCAGTTGACCGTGCTGAGAGCTGCCGCCAGGCATTTGCAGGAAGGCGGTGCCCTGCTGACTTTTCCGGCGGGAGAGATCGAGCCCGACCCCGCCACCTTCGGCGCGCAGCGGGCAGCGGCTTCATTGCAGAACTGGTCCAGCAGCTATACCTTGTTCGCCCGCCTGGCGCCCGGAACGCTGTTCGTGCCCGCGCTCGTGAGCAATGTCATTTCGCCGGTTGCACAGCGGCATCCGCTGACCCTGCTGCGCCGCACGGCGCGCAACAAGGAGAAGCTCGCTGCGGCGCTGCAGGTGACCCTGCCACGCTACCGCAACCTGGTCGCCAAGGTCACTTTCGGCAATCCACCCAGTGCAGCGGGACCGGTCGGGGCGCAGGCGCTCCGTGCATCGATCGCCGCGCAGATGCACGACCTCATCTTTGCGGGAGACTCGCGGGCATCGCCGTAAGATCCCGTTCGATGCCAGCAAATCGCGCCGCTTCCCCCGAGTCCCGCGCTTGCTGGATCACAGCGCCGGGCCGCGCCGAGATCCGCCTCGCCACCGTCGGCGAGCCCGGCCCCGACGAGGTCGTCGTGCGCGCGTTGCACTCTTCCATCAGCCGCGGCACCGAATTGCTGGTTTATCGGGGCCAGGTGCCGCCCAGCGAGTTCGATCGCATGCGGGCGCCGTTCCAGGAAGGCGATTTCCCCGTGCCGGTGAAGTACGGTTACGCCAGCGTCGGCGTGGTCGAGCAAGGCCCTGCGGCATTGCTCGACCGCCACGTGTTTTGCCTCCACCCCCACCAGACCCGGTACCGCGTTCCGGCCAATGCGGTGCACGTGCTGCCCGAGGGCGTGCCGCCCGCGCGTGCGGTGCTGGCAGCCAACATGGAAACCGCGGTGAACGCGCTGTGGGATGCATCACCGCGCGTCGGAGACCGCATCGCCGTGGTCGGCGGCGGCGTGGTCGGCCTGCTGGTGGCCTGGCTCGCCGCTCGCATGCCGGGGTGCGAAATCGAACTGGTCGACACGCATGCGCCGCGCCGGACGGTGGTCGAGCGCCTTGGTGCGGACTTTGCGAGCCCGCCCGATGCACGGCCTGATGCCGACCTCGTCATCCACGCCAGCGGCAACCCGGACGGCCTGGCGCTGGCGCTGGGCCTCGCCGCTTTTGAAGCCACGGTGCTCGAGATGAGCTGGTATGGGCAGCAGCCCGTCACGTTGCGGCTCGGTGAAGCCTTTCATGCGCGACGCCTGGTGCTGAAGAGTTCGCAGGTCGGCCAGGTGGCCGCGGCGCAACGTGCGCGCTGGAGCCATCGCCGCCGGCTGACGCTGGCACTGGAACTGTTGCGTGAGCCCGTGCTCGATTCACTCGTCACCGACAGCGCGCCCTTCGACGAACTGCCCCAGGTGCTGGCGCGGCTGGCCCGCGGTGCGCCCGACGTGCTCTGTCACCGAATCGACTACGCCTGAACCCTTACCGGAGAAATCCCGCATGTACAGCGTCAACGTCCGCGACCACTTCATGATCGCCCACAGCTTTCGCGGCGAGGTGTTCGGCCCCGCGCAGCGGTTGCACGGCGCCACCTATGTGGTGGACCTCGAACTGCGCCGCACTGAACTCGACGCCGACGGCGTGGTCGTGGACATTGCACTCGCCACCGAAGTCCTGCGCAGCGTGCTCGGTGAACTCAACCTGCGCAATCTCGACGACGACCCCGCATTCACCGGACGCAACACCACGACCGAATTCATGGCGCGCGTGGTCTTCGACCGCGTGGCCTCGCGCATCGCTGCGGGCGACCTCGGACCGCATGCGAGCGGCCTTGCCTCCATGCGTGTATGCCTGCACGAGTCGCACGTGGCCTGGGCCGCGTATGAGCGCGCGCTTTGAGCCGCATGCAGTGCAGCTTCCTGGTACCGGGCGACCTGGACGCGCACACCGGGGGCTACACCTATGACCGGCACATCATCGACGAGCTTCGCGCATTGCAATGGCAGGTCGACGTCCATGCATTGGGCGACGGCTTTCCGGCGCCCGGCGCGCAAGCGAGGGCCCGTGCGGCGCGCGTGGTCGAAGCGTTGCCGGATGGCATGCTGGCAGTCGTCGACGGCCTGGCGTTCGGCGTACTCGACGAACTGGCGCACCGGCATGCGCGGCGACTGCGATGGGTGGCGCTGGTGCACCATCCGCTCTCGCTGGAAACCGGGCTCGATCCCGATCGGCGGCGCGCGCTGTTCGAAAGCGAAAGCAGTGCCCTGGCCGCGGCCTGCAGCGTGATCGTCACGAGTCCCTTCACCGCCCGCGGGCTGGCCACCTTCGGCGTTGCGCCTTCCAGCATTTCCATCGTCATCCCGGGCACCGAGCCGGCCGCTCCGGCCGTGGGCTCGGGCGGTGAGGCGTTGTCGCTGCTGTGCGTGGCCACCATCACGCCGCGCAAGGGCCACGCGGTGCTCATCGAAGCGCTCGCCGGCCTGAAGGACCGCGCATGGACGCTCCACTGCGTCGGCAGCCAGGCAATGGACGCGGCATGTGCGGCCGCGCTGCGCGAGGCGATCGACCGCCACGGGCTGCGCGAGCGCGTCGTGCTGCATGGCGACCAGGCAGAGACCGACCTGCCGGCGTTCTACGCCGTGGCCGATGCCTTCGTACTGACCTCCTTTCATGAAGGCTACGGCATGGCGCTTGCCGAGGCGCTGGCGCGGGGCCTGCCGGTCATCAGCACGCGGGCCGGCGCCATCGCCGACACCGTGCCCGCCGAAGCCGGCGAGTTGGTACCACCCGGCGACGTGAGCGCGCTGCGCACTGCGCTGCAGCGGCTGATGGACGACACGGCATGGCGCGCGCGCCTGCGTGCCGGCGCAATGTCAGCACGCCTTGCCCTGCCCACCTGGGCACAAAGCGGCGCCCGTTTCGCGTCTGCGTTGGCCGATGCGATGCAGCGGCCGCACGCGGCATGACCGGGTTCAGCGCCGACTGGCTTGCGTTGCGCGAGCCCTGCGACCTGGCGGCCCGCGCAAGGTCGGCCGACTCGCTCGCATTGCGGTCCCTGGCAAGCCGCCTGCGCGGCGCGGGCGCGCTTCGTGTGCTCGACCTTGCCTGTGGCACGGGTGCCAACCTGCGCGCGCTGGCGCCGCAACTCGGCGGCTCACAACAGTGGCTGTTGATCGACCATGATCCCGCGCTCCTGGCCGCACTTGCGCAACATTTCGCCGCGTGGGCGCGAGCGCAAGGCTTTGCGTGCCGCACGGTTGCCGAAGGTTTGCGGCTCGAAGGCGCGGGCTGGCGGGCCGACGTCGTGTTTCGACGCGCCGACCTCGCGACCGGGCTCGACGCCCTGCCGTTCCACGCGGCGCAACTCGTGACCGCCTCGGCGTTGCTGGACCTCGTCTCGGCTGCGTGGCTCGACGCGCTGCTGGGCCAAGCCCTTGCCGCAAACTCGGCGCTGCTGTTTGCGCTGACCGTCGATGGCCTTGTCGAGTGGAACGAGGCAGACGCGGACGACGACCGCATCCACGCGCTTTTTTCCGCGCACCAACTGAGCGACAAGGGATTTGGCCCGGCCCTCGGCACCGGCGCCCCGTCCCATGTCGTCGCGCGCCTCCGCGGGCCGGGCTTCACGCTGAGGCAGGCCCGCAGCGACTGGTACATCGAGCCCTCGCGTCACGCGATGCTGGATGCCATGGTCCACGGCATGGCCGCCGCGGCGCTGGAACAGGATGCTTCGGCGCAAGCGCTCGTGCACGGCTGGAAAGCACGGCGCCTGGCCGCGATCGAGCGCACATCCTTGCGTGTCGGCCATGTGGACGTACTGGCCGTGCCGGCTCAAGGCATCGCTGCCCGCAGGTCAAGGTCCCACAGCACGTCCGCGCCCATCCGGTAAACCCGGCAGGGCGGACGGGCGCACTCGCGCAGCGACAAGTCCTGCGGCAACAACAGGCCCGGCCGTCCATCGCCGATCACCACGGAGGCGATGCTCAAGTGCAACCGGTCCATGCAGCCCTGCCGCATGAAGCGCGACACGGTGATGCCGCCGCCCTCCACGAACAGCACGCGCAGGCCGCGCCCGACCAAGGCCGCCCGCAAGGCGCGCACGTCCACGGCGCCGTCCGGACCCGTGAGGTGCGGCACGCCCAGCACCTGCTCCGCGCCCACGCGTCTTGCCGCCTCCGCCTCGCGTGAGGCATCGCAGACCAGCAAGGTCGGCGCCGCGCCGTCAGAGAAGACGCGCAACGCCGGCGACAGGCGAAGCGTCGGGTCGACCACCACGCGCACCGGGTTGTCACCCTCCACATGGCGCGTCGTGAGTTGCGGGTTGTCTATGGCTGCCGTTGCCGCGCCGACGACCACCGCGTCGCTGAGCGCACGCAACCGATGCAGATGCAGCAGCACCTCGGCACCGTTGATGTAGTTGGCATCGCCGCTGCGCGTCGCGATGCAGCCGTTGAGGCTCTGGCCCAGTTGTCCGATCACCCAGGGAGTGCTGCCGGGCGTGCGATCGAGCACGGGCTTGACGAGCGTGAACAGCTCGGCCGCCTGCGCGCTCCAGTCGTCGCCGAGGGTAAATCCTTGCGACTCATGCCATGTGAGCGCTGCGCCGTCCGGCGGCGGCTTGCCGAGACGGCGTTGTCGGACGATGTGCAGGCACAGGGGCCACAGCGCCTCGACACCAGGGGCGGCAAGTGTTTCGGCTTTCATGCGCAGGCAGGGCTCATACGTGTGGACACCTCGGGTTGTGCGCAAAGCCCTCGGCTTTTGCGCTTTCCGGCCATTCTGACGCGATGATTCGCCGAGCGGGCATGTCAAATCGTAATGGCGGGTGGCTTCAGCCACGAAAGCGTCGCCGGTGAAGCTGAACATTACCAACGCACGCAGGTTTCATGCGCGGCCCTGTGCAGTTCGCCGACCTTTGTCCGGTCAGGTCAAGCCATCATCGGCCGGCGGCCGAGCAGACGAAGCGATGTCTGCCTCGTCCCTCGCATCCATCAGGGAGTGGTAGAGCTTTTCGAGCCCCTTCACCAGCCCCCGCACCTCGCCAACCGACAGCACCTCGGTCCAGCGAGCGACCTCCGAGTGATCGTCCGCGTTGCGGCTCTTCCAGAGCTGGTGATGCTGCGCCGTCAGATGCAGCCTGCGCACGCGGCCATCGCGCTCGTCGGGGGTGATCGCCACGAATCCCTTGCGTTCCAGCGCGCTCGCGATCTGCTTCAGGTTCTGGTGGCTCATCGCCAGGATGGCAGCCAGTTGCTTCAACGTGGGGGGTTCGGGCTGGCCTTCCAGCACTTGAAGCAGCATCGCCTGCTGCGTGGTGAGCCCGCTGCCTGCAAGCTGCCGGTCCATCCGCGTTCGCAGCTCCAATCCGTTGGCGAGCAGCAGCCGGAAGAGCATGACGCGCTGCGCCCGCGCCGTACTGCGTTGTGCATCCAGTCCAAGCTCCAGGATTTGACGTCTCGACTTCATAAGTAATATATTACCTAAATGCGGTCGCCTTCGGAACCGCGAATGCCATGGAGGCCCCATGATTGCCCTTTTCCCCAACTGCGGCTTTCTGTCCGAAACCTCGCGCATGCTGGCCATTGCCCGTGCGCTGCAGGCGCGCGGCGAGCCGGTGGCAATGGCCACGCACGGCGGCCCCTTCATGCGAGTTCTCGAATCGGCAGGCATGCCATGCACCCTGCTCGAGCCGGTGATGGACGCCCGCCGTTGCGAGGAGTACCTGGCCGGCATCGTCGCGCTCGGCAAGCCCGGCTCACGCCTGCAAACGGCGGATGAAGTCCGCGCCGGCGTGCGCAGCGAGGTCGAGTTCCTTCGCGCCCATCAGGCGCGCATGGTCGTGATCGGATTCACGCTGACGGCCTACCTTTCCGCGCGCGTGGTGGGCATCCCGCTCGCGGCCTCGCATGGCGGCTCCTATGTCCCGCCGGTGTTCGAGCATGGCCTTGCGCCGGCGCCATCGCAGTCCGCCATACCGGGGCTCGACTGGCTGCCGGATTCGCTGCAGAAGGTCATGGCCAATGCAAGCCCACCCCGCATGCGCGGCCCGGTCGAATTCCTCAACGAGGTCGCGACTGAGCTGGGCGTCGAGCCTGTGCCCAGCCTGGCCGCCTTGATGCTCGGCGACTTGACGCTGGTGACGGACGTGCCGGAGGTGCTGGGCGTATCCGACGAAGACATGTCGGCGTGGCGGCCGAACAGCCGGCGAGGCTATCGAAAGGAAACCCGCCTGCGCTACGTCGGCCCCCTCTTCGCCCGGCTCGACGTGCCCATCCCTCGACGTGTGCAGGCGTTTCTGGACGAGGGGCGTCCGACGGCCTATGTCGCACTGTCTTCCAGCGCGCCGGCTTTCATTCGCCGCGTCGTTGCGGGTGTGCGTGCGGCGGGCCTGCGCGTGGTCGTCGCCGCAACGATCCATGAACTGCAGGATCTGGAAGACCAGGACGTCATCGTCGAAGGCGTCCTGCCAAGCCACCTGCTGATGCCACGCGTCGCGGTTGCACTCATCATGGGCGGCCAGGGCAGCGTGCAGACGGCCATGGCCAGCGGCACGCCCTTTGTCGGCTTTCCCCTGCATCCGGAGCAAGAGCTCAACGTCGCGCTGGCCGCGCGCATCGGCATGGTCGTTGCCGTCGGTCCGCGGCATGCGGATGAGGCAAGGATCAGGCACGCGGTGGAGACGGTCACCGCCCAACCTGCATTTGCGGCGGCGGCAGCACGCGCGCAGCGGCTTTATGCGGGCGTCGACGGACCGGGCCGCGCGGCAGAAGCCTTGCTCGACTACCTGCGCGCGCCCATCCCTCGCGCCCCCGAAACCAGCAGCCTGGCGAGCTGACGGCCCGCGCGGAAATGACCCACCCCCGATGCGCCTGCGGCGCCTCCCCCTCGAGGGGGCGCACCCAGCGGCCCGGCAAAGCCGGTTCCGCGGGTGCCCACGAACAGACTTCGCCGTGCTTGTCCTGGGTTTCATGCGTCGCGGGGCACGCGGTAGCGTGGTGGAAAACTGAGAAGAACGCCCCCGAAGCGCCTGCGGCGCCTCCCCCTCGAGCCCCTCAAGAGGGCGCACCCAGCGGCCCGGCAAAGCCGGTTCCGCGGTATCCCTGGCATTTGGCGGCGCCGGTTTCATCGTCGCGGGTCAGGCGAGCGTGGTGGAAAACTGAAATGACGTGGCCCGTTGGCGACGACAGGCTCAACCTCGGTTGATCCGCGATCGGGCCCGGCGGTGCAGGTCGGCCCACCAGCCCCAGGCGACCAGCAGCCACGTCGCATGTCCGCTCCAGATCACGGGTGCGATGTCCGGAGGCCGCGGGCCCCAGGCGTTCGCAAGCTGGATGAGCACGAGGAACAGCAACAAGCTCCACAGGCCCCAGCGCCCGACGCGGTCGGCAGCCTCGGTCGCATCCAGATACAGCCAAGCGCCGGCCGCAAACAGCGCCAATTCGAGGAGCAGCGCCAACATCGGCCGTTGCCAAAGGCCCAGTCCCCAGCGCGGCCCTCCCACCGGCAGCAACGGCAGGTCGGGCACATGCACGATCAGGTCGAGCACCCAGTGACTCAGCACCAGCGCGCCGATCACCCATGCGGCGCGTTTCGAGCCCGACCACCACAGCCATGAGAGGCCCAGCAGCGCGGCCGCGAGTGCGGCTGCGACCAGGCTGTGCGAATACGGATAGGAGATGAACCGCAGCGGGATGACCGCCCCCTGCGGCGACACCTCCGCAACCTCCAGTCCAGCGAGCAGCAATGCCGGCCAGAGCAGATCAGCGAACTGTGCCGCCGCGAACAACGCGCCCAGCGAAGTCGAAGGCGTGACCCGCTTCGCCGCCAGCGCAACCGCGAAATGACCGATGAACACGGGACTGGCGCCTTTGGTTGAAGCAGCGACCTGCAGGTGGCTCGGTCAGGTCCGCAACCGGTCCCGTGTGAAGACGTCCGTCAGTCGCCGCGCTCCATCGCCTCGCTGTACTTGCCTACGCTGGCCGCGCCGTTCAGGCGTGCCCGCTTGAGCAGCGCATTCTGGCAATCGCGCGCATGGTCGGACTTGCCTTGCCAGGCTTTCTGGGCCGGATCCTGCAGCGCGCGTCCGTACGAGAAGCTGAGCAGCCACGGCTGCGGGCCCATCTGGTTCATCGCCTGCAGATTGGCCGTGGCCTCTTCGGGCGACTGGCCGCCGGAGAGGAAATTGATGCTCGGCACCGCCGCCGGAACCGTGCGACGCAGCACCCGCAGCGTCTGCGCGGCCACTTCCTCCGGCCCCGCTTGCAGCGCGTTTGCCTTGCCGGGCACCACCATGCTCGGTTTCAACAGCATGTGCTCCAGCACCACGCCGTGGCGATGCAAGGCATGGAACACCTCATGCAGCACCGCCTGCGTGACTTCTGCACAGCGTGCAATCGTGTGATCGCCGTCGAGCAGCACCTCGGGTTCGACGATCGGCACCACGCCTTGCGCCTGACAGATTGCGGCGTAGCGCGCGAGTGATTCGGCGTTGGCCTCGACGGCGGCCCGGCCCGGCAGCGTGGGGGCAATGTTGTAGACCGCCCGCCACTTGGCAAAGCGCGCGCCAAGCTGCTTGTATCCATCGAGCCGCTGCGCCAGTCCGTCCAGGCCCTGCGTGATTTCATCGCCCGGCGCCAGTGCCAGCGGGATCTTGCCGGTATCGACCTTGATGCCCGGCACGATGCCCTGCCGCGCGGCCAGTTGCGGCAGCGGCTCGCCATCGTCGGCGCGCTGGCCCAGCGTCTCCTCGTAAAGGATGACGCCGCATATGTACTGACCCAGCCCCGGCGTCGACAGCATCGCGCTGCGGTACGCGCGGCGGTTCTCTTCCGTCGACTCGACGCCGATGGCCTTGAAGCGCTTGGCAATCGTCGGACCGCTTTCATCGGCGGCGAGGATGCCCGCGCCCTGGCGCGCCAATGCCTCGATCGTGGCCTGGAGTTCGCTGGTGGCAGACATGTGTTCGCCCTTCCCTATTGCAGGTCGCCCGCCAGGCTGGCCAGCGTTTCCGGCGCGATGTTCGTGCGCGCCGGGTAGTTGGTGTGGTCGCAGCCGAGCTTGACGTGCGCCCCCGCGCGCACCGCCGCGCGCGCCGCCTTGCCGAACTCGAAGCGAAGGAAGTGAACGGCCGACGTCTTCTCGGCGTTCTCTCGCTCCAGGTCTTCGTCGGCAATGGCATAGATGCGTTCGTGGCCCTCGACCTCGACGAACATGCGGTCCTCCACGCCGATCAGCCGTGCCAGTTCGCGCTTGCGCTCATGCAGGTCGGGATACTCGATCAGCAGGGTCGCCTTCCAGTTGGTGCCGTCGGGCACCAGCGCGGCATAGGTGTCGATCTCGGCCTGGATGCCCTCTTCGTCGAAGATCTTCTCGATGTGCAGCATCTCCTGGATCTGCCGGCGCATCGTCACCTCGTCCTCGAACTGCACGTTGATGTGGTCGCCCAGGTGCACCGTGCGCAGCTTGCGGTGCGAGATGAATTCGGGCGCGCTGCTCTTGCGGATCTTCGAATAGGCCTCCAGCGTCATCAGGTTCTCGCGGGCTATGGGCATTTCAGTGCTCCATGACGCCGAGCGTCCCCGACGAATGAAACCAGGGCGAGCACGGCGCAGTCTGTTCGTGGGCACTCGCGGAACCGGCTTTGCCGGGCCGCCGGGTGCGCCCCCTCGAGGCCCTCAAGAGGGAGGCGCCGCAGGCGCTTCGGGGGTGATCCATCCTTTTCACTCCAGGCCATAGGCCTTGCGCACCAGGCTCAGCGGGTGCTGCAACTGTGCGGCGGGCAACGCGTTTTCCGCCATGCCCTGTGCGATGTGGTGGCCGGCCAGCGCGCAGTCGGAGCTGATGTAGTCGGGCGCGTCCTTGCCCATCAGCTTGAACACCGGCTTGCCGATCTTCATCGCGACCGGGTGGAAGGCGGTCTTCACGCCGTAGGTGCCGGCATGGCCCGAACAGCGCTCGACCGTGTTGAGCTGCACCGGCACGGTCTGCCCGATCAGTTTGAACATCTCCTCGGTCTTGCGGCCGATCTTCTGCACCCGGCCATGGCAGGGGATGTGGTAGCTGACCTTGCCCAGGGGCGTATTGAAATCGGTCCGGAGCAGGCCGTCCTTGTGGCGCGCCACGAGGTATTCGAAAGGGTCGAACATGGCCTCCTGGACCCGTTTGACGTCGGCGTCGCCGGGGAACATCAGCGGCAGTTCCTGCTTGAACATCAGCGTGCAGGAAGGGATGGCCGTGAGGATCGCATAGCCCTCGCGTGCATATTTCGCCAGCACCGGGATGTTGGCCTCCTTGTGCTTCGCGACGCTTTCCAGGTCGCCGAGCTCGAACTTGGGCATGCCGCAGCAGCTTTCCTTCTCGACGATGACATACGGGATCGCGTTGTGCTGCAGCAGCTTGATCAGGTCGAAGCCGATGCCGGGCTCGTTGTAGTTGACGTAGCAGGTCGCGTAGATTGCAACCTTGCCCGGCGTGCGCTCGCCGTCAACCTGCCTTGCGGCGCCGCCGGACTTGGGCGCGCTCCAGCGGAAGCGCCTGGTCGCAAGGTCGGGCAGCCAGGCGTCGGGGTGCACATGCAAGGCACTGTCGAGCACCTTGCGCATGGGCTTTGTCTTGTTGATGGCATTGACGGCCTGTACCACCACCGGGATGCCGGCGAACTGGCCATGCACGTCGGTCGAGGCCAGCAGTTTCTCGCCGGTCGTCACTTCGCCCTTCCTGAACTTGATGGCCTTGGCGCGCAGCATGGTGTGCGGGAAGTCCACGTTCCACGGATGCGGCGGCACGTAGGGGCACTTGGTCATGTAGCAGAGGTCGCACAGGTAGCACTGGTCGACGACGCTGCCGTAGGCCTTCTTGTCGACGCCGTGCACCTCGCCATCCTTGGTCGCATCGACCAGATCGAACAGCGTCGGAAACGCCTCGCACAAGCTCACGCAGCGCCGGCAGCCATGGCAGATGTCGAAGATCCGCTCCATCTCCTTTTCGCAGGCGGACTGGTCATAGAACTCGGGGTTCTTCCAGTCGACCGGGTGGCGTGTCGGCGCCTCGAGGTTGCCTTCGTTCATGTTGCTCGCCCCCAGGCTCCGCGCACTTCGTGCGCTCCTTCCTCCCCCTGCCGGGGGCGATACCAGCGCCCCGGCAGAGCCGGTTCCGCGGTATCTCTGGCAAAGTGCTTGCGCGCGTCACCCCTCGCAGGGTGAGGTCCACGAAAGCTGGGGTATGCGCCTAGTCCTGCAGCGCTTCGAGCGCCTTGATGTAGCGGTTGGCGTGGGAGCGTTCGGCCTTGGCCAGCGTCTCGAACCAGTTGGCGATCTCGTCGAAACCCTCTTCGCGCGCCTGCTTGGCCATGCCCGGGTACATGTCGGTGTACTCGTGTGTTTCGCCGGCGACGGCGGCCTGCAGGTTCAGGCGGCTGGAGCCGATCGGCAAGCCGGTCGCCGGATCGCCCACCGCTTCGAGGAATTCAAGGTGACCGTGCGCATGGCCCGTTTCGCCTTCGGCGGTGGAGCGGAACAGCGCCGCCACGTCGTTCTGGCCTTCGATGTCGGCCTTGTTCGCGAAGTACAAATAGCGCCGGTTAGCCTGGGATTCGCCTGCGAAGGCGTCCTTCAGGTTCTGCTCGGTTCTCGATCCTTTCAATGCCATATCAGTCTCCTGTGGGGATAGGGGGATAGGTTGGTCGGTCAAGCGGAACCGTCGCTGCTCTGGCGGCGGAGGCCTTGCAATCTACGCCTTGCCGCGCCGATCTCCAAATGCAAAACCTCAATTGGCGCCATTGAGGCACGCAATGACCGTTTTCAGGGCACCAACCGCATCCGCCCGGCCGCTTCCGTCAGCTCGTCGCGGAATTTCGGATTCGCGATGGCGATCAGGGCCTGTGCCCTGGCCTTGGCCGACTTGCCGCGCAGGCGTGCCACGCCGTACTCGGTGACGACAAAATCGATGTCGTTCTTGCTCGTCGTGACGTGCGTTCCGGCGGTCAGCGTCGGGACGATCCTGGAGAGCGTGTCCCCCTTTGCCGTGGACGGCAGCACGATGAAAGCCTTGCCGCCATTCGAGCGATTCGCGGACCGCACGAAGTCGGCCTGCCCACCCGTGCCCGAGTAAGGCGTGAAGCCGAGCGACTCGGAGCCGCATTGGCCGATCAGGTCGACCTGCATGGTCGAATTGATCGCGATGAGGTTGTCGTTCCGGCTTGCCAGGTAAGGGTCGTTGGTGAAGTCGACCGGATGCATCTCCAGCGCGGGATTGCGGTCCATGAACCGGTAGAGCCGTTTCGACCCCAGCGCAAAGGTGGCGATCATCTTGCCGGGCAGGTAGTTCTTGCGCCGATTGGTGACCACGCCCGCCTCCACCAGCGTCATGATCCCGTCGCCGAGCATTTCGGTGTGGATGCCGAGGTCGTTCTTGTCCGTCAGCTGCATGACCACTGCATCCGGAATGCCGCCATAGCCGATCTGAAGGGTCGCGCCGTCCGGGATCATCGCGGCGACATGCTTGCCGATCGCTTGCTGGACCGGCCCGATCGTCGGCAGGCCGACCTCTATCACCGGTTCGTCGCTCTCCACCACGCCGGCCACTTGCGAGATGTGGACATGGCACGCCCCGTTGGCGAAGGGGACATTCGGATTGGTTTCCAGCACGACCGCGCGTGCCTTGCCGACCGCGGCCATCGTGTAGTCGGCGCCGAGGCTCAGCGCAAAGTAACCGTGCGAATCCATCGGCGACGCCAGGCTGAACACGGCGTCCGCCGGCGTCAGGTCGTTGCGGATGAGCTGCGGCAACTCCGAGAAATACGCGGGCACATAGTCGATCCAGCCGGCCTGCCCACCGGCGCGCGATGCACCGCCGAAGAAGTACGCGACGTGCCGGACGTGCTCGCAGGTCTCGGCGTCGAAATAGCCCGCCTTGCGCAGCGGCAGGATCTGCGAGACCTTGACGTCGCGAAGCTCGCGCCGGCGGTCCGACAGCGCATCGAGCAGGCGCGGCGGCTCCGCGGAACCGGTCGGCACGACGATGGTGTCGCCGTCCTTCAGCAGCGAGATCGCATCATGGGCGGCGATGCGGCGCCGGAGATAGTCATCCTGGTGGCTCATTTCAGTGCTCCATGACGCCGAGCGTCTTCTGCGCGTGAAACCGGCACGAGCGCTGCGAAGTCTGTTCGCGGGCACCCGCGGAACCGGCTTTGCCGGGCCGCTGGGTGCCCTCCTCCGAGGGGGAGGCGCCGCAGGCGCTTCGGGGGTGTTTCATTTCCCTAGGCGATTGATGTCGTCCATCTCGATGAACGGCGACGGCGCGCCGCGCTTGGCCACTGCGAGCATGGCGCGGCCGACCTTTTCGGAGGTCGTCACCCACCTCGGCGCCACGTTCGCCAGCAAACCGAGCAGCGGCGAAGTCATCACGTAGAAGCCCTGGTACACCGGCGTCTTCGACCGCACGCCGTGCAGCGGCTGGATCACGCCCGGCCGGAACATGTAGGCCGCCTTGAACGGCAGCTTGAGCAACGCGTTCTCGGTCGCGCCCTTGACCCGCGCCCACATCTGCGGGCCGCGCTCGGTGCTGTCGGTGCTGGCGCCGGTCACGTAGACAAAGGTCATCTGCGGGTTGAGCCGGGCGAGCACGGTGGCGGCCGCCAGCGTCAGGTCGTAGGTCACTCGGCGGTAGTCGGCCTCCTTCATGCCGACCGACGACACGCCGAGGCAGAAGAAGCAGGCGTCGAATCCCTTGAGCTTCGATTCGACCGACGAGTAGTCGTAGAAGTCGCTGACGATCAGTTCGCCGAGCTTGGGATCGGACTTGCCGAGCGAACTGCGCCCCACCGCCACGACGCGCTTCACGTCCGGGTCGAGCAGGCATTCCCGCAACACCCCCTGCCCGACCATGCCACTTGCGCCGAACAGCAGGATTTTCATGGGGTCAGACCTCGAATTGTTCAGGCGTGTGGCGAAGCGCCGCCAGCAACTTTTTCACCTCGGCGTCGGCCGCCCGGGCCGGCTGGAGCGACGCGAGCATGCGCGAGAGCGTCGCGGGATGCGGCAGTATGGGACCGATGAAATGGGTGCCGTGGAGGCCTGCGACCAGCAGGGTCGGGAAGGTCTCCACGTCGAAGTCGTCGGCCAGGTCGGCGTGGTCTTCGATATCGACCCAGGCAAAGCGCATGGCGGGATGCGCCCTGGCCACCTGTTCGAACAGCGGGCGGTATTCGCGGCAGGCGCCGCACCATTCGGCGCAAAGGCACACCACCCAGAGGGCGTCATCGGCGGGGGAGTTGAGTACTGCGTTCAAGGAAGCCGGATTATGAGTCGGGTCGGACTACAGTGCATCGCGCAGGCGCAGGTCTGCCAGCGGCGCTTTCTGCCAGACCGGCTGCAGCGCCTCCACCGGCGGCAGCAGCAAACGCCCGATCAAGGGGATCAGCGACGTGCGGTCGGGGTCGGCCAGCAGCACCAGGCGCGGGTCTTCGTTGGCGGACTGCTCGGCCAGCGGTGCGATCCAGTCCATCGCGACCAGCGTCTCGAGCACGGGTGCAAGCTGCAGCGCGTCGACCTGCAGGCGCCGCGCCAGCTCGGCGGCGCCGAGCCCGCGTCCCGGTGTTGCCTGGACGGCGTGCAGGTTCTGCAGCACCTCGAGCGCCAACTGGAACCGCCATCCGGCCGCGTTGCCGTGGCGCGGCACGCCGGCCATCAGGCTCGGCAGGTAGGCCGCGATGACGGCGCCGAGCAGCACGATGACCCAGGCGATGTAGATCCACACCAGCAGGATGGGCACGATCGCAAACGCGCCGTACAGCACCGAATACGTCGGCATCAGGCTCAGGTAGTAAGCCAGCAAGCGCTTGGCGATGGCAATCGCAATAGCCGCGAAGAATCCGCCAGCCCAGGCATGGGACCATTTCACGGTCGTATTCGGCACAAAGCGGTAGAGCGACGCCAACCCGCCCGCCAGCAACATGAACTCGAACAGGTCGAAGCCGAGATTGAACAACGACTTCGCGCCGACAAAGGTGCGGGCCGAGAACACGTAGAGACTGGCCGACAGCACCACCGGCCCCAGCGTGATGGCCGCCCAGTAAATCAACACGCGCTGGGCCAGCGGCCGAGGCCGGCGCACGCGCCAGATGCTGTTCAAGGTCTTGTCGATCGTCAGCATCAGCGCAACCGCCGTCATCAGCACCACCAGCAGGCCCACGATCCCCAGCCCACTCGCCTTGCTCGAGAACTGGTTCAGGTAGTCGAGTACTTGCCGCGCAATGTTCTCGGGTATCAGGCTCTCGATCAGCCAGCGTTGAAGACGCCCGCGCATGTACGCGAACATCGGAAACACGGTGAACAACGCCAGCGCCACGGTGAAGAAGGGGACCAGCGCGATGGTGGTGGTAAAGGTCAGGCTGCCGGCCGTCAGACCGAGCCGGTCTTCGCGAAATCGCTTTCCCAGGACAGCGGCCGTATTGCGCCATGGAAACTTCGAAAGGTCTTGCACCCACTGGCGGAAATTCATGGCCGGTATCATGCCATCCGACTTTTGCGCCGCCGTAGGCAAGCAAACCCGCCCACCGTGACGAACTCTCCTCCTCCGCACTCCTCTCGCTCCTCTTCTTCCGTCGCCCTGACCCGCTGGCTGGCCGTGGGCAGCCTGGTCGGCCTGATCGTGCTCGGGCTCGCCTGGGAGATGCGGCTGGCGCCGCTTCGCCCCGGCGGTTCCTGGCTCGCGCTCAAGGTGCTGCCGCTGATCGTGCCGCTGGCCGGGCTGATGAAGAACCGCATGTACACCTATCGCTGGGTCAGCCTCATGGTCTGGCTCTATTTCACCGAAGGCGTGGTGCGTGCCTGGAGCGACGTGCTGCCGCTGAGCCGCGCGCTGGCGCTGCTGGAAGTGGCGCTGTGCCTGGTGCTCTTCGCCGCCTGCGCCTGGCATGTGCGGCTGCGCCTGCGCAATGCCGCTGCGCAACACCTCAACGAAGCCGCCACCCCATGACCGACTTGCTGGATCGACTGCGCGCCATCGTCGGCGCCCCCAACGTGCTGACCGAAGGCGACCTGACCGCCTACGAGCAGGACTGGCGCAAGCGCGATCGCGGCAAGGCCCTGGCCGTGGTGCGGCCGGGTAGCGCGCGTCAGGTGGCCGATGTGGTAAAGGCCTGCGCAGCCGCGGGCACGTCGCTGGTGCCACAGGGCGGGAACACCGGCCTCGCGGTTGGCTCGACGCCGGATGCGAGCGGCAAGCAGGTCGTGCTGAGCCTGCAACGGATGAATGCCGTGCGCGAGATCGACGGCGCCAACATGACCGTGACGGTCGAGGCCGGCTGCGTGCTGCAATCGCTGCAGGAGGCCGCCGAGAAAGCCGGCTACCTGTTCCCGCTGAGCCTCGCGGCCGAAGGCAGCTGCACCATCGGCGGCAATCTGGCGACCAATGCCGGCGGCACGCAGGTCGTGCGCTACGGCAACACGCGCGACCTGTGCCTGGGCCTCGAAGTGGTCACGCCGCAGGGCGAGATCTGGGAAGGCACGACCGGCCTTCGCAAGGACAACACCGGCTATGACCTGCGCGACCTGATGATCGGCAGCGAGGGCACGCTGGGCATCATCACCGCCGCGACGATGAAGCTCTATCCGATGCCGGCGGCGCAGTTGACGGCCTGGGCCGCGGTGCCCTCGCTCAACCATGCGGTGACGCTGCTGGGCCTGGCGCACCAGTACCTCGGCGCCGGATTGACCGGATTCGAAGTGATGGGCCAGTTCGCGCTGAGCCTCGTGGTGAAGCATTTCCCGCAGCTTCGCGTACCGTTTGCCGGGGATGCTTCGGCGCGCGCATCGGCGCCGGGCCGCCCCGAGCCGGATGCAGCCCCCTCGGGGGGCAGTGAACCAGACACAGTGGGTAGCGTGGGGGCCACACCCTGGTGCGTGCTGCTCGAGAACTCCGACAGCGAGTCGGAAGACCATGCCCGCACGCGCTTCGAGGCGCTGCTCGAAAAGGCCTTCGAGGACGGCTGCGTCACCGATGCGGTCGTCGCCGAGAACCTTGCGCAAGCCCACCAGCTCTGGCACATCCGCGAGAGCATCCCTCTCGCCCAGGCCGAGGAAGGCCTGAACATCAAGCACGACATCTCGATCGCCGTCTCGCGCATCCCGGCCTTCGTGTCGTCGACCGATGCGCTGCTGCGCAGCGAGATCCCGGGCGTGCGGCTTGTCAACTTCGGCCACCTCGGCGACGGCAACCTGCACTACAACGTGCAGGCGCCGGCGGACGGCGACGCGAAAGCCTTTCTGCGCGACGAGGAAGCCCGCGTCAATGGGCTGGTCTACGACGCCGTGGAACAGTTCGGCGGCTCGTTCTCCGCCGAGCACGGCATCGGCGCCCTGAAGGTCGACAAACTCGAGAAGCACAAGTCCCCGGTCGCGCTCGGCATGATGCGCGCCATCAAGCGCGGGCTCGACCCGCAGAACATCCTGAATCCGGGGCGTGTGCTCCGGGCTGAAACCTTTTCCTCATGACCCGCCCCATCCGCTCCCAATACGAAGACTTCATGCGCCACGTCGACACGACCGGCGTGTTCAAGGCCGACCGCACCGGCACCGGCACCAAGAGCGTGTTCGGCTACCAGATGCGCTTCGACCTGAACGAGGGCTTTCCGCTGGTCACCACCAAGAAGGTGCACCTCAAGTCCATCATCCAGGAACTGCTGTGGTTCCTGACCGGTTCCAGCAACAACAACTGGCTCAAGGAGCGCGGCGTCACGATCTGGGACGAATGGGCGCGCGAGGACGGCGAGCTGGGGCCGGTGTACGGCGTGCAGTGGCGCAGCTGGCCCACGCCGGACGGCGGCCACATCGACCAGATCAGCGACGTGATCAAGACGCTCAAGAGCAACCCCGACTCGCGCCGCATCATCGTGAGCGCCTGGAACGTGGCGGAGCTGTCGAAGATGGCGCTGATGCCGTGCCATGCCTTCTTCCAGTTCTACGTGACGCCGCCGCAGGCCGCGGGCGAGCGCGGCAAACTGAGCTGCCAGCTCTACCAGCGCAGCGCCGACATCTTCCTGGGCGTGCCGTTCAACATCGCGAGCTACGCGCTGCTGACGCACATGGTGGCGCAGCAGTGCGACCTCGACGTGGGCGACTTCATCTGGACCGGCGGCGACTGCCACATCTACAGCAACCATGCCGAGCAGGTCGCGCTGCAACTGAGCCGCACGCCGCACCCATATCCGACGCTGCACATCAAGCGCAAGCCCGCGTCGATCTTAGACTACGAATATGAAGATTTCGAGGTGCTGGACTACCAGCATCACGCGGTCATCAAGGCGCCGGTCGCCGTCTGAGAAAGCGCAGGAAAAGATGGTGCGCGTGAACCTCATCTACGCCCGCGCCGCCAACGGCGTGATCGGCGTCAACGGTGCCCTTCCCTGGCACCTGCCGGAAGACATGGCGCATTTCAAGCGCACGACCATGGGCGCACCGGTGATCATGGGACGCAAGTCCTGGGACTCCGTGCCGCCCAGGTTCCGGCCGCTGCCGGGGCGCACCAACATCGTCGTCACACGCCAGCCTGATTGGAACGAGCCCGGCGCGCAACGCGCATCCAGCCTGCAGGAAGCACTCGCGCTGTGCGGGCAAAGCGAGGAGGTGTGGATCATCGGCGGCGCGCAGATCTATGCCGAGGCGGCCCCGTTCGCGACCCGCGCCGTGGTGACCGAAATCGACCGCGATTTCGACGGCGATGCCCATGCGCCGGTGCTGGGTGCAGGCTGGCATGAAACGGCGCGCGAATCGGGCGTGTCGAGAAACGGCCTCCCCTACAGTTTCGTGACCCTGCAAAGGAGTGATGCAACATGAACATCCAGCAGTTGTTCGGCATTGAATTGCCGATCATCCAGGCACCGATGGCGGGCGTGCAAACCGGCGCGATGGCGATTGCCGTGTCGAACGCGGGCGGCCTCGGCTCCCTGCCCTGCGCGATGCTCACGCCCGAAGGGCTTCGCACGGAGTTGAAGGCCATCGCGGCGCAAACCACGCGCCCCTACAACGTCAACTTCTTCTGCCACACGCCGACCGAACCCGACGCGGCGCGCGAGGCGAAATGGCGCGCGGCATTGGCGCCTTACTACACCGAATTCGGCATCGACCCCGCAACGGTGCCCGCTGGCGCCGGCCGCGCGCCGTTCTCGGCAGCCGCGGTCGACCTGATCGAGGAGTTCAAGCCGCCGGTCGTGAGCTTTCATTTCGGCCTGCCGAGCGCGGACCTGCTCGCGCGCGTGCGATCGTGGGGTGCGAAAGTGATTTCCTCGGCCACGACGGTGGAAGAGGCGCGCTGGCTCGAAGCCCACGGCGTGGATGCCGTCATTGCGCAGGGCGTCGAAGCCGGCGGGCATCGTGGCATCTTTCTCAGCGACGACCTCACCACTCAGGTCGGCACGATGGCGCTGTTGCCGCAGGTCGTGCGCGGCGTAAAGGTGCCGGTCATCGCGGCGGGCGGCATTGCCGATCGCCAGGGCGTAAGGGCCGCGCTGGCGCTGGGCGCGGCCGGCGTACAGATCGGCACGTCGTTCTTGTTGTGCCCCGAGGCGTCGATCACGCCGATGCACCGGGCCGCGCTGCAAAGCCCGCGTGCCGAGCACACCACGCTCACCAACGTGTTCACTGGCCGGCCGGCACGCGGCATGTACAACCGGATCATGAAAGAGCTCGGTGCGCTGAGCGACGCACCGCCCGCCTTTCCGTTCGCAACGGCCGCGCTGGCGCCGCTGAAGGCCGCCGCCGAAAAGCTCGGCCGTGACGATTTCTCCACTCTGTGGTCGGGCCAGAACGCCAGCGGCTGCCGGGCAGTTCCGGCGGCCGAACTGCTGCGCTCGCTCGTGCCGTGATGCGGCAGCCGGCGCGGCTTTTGCTGGCGCGGCCTCTGCTGGCGTGGCTCGCGCTGGTGCTCGCGGCGACCGCCCTGCACGCCGCGCCATTGAGGGCCAAGGACCGGGTGTTGTTCATGCCCGGCACCGCGCGCGCCCTGCCGGACGGACAGGTCGAACTCGACGTGCATGCGTGGCTCTATGAGAAATCGCACATGCGCGGCTTCAACGCGGCTTTGGCGCGTTACCTGCACATCGATCTTCCGCAATTGGCGCCGGATGCGCGCCTGCGCTTCCACGAGCGCACCGGCCTGTTCCACACCGAGTCGACCGACGAACGGGTCATCGGCATCGTGCTGGACGGCAGCACGAATGCACTTCCCTTGCCGCGCACCGAGGACGACGGGCGATCCAATGCCCGCGTGGCCGTGCCCGCCTCGGCGGTGCGCAGCAAGGACCGGTTCGTACGCTTCCATGCGTGGACCGCTGTCGGCGATTCGCGCCGCTTCCAGGGCCAGGCCTTGCTGGTGCCGCCGGAAGGCTTGTCGGTGGTCTCGGACATCGATGACACGATCAAGCAAACCCATGTGCGCAACCGGCAAGAGATGCTGCTGAACACCTTCGCGCGTCAGTTCGAGCCGGTTCCCGGCATGGCGAGGAAATTCCGGGAAATGGCGGCCGATAGCGGCACGCGTTTCCACTACGTGTCGGGCAGCCCGATCCAGCTTTATCCGCCGCTGGCGGATTTCCTGCGCGACGGCGGCTTTCCGGAGGGCAGCGTGCACCTGCGCGAGAGCACCACCTGGCGGTCCTTGCTGACGTCGGACGCCACGCGCGCGCACAAGCTCAGCGTCATCGAAAGCCTGATGGAAGACTTCCCCCGGCGCCGCTTCCTGCTCGTCGGCGACTCGGGAGAGTCCGACCCCGAGACCTATGCCGAACTTGCGCGGCGGCATCCCGAGCGCGTCGTCGCCATCGTCATCCGCGACGTGACGCAAGAGGGCCGCGAGTCGCCCCGCTACGCCAGCGCCTTCGAGGATGTGGACCCGGCGCGCTGGCACGTGCTCACCGACGGCGCCTGGCCCGAGTTGCCGCGCTGAGCGGCACCCTTCGCGTCCGGTGCCCTGTTGGGCCTCCGGCTTCGCCGTCATCGATCATCGTCTCGGTGACAGCGATCGCTTGAATCAATGCTGTCGTCGGATCAGGGCAACTGGCCGCAGCCCGCTTTCCGCCGGCGAAGCTGAACCCCTCGTTCCTGCACCGCTGGGCAGACGCTGCTCGCCGCCGAGCCATGCTCCAAAACCCTGATTGATTTATTTATTGATGTGAATACGATACCAACCAATCAAATCCCATCAACCGTGTCCGCCACCCCGCCGACCATCGCCGACATCGCCCGCACCGCTGGCGTGGGGACGGCCACGGTCGACCGGGTGCTGAACCGCCGCCCCGGCGTCAATGCCGAGACGGTGCAGCGCGTCATGCAGGTGGTGGAGGAAATGGGCGCGCCGCAGCAGCCGGGCCGGCCGCGCAAGGGAGCCAACTCGCGCTTTGCCTTCGTGCTGCCGGCCGACGAATCACCCTTTCTCGACCTGGTCGAACGCCAGATCGCGCAGGCCGCGGGCGACTTCCGCCACGCGCACATCACCGAAATCACCTACCGCATCGACACGGCCGACCCGGTGCGCTTTGCCGAGGAGCTGGCGCAGATCGGCGAGTGCGAAGGCATCGCGCTGATGGCGCCCGACCTGCCGCCGATCAAGCGCGCCATCAACGAACTGGTGCGCGCGGGCGTTCACGTCGTGACGCTGTTCTCCGACGTGGCCGGCTCGATGCGCGAGACCTGCATCGGCGCGGACAACCGCGCCGCCGGCCGCACGGCCGGCCTGCTGCTGGGCCGCATGGCCGGCGAAGGCGGTCGCGACACGCTGCTGCTGTCATCGCAGGCCACGCGGCTCACCGCGGAGATCGAGCGGCGCATCGGCTTCGCGCAAGTCATCGAGGAGCGCTTTCCGCGGCTCAGGCTGCTGCGCACCGCGGATCTGCCGCCCGACAACGACGGCGCCCGCGAGGCGCTCCTGCAGGCGCTCAGGGACGACATCGATCCGTCCCGGGTCACCGGGATCTACAACGTCGGCTCCGGCAGCGCCGGCGTGGCCCGCGCACTGGCGGATGCCGGCCTCGCGCCGCAGGTCGGCGTGGTGGCCCACGATTTCACGGACGAGCACGGTTCGCTGCTGACCGCGAACGCGCTCTCCTACGTCCTGCACCAGGACATCCATTACTGCGTATTGACGGCGGCGCGCGTGTTGCGCGCCTTGTGCGAGAACGTCCGCGGCGCGCTCAACGTGGTGCAGCCGCGCATCGAGATCCTGACGGCCGAGAACCTTCACTGAAATCGGCAGCCGGGTATGTGTCCTTGAAACCCCTTGCTTTTTTGGAGACTGCTCATGAAATCGATCTCGAAGATGTTGCCGGGGGTCGTCGCCCTGGCTGCCGCCACCGTCCTCGGCCTGACCAGCACCAACGTCCTGGCGCAGGACAAGACGATCACCTTGTGTTGGGCGGCGTGGGACCCGGCCAATGCGCTCGTCGAACTCTCGAAAGACTTCACCGCGAAGTCCGGCGTGAAGATGAAGTTCGAGTTCGTGCCATGGACCAACTTCGCCGACCGCATGCTCAACGAGCTCAACTCGAAGGGCAAGCTGTGCGACCTGATCATCGGCGACAGCCAGTGGATCGGCGGCTCGGCGGAGCAAGGCCATTACGTCAAGCTGAATGACTTCTTCGCCAAGGAAGGCATCAAGATGACCGATTTCGCGCCCGCCACCGTGGTGGGCTATGCGGAGTGGCCGAAGAACACGCCCAACTACTGGGCGCTGCCCGCGATGGCCGACGCCGTGGGGTGGACCTATCGCAAGGACTGGTTCGCCAAGCCCGACCTGCAGGCCGAGTTCAAGGGCAAGTACAAGCGCGACCTGGCACCGCCGAAGACCTGGACCGAGTTCAAGGAAGTCTCCGAGTTCTTCCAGGGCCGGATGATCGACGGCAAGAAGGTCTACGGCGCCTACATCTTCACCGAGCGCGGCTCCGAAGGCATCACGATGGGCGTGACCAACGTGCTCTACCCGATGGGCTTCAAGTACGAAGATCCAAAGAAGCCGTATTCGATGAACGGCTTCGTGAACTCGCCGGATGCCGTGCGCGGCCTCGAGTTCTACAAGGCGATCTACAAGGGCAGCACGCCGCCCGGCCTGACCAACGCGTACATGGGCGAAGGGCTCGATGCCTTCAAGTCGGGCCAGGTCGCGATGATGATGAACTGGTTCGCCTTCTTCCCGGGCTTGTACAAGGATCCGAACGTGGGTGGCGAGAAGATCGGCTTCTTCACCAATCCGTCCGACAAGACCAAGGGCGTGCAGTTGGGCGGCCAGGGCATCTCGGTCGTTTCCTATTCGGCGAACAAGAACGAGTCGCTGCAATACATCAAGTGGTTCGCAAGCCCCGACGTGCAGAAGAAGTGGCAGGCCATCGGCGGCTCGTCGGCCGCGAAGGCGGTGCTGGACGACCCGGCCTATCCGAAGAGTTCGCCGTTTGCGCAGGCCTTCCTCGACTCGATGGGCATGGTGGTCGACTTCTGGGCCGAACCGTCGTATGCGCAACTGCTGCTCGCGATGCAGAAACGCGTGCATGACTACGTGGTGGCCGACAAGGGCACCGCGAAGGAAGCGCTCGACGCACTGGTCGTTGACTGGACCAAGGTGTTCAAGGACGATGGCAAGGCGAAATAAGAAGGCGTGAAGACCGTGAGCGCCATTCGTCCACCGATGCCGAGCCCTGCCAAAGGAATCGTCGCCCGCGCCGCCGAAGCCACGCCACCGGCCGTGGCGATGCGGATGCGCGGCCTTTCCGACCGGGCGATTGCGTGGCTCTTCGTCGGGCCGACGATGGCACTCCTGCTGGCGATCAACATCTTTCCGTTGATCTGGACGATCAAGCTGTCGTTCACCAACTACAGGGCCAACCGGCCCAACGCGAACGTGATCGACGTGGGCATCGACAACTACGTGTCGGTGCTCACCGATCCGGATATCTGGCTGGCGATGCAGGCCACGGCGCACTTCCTGTTCTGGACGATCTTTCTGCAGATGACGATCGGGTTCGCGCTGGCCTATCTCATCGATCGCAAGTTTCGCGGCCACGGTTTCTGGACCACGATGATCCTGATTCCGATGATGCTGTCGCCCGCGGTCGTGGGCAACTTCTGGGCCTTCCTGTACCAGCCGCAGATCGGCTTGTTCAACTACGCGGTGTCGTACCTGAGCGGCGTGCCGGCGTCGTCCTTCGAGATGATCGGCTCGGTCAAGCTGGCACCCTGGGCCATCATCATCGTGGACACCTGGATGTGGACGCCGTACGTGATGCTGATCTGCCTCGCGGGACTGCGCTCCATACCGGACTACATCTACGAGGCGGCCGAAGTCGACCGGGCCTCGAAGTGGCGGCAGTTCTGGTCGATCACGCTGCCGATGGTGCTGCCCTTCATCATGCTCGCGGTGCTGTTCCGCGGCATCGAGAACTTCAAGATGTTCGACATGGTGAATCTGCTGACATCCGGCGGACCTGGGTCGGCGACGGAGCTGGCTTCGATCACGCTGAAGCGCGAGGCTTTCGAGAAGTGGCGCACGGGGTACTCGTCGGCGTTCGCGATCATTCTTTTCGTGTCGGTGTTCGGGCTGGCGAACATTTATGTCAAGGCACTCAACCATGTCAAGAATCGCTGAGTTGAATTCCGGGCGTGGCGTCGGGACGAACGCCTCTTCTCCCTGCCTTGCGAGGTCGCCATGAGCCAGGGGATCAGCACGGCGCACTCCGTCGTCGAACCGGGTTCGCGCACACGCCTGTTCGCGGGATCGGTGGTCGTGCTCTATGCACTGATCACGATGATCCCGCTGGTGTGGATCATCCTCACCGGCTTCAAGACGCCGCCGGATTCGATCAGCTATCCGCCGAAGATCGTCTTCACGCCGTCGCCGCAGGGCTACTGCAACCTGTTCACGACGCGCTCCCGGCAGACGCCGGAATACGTCGCTGCGCTGCCGCCCGCGACGGACACCTGCGACAAGGTTGCGCGGGCCGACAACATGGTGGTGGCAGGGCCGTCGAACTATGTGCCGCGCTTCATCAACTCGCTGATCATCGCGTTCGGCTCGACCGTGCTGTCGGTGGGATTCGGGGTGATGGCCGCCTATGCGTTCTCGCGCTTCAAGGTGCCGCTGAAGGACGACCTGCTGTTCTTCATCCTCTCGACGCGGATGATGCCGCCGATCGCGGTGGCGATTCCGATCTACCTGATGTACCGCGAACTGGGGCTGTCGGATACGCGCCTGGGAATGATCCTGCTGTACAGCGCGGTGAACGTATCGCTCGCCGTGTGGCTGCTCAAGGGCTTCATCGACGAGATCCCGCGCGAATACGAGGAAGCGGCGATGGTCGATGGCTACACGCGGCTGCAGGCTTTCCGCAAGGTGGTGCTGCCGCAGGCGACGACAGGGATCGTTGCGACGTCGATCTTCTGCCTGATCTTCGCGTGGAACGAATACGCCTTTGCCGTGCTGCTGACCTCGGGCACGGCGCAGACGGCGCCGCCGTTCATCCCGATCATCATCGGCGAAGGCGGACAGGACTGGCCGGCCGTGGCCGCGGGAACGACGCTGTTCCTGATCCCGATCCTGGTGTTCACGATCCTGCTGCGCAAGCATTTGCTGCGCGGGATCACGTTCGGCGCGGTGCGCAAGTAAGGAGGGCCCGCATGACGCCTTCGACACTCCCGACCGGGCAACGCCGCTGGCCGCGCTGGCTGCGACGCGGTCCGATGGAAATCGTTGCGTGCATCGTCATCACGGCCGGGCTGGTGATGATGCTGCAGCCGGTGGCGATGGCGCTGTACACGTGGTCGTTCGTCACGACGCTGTTCGGCACGGTGCTGTTCATGGTCGTCTCCAAATTCCCCGAATGACCATGACCCCCAATTTCGCTTCGCTCCTGCCCCCCAAGGGGGCGCAGCCCGCCCTTGGGGCGGCCCGGCGGGAGGGCTGACATGGCCGAGATCCGCGTCCACCACCTGCACAAGGCCTTCGCCGAATTCACCGCGGTGAAGGACTCGACCTTCACCGTGCACAACGGCGAGTTCTTCTGCCTGCTCGGCCCCTCGGGCTGCGGCAAGACGACGACGCTGCGCATGATCGCGGGGCTGGAACTGCCGACTTCGGGGCAGATCTTTCTCGGCGACGAGGACGTGAGCTTCAAGCGGGCATCGGCCCGCGACATCGCCTTCGTGTTCCAGATGTTCGCGCTCTACCCGCACATGAACGTGCGCCGCAACATTGCCTTTTCGCTGGTCTCGCAGGGCATGCCGCGTGAGGAAGTCGGCCGCCAGGTCGAGCAGGCGGCGCGCATCCTGCGCATTACCCATCTGCTGGACAAGCCGGTGTCGCAACTGTCCAGCGGCGACAGGCAGCGCGTGGCGCTCGGCCGCGCGATCGTGCGGCAACCGCTGGCCTTTCTGATGGACGAGCCGCTGGGCGCGCTCGATGCCGAGTTCCGCGAAGTCATGTGCCAGGAGCTGCGTGCGCTGCACGACCGGCTGCATGCGACCACCGTCTACGTCACGCACGACCAGATGGAAGCGATGGCGATGGCCGATGTCATCGCGATCATGAACGAGGGTGTGATCGAGCAACTCGGCGCGCCGCTGGAGGTGTATGAGCGGCCCGCGAGCGTCTTCGTGGCCGACTTCATCGGTGCGCCCTCGATGAACTTCCTGCCCTTCGAGGCCGCGATGGCCAGCGGCGACTCGGCCATCACCATCGGTCCCGCGAAAGTCCACGTGCCGGCCGCCCGCGAAGACGTTTCCGCGCGTGCGCTGCTGTGCGGCGTGCGGCCCGAGCATGTTCGGTTCCGCGACGACTCGATGCTGCGCGCCGAAGTGCTCGGCACCGAGTACCTCGGCACCAGCACCGTCGTGACGCTCGCGACCGCGCAGGGCGCCACCGTCCGGGCCAAGGTCGACGTGGCGAACCCGGCCCGGCGCGGCGACCACGTCGGGCTGGCCTTCGATGCCGGGGCGGTCTCGCTGTTCGATGCGGCCTCGGGCCGCGCGCTGCGCACGGCCCGCGACGACCACCCGCACGTGATGCGAAATGGGGCACGCCATGGCTGAGCTTCGACTGTCGAATGTCGGCAAGCGCTTCGGCGCGGTGCAGGCCGTGAACGGCTTGCAACTCGACATTCCGAGTGGCGAGTTCTTCGTGCTCCTCGGCCCGAGCGGCGCAGGCAAGACGACCACGCTGCGCCTCGTCGCGGGCCTGGAAAAACCGGACGCAGGAAGCGTCTTCATCGGCGGCCGCGACGTGACCGCGAGGGCGCCCGCCCTGCGCGACGTGGCCTTCGTCTTCCAGCAGTACTCGCTGTATCCGCACCTGAGCGTCTTCGACAACCTCGCCTTCCCCCTGCGCTCGCCGCTGCGCCCCACGCCCGAGGCGGAAGTGCGCCGCAAGGTCGAGGAGGTCGCACACATGCTGCGCATTCACGACAAGCTGAAGAACCCCGCGACCAAGCTGTCGGGTGGCCAGATGCAGCGCGTTGCCATCGGCCGCGCGCTGGTGCGCAACCCGTCGCTCTACCTGATGGACGAGCCGCTCTCCTCGCTAGACGCCAAGCTGCGCAACGACCTGCGCCTCGAACTCAAGCGCATCCAGCAGGACCTGGGCGCCACGATGCTCTACGTGACGCACGACCAGATCGAGGCGATGACGATGGCCACGCGCATCGGCGTGCTCGACGCGGGCAGGCTGGTGCAGGTCGGCACGCCGCAGCAGATCTACGAAGACCCGAGCAGCAGCCACGTCGCGGCGCGGCTCGGCTCGCCGCGCATCAACCTCTTTCCGCGCGCACTGGTGCCTGGGGTGGCCGGGCCGCAGCAGGCCGTGACGGTCGGCGTGCGCGCGGAACATTTGCGCATCCATCGCGACACGGCCGGCACCGCCCACCGCGAGGCGCGCGTCAAGCGCGTCGAGCGGCTGAGCGACCAGCACCTGGTCCACGTCGGACTCGATGACAGCGACCAGGAACTGATCGTTTCCGCGCCCGGCAGCGAAAGCTTCGAGCCCGACGATGCGGTGCGTGTCGAGTTGATGAGAGCGCTCTGGTTCGACGCCGAGGGACAGCGCATCACCGCATGAATCACAACCAGGGAAGAACGACATGGCACACACAGACCTCATCCGGAACGCGACGCAGACATTGATCGACCACGTCGACGAACTCACCGCGCTCGACCAGGCCATCGGCGACGGCGACCACGGCCTCAACATGCGCCGCGGCGCGCTCGCCATCCAGGCCAAGCTCGATGGCATGGCCGACCAGACGCTCAACGAAGCGCTGCGCACCATGGGCATGACCTGCATGTCGACGATCGGCGGTTCGTCCGGCCCGGTGTTCGGCACGCTGATGATCACGCTCGGCAAGGAACTGCCCGAGCCGCCGACCGCCGCCGCGCTAGCCAGCGCCGTCGACGCGGGCATCAAGGCGCTGACCCGGCTGGGCAAGGCGGAGGTCGGCCAGAAGACATTGCTCGACGTGCTCGACCCGGTTCAGAAGGTGTTGGCCGCAGGCGGCGACAACCTGGCCGCACGCGTGCGCGATTGCGCCTTCGCCAGCGCCAACGCCACGGCCGAGATGGACGCCATCAAGGGCCGTGCATCGTTCCTCGGCGACCGTGCGCTGGGCCATGTGGACCCGGGTTCGCGTTCGATGGCATTGATCATCGGCGCGATCTGTGACAGCCTGCCGTCCGCTGCGCAAACGTCTTCCCTTTCCGCCTGAAAGCCACTGCCAATGAAGAAGCTCATCAACGATGTCGACAACATCCTGACCGAATCCCTCGACGGCTTCACGGCCGCGCACGCCGACATCGTGACGCTCGGCGACGGCGGCCTGTTCGTGCGCCGCAAGACGCCAAAGCCCGGCAAGGTCGCGCTGATCTCCGGCGGAGGCTCCGGCCATGAGCCCCTGCACGCCGGCTTCATCGGCCACGGCATGCTCGATGCGGCCTGCCCCGGCCAGGTGTTCACCTCGCCCACGCCCGACCAGATGCTGGCCGCGGCCCACGCGGTGAACACCGGTGCCGGCGTGCTGTTCATCGTCAAGAACTACTCCGGCGACATGATGAACTTCCAGATGGCCGCGGAGATGGTCGACTGCGACAACGAGACCGTCATCGTGAACGACGACGTGGCCGTCGAGAACTCCACCTACACCACCGGCCGGCGCGGTGTGGCCGGTACGCTCATCGTCGAGAAGATCGTCGGCGCCGCGGCCGAGCGCGGCGACTCGCTGGCCGAGTTGAAGACGCTGGGCGATTCGGTCAACAAGTCGACGGCCTCGATGGGCGTCGCGCTCACCTCCTGCACCGTGCCGGCGGCGGGCAAGCCGACCTTCCAGATCGGACCGGACGAAATGGAAATGGGTGTCGGCATCCACGGCGAGCCGGGTCGGCGCCGCGTCAAGCTGGCATCTGCCGACGACATCGCGGCGGAGCTGACCGGTGCGATCCTCAAGGACCTGTCGCTCAAGGCGGGGCAGGAAGTGATCCTGCTGGTGAACGGCTTCGGTGGAACGCCGCTGATGGAGCTTTACTTGATGGTCAATTCGGTGCGCAAGATCCTGGACGGGCACAAGCTGAAGGTGGCGCGCTTCCTGACCGGGCCCTACGTCACCTCGCTGGAGATGGCGGGTTGCTCGGTCACGGTGAGTGCCGTCGACGCGGCCACGCTGGCGCTGTGGGATGCACCGGTGCATACGCCCGCCTTGCGCTGGGGGATGTGATTATCGAGCGCACATGTGCACCCGCTACACCCCACCCGACTGGGCCGCCATCGAGCGCGAGTGGCTCATCGGCGCCCGCAACCAGCCGCCCTGGCCGGCCGAGATTTTTCCGCGAATGCCTGGCCCGTTCATTCGTCGCGCGCGCGACGAGGTCGACTACGCACGCGAGTTGATCGTTGGCCAGTGGGGCCTCATCCCCTGGTTCGCGGCGCAGCCGAAGCTCAAGTTCCCGACCAGCAACGCGCGCTCCGAAGAGCTGTCGGGCAAGGCCAGCTACAAGGAGCCGTGGGCGCGCGGACAGCGCTGCATCATCCCGGCGGCGACCTTCGACGAGCCGAACTGGGAAACCGGCAGGAACGTCTGGTGGACCTTCCTCCGCGCGGACGGCGCGCCGTGGGGGCTGGCCGGCCTCTGGAACACCTGGACCGACAAGCTGACTGGCGAAGTGCACGAGAGCTACACGATGCTCACCATCAACGCCGACGCGCATCCGCTGATGAACCGCATGCACAAGCCGGACCCCAAGCTTGGCCCTGACCAGCAGGACAAGCGCAGCGTGATCCCGATCGAGCGTGGCGACGTCGACCAGTGGCTGGCCGGCACCGTGAAAGAGGCGACGGAGTTGCTGCGCCTCGCGCCCGCGGAACTGTTCGTCGGTGCGCCGTCCACAGTGCCCGCGCAGCCGCCAAGAAAGCCGAAGCCGCCGCAGCGACCGGAACCGCCGCAGCAGCCCGGCCTCTGGTGAGAATGCCTCACTGCCCCGCGAGAGGGTGCGTCACCAGGCTGTAGATGGTGCGCACGCCATCGATGTAGTTGCCCATGCGCATGTTCTCGTTGCTGGCGTGCTGGTTGTTGTCGGCATTGACCAGCGGGACGATCGCAAACGGGACCTTCAACGCCTCGACGATCTCTGCCGTCGGCACGGTGCCGCCCATCATGCGGACGCGCACCGGCTCTGGCTTCGCGCCGAAGGCGTCGACCATCGACGCATAGGCCCATTGCCCGACGGCCGAATCCATCGGCGTACCGGCCGCGTCGCCGCCCTCGGTCTGCATGTCGAAGCTGGCCAGCTTGTCATGGCGGGCACGGTCCTCGTCGGTGGGCTTTCCCTTCACCAGGTGATAGCCCTGCTTCTGGATGTGCGCCTCGACCAGCTTGCCCAGGTAGGCCGCCGTGGAATCCGGCGTGGTGCGCACGTCGAGTTCGGCCACCGCTGTATCGGGCACGATGTTCGCGGCCTTGTCGCCGACCGTCGCCGACTGCATGCCGCGGACGTTGAGTGACGGATATTGCATCGCCTCCTGGTAGTTGGCGCCGACCGCATCCGTCTTCGCGATGCCGAGCCGCTTCTTCAATGCGCCCTCGTCGTCGGGCACGGCGGCCATGATCTTGCGCTCCGCGTCGCCGAGCTTCACGTGGTCGTAGTAGCCCTTGACCGTCACGCGGCCCTCGTCGTCCTTCATCGAGGCCAGCAGCGTGGCCAGGCGCTGCGCCGGGTTCGGCGAGTAGTTGCCGTAGTGGCCGCTGTGCAGCGACACCTTGGCGCCGTAGACGGTGAGCCGCGCCATGGCCGCGCCGCGATTGCCGAAGATCAGCGTGGGCCGGTTGGTCGCATGCATCGGACCGTCGTGGATCACGATGGCATCGCTGCGCAGCAGGTCGCGGTGCGCGAGCATGACCTTGCCGATGGTCGGCGAGCCTTTTTCTTCCTCGCTGTCGAGCACCACCTTGACATTGACGCCGAGCTTGTCGCCGCTGGCCTTCAACGCATCGATGGCGGCCAGGAACATCATGATCGGTGCCTTGTCATCGGCCGACGAACGCCCGAACACGCGCCACTCCGGGTCGACCGGGCCGCTGAAGAGGGGCGCCGGATCGATCTCTTCCCAATCGCCCTTCGCAGTCTGGCGCTTGAGCACGGGCACCCACGGGCTCTTCTGCGCCCACTGCTCGGGGATGACCGGCTGGCCGTCGAGATGCATGTAGAAAAGCACGGTCTTGCGCTTCGGGTCGCTGCCGGGCAGTTCGGCGAACAGCATCGGCTTGCCCTCGTTGGGCATTTGCTGCGTCGTGAAGCCGCGCTTCCGGAAAGCGGCCTCGAGCCAGTCGACGTTCTTGCGGATGTCGGCCGGCGCGATGGCGTCGTTGGGCAGCGAAAGCAATTCGAAATAGTCGCGAAAGGTGGCCTGCGCGTACTGCTCGGCCTTTGCGGGCGCGAGTTCGGCGGCGTGCGGGCCGGCGACGCCAAGGCTGGCGACGAGCGTGGCAATGAGGGGGAAGCGGCGCATGGTGGAGGTCATGGCCACGAAGATAACGCCAATTCAGGTCCCGTCCGCCGGCTCGGCGCCTTCCGACTTCAGGCCCAGGCCCTGCTGCTGCAGGCGGGCGATCGCGTCGGTGTCGAAACCCCAGTCGCGCAGGGCCGCGGCGCCATGTTCGCCACGCTCCGGGGCACGCTGGGGCAGCGCCGAAGGCGTTGCCGAAAAGCGCGGCGCGGGGCCGGGCTGGATGACGCCGCCCACGTCCACGAAGCTGCCTCGCGCGCGGTGCTGCGCATGGAGGGCCGCTTCGGAAAAGCCGAGCACGGGCGCCACGCAGGCATCGCTGCCGTCGAATATCTCGCACCACTGCGCACGCGTGCGGCCGGCGAAGGTCTTCTCGAAGACTTCGCGCATCCGCGGCCAGCCCTTGCGGTCATGCTGCGACGGCAGGCCTGCGCCGGCCAGGCCGAGCTTGTCGATCAGCTCGGCATAAAAGCGCCCCTCGACCGCGCCGACGGTCATGTAGTGGCCGTCGCTGGTGCGGTAGCTGTCGTACCAGGGCGCGCCGCCGTCGAGCCAGTTGCTGCCGCGTTCTTCTTTCCAGTTGCCCGAGGCGATCATTCCCCAGAACACCGCACCGAGCTGGGCCGCGCCTTCGATCATGGCTGCGTCGACCACCTGGCCCGCGCCGCCGCGCTGCACGTTCAGCAGCGCCGCGAGCACGCCCATCGCCAGCAGCATCCCGCCGCCGCCGTAGTCGCCCACCAGGTTGAGCGGCACGGTGGGCTTGCCCCCCGCCGGCCCGATGCCCGAGAGCACGCCCGACAGCGCGATGTAGTTCAGGTCGTGGCCCGCGCGCTCCGCCAGCGGGCCGGTCTGGCCCCAGCCGGTCATGCGCCCGTAGACCAGGCGCGGGTTGCGCGCCAGCGCCGCTTCGGGGCCCAGGCCCAGGCGCTCCATCGTGCCGGGCCGGAAGCCCTCGACCACCACGTCGGCACGCCCGATGAGTTCGAGCGCGGTGGCAACCGCCTCCGACTGCTTGAGGTCGAGCGTGACCGAGCGGCGGCCCCGCCCGGTGATGTCGATGCGCGGTCCGGTCGACTTGGGGCCAAGGTCCGAATGCGCGACGGGCCGGTCGATGCGGATCACGTCGGCGCCCATGTCGGCGAGCAGCATGGTGCCGAAGGGTCCGGGGCCGATTGCCTCGAACTCCAGTACGCGAATGCCGGACAACACACCCATGGAACGCTCCAGTTGTTTCGATTCGATCGGGCAAGTGGAACCGATCGAGCCGGTCCCACACCCACCCCGTTCGGGTAGGGCCGTCCGGCGGCGCCGAAGCAACGCCTGCTGCTGCACAATGCCCCGCTGCGCGGATGCTTGCCGGCGCGCGATGACTTCCATGCCCACAAGACCCTCCCGCTCCAGCACACCGGCCGCACCGGCCGCGCCCGTGCCAGATGCGCCGCGCCAGGCCGCCGGCATCATCGCGCGCGATCGCCTGCTGGGCCGGATGATGGCGGCGCGGCAGCTGCGCTGCATCGTCGTCACCGGCCCGGCGGGCTCGGGCAAGTCCACGCTGGTCGCGGCCTGGCGCCAGGCACTGGTTCCGCTGGACTCCGATGTCGCGTGGTTCGCGCTCGCCGCCGCGGACAACGAGCCCGCGCGCTTCCTCGACGGCCTCCTGGCCAGCGTGGCGCAGGTCGATCCGGCGCTGGTGCGCGAAGCGGCGCAACTGGCCGGCACCAGCGTCGATGCCGATCCCGATGCCGTCGAGCGGCTGGCCATCTCGCTGGTGCGTGGCATCGCATCGCATCCACGCGACCTGGCCCTGGTGTTCGACGACCTGCATCACCTCGGGCACCCGGCGATCCACGAGGCGCTGCAATGGCTGCTCGACTATGCGCCGCCCAACCTGCACCTGGTGCTGGTCTCGCGCGGCACGGTCCGCCTTTCGCTCGACCGCCTGCGCAGCCAGTCGCAGGTGCTGGAACTCGACCTGCGCGACCTGCGCTTCACCCTCGCGGAAACCGGCGAGTTCCTGAAGGCGCAACTCGGCGACGTCGATGCGCGCACCGTCAGGACGCTGCACGAACTCAGCGACGGCTGGGTCGCCGGCCTAAGGCTCTTCACGGTCGACTGGAAGAAGAAGCAACTCGAGGCGGGCCGCTCGGCGCCGGGCGAGCCGTTCGCACGCGTGCCGGTGCGCGACGCACAGGCCTTCCTGCAGTACTTCGAGCAGGAAGTTCTTTCGCGCCTTGCGCCCGACGAACTCGATCTACTGGTGCGCGTGGCGCCCTGCACCCGCTTCTGCGCATCGCTTTGCGTCGCGCTGCTGGACGCGCCCGATGCCATCGGGCAGGCGGCCACCCTGCTCGCTCGGCTCGAAGACGACGATCTCTTCGTCGTCCCTGTCGAAAGCCGGTCGCCCGAGACCTGGTATCGCCTGCATCCGCTGCTGCGCGAGACGCTGAGGGAGCGCTTTGCCACCCTCGACGCAGCCACGCGGCAGGTGGTGCATGCACGCGCCTTCGCCTGGTTCCGCGCCAGGGGCTTGCTGGAAGACGCGGTGCGCCACGCCGTGCAGGCGGGCGAGTCGGCGCAGGCGGTCGTGCTGATCGATCAGTGCGCGCCATCGCTGGTCGTGCGCGGCGAACGCAACGAGCTCATCGCATTGCTGCGCCAGCTACCGCCGCAGGAGGTCCTTCGAAGCTTCAGGATGCGCCTGTGGACGTCGCGCTCGCAGATGTTCCAGCGCGACCTGGACGCTTGCCAGCACACCTTGGACGGGCTTGCACGGGACGTTCCCGAAAGCGACGCGGCCCTGCGCTTCTACGTTGCGACCTTGCAGGCCGCGCTGGCCGTCCAGCGCGACGACATCGACGCGGCACTGGCGATGCTGCCGCAGTTGCAGGTCGCGCCGCCGGATGCCGACCCGCTTGCCGTCGGCGGACGCAACAACATTCTTTCGTGGCTCTATTCGCAACGGGGCGAGTACGAGAAGGCGCGCAGCGTGCAGAGCGAGGGTGCGCCCCTGGTGGTCGACGGCATGCCCCTGCTCGGCACGGCCGCAGGCAGTCTCCAGGGCCGTAGCCTGGTCGGCATGAGCTACGCGCTCGAAGGCCGCATGACCCAGGCCGAGCGGATCTACCGCGCGGTCCTCGTCGAGGCCGAGCAAGGCGGCAAGGCCTGCGTCGACGCCTACCACCTGACGGTCGGCCTGCTTGCCGACGTGCTGTACGAACTCAACGACACCCGGCAGGCGCGCGCCCTGCTCGAGAACCGGCTCGAGGTGATCGAGCGGATCGCCATCCCCGATGCGGTGCTGCGCGCATTCAGGCTGCTGGCCTCCGCCAACTGGCAGGACGGCAACCGGCAGGAAGCCTTCGCCCATCTCGAGCGGCTGGAGGACTATGCCGTCAAGCACAAGGTCGACCGCCTGCTCGCGCACAGCCTGGCCGAACAGGTCCACTACCGCCTGCTGCTGGGCGAGACGGCGGCCGCCGAAGCGGCGCTTGCGCGGCTCGTTGCCATCGAGGCACGCCATGCGGCGTCCACATCGAGCGCGCCCCGCGAGATCAGCGAACTGGCGCAGCGCGCGCGCATTCGCATGGCCGTGGCGCACGGCGACCTGGACGCCGCGGCCGCGCAGCTCGCGGACATCGTCGCGCAATGCGAAACCCGCGGCCGCGAACGCATCGTGGCGCACCTGCTGGTCAAGAGCGCAGTGATCGAGGCGCGCCTCGGGCGCTACGAATCGGCACGGCAGAAGCTGCTGGAGGCCTTGCGCCGGGGCCACCGGCTCGGCCTGCTGCGCAGCCTGGTCGACGCGGACCCGATCGCGCACGAGTTGATTGACGAGCTGGCGAAGACCGAGCAGCTCGGCCCGGTGCTGGCCTTCTACGTCGAGCATCTCCAGGCCACGCGCGCGCAGCCCGACACGACGACTGGCAACACCGGCAGCACCGGCCCCAGGACGGCCGCGGGCAAACGCGGCGCAATGCCCGCCACCCTCGAAGCATTCAGCGAGCGCGAGATCGACGTGCTGCGCCTGCTGGCCCAGTCCATGCCCAACAAGAAGATCGCGCGCGCCCTCGGCCTGTCGCCCGAGACGGTGAAGTGGTACCTCAGCCGCATCTACGGCAAGCTGCGCGTGTCGGGCCGCGACGAAGCCGTGGCGCGCGTGCGCGACTTCGGCTGGGACGTCGGGGGCACCGGCGGCGCCACCCACTCCGGGTAGGGCCTCTGCCCGTGGGGCGCCGGATCATCGGCCACCCAACGGAACGAGGATCCCATGCCGAGCGAAAGCATCCCGCTGCGCGAGTCGCAGCTCTCGATCGAAGACGGCATCGCCGTGTTCACGCACCAGCGTCCCGAGGCGCGCAATGCCCTGTCGATGGAACTGCGCGCCGACTACCGCGACATGCTCGGCCACGTCGAGGCCGACCGCCGGGTGCGCGCGCTGGTCCTCACCGGCTCCGGCGGCAGCTTCTGTGCCGGCGGCGACCTGAAGGCGCGGCAGGCCAGCGCCGACCCCGAGTTCCGCTCGGCCGACGCCATGCGCCGCCGGGTCCAGGCCGGGCACGGCTGGATCGAACGGCTGCGCTCGCTGGAGATGCCGGTCATCGCCGCGGTGGACGGGCCCGCCGTCGGCGCCGGCTTCTCGATCGCGCTGGCGGCCGACTTCATCCTTGCATCGACACGCGCCTCCTTCTGCATGTCCTTCGCAAGGATCGGGCTGGTGCCCGACCTCGGCGCCTTCCACTTCCTGCCGCGCGCCGTCGGCCTGCCGATGGCCAAGGAACTGGCGCTGACCGCGCGCCGCGTGAGCGCCGCGGAGGGCAGGCAGCTCGGCTTCGTCCACACGCTGCACGAGCCGGACACCCTGCAGGCCGATGCGCTGCGCCTTGCACGCCGCTTCATCGCCGGTTCGCGCGAGGCCATGGGACTGACCAAGACCCTGATGAACAAGAGCTTCGAGACGCCCTACGCCACGCTGGCCGAGCTCGAGTGCAACGCGCAGGCCGTGGCCTCGACCACGCCCTACTACGACGCGGCCGTGGCCGGCTTCCTGCGCGGCGAACCCGCCGCCTTCGACTGGGACCGCGCTCAGGGGTGAACCCGCCACCCATCCGGGGTAGTGGCGCGCCGCCGCCCCCGGAATACCTTTGAGCCCAGAGACAAGAACCCCTGCAGGAGACATACCGTGAACGTGACCCGCAACGTCTTCCGAGACGACCATGAGATGTACCGCGAGACGGTGCGCCGATTCCTGGAGCGCGAATGCCTGCCCCGGCAGCAGGCATGGGACCAGGCCGGCCAGGTCGATCGCGAGACCTGGTTGAAGGCTGGCCGCGAAGGCCTGCTGTGCGCCTCGCTGCCGGAGGAATTTGGTGGCGGCGGCGGTGATTTCGGCCATGCGGCCGTGTTCGGCGAGGAGGTGGCACGCTCGGGCGTCAGCGGGCTGGCCTTCGGCATGCACTCCGACATCATCGCGCCCTACATCCTGCGCGCCGGCACCGAGGAACAGAAGCGCAAGTGGCTGCCGGGCGCGGCCTCCGGCGAGATCATCCTGGCCATCGCGATGACCGAGCCCGGGACCGGCAGCGACCTGAAGGCGGTGAAGACCACCGCCGTGCGGGACGGCGACGAATACGTCATCAACGGCAGCAAGACCTTCATCAGCAACGGCCTGACCGCCGACCTGATCATCGTGGTCTGCAAGACCGACCCCACCGCCGGCGCCAAGGGCATCAGCCTGATCGCGGTCGAGGCATCGCGCGACGGGTTCCGGCGCGGGCGCAAGCTCGAGAAGGTCGGCCAGTACGCGCAGGACACCGCCGAGCTCTTCTTCGACGACGTGCGCGTGCCGGTGGCCAACCGCCTGGGCGAGGAAGGCAAGGGCTTCGCCTACCTGATGGGCGAGCTGCCGCAGGAGCGCTTCACCATCGCCGTCTCGGCCGCTGCGCGGCTGGAGCGCGCGCTGCAGACCACGATCGACTACGTGAAGGAACGCAAGGCCTTCGACCAGACCGTGTGGGACTTCCAGAACACCAAGTTCAAGCTGGCCGACATCAAGGCCCAGGCCGTGGCCGTGCGCACCATGATCGACCACTACCTGGCCGAGCACATCCGCCGCCGCCTCACGCTCGAGGAGGCGGCCATCGCCAAGCTGTTCGCGACCGAGACGCTGGGCAAGGCCCTCGACGAGATGGTGCAGCTGCACGGCGGCTACGGCTACATGCTCGAGTACCCGATTGCGCGCGACTTCGTCGACATGCGGGTCACGCGCATCTACGGCGGCACCAGCGAAGTGATGCGCGAGCTCATCGCGCGGAAACTTTGACACACCCCCAGGCTGCGCGCACTTCGTGCGCTACGCCACCCCCCTCGCCGGGGGCAACACCAGCGGCCCGGCAAAGCCGGTTCCGCGGTGTTCCACGAACAGAGACCCGAATCAACAGGAGCGAGTGAATATGACAAACAAGGTTTTCGTTGCCGGCGTCGGCATGATCCAGTTCAAGAAGCCCGGCACCAGCGGCAGCTACGACGAGATGGGCGCCGAGGCGGTGCAGCAGGCGCTGGACGACGCGGGCATCCGCTACGACCAGGTGCAGCAGGCCTATGCCGGCTACGTGTACGGCGACTCCACCTGCGGCCAGAAGGCGCTGTACCGCGTGGGCATGACCGGCATCCCGGTGGTCAACGTCAACAACAACTGCGCCACCGGCTCGTCCGCCCTCTTCCTGGCGCGCCAGGCCGTGCAGAGCGGCGCGGTCGACGTCGCGCTGGCCGTCGGCTTCGAGCAGATGAACCCCGGCGCGCTGAAGTCCGCATGGACCGACCGCGCACCGGCGCTGGAGCGCGCCAACCTGATCGTCGACGAACTCGTCGGCCAGCCCGAGATGCCCAAGGCGATCCGCCAGTTCGCCGGCGCGGGCCTCGCGCACATGCAGAAGTACGGCACCAGGCTCGAGACCTTTGCCAGCATCCGCGCCAAGGCCAGCCGCCACGCCGCGCGCAATCCCCTCGCGGTGTTCCGCAGCGTCGTCTCGACCCGCGACGTGATGGAAGCGCCGATGCTGTGGGAAGGCGTGCTCACCCGCCTGATGGCCTGCCCGCCGACCTGCGGCGCCGCGGCGGCGATCGTGGTCTCGGAAGCCTTCGCCCGCAAGCACGGCCTGCGCACCGACGTGTTCATCGCCGGCCAGGCGCTGACCACGGATACGCCCAGCACCTACGACTCGCGCGACATGATCCGCGTCGTCGGCTTCGACATGACCCGCGCGGCTGCGAATGCCGTCTACGAGCAGACCGGCATCGGGCCGCAGGATGTCGACGTCATCGAGCTGCACGACTGCTTCGCGCAGAACGAGCTGCTGACCTACGAAGGCCTGGGCCTGTGCGAAGAAGGCGGTGCGGAAAAGCTCATCCAGGACGGCGACAACACCTATGGCGGCCGCTGGGTCACCAACCCGTCCGGCGGCCTGCTTTCGAAGGGCCATCCGCTGGGCGCCACCGGCCTCGCGCAGTGCTACGAGCTGACGCACCAGATGCGCGGCACGGCCGGCGAACGCCAGGTCGAGAACGCCAAGGTCGCGCTCGCCCACAACCTGGGCCTGGGCGGCGCCTGCGTCGTCACGATGTACCAGAAGGCCGCCTGAGCGCGCGAGGCAAAGCCATGATCGACAAGAAACACATCGGCATGAAGCTGCCGGTCTACAAGGCCACGGCAGAGGCCGGGCAGCTGCGCTTCTTCGCCAAGTCCATCGGCGAGACCAACCCGATCTACATCGACGAATCGGCCGCGCGCGACGCCGGGCATCCGGGCCTGCCGCTGCCGCCGACCTTCCTGTTCTCGCTGGAGTTCCAGATCCCGTCGAACGCCTGGCGAGACGAACTGGGCATCGTCACCTCGCGCATCCTGCACGGAGAAGAAAGCTTCAACTACCACCGCATGGCCTACGCCGGCGACACGCTGCAGTTCGAGACGCACATCGCCGACATCTACGACAAGAAGGGCGGCGCCCTGAGCTTCGTGGTGCGCGAGTCGCGCGTGACCAACCAGCGCGGCGAGCACGTGGCCGACCTGCGCAGCATCCTCGTCCACAAGAACGCGTGAAGCCAGGAGCCCGCACCATGAGCCAACCTCAACTTCAACCTCAAACTGAACTGGCATCCGCCAACGTCGGCGACACCCTGCCGGCGCTGGAACTGCCGCCCATCAACCGCACCACGCTGGCCCTGTTCGCCGGCGCCTCGGGCGACCACAACCGCATCCACATCGACACCGACTACGCGCGCCAGGCCGGCGCGACCGACGTGTTCGCGCACGGCATGCTGTCGATGGCCTACCTCGGCCGGCTGCTCACGCAATGGGTCGACCAGCGCCAGCTGCGCCAGTTCGGCGTGCGCTTCACCGGCATCACGCACCTGGGCCACAAGATCACCTGCACCGGCCGCGTGGTCGACAGGTTCGAGGCCGACGGCGAACAGCGCGTGAAGCTCGAGATCCAGACCTGCAACCAGTACGGCGAGACCAAGATCCTCGGCGACGCGGTTGTTGCGCTCACCCCCAGGCTCGCTCACTTCGTGTAGCCACCCACCCCCGCTCCGGGGGCAACACCAGCGGCCCGCCAAAGCCGGATTCGCAGTGTTCCCCGCGAAGACCGATTCCATCCCAACTCAGCACCCAGGAACAGACATGAAAAAACTCGACGGCAAGGTGGCACTGGTCACCGGTTCGGGCCGCGGCATCGGCCAGGCCATCGCCATGAAGCTCGCCAGCGAAGGCGCGCGCATCGTCATCAACGACCTCGACGCCGAACCGGCGCACGAGACGGTCGAGCTGCTCAGGAAGAGCGGCGCGCAAGCCGTGGCCTGCGTCGGCAGCGTTGCGGCGCCCGACTTCGCCGAGCGCTACATCAAGACGGCGATGGACAACTTCAAGGGCATCGACATCATCGTCAACAACGCCGGCTTCACCTGGGACGACGTGATCCAGCGCATGAGCGACGAGCAGTGGTACGCCATCCTCGACTGCCACATGACCGCGCCGTTCCGCATCCTGCGCGCGGCCTACCCGGTGATCAAGGCTCAAGCCATGGCCGACCAGGAAAAGGGCATCGAGAACTTCCGCAAGGTGGTCAACATCTCGTCGACCTCGGCGCTGAACGGCAACGCCGGCCAGATGAACTATTCGTCGGCCAAGGCCGGCGTGATCGGCATGACGCGCGCACTGAGCCGCGAATGGGGCCGCTTCAAGGTCAACGTCAACGCGGTGGCCTTCGGCCTGATCCACACCCGCATGACGAGCGCCGACGCCAAGGCCGGCGCCACCATCAACATCGAAGGCAAGGACATCCGCGTCGGCCTGAACCCCGACCTACTCAAGTCGCACGCGCAGCGCAACCCGCTGGGCCGCGGTGGCTCGCCCGACGAGGCGGCCGGAGCGGTCTACCTGTTCTGCACGCCGGAATCGAACTACATCACCGGCCAGGTCGTGGCGGTGGCCGGCTCGCCGCAATAACTGCGCGACGCATGGGGACGGCAGCGGGCCAGGCACCCGCTGCCGCAAGTCGATCTAAAAGCAATCCGGAGACAAGCAGCATGACCACCCTCGCCCCCGAAGCCACCGCGCCGCCCCGTGCGCGCTACCGGCCGGTGCCCTACCAGATCCGCAAGGCGCTCTGCGAACGGCGTGCAGACGGCACGCTCATCCTGCGTTCGCCGGTGGTGCCCAAGGACACGGGCCGCACCGGATTCGCCGGCTTCATCCCGCACTGGGCCGAACGGCGCGGCAATGTGCCCGCCTTCAACGAGCGCGACGCGCAGGGCGAATGGAAGCGCCTGACCTGGTCGCAGATGTGGCAGCAGGTGCAGGCCGTCGGCGCCGCGTTGCTCGAGCGCGGCCTCGGCCAGGGACGGCCACTGGTGGTGCTGTCGCCCAACTCGCTGGAACTGCTGGTGCTGCTGATGGCGGCCGAATACGTGGGCGTGCCGGTCGCGCCGGTATCGCCGGCCTATTCGCTGCTGAGCCACGACTTCGCACGCCTCAAGGGCGTTTGCGAACTCGTGCCGCCCGCCGCCTTGTTCGTGCAGGACGCGCAGGCCTACGAACGCGCAATGGCCGCGCTGGGCTGCCCACAGGCCCCGGTCATCGCGGTGCATGGCGCCGCGCCGGGCCAGCATGCGTGGGCATCGCTGTCGTCGACCGAATTGACTGCGCAACGACGCGACAAGGTCGCCGCGGCGCACGCGGCGATCCGGCCGGAGGACGTGGCCAGGAGCCTGTTTACCTCCGGCTCGACGGGCGTTCCCAAGGGCGTTCCGATCAGCTACGCCAACCTGAACGCCTGCGCCGCCAACATGGCCAACATGTTCGCGAGCCTGGCCGAACAGGAGGAGCCGCCGGTCTTCCTCGACTGGCTGCCCTGGCACCACGCGCTGGGCGGCGTGCTGAACATCGGCCGCTCGGTGATGCTCGGCGCCACCCACTACATCGACGACGGCAAGCCGCTGCCGGGCCTGTTCGAGCGCACGGTGCGCAACCTGCGCGAGGTCTCGCCGACCGTGCTGACGACGGTGCCTTCGGCCTGGACGCTGCTCGCCGCCGAACTCGAGCGCGACCCGCAACTGGCGCGCAGCGTGTTCGCACGCGTCATCAACTTCGGCTACGGCGGCGCGAGCCTGCCCAAGGACGTCAACGAGCGCATCCAGCGCGTGGCCGAGCGCACGGTGGGCGAGCGCATCGTGTTCGGCACCGGGCTGGCCTCGACCGAGACCACCGGCGTCGGCACCTACCGCACCTGGGTCAGCGACGACCTTGCCAACATCGGCGCGCCCGCGCCCGGCACCGAGATCAAGCTGGTGCCGCTGCAGGGCGACCGCTACGAAATCCGCATACGCGGCGCCCACAACTTCACCGGCTACGTGGCGCGGCCCGACCTCACCGCGGCCGCCTTCGACGAAGAGGGCTTCTTCAAGCTCGGCGACGCCGTGCGGCTGGTCGATGCGGCGGACCCGGCCGAGGGCATGCGCTTCGACGGCCGCGTGGCCGAAGACTTCAAGCTCGTCAACGGCACCTGGGTGCGCACCGGCTCGATCCGGCTGGGACTGATCGAACGCTGCGCGCCACTCATCAGCGACGCCGTCATCTGCGGCCATGACCAGACTTTCGTCGCCGCGCTGGCATGGCCCAACGTGGCCGCCTGCCAGCGCCTGGCGCCCGAACTCGAAGGCCTCGGCGCCGCCGAACTGGCGACCCACCCGGCCCTGGTCGCCGCGCTCAGCGAACGCCTGCGCAAGGACACCGGCAGCGCGAGTCTGCGCGTCGAGCGCCTGATGCTGATGGCCGAGCCGCCGTCGATGGATGCCAACGAGATCGCGGACAAGGGCTACGTCAACCAGGCCGCCACGCGCTCGCGCCGCTCTCGTCTCGTCGACGAGCTGTTCCAGGCGCCTCCCGGTAGCCACGTCGCCTGCATCCACCCATGAACGACCGACTGCCCGAACAAAAGAAAACGGAGACAACCATGCGCAGCACCCTTCTCAAAGCACTCGTCGCCATCGCCGCACTCGCCTGCGGCGCGCACGCCCTGGCCCAGAACTACCCAAGCCGGCCCATCACCATCGTCGTGCCGGCGCCGCCGGCCGGCGCGACCGACGTGCTGGCGCGTGTGCTGGCCGAGGAGATCGGCAAGAACCTGAAGCAGCCCATCATCGTGGACAACAAGCCGGGCGCCTCGGGCATGCTCGGCGCCTCGCTCGTGGCCCGCGCCCAGCCCGACGGCTACACCATCTTGCTGTCGCACGCCACGCCGATCTACTACGCGCAGTACATGTTCGCGAAGGTGCCGTACGACGTGCGGCGCGACTTTGCCTTCATCACCGAGATCTGCTCGGCCAGCCTGGTGCTCGCGGTCAACAAGGACGTGCCCGCACGCAACATGAAGGAGTTCGTCGCCTGGGCGCAGACGAACAAGGGCAAGGTCAACTACGGCTCGTTCGGCGTCGGCTCGTCGAGCCATCTTCTGAGTGCGCACCTGAGCGAATCGCGCAAGCTCGACATGACCCACGTCGCCTACAAGGGCGAGGCGCCGATGATCCAGGACATGCTCGGCGGGCAGATCCCGATGAGCATCGGCACGCTGGGCACCATGGCGCCGCACATCACCGCGGGCAGCCTGCGCCCGCTGGCCGTCATCGGCGAGAAGCGCCTGGCGGAACTGCCCAACGTGCCGACGATGGCGGAGGCGGGCCTTCCGGACGAGGAGTTCAAGCCGATCGGCGGCGTGCTGCTGACGGCGCCCGCGAAGACGCCCGCACCCATTCTTGCGCGGCTGGAGAAGGAAGCGCGCGCAGCCGTGCAGACCGCGGCCATGAAGGCACGCTTCCAGGCCTATGGGCTGGTGGGAATGGGGAACAGCTCGGAGGCGTTCAGGAAGAACTTCGAGGCCAGCGGGCCGGTGATCCAGCGACTGGTGCAGGTGTCGGGGGCGAAGGTGGATTGAGGCGCCACGCCGCGCGCAGGATGCACGTCACAACGCCAGATCTTGAAGCCCGCGAAGAAGGTCGGTGACTACCTTGACAAAGCGATGCCCAATGGCCCAAAGCCCGTCACCGCCGCCGGCCCGGCCATCGGGGTGAGGACACCCGACGTGGCATCGATCGTGAATGCCGACACGGTGAGGGCGTCAATATTCGGCGCGTAGGCAAACCGACCCGTGGGGTCGACGGCGAGCGAATAGGGCGCACCCCCCGTCGCCACCATCGGCACGGCCATCGGGCTGAGGGCGCCCGTCGTGCCATCGATGGTGTAGGCCGACACCGCGTTGCCGTTGGCATCCGCCACGTAGGCGAACCGGCCCGTGGGGTCCACGGCGACTTGGTAGGGGCGGGCCCCTGTCGCCACCGTCGGCACGGGCATCGGGCTGAGGGCGCCCGACGTGGCATCGATGGTGTAGGCCGACACGGTGTTGTCGGAAGCATTCGCGACGTAGGCGAACCGGCCCGTGGGGTCCACGGTGACGTGGATGGGGCCAGTCCCTGTCGCCACCGTCGGCACAGCCATCGGGCTGAGGGCGCCCGAGGTGGCATCGATGGTGTAGGCGGACAGGGTCGAAGACAGGTAGTTCGCGACGTAGGCAAACCGGCCCGTGGGGTCCACGGCGAAGGATTGGGGATTGGTCTCTGTGGCCACCGTCGGCACAGCCATCGGGCTGAGAACGCCCGACGTGTTATCGATGGTGAAGGCCGACACGGTGTTGCTGCCAGCATTCACGGCGTAGGCAAACCGGCCCGTGGGGTCCACGGTGACGGAATAGGGGCGGTTCCCTGTCGCCACCGTCGGCACGGCCATCGGGCTCAGCGCGCCCGAAGTGCCATCGACGGTATAGGCCGACACGGTGCCGGAGTCGGCATTCGCCACGTAGGCAAACCGGCCCGTGGGGTCCACCGCGACGGAGTCGGGGAAGGCCCCTGTCGCCACCGTTGGCACGACCATCGGGCTGAGGGCGCCCGACGTGGCATCGATGGTGTAGGCCGACACGGTGTTGCCGCCAGAATTCGCGACATAGGCAAAGCGCGCCGCCGGTGCGGCACAGGTCACCACCACGTTCACCACGGCGGCCGCGGCGACTGTCCCGCTGCCGTTGCTGACGGTGCAGACCCGGGTCAGGATTTTTGGCTGCGACTTGACCGTGATGGCGTAGCTTGCCCCGCTGGCAAGCGGCGTCGTGAAGCTGAAGCTGCCGTTGGCCGCAATGATCAAGTCGTCCGCAGCGTTGTCCTGGAGCACCAGGCCGGTGCCGAGCAGGCCGCTGACAGTGCCGCCCACGGGGTAGGTCGGTGGTGGCGGTACAGGAGCCGGTGGTGCCGGTACTGGAGCCGGTGGCGCCGGTACTGGAGCCGGTGGCGCCGGTACAGGAGCCGGTGGTGCTGGTACTGGAGCCGGCGGTGCCGGTACTGGAGCCGGCGGTGCCGGTACTGGAGCCGGTGGTGCTGGTACTGGAGCCGGCGGTGCCGGTACTGGAGCCGGTGGTGCTGGTACAGGTGCCGGTGGTGCCGGTACAGGAGCCGGTGGTGCCGGCACAGCAGGCGCCGGCGGTGGTGCCGGCTCAGCAGACGTTGCCGGTGCCGCCGGTTCAGCAGGCGCCGCCGGCGTGGACGCCGCTGATACCGAGAGTGCCGGGAAAAAGCCGCCGCCTCCTCCGCCGCCGCAGGCGGCCAGCGCGAACGTCGCGCCAGCTACAAGGACGCAGCCGATGGGACTCGGGCACTGTGGCAAAAAACGCTCGCCGATAGCGGCGCGGGCGCGGGCGCGGCACATGAAAAGGTCGTACATGACGTCAGGCACCCATGAGTGCAATAGTCCATGAATTCAACCAAGTCTAGCGACCACAACGTGTCTATCACCAAAAAAATAAGTTGTTACTCACTGCGATGGCGGCAGGCGGCCCGCGGACGCGTGGTGTCGAACCAAATTCGAACGCAATGGCTTGTAAACCCGGCCGAATGCGTACATGTGTCTGCTGAAAGGCTGCTTCGGAGCGAGGCGCACAGCCGCTCAGGGCCCCTTCGCGTTCGAGGTTTTCGCATGAAAGCCAGCAATCATTCCAATTCACGCACGCGAGCGAAATCTCTCTATACGCCCCCACTCGCCGAAGCCCGCATCCAAGCCACCGCCTCATCCCGCCCTGCAACCCCCAACTTCCCGTAGATGTTCTTCAGATGCCACTTCACGGTATCGATGGACAGCCCCAGCGCCAGCGCAATCTTCTTGTTCGGCATCGCCTGCACGAGCAAACCCAGCACGTCGCGCTCACGCTCGCTCAAGGGCTCGACCGGACGCTTTGCCGCATCGCCAGCTGCACCTGCCGAATCGATCGCTTCAACAGCAACAGCCCCCCTCCCAGCGCTCCTCAACCTCTCCGCATAGAACCCCAGCACCGGATCCAACCGCGCATCCTTGGCAACCTCCGCCACCAGTTCCAGCACCCCAGGATCCGCATCCAGCAGGCTACGCACCAACCCCAGCCGATGCCCACGCCTCAGCGCGGCCAGCGTGCATTCCCGCGCCGCATCCATCCGCCCGCGCCGCCGCTCGATCGCCGCCTGCATCAGCTTCAACTGCGCAATCAGCCGCTGCCTTCCGCGCAGCTCGATGTTCGCGATCAGCGGCTCGATGCGCCTGGCTGCGTCGTCCAGCTCGCCTCGCGCAATCGCCCAGCGGATGCGCGCCCGCTCGGTAATGACGGCGATCTCGCCGAGTGCGCTGTGCTCTGCATCGGGATGCCGCGTGTCGATCTCGTTGGCGCGCGTCAGTGCCACTTCGGCGTCCGCGACATTGCCCATCTGCAGGCGGTAGCTCACCTGCATGGCCAGGCTGAAGGCGAGCAGGCGGTCGAGCCCGAGCCCGGCGCTGTAGTCCTCCAGCCGCTCCAGGTACGCCATGGCCTCGAGTCGCCGCCCCGCCACCCAGTGGGCCGCCGCCAGCGTGCGGTGCACGCGCAGCACCGAGTCGGGCATCGACACGCGCTCGAGCGCATCGACGCGGTCTTCCAGCAGATGCCTCACGGCGTCGGTGTCGTCGTGCTCGTAGAGCACTTCGCCCAGCAACGCGGTGGCAAGGTAGGCCGGGTCGACGCAGGCGCTGCCGCCTTCGTTGGCTTCGCGGAGCACCTCGCGGTAGATGCGCTCGGCCTGGGTCATGCGGCCTTCCATCGCATGGCTGAGGCCGACCAGGCAGCGCCCCTGCAGCGTGCCCGCCGACGTGCCGCGCAAGGGCACGCCGTTGATCAGGCGGATCGGGTTGTCGTGCTGGATGCGCCGGGCGCGCTCGTATTCGCCGCAGTGCATGAAGAGCCATGACAGGATGTTGTCGCGCCCGCCGATCACCATCGCGTCCGCGCCCTCGGGCGCCGCAAGGAGGCGCGGCAGCAGGGCCATGGCGGCATCGGTGTCGTCCTGCTGCACCGCCAGCGCGGCTTCCAGCATGGTCAGCGTGAAGTGGCTGATGGCGTCGTCGGGCGGGATGTCCTTGCGCAGGCGCTCGATGTGCGCGGAGAACGTGGCGAACTCGCGTGCGAACAGCTCCACGCGGATCATCCACAGTCGCAGCCCGACGCGTGCCTGCACCTGCGCGGGCGGCAGTTGCCGCACCAGGCCGATGAGCTTGCGCAGCTCGCCGCGCACGGCCAGGCCGTGGGCGGACTTCTCCACCAGCGCCGTTGCCGCCGCACCCTCCCCCGCCGCCACGGCCTGCCGCACGGCTTCGTCGATCAGCCCATGGTCGCGAAACCATTGCCAGGCGATTCGGTGCACCTGTTGGCGGTCGGCTTCGCTGCGCTGCCCGAGCCGCTCGCGCAGGGTCTCGCGCAGCAGCGGGTGCAGGCGGTACCAGGTCTCGCGCTCGGTGCTATCGACGGGCACGATAAAGAGGTTCTCGGCTTCGAGCCGTGCGAGCAAGAGCGCCATGGCGGCATCGCCTTCCGGCCGGCCCAGCAGCACGGCGCACAGCGGCGCGCAGAAGCGGCTACAGGCCGACACCCTGATGAGCAGGTCGAGCTCCAGCGGCGAGAGGCGCGACAGCACTTCCTTGTCGAAGTAGGCCGCGAAGGCCTGCGGGTCCTGCACCTGCAGGCGCGCGAAGTCGTCCGGCGCCCTGACGTCCTTGTGGCTGCCGGCCAGCTCCTGCCGGCGCTTCTTCCAGCCGATGGCCAGCAGCTGCAGGCCGGCGGCCCAGCCGTCGGAAAGCCCGTGCAGCAGCATCGCGTCGCGGTGCTCGATGCTGCCGAGCTGCGACTGGAGAAACCGCTCGGACTCGGCCGGCGAGAAGCGCAGGTCGCGCACGTCGAGCTCCAGCAGTTGCCCTTCGGCGCGCAGGCGTTCGAGCGACAGGGGCACGGCGCCGCGCGATGCCAGCATCAGGTGCAGGTTCGACGGCGCGTAGTCCAGCAGCCATTGCAACGCCTCGTGGATGCGCGGGTCCGTCAGGTGCTGCACGTCGTCGAGCACCAGCACCAGGTCGCGCGGGTGCGCGGCGATGGAGCGGACCAGCGCGATCAGGGTGCGCTCCACGGCCTCGCTGTCGACGCCGCGGCCAGCGAAGTCGGCGGCCTCCTGCGTCCTGCCAGGCGCGGCCTGGGCGAGGCTGGCCAGCAGGTAGTCGAGCAGGCGCGTGGGCTCGTTGTCCTCCGGCGCCAGCGTGAGCCAGGCCACGTCGAAGCCGAGCGGCAGCAGCGCCTGGCGCCAGGCGACCAGCGAGGTGGTCTTGCCGCTGCCGGCCGGGCCCTGCAGCACCATGCAGCGGCGGCGCCGCGCCTCCAGGAGCCGCGCGAGCAGCGCGTCGCGCGCGACGATCCGGCCCGCGCTGCGGGGCGGGACCATCTTGGTGGTGACCAACCCCTTCAGGGCGGCGGCTTCAGGCGGGCGTTCGGCGGGCAGAGGCTTGGTGGACATGGGTAGGCGCGCATTGTGACCCCGCCACCCGTTCGGGGTAGTGGGGTTGCACCGGGTGGCTTCCAGAATCACTTCCATACCCGATCGCCGCCCCTGCGCAGCGTGCAGCGTGCACCGGCCCATCGTCGACAAGGAGACCCAGTGAACATCAACAGAACCGTATACCGCGACGACCACGAGATGCTGCGCGAGACCGCGCGGCGCTTCTTCGAGCGCGAATGCCTGCCGCGTCAGGCCGAATGGGACAAGGCCGGCCGCACCGACCGCGAGACCTGGCTGAAGGCCGGCCGCGAAGGCCTGCTGTGCGTCACGATCCCCACCGAATACGGCGGCGGCGGCGGCGACTTCGGCCACTCCTGCGTGGTGGCCGAGGAGCTGCATCGCTCGGGCGTCTCGGGCTTCAGCCTGTCGGTGCATTCGGACATCACGGCGCCCTACATCGTGCGCTTCGGCACCGAGGAGCAAAAGCAGCGCTGGCTGCCGAAGATCTGCCGCGGCGAGACCATCATGGCCATCGCAATGACCGAGCCCGGCACCGGCTCCGACCTGAAGTCGATCCGCACGAGCGCGGTGCGCGACGGCGACGAATACGTCATCAACGGCAGCAAGACCTTCATCAGCAACGGCCTGAACTGCGACATGGTGCTGGTGGCCTGCAAGACCGACCCCGGCGCCGGCAGCAAGGGCGTGAGCCTGATCATGGTCGAGACCGACCGCGCGGGCTTTCGCCGCGGGCGCAAGCTCGACAAGGTGGGCCAGCCGGCCGCCGACACCACCGAGCTCTTCTTCGACAACGTGCGCGTGCCGGTCGACAACCTGCTGGGCGAGGAGAACAGGGGCTTCGTCTGCCTGATGCAGGAACTGGCGCAGGAGCGGCTGATCATCGCCGTGTATTCGGCGGCCAAGCTGGAGCGCCTGCTGGAGCAGACCCTCGACTACGTGAAGGAGCGCAAGGCCTTCGACCAGACCGTGTGGGACTTCCAGAACACCAAGTTCAAGCTGGCCGACGTCAAGGCGCAGGCCGTGGCCGCGCGCACGATGGTCGACTACTACATCGGCGAGCACATGAAGCGCCGCATCAGCGTGCAGGAAGCGGCGATTGCCAAGCTGTTCGTCACCGAGACGCTGTGGAAGTGCATCGACGACATGGTGCAGCTGCACGGCGGCTACGGCTACATGCTGGAGTACCCGATTGCCCGCGCCTTCACCGACTACCGCATCACGCGCGTGTTCGGTGGCACCAGCGAGGTCCAGCGCGACCTCATCTCCAGAAAACTTTGATCCGCGGAGCCCTCTGAAATGACCGAGAAAACAATCGTCGCCGGCGTCGGCATGATCCCCTTCGCCAAGCCCGGCAAGAGCCTGAGCTACACCGAGATGGGCGCCGAGGCCACGCGCCGCGCGCTGGCGGATGCGGGCATCGGCTACGACATGGTGCAGGAGGCCTACGTGGGCTACGTGTACGGCGACTCCACCTCGGGCCAGACCGCGCTGTACGAAGTGGGCATGACCGGCATCCCGGTCATCAACGTCAACAACAACTGCTCCACCGGCTCCACCGCGCTGTACCTGGCGCGCAAGGCGATCGCCTCGGGCAGCGCCGACTGCGTGCTGGCGCTGGGCTTCGAGCAGATGCAGGCCGGCGCGCTCAAGTCGCATTGGGACGACCGCCCGCCGACGCGCGAACGCTTCCTGCCGGTGCTGCGCGGCCTGACGGCCGACATGGACGGCATGCCGCAGGCGCTGCGCACCTTCGGCGGCGCCGGCCGCGAGTACATGGCGCGCCATGGCTGCAGCATGGAAACCTTCGCCGCCGTGCGCGCCAAGGCCAGCCGCCATGCGGCCAACAACCCGCTCGCCCTGTTCCGCAAGATCGTGACGACCGAGGAAGTGATGAACGACGCCGTGCTGCTGCCCGGCGTGATGACGCGCCTGATGGCCTGCCCGCCGACCTGCGGCGGCGCCGCGGCGCTGCTGGTGTCGGAGCGCTTCGCGAAGAAGCACGGCCTGCGCACCGACGTGCAGATCCTGTCGCAGGCAATGACCACCGACCCGGTCGAATCCTTCGAGCCGCCCTCGATGCTGAGCTGGGTCGGCACGCACATGACGAAGTCGGCCGTCGGCCGCGTGTACGAAGCCGCCGGCGTCGGCCCCGAGGACATCGACGTGTGCGAGCTGCACGACTGCTTCGCGCAGAACGAGGTGATCAGCTACGAGTCGCTGGGTTTCTGCCCCGAGGGCGGCGCCGAGAAGTTCGTGAACGACGGCGACAACACCTACGGCGGCAAGGTGGTGGTGAATCCCTCGGGCGGCCTGCTGTCCAAGGGCCACCCGCTGGGCGCCACCGGGCTGGCGCAGTGCTACGAGCTGACGCATCAGCTGCGCGGCACGGCCGACCAGCGCCAGGTCGAAGGCGCCAGGCTCGCCCTGCAGCACAACCTGGGCCTGGGCGGCGCCTGCGTGGTCACGCTGTACGGCAAGAACTGAATCGCGCGGCCATCATGGACCTTCGACTGAGCCCGGGCGAGAGCGCGTTTCGCGAAGAGGTGCGCGGCTTCATCCGCGACCGGCTGCCCGCCGACATACGCGATCGGCTGCGCAAGGGCCATGCGGCCCGCAAGCAGGACGTCGTCGCGTGGCAGCGCATCCTGCACGAGCGCGGCTGGGCTGCGCCGCATTGGCCGCAGGAGTACGGCGGCGCCGGGCTCGGCACGGCTGAGCGGCTGATCCTGGTCGAAGAGCTGCAGCGCGCCGCGGCGCCGCAGCCGCTGCCCTTCAATGTCGCGATGCTCGGGCCGGTGCTGCTGCGCTTCGGCACCGAAGAGCAGAAGCGCTTCTTCCTGCCGAAACTGGCGCGGCTCGACCTGTGGTTCTGCCAGGGTTTCTCGGAGCCTGACTCGGGCTCCGACCTGGCTTCGCTGCGCACGCGCGCGGTCCGCGATGGCGACGAGTACGTGGTCGACGGCCAGAAGATCTGGACCACGTCGGCCCACCACGCCGACTGGATCTTTGCGCTGGTGCGCACCGAGCAGGCGGCGCGCAAGCAGGACGGCATCTCGTTCCTGTTGATCGACATGAAGACGCCGGGCGTTTCGGTGCGGCCGATCGTTTCCATCGACGGGCAGCACCACCTCAACGAAGTGTTCTTCGACCAGGTGCGCGTGCCGATCGCCAACCTCGTCGGACAGGAAGGCCGCGGCTGGGACTGCGCCAAGTACCTCCTGGCGAGCGAGCGCACCAACATCGCGAGCATCGGCCTGTGCTGGGAGCGGCTGGGGTATGCGCACGAATTGGCGGGCAGCATCCGCCAGGGCGGCAAGCGGCTGATCGACGACCCGAAGCTGGGCGCGGAGCTGGCCGTGCTGGGCGCCGAGGTGCGCGCGCTGGAGCTGACCAACTGGCGCTTCCTGCTCGATCCCGAGATCGGGCGCAAGAACCCAGGGTTTGCGTCGGTGCTGAAGGTGAAGGGTTCGGAGTTGATGCAGGAGCTGACCTCGCTGATCGCGCGACTCGCCGGCCCGGCCGGGCTGGAACGTCGCGACGGCGAAGGCGAAGCCGCGCTGCATCCGCTGGCGGCCGCGTCGCCGCGCTACTTCTTCTATCGCGCGGCCACCATCTACGGCGGCTCCAGCGAAGTGCAGAAGGACATTCTGGCCAAGACGCTCCTGGGATAAGCCATGCAATTCGATCTGAACGAAGAACAGCAGGCGCTGGCAGAAAGCCTCTCGCGCCTGCTGGACGACCACTACGGTTTCGAGAAGCGGCGCGCCATCGCGGGCTCGGAAGCTGGCTGGAGCGACGCGGCCTGGAACAAGCTGGCCGAACTGGGCGTGACCGCCTTGGGCATCCCCGAGGCGTTCGGTGGTCTTGGCGGCGGCGCGGGCGACCGGCTGCCTGTGATGAAGGCTTTCGGCCGCGCGCTGTTGCTGGAACCGTATCTGGCTTCGAGCGTGCTCGGTGCCACCGCCGTGCGCGAAGCCGCGAGCGAAGCCCAGAAGAGCGCGTTGCTGCCGGCCCTCCCCAGCGGCGAACTGCGGCTGGCCTGGGCGCACGATGAAACAGGCGGACGCAACGAAGCCCTGTGGATCGAGACCCGTGCGCGGCACGATGGCGGCCAGTGGCGCCTCGACGGTGCCAAGTCGCTGGTGCTGCATGCCGGCGCGGCCAGCCGCTTCGTCGTGAGCGCCCGCGTGAACGCCGATCCGAGTGCCGATCCGAGTGCCGATCTGAACGCCGATCTGAACGCCGATCTGAACGCCGATCTGACCGCCGATGTGCGCGCCGATGTAAGCGCCGATGTGAGCCCCGGCATGAACGGACACGCCAGCGATGAACACGGCCTTGCGCTTTTCCTCGTCGACGCGGGCAGCGCCAGGCTGCGCCCCTATCGGCTGATCGACGACACGCCGGCCGGCGAGCTGATCCTCGACGGCGCCGTGGCCGAGCCGCTGGGCGATCCGGCCGATCATGCGCGCGCCCTCGCGGCCATCCGCGCCGCCGAGGCTGCCGGCACCGCGGCCGTCTGCGCCGACATGGTGGGCACGATGGAAAGCGCCTTTTCACTCACCACCGCCTACGTCAGCACCCGCAAGCAGTTCGGCCGCCTGATCGGCGAATACCAGGCGCTGCGCCATCGAATCTCCGAGATGGCGGTCGCGCTCGAAATGGCGCGCAGCATGGCCATCGCCGCCGCGGTGGCGGTAGACGACGCCGCATCGCCCAATGCCGCCACCGACCTGCCGCGCGCCAAGCTCGCCATCGGTCGCCATGCGCGCGCCTTGTGCCAGGCCGCGATCCAGTCGCACGGCGGCATCGGCATGACCGAGGAATACGCGGTCGGCCATTGCCTGCGCCGCATCCACGTGCTCGACCAATTGTTCGGCGACGTCGACGCGCAGGCCGCGCGCCTCGCCCGCATGTAAACCCATCCACCAGGAGACAAGCATGAAACTCGACAAGACCGCTCGCCTGCTCGGCGCAGCACTGGCCACGCTGGTGGCCTTCGCCCTGCCCTTGCCTCACGCACAGGCCGCCGACGCCTTCCCGTCGCGCCCGGTGCGCTTCATCGTGCCGCTGGGCCCCGGCAGTGGCTCCGACACCGTCACGCGCCTGGTTGCCAAGCTGGCCATGCCCTCACTGGGTCAATCGACCTTCGTCGAGAACAAGCCTGGCGGCGACACGGTCCTCGCGATCCAGAGCCTGCTGACCTCGCCGGCCGACGGCTACAGCGTCCTCATGCTCTCGCCCTCGTCGATGGTGATCAACCCGCTCATCAACGACAACCTGCCCTACGACGCGCAGAAGGACTTGCGCCCGCTCACGACCATGCTGCGCAGCGCTGCGGTGCTGGTGACGGGCACCTCGTCGCCCTACAAGACCTACGCCGACGTGATGGCCGCCGCGCACAAGGCACCCAAGGCCGTGAGCATGGCCAGCTACAGCAACCACTACCGCATCGGCGCATTGATGCTGCAGCAAGACGCGGGCGTCGAGTTCAACTACATCCCCTACAAGAGCCCGGGCCAGGTGCAGACCGACCTGATGGGCGGGCAGGTCGACCTGGCGCTGCTGGACATCGGCGGCGCACTGCCGCTCATCGCGGCAGGCAAGGTCCGTCCGCTCGCGGTGACCGGCAAGGAGCGCCACCCCAAGCTCGCCAGCGTACCGACGGTGCGCGAGAGCGGCCTGCCGAACTACGAGCTCTACGTGTGGATCGGCTTCGGCGTGAGCAGCAAGGTGCCCGATGCCGCCGCCAGGACGCTCGAAGCCGACCTGATCAAAGCCATGACGCAGCCCGAGTTCAAGACCTACGTGACCGAGACGGCCGGCGCGGAGGTCTACAACATCACGGGCAAGGAAATGAGCGCAATGATCGCGTCGGAGACCGAGCGCTATCGCAAGCTTGCCAAGCAGCTCGATATCTCGCAGCGCTGACCGGCAACGCACAACAACAGGAGCAAGACATGAAGCAGCTTTGCAAGGACCGCGTGGTCGTCATCACCGGCGCCGGCCGGGGCCTGGGGCGCGAGTACGCGCTGGAGTTCGCGCGCCAGGGCGCGAAGGTCGTGGTCAATGACCTGGGCGGCCGCGGCGACGGCGGCCCAGGCTCGGCCACCGGCCCGGCGCTGGAAGTCGTGGCCGAGATCGAAGCCATGGGCGGCCAGGCCATCGCCAACGCCGACGACGTGGCCGACTGGAAGGGCGCCAAGCGCATGATCGACGCCGCCATCGACACCTTCGGCGGCCTCGACGTGCTGGTCAACAACGCCGGCATCCTGCGCGACCGCACCCTGGTCAACATGGAAGAGGAAGACTGGGACGCGGTGATCCGCGTGCACATGCGCGGCACCTTCGCGCCGTCGCGACATGCGGCCGCCTACTGGCGCAACGAGTCGAAGGCGGGGCGCCCTCGCGTGGCCCGCCTGATCAACACCAGCTCGTCGTCGGGCCTGTACTGCAACGCCGGCCAGTCCAACTACGGCGCGGCCAAGGCCGGCATCGCCGCGCTGTCGGTGATTGCATCGCGCGAACTCGACCGCTACGGTGTGACGGTGAACGCCATCTACCCGACCGCGATGAGCCGCCTGACCGAAGACATCTTCGCCAGCCCCAAGTGGCAGGCGATCCGCAACGAGGCCCACGGCTTCGACCCGCTCGACCCGTCGAACGTCGCGCCGCTGGTGGCTTGGCTCGGCAGCGTCGAATCCAGCGGCATCACCGGCCGCGTATTCGGCGCGCGCGGCGGCCGCATCACGGTGGCCGAGGGCTGGCATGCCGGCCCGCGCGTCGAGAAGCAAGGGCGCTGGACCGTCGAGGAGCTCGGCGGACTGATCCCCGACCTGGTGAGGCAGGCCGCGCCCAATGCGTTGACGACCGGCGAGATTCCCGCCGAGGGAGTGGCGGCATGAGTTCCCAATTGCTCGAGGCCTTCCGCCTTGCGCAGTTGCCCGAGGAAGCACAGGCCTTCCGCGAGGAAGTGCGCAAGTTCCTCGCGACCAACCTCGCGCCGGCCGCGCCGGCCGTGCGGGCGCGCACCTGGATGGGCTTCGACGCCGCCTTCAGCCGCCGCCTCGCCGAGCGCGGCTGGGTCGGCATCACCCTGCCCGCCAAGTACGGCGGCGCGGGGCTCGATGCCTTCCGCCGCTTCGTGCTCGTCGAGGAGATGCTCGCGGCCGGCGCGCCCGTCGCCGCGCACTGGATCGCCGACCGCCAGAGCGGCCCGCTGATCAACAAGTTCGGCACCGAGGCGCAAAAGGACTTCTACCTGCCGCGCATCTGCCGCGGCGAGGCCTTCTTCTGCATCGGCATGAGCGAGCCCAACTCGGGTTCCGACCTGGCCAGCGTGCGCACGCGCGCGACGCGCGTCGATGGCGGCTGGCGCCTGACGGGCCGCAAGATCTGGACGACCAACGCGCATCGCTCGCACTACATGATCGCGCTGGTGCGCACCTCGGGTGCACCGGAAGACCGCCAGGGCGGCCTGTCGCAGCTGATCGTCGACCTCTCGCTGCCCGGCATCGACATCCGCCCCATCGTCGACCTGACGGGCGATGCGCATTTCTCTGAAGTGACCTTCGACGACGTGTTCCTCGGCGACGACGCGCTGATCGGCGATGAAGGCAGCGGCTGGATGCAGGTGAATGCCGAGCTGGCTTTCGAGCGCAGCGGGCCGGAGCGCCTGTATTCGAGCGTGGTACTGCTCGACACCTGGATGGCGAGCCTGCGCAAGACCGACTTCTCGGCTTCGGATGCGACGCTGCTCGGCAGCTTCACGACGCAGCTGGCGACCCTGCGCAGCCTGTCGGTGGCCGTCACCACCAAGCTGGCACGTGGCGAAAGCCCGGTGGTCGAGGCGGCGCTGGTGAAGGACATCGGCACCGAGTTCGAGCAGGCCATTCCCGCGGCCATCGAGGCAGCCGTCGCGGCCGATCCGGCGCGCGCCGTCGACGCCGACCTGTATCGCACCCTCGCCTACCTGAGCCAGATATCGCCCACCTTCTCGCTGCGCGGCGGCACGCGCGAGATCCTGCGCGGCATGATCGCCCGCGGCCTGGGCCTGCGCTGAAGCATCAAGGAGACAAGAACATGTTCACAGAAGCCATCGAGGCCATCCTCGTCGACCAGTGCACGCCGGCTGCGATCCGAGCGATCGAGAACGGCGGCTCGGCTGCCGCGCTCTGGAAGTCGCTGGCCGACAACGGATTCCTCGAACTCATGGCAAGCGAAGACGCGGGCGGCGCGGGACTCGACCTTGACGCGGTCTTTCCGATCTTCGTGGCCTTTGGACGGCATGCCGTTCCGGTGCCGGTTGCGCAGAGCATTGCGGCGCGCGCCCTGCTGCGCGACGTGGCGGCGCCGGAAGGCATGGTCACGCTCGTGGGCCATGCACTTCGCAACACGAATGGATCGGTCAGCGGTTCGAATGTCGCATTCGGCAGCATCGCAGACTTCGCCCTTGCCAACATCGACGGCCAACTCGCACTGCTCGACTGCAAGAAGGCCGAGCGCACCGCGACCGGCGTTCGCGGCAGCCTCGTCGCATCGCTCCGTTGGACGAAAGACGCCGTCGGCACGCCCGTCGGCGACAACGGCAACGGAGTCGCGGTGTTCAGCGCCGCCCTTCACGCCGCCGCGATGGCCGGCGCGATGGAGCGCCTGTTCGCCATGACCCTCGGCTACTGCAACGACCGCGTGCAGTTCGGCAAGGCCATCGGCAAGTTCCAGGCGATCCAGCACCAGCTCAGCGTGATGGCCGAGCACGTGGCATGCGCCGGCGTCGCGGCAGAACTGGCCTTCAAGGCCGGCGCCAAGGTCCCCGCCCTGCTGGCCACCGCGACCGCCAAGTCGCGCACCAGCGCCTCGGTGCCCCTGGTCGCATCGACAGCCCACGCCCTGCACGGCGCCATCGGCGTCACCGAGGAATTCGACCTCCAGCTCTACAGCCGCCGCCTGCACGAATGGCGCATGGCCGATGGCTCGGAGGCTTACTGGAACCGCATCGTCGGCGAGGCACTGCTAGTGCACAGTGTCCCGTCAGTCCTGCAATTCGCAATGGAGGAGATCCTTTAAATGAGCGACAAGAAGTTCCTCAACTATGAGCAAGAAGGCCACATCGTCACGCTGACGATGAACGACCCCGAAGCGCGCAACGCGCTCACCGGCAACAGCGCGGTGCCCGAGTTCCTCGCGGCCATCGACCGCATCCATGCCGATCATTCCGTGCGCGCCGTGATCCTCACGGGCGCCGGCACGGCCTTCTCGTCCGGCGGCAACGTGAAGGACATGGGCCGCTACAGCGAGATGGCGCCGATGGAACTGCGCCGTGAATACCGCCTCGGCATCCAGAAGCTGCCCCTCGCGCTGTTCAACCTCGAAGTGCCTGTCATCGCGGCGGTCAACGGCCATGCCATTGGCGCCGGCCTGGACCTCGCTTGCATGTGCGACATCCGCGTCGCCGCCGAAGAAGCGAAGTTCGCCGAGAGCTTCGTCAAGCTGGGCATCATCCCCGGCGACGGCGGCGCATGGCTGCTGCCGCGCATCATCGGCCTCTCGCGCGCCACCGAGCTCACGCTGACCGGCCAGATGATCGATGCCAAGCAGGCGGCGGAATGGAACCTGGTGTCTCGCGTGGTGCCACTCGAGCAACTGTTGCCAACCTCTCGTGCCCTGGCCGAGCAGATTGCCGCCAACCCGCCGCATGCCGTGCGCCTGGCTAAGCGCCTCCTGCGGGAAGCATTGCACTCGCGACTCGACACACTGCTGGAAATGTCGGCCGCCTTCCAGGTGATGTCGCACCAGACGGCGGACCATCACGAAGCGGTCAGCGCATTCATCGAGAAGCGCAAGCCCGAATTCAAGGGCTGAGCTGCCCCTGCAGAATGAGGGGCATGAAGACCCTGCTGCAGTTCATCGCCACCGCGCTCGCCGAGATCGTGGGTTGCTACCTGCCCTGGCTGTGGCTCAAACAGGGCAAGCCGGCCTGGCTCCTGCTGCCAGCCGCCGCGAGCCTTGCATTGTTCGCCTGGCTGCTCACGCTGCACGGGACGGCGGCCGGGCGCGTCTATGCGGCCTACGGCGGCGTCTACATCGCGGTCGCGCTGATATGGCTGTGGGCCGTCGACCAGGTCCGGCCGACAGCTTGGGACCTTGCGGGTGTGGCGGTGGCGTTGCTTGGCATGGGCATCATCATGTTCCAGCCGGCACGCTGAGGACTCAGGCAGCCAGCCGCCTCACGTGAGCTGCGGCGCGCTTTACTGCGCCACCATCACGCCCGCGAACGCGCTGGCTGCAAGCGCCGCATCACGCACGAGCTTTTCGACGATCCGCGCCGCCGGCTCGATCTCATCCGCAAACCCACCCGCCGGCCCGAGCGACACGATACCGCCATCCACATCGCCCTCCTCGTACACCCGCTGCCGCGTACGCGACGACAGGATCAGGTCGCCGAACTCGGCATGGCTTCGCGCCCCGCCCGCTTCCAGCCGATGTACCTCGCGCGCCGCGTCGTTGTGCAGCACGCGCCAGGTGTCGCCGAGCGAACCCAGGATGGCCGTCGAACAGTACTGGTCGGCATCCACGATGCGTTGCTTCAACGCATCGTGTGCGCGGACCTCGCGGGCCACCATGAAGCGGCTGCCCATCACGACGCCGTCCGCGCCCAGGGCCAATGCCGCCGCGATCTGTCGCCCGCTGCCGATGCCGCCGCCGAGCACCAGCGGCAGGCCGATCTGTTCGAGCGCGAAGGCGCCGTTGACGAAGGCCGACAGCGGGTTCGCGCCCGGATGGCCGCCCTCCTCGCAGCCCACCAGCGCGATGGCGTCGACGCCGAGCCGCGCCGCGCTTTGCGCGTGGCGCACGCTGGGGCACTTGTGCACGAGCAAGCCTCCGCCGCGATGGATCGCTTCGACCAGCCGCTCGGGCGAGTCGCCGGCACTCTCGAAATGGCGTACGCCTTCCTCGAGCGCAACCTCGATCCAGCCCGGCACGTGCCGGTTCGCGCCCGGCCGGCGCGAGAGCGTCAGGTTGACGCCGAAGGCCTTGCCCTGCGTCAGCTCGCGGCAGCGCCGCAGGTCTGCGCGCAAGTCCTCGAGCGACTCGAACGACCGCGCGGTGATGAACCCCATCGCACCGGCATTGACGACGGCTGCGACGATGCCCGACTGGCCCAGGTGGTGCATGCCCCCGAGCAGGATCGGATGCCGGATGCCGAACAGATCGGTGATGCGCGTCCGAAAGGCCATGCCCTTCAACTCACCTGGCGCGACTGCCCCGCCCAGTGCGGCTCGCGCAGTTCGCGCTTGAGCACCTTGCCCGCCGCCGACAGCGGCAGGGCCTCGCGGAACTCGATGCTCTTCGGGCACTTATAGCCGGCGATGAAACTGCGGCAGTGGTCGTGCAGGCCCGCATCGTCGAGCTGCGCGCCGGGCTTGCGCACCACCACCGCATGCACCGCCTCGCCCCATTGCGCATGCGGCACCGCGATGACGGCGCAGGCCTGCACGGCCGGATGCCTGGCAATGACGTTCTCGACCTCGGCCGAGTACACGTTCTCGCCGCCGCTCACGATCATGTCCTTGAGGCGGTCGACGATGAAGACGTGGCCCCCTGCGTCCATGCGCGCGCCGTCGCCGGTATGGAGCCAGCCGTCCCGCAATGCGCGCGCCGTTTCCTCGGGCTTGTTCCAGTAGCCCAGCATCACGTTGGGCCCGCGCACGATGAGTTCGCCGACCTCGCCGCGCGGAACCTCCTGGCCGTTCGCGTCGACCACCTTGACCACGACGCCAAAGGTGGCCCGCCCGGCCGAGCGCGACAGGCCCGACGCTCGGCCTTCGGCGCCATGGTTCTCGGGCGGGTTCGAGGTCGCGCCGCCGCATTCGGTCATGCCATATGAATGCGTGAATGCCACGCCGGGCAGCGCGGCCATTGCGCGCTCGAGTACCGATTCGGCAATCGGCGATGCACCGTAGACCATGCGCTTCAGGCTGCCCAGGTCGAAGCAGTCGAACTCGGGATGCGTGATGAGCGCCTGCAGCATGGTGGGCACCAGCAGCAGGTCGGTCACGCCTTCGCGCTCGATGGTCTGCAGCACCTCGCGTGCATCGAAAGTCGCGGCCAGCACGTGCGTCTCGCCGGCGATGAACTGCACCAGCGCGCGCCCGATGCCCCCCATGTGGAACAGCGGCGCCACGTGCAGCGCCACGCCGTCTCCCTGCATCGGCGTTTGCGCGAGGCGCTGGATGCCGATGGACCACAGCGTCCAGTGGCTGTGCACCACGCCCTTGGGGAATCCGGTCGTGCCGCCGGTGTAGAGGATGCAGGCCAGGTCGGTCCCGGCGCGGTCCGCGTCCTCGACGGGTGTCGCGGCCGCGATCAGCGCTTCGAAGGACACCATGTCCCGGGGTGCCTCGCCGGCGCCGGCGTAGATGAAGACAGGCACGCGCTTCGCCGAAGCGCGGATGCCTTCGACGCGATGCAGGAAATGGTCGTCGACGATCAGGATGCTGGTGTCGCTGTCGTCGAGCGAATAGACGATCTCGGGCACGCTCCAGCGCGTGTTGACCGGGTTGAGCACGCCGCCGCCCCACCACACGCCCATCATGTATTCGAGCCAGTGGTCGGAGTTCACGCCCAGCATGCCGACGCGGTCGCCGGGCGCCATGCCGATCGATTGCAACGCACCGGCCAGGCGCGCGACGCGGTCGCCGAACTCCCTGAACGTCCGGCGCCGGCCGTGGAAGACGGTGGCCACGGCATCGGGCGTGGCCTGGATCGAGCGCTGCAGCGCGAGCGTCATGGACATGATGGGCGCTTTCAGTGGGTGGCTGCCGTCTTCTGCGGTGCGGCGGATCCGGCGAGCGCTTCCTGCTCCTGCAGTTCGCGCCAGGCGATCTTTCCGGTGGCGTTCTTCGGCAGTGCGCTGACGATCTGCACGATGCGCGGCGCCTTGTAGGTCGCCATGTGTTCGCGGCACCAGGCCAGCAGGCTGGCGCTGTCCTCGGTGCTGCCGCGGCGCAGCGTGACGACGGCCTTGACCGTCTCGCCGCGTCGCGTGTCGGGCGCCGCGATCACGCAAGCCTCGAGGATCGATGGATGCTCGTGCAACGCGGCTTCGACCTCGGCCGGCCAGACCTTGAAGCCCGACGCGTTGATCATCCGCTTCAGGCGATCGCGCATGAAGACGTAGCCTTCTTCATCCATGCTCGCGATGTCGCCGGTGCGAAAGAAGCGCTTGCCGTCGATGGCGATGAAGCTCTCCGCATTGGCGCGCGGATGGTTCCAGTAGCCCAGCATGATCTGCGCTGCGTGCACGACGATCTCCCCGGCCTCGCCCGGCGCCACCGGCCGCAGCGAATCGGGGTCGATGATGCGCAGGTCGACCCCGAAGGTCGGCAGACCGAGGCAACCCTTCTTCGGCTTGTAGAGGGGATTGGCGCACAGGAAGTTGGCGCTCTCGGTCAGGCCGTAGCCTTCGACGTAGTCCAGGCCGTAGCGCGACTTGAGGATGTCGTTGACGTGCTGCGGCGTGGCCGCGCCGCCGCCGGTCACGATCGACAGGCTGCTGAGGTCGCGATGCTCGATGCCGGGTTGCGCGAAGAAGTCGACCAGCATCGCCGGCAGCGCTGCCCAGAAAGTCACGCGATGGCGCTCGATCAAGGTCGCGGCGGCCTCGCGGTCCCAGCGCGGCATCAGCACGATGGTGCCGCCCCAGAAGATCGCCGAGTTGACGTTGTTCTGCAGCCCCAGCAAGTGGAACAGCGGGGCCACCGCCAGGTAAACCGACGACGGGTTGGTGCGTCGCCATAGCGATGAACCGACGCACGACGTCATCACAGTGCGGTGCGTATGCATGCAGGCCTTGGGCTTGCCCGTGGTGCCCGAGGTGTAGGGCAGCATGCTCAGGTCATCCGGACCGGCGCGGTGCGGTTCGGGCACGCAGGCTTGCGCCAGGGCGGCGTTCCAGGCGATGGCGGCGTCGGGTAGCCGAACGTCCGCCATTTGCGTGCGCAGCCAGTCGGGCGCCGGCAGGCCCTCGTCCTCGACGCCCTTCACACCCTCCGGGCCCAGCGCGTCGCCATAGGCATGCACGACGAGCTTTCGCAGCGGGGTCGTGCCGACCAGCGGTGCGATGCGGTCGAGCAGTTCGCTGGCAACGAAGGCTGCAACGGCGCCGCTGTCGTTGACGATGTGCTCGAGCTCGTCGCGCAGCAGCATCGCGTTGACCGGCACGAAGACCGCATCGGCCCGCAGAATCGCAAAGTAGGCCGCGATGAACTGCGGGCAGTTCTGGCTGAACACGATCACGCGGTCGCCCGGCACCACGTTGCATTCGCGCTGCAGGTAGCCGGCCATGGCCTCGACCTCGCCGAGCAGCCGGCTGTAGCTGACCGCGCTGCCCTGGAAGTGGATCGCGGTCTTGGCCGGGTAGCGCTGCGCCGACGTTTCGAGGTTGCGGAACAGGCTGGTCTCGGGAATGTGGGCCACGCGCGGCAGCCCGCAGCGCGCCCGCGCCGCGTCGATGGCGAGCGCACCGGTCGGGCGCTCGATCACATCGCCAGGCGTCGGGCAGGGGTGGCTCGCTGTCGGAGTTGCGCTGGGTACGTGCATGGTGCTGTCCGGGTGGGGTTTGTCTCTTGATCCGGAACGAGTAGACCAGCGCGCCACAGCGCATCGGCCACCCCGATCGGGTGGCGCCGCGCGGCGGATCAAAGGCTGCAACCACCCGCCCTGGGTAGTGCGGATGGCGCCCCGCTTGCCCACCATCGATCGGCACTCCAAGGAACACGAAGCATGGATTCCCACACCCCTTCCCGCCCCGGCCGCCGCCTGCTCCACACGCGCCAGATCGTCTGCGAGGGCTTCCTCCGCGACGACGGGTTGATCGACGTCGAAGGCACGATGCGGGACATCTCGCCCCGGGGGAGCGACCTGTTCTTCAAGCCGCTGGGCGCGGGCGAAGACCTGCACCGCATGCGCGTCGTGATGACGGTGGACGACGAGCTGGTCATCCAGAACCTGGAGGTGCATACCGAGGCCGCGCCGACGCCATGGTGCGCGGCCAGCAACCCTTCGTACAGTGCGCTGGCTGGGTTGAAGATCGGCCCGGGCTTCACGAAGAAGGTCCGCGCGCTCGTCGGCGGGAACAAGGGCTGCACGCACCTGACCGAGTTGCTCGGCCCCTTGGCCACGACGGCCATGCAGGCGCTGTTCGCGATGCGCCGCGAGACGAACAACCTGCGCACCCTGCACGCCGCGCCGGGTCTGCTTCCCAAGCCCGCACTGGCAGACACCTGCCAGGCCTATCGCAGCGATGGCGAGGCGCTGAAGGCGATCTGGCCGCTCCATCGGCGGATGCAGCGCGCTGAAACGTAAGCGATCATTTCGCCGGGTCTCGGCGCCATGCAGCCGACCCCATTCGCCAACTGGCACAAGCACAGCCGCCTCGGCACCGCGCCTGGTCACGATCTGCGGACCGGTCCGCCAGGCAGGCGTCGAGGAATTCGCCAAAACGCGCTTTTGCGCCTTGCACAGGCCAGGATTTCACGGGAGATCGGTCTCTCGGCGGCGTCAGTCGCAAAATAGGCAATGCGCACTCCAACACTCAGGAAGTCTCTCCGCCCCATCGCCTGCCTCCAAGTACGCAGTCAGAAAAATCAACAAGATGCACGCGCTCGGCGGCTTCCTGGGCGTTTACGACCAGCATGAGTACTTGGGCGAACGCCGCGCGGCCCTTGAGACCTGGGCGGAATTTCTGACCGCATGCGAAGCCGGTGAACCTTGGCGGCAAGGCAATGTGATTGCGCTGCGAGCAGCCGCATGAAATTCCTCGCCTGCACGCCGCAGACCGTGCGCGAGAGCATCGTCAGCCGTCTCGACGGCAACGAAACCGAGCCGATGGGCATGCGGGCGTCACTGGCCAAAGCGGAACCCGGAAATCGACCGGCCATCGCGGCGGAAATTGAATGCCTGGAGCGCCTCGGTTGCGATCCGCGAATGAAGGCGGCCTACGATTTGCTGTTGGCGGCGCCCGCTCTCACACCGCGGACATCGACGTGTTCATTGGCGCCGGCTGGGTCGCTCATCGAAACTACCAGACTGTTCGCACCAATATCAAAGCGGCCAAGACCCTGGTCGGAAAGGTGGGTAAAGCGGCTTTCCAGCTCGCCGAGCTCCTGCACCAGATAGCGCCAGAAGTAGGGCAATACTTGCCACCCGAGTTCGTCAGCCTGGAGGCGCTGATTGAACGAGCCGACCATGACCAGAACCATCGGAATTTCCACATGTGGCGCGGCCTGAAGCGGATCCTGCTGGGCCGCGACCGCGGGAGTGTCGAGGATGACGATAGCCGGCCTGCAAGTGCCCCGGCCGATCACCCTGCTGTCGAGCTGGAGTTCGTCGACCCTGATGCGCATCAGGACACGGAGTCACCAGCGGCGACTCGCGGCGCCATCCGTTACGCATGGGATGTCAGTCCCGACGTTGCGAGCGCCCTAGCCGGCCTGAGCCGTGCTGCATCCGAGTGGGCGCCCATCGAGTCCGATTTTGTCGGCGATGGCATCGCAAGCAGGAAGAACGCGCCAAAGGCACAGTACCTGCGCGGCTTCCTTTCGCTACTGCTTGCGAACCGCATTGAGTTGTCGCCGGCAATCATCGAGGCTGCTGTCGTCACTGCAACGGTGGTATTGAATTGGCCGAACGACCCAGTCCTTGCGTCGGAAGTGCGAAATGCGCGCGCACAAGTAGCCACCTGACTGTCAAGAAGATCCGGCGCTCAACACGGCTCCGAATCTTTTTCCCGAAGCCCAAGCCCCTGCATATTGTCTGGAGTCACCACAACAGGTGACTTCATGTAGCGCGTGGTTGCGCGGCACTGCCTGTCACCTTCAACAAAGGAGTCTGTGCATGTCGAAACCTTCAACCAACCAGCCCTTGTATGGCGCGCTCCCAGCCGAGGGGTTCGTGCGCCAGAGCAAGCTTCTCGATGTTCTTCCCTTTTCCGATGCAACGCTGTGGCGCCGTGTCGGAAATGGCACTTTCCCCAAGCCGAAGAAACTCAGCGAGAAAGTCACGGCCTGGCGCGTCGAAGATGTGACCAGAAGAACCGCATGCGCGCCGCTTCAAGTCGAATGATTCGACTGTGGAAAAGCTGGGCGATTTGCTGGTCGACAACCCCCAGGGCCTGCTCGTGTTTCGCGACGAACTGACCGGCCTTCTGGCCTCGTGGGAGAAGGAAGGCCACGAAAGCGACAAGGCCTTCTATCTCGAAGGCTGGAACGGCACGGGCAGCTTCAATATCGACCGCATTGGGCGCGGTAGCCTGCGCATCAAGAACCACTGCCTGGGCGTATTCGGTGGGATTCAACCCGAGTTGCTGCAACGCTATCTTGCAGCCATGTCAGTGGCACTCGGCAACGACGGCCGAATCCAGCGATTTCAGGTGATGGTGTATCCGGACAGTGTCGCATGGGAGTGGCGCGACAGGCATCCGGTAAAGGGCGCGCGCGAGGCCGTCCGCGATCTCTTTGACCGCCTTGCGCACTTTGATCCGGTGCAAGACGGCGCGGCGCCGGCTGACGATTTCGTCAAGCTCCCGCACTTCCAGTTCGACGACGAAGCCCAGGGCATCTTCGTGGAGTGGTGCGCTGAGCTGCATAACGTGCACATTGCCGCCGAGCAAAACCCGTTCATGCGCCAACACCTTGGCAAGTTCGAGAAGCTGTTCTGCGCGATGGCGCTGATCCTGCACTTGGCCGAGGATGGAATCGGCCCCGTGAAAGCGAGTAGTGCATTGCGTGCGGCTGCGTGGTGCGAGTACCTGGCCGGACACGCCCGGCGCATCTACGGGTTGGTGGAGGTATCGAGGGTCAATGCTGCCCGCTTGGTTGGCCGGCGCATCGCCGACGGAAAGCTGCTTGACGGCTTCACTGCGCGTGACGTATTTCGCAAGCAATGGACAGGAGTCACGTCCATGCTGCAGGTCGACAGCGCGCTCTTCAGCCTGGAGGAACATGGATGGATCCAAGGTGTCGAACTGGACGGCACTACCGGTCGGCCAACAACGCGCTACTACGTCAATCCTCACATTTTGAAAGGCTCGGCGTGATTGACTGGGGGCGGCGCGCGCGGGAGCATCTTCTGGGGACCGTGCACTCGCAAGCTGACAAAACTGACGAAACCCGTCCCCAGTCACTTTTGTCAGTTTTGTCAGTAGGCGCACTTGACGTGCCTGAGAAATGCGACCTTGCCAATGAAGCCCCGGGCGGCCCGGGAAACGACGGCGCAGTCGACACCGCCACCTCGGACGCGGTCCTTTCGACCGGGTGCGAGCCTAAGCACCGCCGCGAAGTTTCGGACCGCGTCTCGTGCCTTGGATATTAGTTGGGCACTTCGGTGAAAGCTGCCTCCAGCTACTGCGCCGCCGGTAAGCAGAGCGTTTGCCCTTCGAGGAGATCGGTCGGCCCTTCGTTAACAGTCGGCGTTCTCAGTGGCTGAACAGTAGGTCGGGATGTCGAGCATCCAGCGAACACAGTAGGTACGCGGGCCGCACCGTATGCGGACAGCAGCTACGGGTCCGTTGTCGCCGGTCGCGGTCCCAACGGCCCGGACCGCTTCCGTTCGCGAAGCAGACCTTCAGTGCAACAGCCAATAGGTTGGAACGCATCGCAATACTGATCAGGCTCGCATCCTTGGATGTTGGCGGGCGAAGGCGTCAACGAGCCAGTGTCGAAGGTCGAGACGTGCGCCGGCGATCGCCCTGGGAAAGGCTCGTCAGCCCCTGTCGTCGCGTGCCGGGTCCGGGTACACCAGAGGGCCGAGATGTCCACGCTCGAACGGCTTCCATGCGCCTTCCGCCTGTGCCAAACGATCGGCTACGGCGTACAGGACGGCAGGATTGAATCCAAGCCCGACGTGACTGCCGAACACCTCGATGTTCTCCGACCGGTGGCCCGTCTTCTCGACACTGCAGCGCCACGAGACCACCCCGTCGCTGCGACTGAAGATCGACGTCGTGGGCACCCCGGGTGTCGGCGTGATCCGCTGCATGCGCGACGGGTCGTGCGAACTCTGCCTGCTCAGGAACTCGTAGAGGCGCCAGGCGTTAGTCGCGCGGGGACTGCCTCGAAAAGGGGTGCCCAGCGTGACCACGCTGCGCACCCGCTCGGGATGCATCGAGGCCAGAAGTCGGGCATAGACGCCGCCCAGGCTCCAACCGACCAGGCTGACCTTCCTGCCGCTCTTGTCGTTGAGCGAGACAAGCAGGTTGCGCATTCCTTCTTCAACGCCGTCGCGCGGGCCGAGATTGCGGCCGAGGCCCCAGCCATGCGCGTCATAGCCGCGGCTGGCCAGAAGGCGCCGCAGCAGCACCGTCGAGCCGTCACCTGCAATGAGCCCCGGTAGGACGACCACGCTGTGCCCGTCGCCACGCGGCGCGAGTTGCAGCAAGGGCCACATGGCCATGCCGGCGCCCGTTTCCCACAGGCCGCGCAACTCTGCCAGCCACAACAAGTGCGATGGAGGCGCAATGCGTTGTGCCGCTTCGCTCATTGAAGTTCTCCCTGAACGGTGCCGCCGTTACCGGTCACGGCGCCTCGCTCGCCGCCAAATTTCTCCGACGCACGACACAACGGGTCCACGCACCGGTTGGCACTCGCCGCGTCCGTCAGGAAGCGTCGCGCGGCCAGCCACAAGGCGACGGCGGTCACCAACGCCGCAACCGGAACCACCATGCTCATCGATGCCTGCAACCCGACCGCGCGCGCAGCCTCGGTGATGGCACCGCCACCGGCCTCCTGCATCGCCTGCGTCGCATATCGATCTGAAAGCAGACCGGTCACGACAGACCCGAAGCCCGCGCCCAGCACGTACTGGAAGAAGAAGTACACGGCCATCGCCGTGGCGCGCAAGCGCGGCTCGACCACGTCCTGCACTGACGGATAGACGGTGACGTAGTACATGAAGAACAGGAGCCATCCCGCCGACAACAGGATCGTGGCGCCGACGACATCCCCCGCCGAGCGCACCAATCCCGCGTACAGGAGCGGTGCAGCGAGCAACAGGCAAACAGCGCCGAACACGAGGCGGCCTCGCGGAAAGGCAGCGCGAATCTTGTCCGCAATCCAGCCGCCGAGGGTGAGCCCCAGCAGGCCGGTGAGCCCCAGCACGACGGCGGAGACCAAGCCTGCCTGCGCTACGCCCACATGGTGATAGCGCACCATCAGGGCTGGCAGAAAGGTGTTCATCGCATACACCGCGAAGTTGTATGCAGCCCCCGACAAAATGATCCACCACAGGGTCGGGATGGCCGCCAGGCGCCTGTAGGGCCTGTCGATCGGCGTTGCGGCGTCGAGCTTGTAGGTCTCTTGTTCGCCGCGCACCGGCTCACGCAGGGCCAGCACCACCAGCGCAAGAATGAATCCCGGAATGGCCGCGATATAGAAGGGTGCGCGCCAGCCATGGTTCTGTGCGATCCATCCCACCAGGGCGAAGCATGCGAGGCTGCCCAGCGGCAGGCCCAGCATGAACAGGCCGATCGCACGGGCGCGCCGGTTTGACGGGTACATGTCGCCGATCATCGAATTCGCGGCAGGAGCGCAACTCGCCTCCCCCACGCCGACGCCGAGGCGAACGAGCAGGAACGACGTGAAGTTCCACGCCATCGCCGATGCCGCCGTCATGAGGCTCCAGACAAACACGCCACCGGCCAGCACGCGCGTGCGGCGCAAGCGGTCGGACAGGCGACCGAGCGGCAGGCCGGCTATCGCATAGACGAGCGTGAACACCGTGCCCAGCACGCCGAACATCGTGTCATCGAGCCCGAATTCCTTCCGGATGGGCTCCAGCACCACGGCCGGAATCGTGCGGTCGAAGAAGTTGAGGAAGTTGATGAGGAAGAGGACCAGGAGCGTGTACTTCACGCCTGTTCGCGCCGTTGCGGTCATGTTGATCTCGATTGTGTGGGTGGGGGTGCAGGTCACGTGCGCAATGTTCGAAGCACTTCTTCGCGCAGTGCGCGTCGAAGAATCTTTCCGACGTTTGACTTTGGCAACTCGTCGCGGAAGCGGATGTGCCTGGGCTTCTTGTAGCCCGTGAGCTGTTCGGCACAGTGCCTGGCCAAGTCGGCCTCTGTGAGCGCGGCATTCCTTCGAACGACGAAGAGCATCACGGCCTCGCCGGTGTTGGCGTCCGGAACGCCAATGGCTGCGCTCTCGAGCACGTCGGGGTGCTTCGAAGCGACTTCCTCGATTTCGTTGGGATAGACGTTGAAGCCGGAGACGAGGACCATGTCCTTCTTCCGGTCGACGATCGTCGTGTAGCCGCGCTCGTCCATGATGCCGATGTCGCCGGACTTGAAGAATCCGTCAGCGGTCATGGCGGCGGCGGTTTCGTCGTCGCGCCGCCAGTAGCCCGCCATCACCTGCGGACCCCGGATGGCGATTTCCCCGGGCTGGCCCGGCGGCAGCGCCTGGCCATCATCGTCCAGGATGCGGATCTCCACGTTGGGCAAGGGCAACCCGATCGTGCCGGTGTATTCCTGGCTGTCGGCGCGATTGCATGTCACGCCGGAAGAGGTTTCCGACAACCCGTAGCCCTCGATGATCGGGCAGCCGGTCACCGTCAGCCACTTGCTGGCGACGGACTCCTGCACCTTCATGCCGCCGCCATTGGAGATGGCGAGTTCGGAGAAATCGAGCTTTGCGAATTCGGTGTTGCCGGCCAATCCGTTGAACAGGGTGTTCACCGCGGGAAACATGTGAAGCTTGTGCTGCGCAAACGTCGCGATCATCCCGGCGATGTCGCGCGGGTTCGGAACGAGGATGTTCAACGCGCCCAGCCGCATGCCGAGCAGTCCGCACGTGATGAAGGCGAACACGTGATAAAGCGGCAGCGCGCAGACGATGGTGAATTGCCCAGTGCGCGGCTTGCGCTGCATGCCCGGGAGCGTCCATGCCTCGGAGGCGAGGAGGTTCGCAATGATGGTCTTGTGCAGCAGGGTCGCGCCCTTGGAGATGCCTGTGGTGCCGCCCGTGTATTGCAGTACCGCCACGTCGTCGCCACGGATGTCGTGGCGCTTGAGCTTCAGTCCGCGCCCGGCGGCGATGGCGTCGTTGAAGCGCGTGACTGAATGGAGCCCCGAGGCGATTGCCCCGTTTCTTTCGGCCTGGGTGTCGCCCCCTGGCATGTCGCCGCTCGCACACAGCACGATGTGCTTGATCTCCGTGCCACCGACGACTTGTGCCAGGGTTGGCGCGAAGTCCTCAAGAATGACGATCGCCGTGGCGCCGGAGTCCTTCAGTTGGTGCGCCAGTTCACGCGCCGTGTAGAGCGGGTTGACGTTGACGACGACCAGGCCGGCACGCAGCACTGCCGCCATGGCCACGGGATACTGAAGGAGGTTTGGCATCATGATCGCGACACGCTCGCCACGCGCCAAGCCTTGCGCCTGCAACCAGCTTGCGAGCGCGCACGACAAGTCGTCCCACTCGCCGAAGGTCATGGCACGCCCGAGGCAGACATAGGCGTCGGCAGCGTGGTGTTTCGCAAAGCTCTCTTCGAACAGCGCGATCAGCGATCCGTACTCGGCGACGTCGATCTCGGCCGGAACGCCCGGCGGATAGTTTCGGGTCCAGAAGCGGTCCATGTCATGCCTCGTTGCTTGCATGAACGGCAACAGCCCGAGCCTTCTTCTTCTGAGCCGTACCTTTGTGCAGCGGGTCATCGTTCGCCTCTTCAGCCACCGCGCACGGTGACGAAATCGGAAGGGCCTTTGTCAGGGCCAGCATTTCGAGGTGTTCGGCGAGCACAAGGTCACCAAGGTCCCCGATGTCCGGCACCGCGCGCCGGCACGCAATCAAGCCGTACTCCAGCGATCCGGCATAGCTCTGCACCGTCATGTTCAGCGCCATCCCATGGCCGGGAATGGAGACCGGGTAGTAGGTCACCAGTCGGGCGCCGGCAATGTAGAGGGGAACCTGCGGCCCTGGCACGTTCGACACCACGACGTTGGCAATCGGCGGAATGACGTTGGCCAGGCGCGAGCGGCCATACAGAGACGCGAGGCCCGACACCAGCCAGGGCGCGCCGAACGAAGGAAAGTCGGTAGGGATGGCCGCCTTCACATGACCCATCAGGTTCTTTGTCGCGACGGACGAGTCGTGAATGACGCGCACGCGCTCCAGCGGATCCTTGATGTCCGAGGCCAGAGTCATCAGGGTCATGGTTACCTGGTTGTTCGATGCGGTGTTGCCTTGCTCGCGCAGCGTGACCGGAATGGCGGCCGACATCGATTTCTTCGGCACGCCACCGGCATCCGCGAGATAGCGGCGCAGCGCGCCCGAGCACGTCGACAGCACCACGTCATTGAGCGTCACGCCAAGGCGCTTGGCGATCTGCTTGACTTCCGTCAGCGGCACCGATCGGGCGGCGAAGCTTCTCTGGTTCGTGACCGACACGTTGAACGGCGTCTTGGGGCCGATCAGCTTGAAGTCCTTCGGCGAACCCAACGGCGAAGCGCCGTCCGGCTGCGGCAGCACGATGCTGCGCATGGCCTGGGCCATGTCAGGAAAGGTCTTGATGATCTTGACGTATTGCGCGATGGTGTTGGTAACCGCGGCACCCGCGAGTTCACCGACGCCGAGTTGGTATCGCTGTGTCTGTGGCCTGGCACGCGGCGGCCGCACCTCGCGCGGTTGCCGGGTGACGTCCATCAGCGCGTTGGCGAGTGCCACGCCCGCCTGGCCGTCGATGCCCGCGTGATGGACCTTGCTGTAAAGGGCGGCCCGCCCGCCCTGCAACCCCTCGATGACGACCATCTCCCAGAGCGGACGGCTGCGATCCAGCAGGGTCGAGTGCAGCCGCCCGACCGTCTTTTCAAGTTGGTCCATCCGGCCCGGACGGGGCAGGGAAATTTGACGGACGTGATAGTCCAGGTCGACGTCCTCGTCCTCCACCCACACCGGGTTGGAAAGTTCGAAGGGCATGAGCGCCAGCTTGCGCGTGAATACATCGCACAGATGCATTCGATTCGCCATGTGCGCCTTGACGCCTTCGACGAAGTCGCCCTTGTAGCCATCGGGAAGTTCCAACAGATGCAGGCTGCCCACGTGCATCGGCATTTCTGGTGATTCCGCGTGCAGGAAGCCCGCGTCGAGTCCGCTGAGGTGTTTCATGAAAATCTTGTCTCCTTCGATGACATCGAGTGTCCGGTCGCGGGCAGTTTCGGGAAAGGTTCGTTGCGGTCGCGTTGCGGGTGAACACCGGCCACGTCGCCATAGGGATTGCTCTCAGGCGACCGCGCGCAGATCACCGAAAATCCGAGGGCCATGGAGCAAACAATTCCAAGCTTCGACGAAGCGATCTACCCGGCCTACAAGGTGGTGGCGCTGGTCGATGCGCTCGCTGAAGACGGCATTGGTCCGGCACAGGCGCTCGATGGCAGCGGCATCGCGGAAGACCGCTTGCATGACCCGGCCACACGCCTCTCGTTCCGGCAGATGCAGGTGGTCTATCGCAACGCGATGCGAATGGCGAAGAGTCCGGACATTGCGCTTCGCGCGGGCCAACGCATGCACATGAGCGCATGCGGCATGTACGGTTATGCGCTGCTCAGCAGTGCGACGCCGATGGAAGCCTGCCACTTCGCGATCCGCTATCACCAGATCACAGGGCCGGTCACGTCGATTTCCTTCGACATCGGGGACGACGCCGCCGTATGGCGCATCGAACCCTTGTTCACCGTCGATGTGCAGGACGAGATGTACCGGTTCTCGATGGAGTTCCAGTTCAGCATGAACCACACGCTGCTGAAGGACTACTTTGGCGCCGGTTTCAGATTGCGGGAGTTGCGAGGTGCCTACCCTATGCCGGCCCACGTCGCGATCTACAAGAAGGTCTTCGGCGTCCCGGTGCGATTCGGCCAGGCCTACAACGAGGTGATCCACGACGTGTCATGGCTGGAGCACCAACCGGCCTACTCCAACAAGATCACGCACGCGATGGTGCGCGAAGTTTGCGAGCAGGCGTTGCAGAGCATGAAGAATCCGCTCGGCCTTGCCGGCAAGGTCCATCAGCGCTTGCTGTCACAACCGGGCCGATTTGCAAACAGCGATGCCATGGCCAACGAGTTCGGACTGAGCGACCGCACGCTGCGGCGCCGCCTCGAAGCGGAACACACTTCGTTCCAGCAGATCCTGCTCGACGTGCGTCGCCACCTGGCCATTCGCTACTTGCGCGAAACGCCGATGTCCAACGAGGAGATCGCGGACCGGCTCGGCTACAGCGACGCAGCCAACTTCCGGCACGCCTTCAAGCGCTGGACGGGCAAGCAGCCGAGCCTCTATCGGCAGGCGTCCTCAGTCGATTGAGCTGAACGCCTCCAGCCTCCTACTGCATGAGTTGCGCCTGCGGAACCTTCCACGTGCCGTCGAGGATCGCCTGACGTGGCTGGTACATGCGCACGGTGTAGTTCCACCCCGGCATGATCGGCAGGCAATTCGGCGTTGCCGCGTCGCAGTTGCCAAACTGCACGGTGAAGGAGCCGTCTGCGTTCGCCTTGGCGGTCAGGTTGTTGAGCGAATACGCGCCGAGCGCATTCTTTTCGAAATAGCCTTCGCGGTTGTAGACCGAAATGGACCAGAAGCCATCGACGGGCACGTCCCTCATCGTAAGCCGATACGCGGTCTTGCCGTCGTTGCGTTCCGGGTACGCGCTCACGTAGTCTGCGGCGGTCCTGGGATTGCCGCCCCATCCAATCGCGGTGCCGATCAAGTGGTCGATGGGATTGACCTGCTCCTTGGAGCCGAATCTGTCTTCGCCGCTGCCGAGAGACCCCAGCACATTGAGCGCGCCGCGTGCCTTCGACTGCGTCGCCTGGTCCCAGCGCGGAACCTCGAAGCTTCCAGCGCGGGATTGCTCGACACCGACGGCGTCCTGCACCTTGTTCGCCGCTTCGATGTCGTTCGCGTCCTGCGCATTCACCAGCGTGCGGATGAGGACGAACACATAGCGCGTGCCGACCTTGTCCGCCGTGTAGGTGTGACGACCCGGCGCGTAGACCACCTCCGTCGTGTAGTGATCCTGAGAGATGACCTGCATCGACATGTAGCGCTTGCCTGCATCGGGCAAGGTGATCGTGACAGGCCCGGCCTGCAGGTCGAAGACGCCCGAGGAGTACAAGGTGTCGCGGTTCATTCGCACGACTTTCTGGTCGTCGATGGCCGCGGGTTGCCGTGCGTGGTTGAGCTTTCCGAACGCGCCCTGCTTGACCGTCCGGCCGAAATACAGGTCGGTCTCGGCTCGCACAAAGTTGCGGGCGTTGACGGGCACCGGCTTGTCATCCGCAGCCCAGGTGGTGGCGACATTCGTCGTCAGGGCCAGGCCTGCAAGGCCCAGCGTGCTCCATTGAACTTGCATTCGAAATTCCTTTGCAATTGACTATTGGGCGCGGTCCTGGATCCGCTGCCAGAGGTCAAGCCTCGCCTTCAGCGGGTCCGTTCCGACGATAACGCCCGGGTTGGTGAAATGCAGGAGTCGGTCCGTCGCCGGATCGTGGCGCGGCCACTGCGGCCGGCTATCGCCGTTCGGATCGCCGGTGAGACCGAACGCGGCCCAGTACGCACTTGCGAGGTCGCCCATGGCCTTGTCGGTCGCCGTCACTTTGTCGCCGACGAGGGCGCCGGGAATGTCCAGCGTGAAGGGAATCTCGAAGCCGTGCAGCGTGCCCATGTTCTTTGCGCGCTGCGCTTGCGACACGTATGCGAAGCGGTACAGCCACACCGGCTGCCCGGCGCGTGCCATTTCATTGGCGAAGTGCCTGGCGGGCTCGACCATTGCGCGGTCTGCAAAGACTTGTTGTTTCAGCTCGTCCAGCGACTGGTCGCCGCGTGGGTCATAGAGCTTTCTCGCAGCTTCCGCATCGCTTCCGAACAGTTCGAACAACTGCTTCTTGCTGCTGGCAACCCCGACCGGAAGATCACGATCGTTCGCACCGATGATGACTGGCACCATGGCCTGATGGCCGGCCTTCAAGGCTGCCTCGGGCCGTTCGGTCAGGAACTGGCCGTCGACGATGGCCATCGCCATGCCGGGCGGCGTGCGCCCCTGAGACAGCGCAGCCACGGCCTGTGGACCACTCGCGCCGGCGAGAAGCGTCTCCACGGGCAAGGCCCGCAGCCTTGCAAGCACGGTGGCGTTGCCGCCCTTGGCGCCAACCGTGCCCGCCCAGTCGGATGCCATCTTCTCGGCTTGCGAAAGATCAGTCGAGGGGATGACCTGAGCGCGCGCACCCGGCGTGCCGGGCGATTGCAGGATCGCGCGATGGAACAGCCCCCGCGACAGCGGCGACACCATGTGTGCCAGCACCGAACCGCCGCCCGCCGATTCGCCGAAGATGGTGACCTGCCCCGCATCGCCGCCGAATGCCGCAATGTTGCGCTGGACCCATTGGAGTGCGGCGCGCTGGTCCATGTAGCCGTAGTTGCCGCGCGGCTCGCCGGGTGCTTCCTGCGCGAGTGCCGGATGCGCGAAGTGGCCAAGCCGGCCAAGCCGGAAGTTGATCGTGACGACCACGATGCCCTGCGCCGCCAGTGCATCCGCCGGATAGATCGGCGCCCCGCCGTGCACCATCGCCCCGCCATGGATCCACACCATCACAGGCAACGGCTTGTCGGTGGTTGCGGTGGGCCGCCAAACATTGAGCGTCAGGCAATCCTCGGACTTCGGCACCGGGTCAGCCTGAAGACAGGCGGGCCCGAACTTGCTGCCATCCTTGACGCCACTCCAGCCCACCACAGGTTGCGGATTGCGCCATCGCAGCGGCCCGACCGGCGGCGCGGCGTAAGGAATGGCCTTCCAGCTCACGACCCTGTCGGTGACCAGGCCGCGGATGGCACCGCCCTCGGTTTTCACGAGGGCCGCATCCGTGCCCGGCTGGGCAAGCGCTGGTGTGGCGGCCAAGGCCGCAATCGTCAGAAAGGCAAGACTTGTTCTAAAAAATGCATGCATGACTACCTTCTTGGGCATCGGGTGGGAAATGGTTGTGTGCAGGCAAATTTCGATGCGCAACCAGCGTCGAACAGTATGCGACGCAACACGAAGCGGATGGCGGCGGACATGCATGTCGGCTGGCCATGCGCGGCCCTCAGGGGCGCGCCAACTGGTCTAGCGTGAGCGCCGCCATCGCCCTCGCGCCGATCGCCATCGCGTCTTCGTCGAAGTCGAATCCCGGCGTATGCAGAGGCGAAGCGGTCTGCGCAGTCTTGCCTTTGGGCGTCGCGCCCAATCCGAAGAACACGCCTGGGACGACAGCCTGGAATTCTGCGAAGTCCTCTGAACCGCTGGCCTTCGGCGCCACGATTGCCTTGTTGTCTGTCACTGCACGCAACACCGGCGCCGCGGCCTCGGTCAATGCGGGCTGGTTGACCACCGGAGCATATGCCACGTTGGTGAAACTCACCTCGGCTTTTGCACCGCTGGCCTGGGCAATCGATTCGGCAGTGGCAACAATGCGCTTCTTCGCGTCGGCGCGCATGGCGGGGTCAAAGGTGCGCAACGTGCCGAGCATTTCGACGCTGTCCGGAACAATATTTTCCCTGTTGCCGCCATTGATGGCACCGATGCTGAGCACGGCAGGCTCCTTGACGATCTCGAGCTGCCGGCTGACGATCGACGCAGTCCCGTGACGATCTGCGCCGACGCGACGATCGGGTCGACGCCGGCCCACGGCTGGGCGCCATGAGTCTGGCGTCCGGTGACCTTGATGCGGAATCCGTCTGCACCGGCCAGGGCCGGACCGCTTCGATAGGCGATGGTGCCGGTCGGCAGCGATGGCGTGATGTGCAGGCCGAAGATCGCATCCACCTTGGGGTTCTGAAGCGCGCCATCCGCGACCATTGCACGGGCCCCAAACGGAGCATTCGGATCGGCCGGCTCTTCAGAGCGCCCTTCCTCCGCCGGCTGGAAGATGAACTTGACACTGCCGCGAAGCTGCGAGCGCATGCCGGCAAGAATCTCGGCCGCGCCCATCAGAATCGCGACATGGCCGTCGTGGCCGCATGCGTGCATCACCGGCGAGACCTGGCCGAAATTGCGCGCCGTGACCCCGGACGCGAACGGGAGTCCGGTAATCTCCCGCACCGGCAGCGCATCCATGTCAGCCCGAAGCGCGACGACCTTGCCCGGCAGGTCGCCCTTCAGCAAGCCAACGACACCGTGACCGCCGACGCCGGTTCGGACTTCGAGCCCGAGCGCGCGCAGGTGATCAGCCACCAGCTTCGAAGTACGTACCTCCTGTCCCGACAGTTCGGGGTGCTGGTGGATGTCGCGCCGCCAGGCGACCATCTTCGGCAGGAGGGTATCGGCGCGCCGCCCCAGATCCTGCACCTGCTCCGCGGTGAGTCCCTGGGCAGTCGTTGGGGCGGAGAAGAGCGCCATCAGGGCCGCAGCAGCGGCCGCGTGTCTGATTGAATGTCTAGTCATCGGAATATTTCATGAGTTGCTGTTGGTCTGCCGCCTCGTGGCGGCGGCCTTCCGAAGCCTGTGGATCAGAAGGCGTGCCGAATGCCGAAGTCGTAGCCGTAACCACGCCCCGCCCGATAGCCCGGTGCGAAGGAATTGAGCGTGTTCGTATAGCCCGGCCCCGTATCGGCCGAGGAAACGTTTACCACCGGGATGGCAGCACCGTTCTCATTGCTTGTCAGTGCGAAGGTGGCATACAACGCCGTGCGCTTCGACAAGTTGTGCACGTAGCCGATGGCGTACTTCTCCGCCTTGGGCGCGGGCGTGTTCGCCGGCACCGCCCCATAGCGTGTGAAAGTGGAAAACTCCCCCTTCACCTGTGAATACGACGCCTTGATCAAGCCCACCCCTACCGGGATCGTCAAGCCAACGAGAAAGTTATTGGTCCTGACGTCCGGTACGGGACTGAGCGCCGGCGTGAGCGGGAAGGCGCCGATGTTCGCGAAGTCGGTCTTGACGTCGACCTTCGAGTACTCACCGAAAAGTTTCACCAGGTCGAAGTCGTATGAGGCACCGACATTGGCCGTGGTCACGCTGGTGGTGGAGCCGTAGTGGTAGTTGTCAGCCACGGTGCTCATGCCGTAGGCCACTGCCACATCGAGCGGGCCATTGGCGTAACCGAATCGTCCACCGGCGTATCGGCCCGTGCGCGCGTTGTTCGATGTCGCCGGGTTGTCCAGCAGCGCGTCCGAGTTGACGACCTCGTTGAACGCATACATCGCTTGACCGTAGAAACCGCCCAGGCCGGCGGGCAGGAGATAGCCTACGGAATTGGACTTGCGCGCGTAGAAGCCACGATTCAGCGACAGGGTAGGAAACGCACTGCCCAGCATCTGCACGATCAGGCTGCTGCCGGAGCCGGAGGTCTGGAACGGATCGAAGACCGCGTCGTTCCAGAAAGTCGGGTTGTAGTCACGGCCCAGTCGCAGTTCTCCGAAAGGTCCGAGCAGGCTCACCGTCGAGCGTCGGTCGAAGTAGAGGGCCCCGCGACCCACCGTTCCCACGTCGCCCCACATCGAGGACTCCAGCCAGAAGCCGGCGGCCAGCCCGCCTCCAAGGTCTTCCTGGCCACGAAAACCCACGCGTCCACCGGCGTTTCCACCATTGGACAGCGCCCACTGGTTCTGCTGGAGGTCCGGCTTCGGTGTCGCAGGAACGGTTCCGTTGTTCTGATACTTGCTGGTTGTTTCGTAGTAGCTGACGCCGATGTCGACGACGCCGAACAAGGTCACGGTCGATTGCGCCGAGGCGGAGCCGATGGCTGTCAACGCAGCCAGGGCAATGAGGTTTTTCTTCATGGATGATGCTTTTGATGCAGGAAACTTCCCGCCCCCTGGCAAGCAGGAGGCGAAAGATGGGAAATGTTTGTCGGGACGGCTATTGCCGCATCAGTCCAGCGTCGTGCCGGTATCGCGGATGGCCTTCACGATGATCGGAAGGCGGGCCTTGTAGGCGGCCGCAGCTTCGGCCGGCGTGTTGCCCATCGACTCCATGCCGAGGGCTTCGATTTGCCGCGTCATCTCGGGACTCTTGACGATCGCCGCCACTTCGCGTCCCAGCCGCTCAATGACCTCTCGTGGCGTCTTCGCCGGTGCGAGCAGCGAGTACGGGCCGGTGAGCCTCAGGACATCCTGGTTGAAGCCGCTCTCCGCGAAAGTGGGAACCTCGGGCAGGCCGGCGGCGCGCGTCGGACCCATCGTCGCCAGTGCACGCAGCTTGCCGCTGACCAGGTGCGGCTTGAGCGCCGTCACCGTGCCGCAGGTCATCGCGACCTGGCCGCCGATCAAATCGGCGAGCATAGGAGCCTCTCCCTTGTAGGGCACGTGCAGCGTCTGCGTGGCGAAGTTGAGGTCCATGAACGACTGCACCATGTGCGGCTGGCTGCCGTTGCCCCACGAGCCGATCGTCAGCGCGCCCGGCTTGGCCTTGGCATAGGCGAGCAATTCGCCGAAGTTCTTCACCGGCAGCGATGCGTTGACGACACAGACGACGCGCGGCTGTGCGATGTCGCTGATGAGCAAGAGGTCGGCCTGCGGGTCATACGGCAGCTTCTTGTACAGCGCGACGGCCTGCGCAATCGGCGCCGGCGGCGTGAGCAGCAAGGTGTAGCCGTCGGCAGGCGCCTTGGCGACGAAGTCCGTGCCCAGGTTGCCGCCGACGCCGGGCTTGTTGTCGATGATGACGGGCTGCCCCAGCCGTTTGGACAAGGCCTCCGCGAGCGGTCGCGCCAAGGCGTCGGCGGCGCCACCGGCGGTCAACGGCACGACTATCTTGACCACCTTGGTGGGCCAGGCCTGCTGTTGCGCTGTCGCGGAAATGCTGGTTCCTGCCAGCAGCAGCCCAAGGCAGGCCGCGATGGCGGCAACGATGGGGCGTCTGCGGCGCAGAGCGACGTGAACACGGGACATTTGGGATCTCCTCGAAATTGTGATGCGGTGGGCGTGCGGTGTTGGGCAGTGGTTCCCAATGAGCTCACGCGCATCGCCGTATCGGCGGCGGTGTCCACCGGCCATCCAGTGCTTCGGCCTTAGGCCAGTACAGCCTCAGGTTCATCGTGAACGGGCCGCTGGCCGGCGCGGGCAGCCAGTTCGACTCCTTGTCCTTGCCAGGTGACTTGCGCTGAATGTGGATCTCGAGCGAACCATCGGCGTTGAAGTGCAGCGGGTCGCGGTCGCCGATGGCGTAGCGATTCATCGCATTGGCGGCAAAGAGCTGACGCTGGTCGTACATCGTCAGCGACCAGAAAGCACGCACCGGCGGCAACTGCTCTTTGGAGAAGCGAAGTACGTAACTCGCGTCGCTCGACAGGGTCCGGCCGTCTTCGTCGGCGAACGCGCGCGGATACACCGCGTCCTCGATCGGATTTGCGCCAAGCCCCGCAAAGGCGATCGCCGCGCGTGCACGGTAGTCCGCTCCATAGGTACCAATCGCCGTCAGGTTGGTGCGCCAGCCGTTGTGCCGCACGCCCATCGTGGCCAGCGCGTTCTTGACGAGGGCGAGCGCCGGCCCGGCGGCCGCTTCGAGTGCCTGCCGCACTTGCAGCGTCGCAGTGGCAAACGAGAACGGCCGGCCGGGCTCGATGCCGATGCGCGCCAATCGGTGCAGCATGGGGTAGTCGTTCGCATGCGGTGGGTTGAGAAACATCAGCTCGACAAAAAGCTCGAAATACGCCTGCGCGTCGAGCTTCTCGATGGCCTCCACTGGTGGTGTTGCCAGGTCCCATGACGGGTCGAGTGCCGAAGGCGGCGCTGCGCAAGGCTTGCCAAGGGCGCGGAGTGGCGTTGCCGTCAAGCCGGCCTGAAAGCGGTGGACGTTCCGGTAGTCGGCCGCGCCGTTGGTTTGCGTTCGGCCGATGATCCAGCCGGACGCAGTCGGGCTGCGCACCAGCGTCGTCGCGTGGGGCACCTCGCCTTGCCACGTAGGGCCCGCGACGACGATCCGCTGCGCGGCGTTGCCGGTGGTGCGGCTGCCTGGCACGGCGAAGGTGTCGCTCCAGGCGTCGAGCATCTGCAGCAGGTAGTAGCGGTCGCTCGAGTCGGGCACGTTGATAACCAGCGGCTCGCTCGATACGTCGAACCAGAGGATCGAATACAGGGTGTCGGCGTTGGGCCGCACAACCATGTCGAAGCCCGCGTCGGGAAATGCGCTTCGGTGGGCGAACTTGTTCATCGGCGCGGCGTCCGGGCGGCCGAGGCTCACGCGGCGAGTCAGTTCGAGCATCACCGCGGGGTACGCGTAAACGTAGGCCTCGACGGCAATCTCGCGCGCCTCCTCGGGCGACAGCCAAATGTCGGTCGCCGACGCGGCGAGTGGCGCTGCATCAGCAGGCACCGTGGCAAAGGACTTCATCATGGGATTGAATATGGATGGCTTCAAATTAAGCGTTTGTATTAAACACCAACGCCATCGAATCTGACAATCCTCCAAAAGCAGGGTTTTCCAGAATAGAAACCTGCCAGTGGTCTCACAGGTGACTGTGTGCCGCGACCGCGCGCTTGCTCGACCTGTACAAGTTAATACGACATATCACCCAGGCGACAATGCGGGACTCGACTCTGGCAGCGACGGAGGCGGTTTTGTAGCGGGCGGCGCCTCAAGCTCAAGCAACCGCCGCTGCGGTGGGATCCATCTGCTCTGTCGCGACGGACAGGGCCAATGAGAGAGGTGGTCGCGGCGGGAAATTGCCGCACACAAGCCTCGCGGGCTCGTTGGCCACTGCGCGGCATCGGGCCGGCCTCGGCTTCAAGCCGGGGCCCCCGTAGCCTCAGGCCTAGCTGAAGTAGCGGGCCATTCCTGTGCGCTTGGCTCGAGCGAGGGTGCGGTGGCTCGCGCCAGCGCGCGTGACGGGGGCCTGAAGCCCGTGAACACAGTAGTCCACAAGATCGTCGACCATCGCCGCATCGCGAAGGGTCGCCCCTTCTTCCCGCACCCATCGCGCGACCGCGTACACCACGTTGTCCGACATCCAAACGATGCGCTGGTCGAGCACAGCGGGCGGCAAGTCCTGAAGCGCGGCGTGCAACAGGCGGCGTGCACGGATCAGCGCCCCGAGATTGGCAGCCTCGACGATGTCGCTGCTCATAAGGCTCGGGCTGAACGTCGTCTGGGCGAGCACCTGGACGTAGTAGCGGCCCCACGGTGTCTCACGCACCGTGTCCGTCAAGGCTCGCACCATGGCCGTCACGATGCTGCGAGCGTCATCGCCTCGGCCGGCCGCCTCTACCGCATCCAGGTGCACGTGGCGAAGCGCATTGACATGGCGAAGTCGCCGGTTGATCAAGCTAGCCAGCAGGTCGGGCAGCTTTCCGAAGTGGTAGAGAACTGCAGCGCGGTTCTTCTGTCCGGCTGCAGTGACGATGCTGTGTGTCGTGACTGCTTCGATCCCTTTTTCAGCGAACAGGCGTTCTGCCACTTCAAGTATTCGGGTGGCCGCGTCGGATGGTTCCGCACCCTTGTGGAGAATGTCCAGGGGACCTTGAACCGGATGCTGGGGCTTGCTGGGCATGGTCGACGACGTACGCTGGAGATAAAAGAAAGAAGGAACAGGCCGGTAATATAAGGGCTTACTACGGGGAAAGCGTGGCGTCAGAAGACGATACGGCGCGACGCTCAATAGACCGTCATTGATGTCGCCGGTGCTATCTTGGTGTGCGCGCAATGTTGCGGCCAACGTCTGCTTGTGACGCAAGACCCGTCATGGCAGGCTGGCGCGCGACTTACGGGTTGTGGCCGCGAGTACCAGTTCACGCTGTACCAGGCGTGCGCCGCCAGCGAGCGCGATCAGGGCAGCCGATGCACACCGGTGCGCGAATCGCCATATTCGTTCGCGGTGGGCGGGCGACTCGGCGATTCCACGAACACGATTTCGATGGCCGAAGGCTGCATGGCCTGGCTATGCGGATCGACATGCTCGATGCGTGCCAACTTGGGCGCCGCAAACTCGGCAAGTTTCGCCAGCAAATCGAGCGCCCTCGCCGGGTCGGGTGACCGTCCGCAGGCCGGATCACCGTTCGCGACCGAATCGAACCAAACTAAAATTCGGTCGGCGAAGGCTCTTAGCAGCGCATTGACTGTCTCGCGAAACTCGCGCGTGACCAGGTTCGGCGTTCCCTTCTGCCGGCCGCCGGACTTCCGGGAGCCGACTGGCTTGCCGCGCTTGCATGCTGTGTTCACGAGTGGATTGTGGAACGGCGTCGCTGCCCTGCAAAGGCCGGTGGCGCAGATTTGCGCATGTTCTCTTTCCGGTCCACAAGCCCTACTTCAGAAAATGAGCCGTCTGATCTCGTACTACGCCAATCAGCATTGATGCAGCACAACAATTGCTTGGACCCGATGCCTGTTCGAGCCACTGTTATCGCTCGGCGGATCAGGCCTCCACAATCGGAAGCACGCTAAAAAACGTAGTACGAAAAATCGCTGCCACCGGATGATTTTATGTTTGCATTAATCACGTCCCCAGGCTAGGCCCCGCGGGGCTGCCAGCGGCGCCTGTTCCCGTGATGGGTCGCCGCGGCGGCGAAAAACGCGCAGATGGTACCGGCGGCAAAAATGGGGGTGGGGGTGTCGCCACATCGTGCGGGCGAGGCACATTTTGCAGGGGCGGGGGCAGAGCGGATAAGGATTTCCTTTTCCACAGCGGGGTGTGCCCCCGGCCGCGTCTTGAACGGCGCGGTCCCATACGAAGCACTGCCGGGCCTGTATGGGACCCAAATCTGTAGTTTGCCGCACGACGCTGTGCTTGGGCGTGAAGCTGACGAACATGGCGGGTAGCATCTGGCGTGCTGCTGCGTCGAGACGGACGCACAGCTGACGCGACAAGGTTTTGTGTAGCTAGCTGTGTAGCCAGTCGCTATCGCTACAAGCCACCGGGTAGATTGTTGATATTTATAGGTTTCTTCTCGATATGCGCATTGCCACCTGGAACGTCAATTCCCTCACCGCCCGTCTTCAGCATGTGCTCGACTGGCTGATCACCAATCCAGTCGACGTGCTCTGCTTGCAGGAGCTGAAGTTGACCGACGACAAGTTCCCGCTCGACGTACTCAAGTCGGCCGGCTACGAGGCTGCGGTGTTTGGCCAGAAGACCTACAACGGCGTCGCCATCCTGAGCCTGAAACCGACGCGCGACGTGGTGAAGAACATCGCCGGCTTCGCCGACGAACAATCGCGCGTGATCGCCGCCACGGTCGACACGCCCGTAGGTGAAGTGCGTGTGGTCAACGGCTACTTCGTCAACGGCCAGGCGCCAGGCACCGAGAAGTTCGAATACAAGATGAACTGGCTGAACGCGCTGCGCGAGTGGGTGCGCCAGGAGATGGCGGCGCACCCGAACCTGGTGCTGCTCGGCGACTTCAACATCGTGCTCGAAGACCGCGACAGCTTCGACCCCGTCGGCCTGGCCGAGACCATCCACCACACGACGGCCGAGCGCGACCAGTTCAAGGCGCTGCTCGCGCTGGGCCTGACCGACGCATTCCGCCTGTTCGACCAGCCCGAGAAGAGCTATTCATGGTGGGACTACCGCATGCTCGGTTACCAGAAGAACCGCGGCCTGCGCATCGACCACATCCTCGTCAGCGCGCCGCTCGCGCCGCTCGCGAAGAGCTGCGTGATCGACCGCGTTCCGCGCAAGTGGAAGACACCCAGCGACCATGCACCGGTAATCCTCGAGTTGTAGCTTCAGCGTGAGTGCGTGCGTGAGCGCGCTGTCGGGGGCTTTGTCCAGAAGCACAAGGGGCAAGCCATCGCCTTCGAGGGCGACGGGACCGAGTGCGGCGCGAAGCTCATTTCGACCTTGAAGGGCTGAGAGAGCGCCCAGGAATCCAGGAAGGCCCGCCTTGGCAGGCCTTTGATAGACCGTTCAGGACCGCCTGCGTCCGTTGCAGGGCCGCCGCCGCCCGTTCCAGGTGGCGGCAGCGCGCGGGCGTCGAGCGCGACGCCTTCAACAAGAACCGCCAGTGGCGCGAGCCGCTGGCTCAAGATCGGACGATGACCGGAAAACGCAAGCCAGCCGCGATGTATGGCATCACCAACGCGGCTGGGAGGAGCGACACGCAGTGTCGCGGAGCCTGGGGGCGAGCTTTATCACTCGATCCCGAGTTCCTGGATCTTGCGCGTGATCGTGTTGCGTCCGATCCCGAGCTTCTGCGCAGCCTCGATGCGGCGGCCACGCGTGCTTGCCAAAGCAGTGAGGATCAAGCGCGATTCGAAGCGCCGCGACAGCGCATCCCACACGTCATGCCGGCCGGCAGCCAGCAAGGCCTGCGCTTCGTGCTCCAGTCCGATTTCCCAGGCCTCGGCATTGCGACTCGAATCCTGCACCGGCTCGCCAACCGCCGGTGCCGGCTGGGCCGGCTGCGATGCCGGGACCTCGGCCGAAGGCTCATGCTCCACCGCAACGCTGGGCACCGATGCCTCCGGTGAGGCAGCATGAGGATGGTGGTTGCTCGCAGCGCCTTCCACCGAAGCAACTGCTGTCACTTCGGGCGGCAAGTCCTTCGGTTCGATCAATTGCGCGGGCGCCATCACCGTGAGCCAGTGGCAGATGTTTTCCAGTTGACGCACGTTGCCCGGAAAGTTGAACGTGGACAACTGCGCAAGCGCCGCATCCGAGATTCGCTTCGGGTCCACGCCCAGTTGCTTGGCGCTCTGCTGCAGGAAGTGCCGCGTGAGCGAGTACACGTCTTCGCGACGCTCGCGCAGCGCGGGCAGGCGCAGGCGGATCACGTTGAGGCGGTGGAACAAGTCTTCGCGAAAGCTGCCTTGCTTGACGCGTTGCTCGAGGTCCTGGTGCGTCGCGGCAATCACGCGCACATTCGCTTTCACCGCGTTATGCCCGCCGACGCGGTAAAAGTGCCCGTCGCTCAATACCCGCAGCAAGCGCGTCTGCAAGTCGAACGGCATGTCGCCGATTTCGTCGAGGAACAGCGTGCCGCCATCGGCTTGTTCGAAGCGTCCGCGCCGCATGGTCTGCGCGCCGGTGAAGGCGCCGCGTTCATGGCCGAACAATTCGCTCTCGAGCAAGTCCTTCGGAATCGCCGCGGTGTTGATGGCCACGAACGGGCCATTCGTGCGGGGCGAATGCTTGTGCAGCGCGCGCGCCACCAGTTCCTTGCCCGATCCCGATTCACCGGTGATCAGCACCGTCACGTTGCTCTGCGACAAGCGCCCGATCGCGCGGAACACGTCCTGCATGGCCGGCGCCTGGCCCAGCATTTCAGGCGCGGCCGCCATGCGCTCCTCGGCCACTTCCTCGCGCTGGCTTTCATCGACCGCGCGGCGAATCAGCTCGACCGCGCGCGGCAGGTCGAAAGGCTTCGGCAGGTATTCGAAGGCGCCACCCTGGAACGCCGAGACGGCGCTGTCGAGGTCGGAGAAGGCGGTCATGATGATGACCGGCAATCCGGGGTGCTTGAGCTTGATCTTGTCGAGCAGTTCGAGGCCCGAGCCGCCCGGCATGCGGATGTCGCTCACCAGGACTTGCGGGGCCTGCGACTCGTCTTCATTGGCGGCCTCCAGTGCGGCCAGGACTTCGCGCGTGTTGGTAAAGCTGCGCGTGGGCATGTCCTCGCGAAGGAGCGCCTTCTCAAGCACGAAGCGTATCGATTGGTCGTCATCCACTATCCAGATCGGCTTCATGCAACTCCTGTTCGGCCTGGCTGCTAGGGCAGCGGTATCAATATCCTGAAATCGGTACGGCCCGGGACGCTATCGCACTCGATCACGCCGTGGTGTTGCTGCACAAAGGTTTGCGCCAGCGTCAGTCCCAGCCCCGTCCCGCCTTCCCTGCCCGACACCAGCGGGTAGAAGATGCGGTCCTTGATCGCGTCCGGCACGCCCGGTCCATTGTCAATGACATGCAATTCCAGTGCCAGTCGATACCACTGTTTGTTGAAGATCACCTGACGCGCAACGCGGGTCTTGAAAGTGATCTGCGCATCGCCAGCCGCGCGCCGCTCGGCGAGCGCCTGCGCCGCGTTGTGGACGATGTTGAGCGTGGCCTGGATCAGTTGCTCGCGGTCGCCGCGGAACTCGGGAATGGACGGATCGAAGTCGCGCTCGATGTGCAGGTCGCGCGGGAACTCCGCCAGGATCACCGACCGCACGCGCTCGCACACTTCGTGAATATTGACGTCGCCCACCACGTGCGGCCTGCGGTGCGGCGCCAGCAGCCGGTCGACCAGCGTCTGCAACCGGTCGGCCTCGTGGATGATGACCTGCGTGTATTCGACGAGGTCGCGTGACTCGACCTCCATCTGCAGCAACTGCGCCGCGCCGCGAATACCCCCGAGCGGGTTCTTGATCTCGTGGGCCAGGTTGCGGATCAGTTCCTTGTTGGCCTGCGCCTGGTCGATCAGGCGCTCCTCGCGGTCCTGTCGCACCTGGTTCTCGATCGCCGACATCTCGATGATCAATTCGCCTGTCTTCTCGATCCGGGAGAGCGTGACCTGGACCGCCATCAACTCGTGGTTGACGCGGCGCAGGAAAGCCTCGTAGCGCAGGGTTGCAAACTCGTGCGTGACGGCGCCGTCAATGGCGTTTCGCAACACGGCCGGTTCATGAAAGCAGGCGCCGAACTGCGAGCCCTCGAGCGTGCGCCGCGAAGTGCCGAGCGCGTCTTCAAGCGCCGCATTGGCAAACAGCACCGCGCCGTCGGGCTTGACGACCGCGATGAGCGTGGCAAGGAAATCGAAAGACTGGAAGCGCTTGTTGGTCGCAGCGGCCTTGCCGAAGGCCATAGCGATCACGGGTTCGTCGGCGGCGGCAGGCGGCCGAGTTCGCGGCGGATGCCGGCGATGTCGCTCTCGTTGCGCGCAATATCAGCCTTCATTTCCGCCACGCGGTCCAGGTACTTCTGGTAGTTCTTGCTTTCGCTGCCCTGCTTCTCGGGCTCGCCATTGTTGTATTCCTTGAGCAGGTCGGCCTGGCGAGCCTCTGCCTTCTTGAGTTCGTTCTGCAGCACCGTGCGCGCCTCGCCGTCGCGCGCGCGCTGGTCGACGCCTTCGACACGCGGGCTGCCGGGGGGTGACTTCACGGCACTGGCGGTGGACGATTGCACGGCTGCCGGGCGCGCGCCCTGCACGACGGTGACGTTGCCGCCCTCCATGACCTTGCAACCGCGCTTTTGCGCCTCGGTTGCGTTGTTGGTGTATTCGTTGCCGCAGCGGTACACGCGCTCCTGGGCAAGCGCCGGCAATGCAGCCAACAGGGCCAATGGCAATAACAGGATCGAAACAGATTTCATGGTCGTGTGGATAGTGCGCGGCTGGGAAACATTTTCGTGCAATTCGATGCACGCGGCATTCGCATGTTCCCCGTCAACGAAAAAGGACGGCCGAAGCCGTCCTTTTGTCACTAAGGCGGGAACCGCTCAGAGGGAATAGTACATGTCGAACTCGACCGGATGCGTCGCCATGCGGAAGCGGGTGACTTCCTGCATCTTGAGGTCGATATAGGCGTCGATATAGGAATCGGTGAACACGCCACCCTTGGTCAGGAACGCACGGTCCTTGTCGAGGTATTCCAGCGCCTGGTCGAGGCTGTGGCAGACGGTCGGGATCAGCGCGTCTTCTTCCGGCGGCAGGTGGTACAGGTCCTTGCTCGCGGCTTCGCCCGGATCGATCTTGTTCTCGACACCGTCGAGGCCGGCCATCAGCAGTGCGGCAAAGCCGAGGTACGGGTTCATCAGCGGATCGGGGAAGCGCGCTTCGACGCGGCGGCCCTTCGGGTTGGCCACGAACGGGATGCGGATCGAGGCCGAGCGGTTCTTGGCCGAGTAGGCCAGCTTCACCGGGGCTTCGAAGCCGGGCACCAGGCGCTTGTAGCTGTTGGTGCCGGGGTTCGTGATGGCGTTCAGGGCACGGGCGTGCTTGATGATGCCGCCGATGTAGTGCAGCGCGAATTCCGACAGACCGGCATAGCCGTCGCCGGCGAACAGGTTCTTGCCGTCTTTCCAGACCGACTGGTGCACGTGCATGCCCGAGCCGTTGTCGCCGACGATGGGCTTGGGCATGAAGGTCGCGGTCTTGCCGTAGGCATGGGCCACGTTGTGGATCACGTACTTCTGCAATTGCACCCAGTCGGCGCGCTGGATCAGCGTGCTGAACTTGGTACCTAGTTCCATCTGGCCGGCGTTGGCCACTTCGTGGTGGTGCACTTCGACCGGGATGCCCAGCGCTTCGAGCACCAGGCACATTTCCGAGCGCATGTCCTGGAAGCTGTCGACCGGGGGCACCGGAAAGTAGCCACCCTTGGTGGCTGGGCGATGGCCGGTGTTGCCGTGTTCGTATTCCTTGTCGGTGTTCCACGAAGCTTCTTCGGAATCGATCTTCACGAAGCAGCCCGACATGTCGTTCTTCCAGCGCACGCCGTCGAACACGAAAAATTCAGGTTCCGGACCGAAAAAGGCCGTGTCGCCCAGGCCCGAAGCCTTCATGTAGGCCTCGGCGCGCTTGGCGAGCGAACGCGGGTCGCGCTCGTAGGGCTTGCCGTCCGACGGGTCGATCACGTCGCAGGTCAGGATCAGCGTGGTTTCTTCGAAGAATGGGTCGATATTGGCGGTGTTCGGGTCGGGCATGAGTTGCATGTCCGATGCTTCGATGCCCTTCCAGCCAGCGATCGAGGAGCCGTCGAAGGCATGACCGTCGGTGAATTTGCCTTCGTCGAATGCCGAAACCGGCACGGTGACGTGCTGTTCCTTGCCACGGGTGTCAGTGAAACGGAAATCGACGAACTTGACCTCGTTTTCCTTCACGAGTTTGAGTACGTCGGCGACGGTCTTTGCCATCAAATTCTCCTTGGTGATGGGTGGTTAGGAATTCGGGGGAATGGATGCAGTTTCTATGCCATTGTCACCGCAGGCGACAGGGGCTTCGAATACGCCGTTTGGCCCTTATGGGGCGCGTATTTTCCTCTTTTGGTGCGTCAGTTTCTATCGCACCATTTCGGGGCCGAGGCGCGCATCAAAGCTGTGCAGGCCTTCGATCAGCTGTTCGTAGGCAGCGGCCAGGCCCTCGGCGTGGCCCTTGACGCCCAGTTCGATATGTCGGCCGTACTCGGGGTGGTCGACGCTCGGCAGGCTGAAGACCTTGATGCCCGGATGCGTGCGCTCGACGGCTTCCATGAGCGGCGTGAGGGTGGCTTCCATCGTCCCGTAGACGATCACGGATTTTTCGGCACTCTGCCCGCGTGCGAACAGGTCGGCATAGCGGGCATCGAGCACCGATTCGATCATCGGCCAGGCCATCACTGGAAAGCCGGGCACGAAGTGCACGTCCTCCACGCTGAAGCCGGGAATCTTGTTGTACGGGTTGCGGATGATCGTCGCGCCTTGCGGAAACACGCCCATGTTGAGCCGATGCACGTTGTCGGGGCGGTCGGGCTCGTAGGGGATGCCCTGCTCGGCCGCAGTGTCGCGCATGCGCTCGCGGATCAGCACCTCCGCCTCCGGATGCAAGGCCAGCGGCCGGCCCAGCGCCGCGGCCGCGCACTGGCGCGTGTGGTCGTCGGGCGTGGCGCCGATGCCGCCGGTCGAGAAAACGATGTCGCCCGACGCGAACGCACGCCTGAGCACCGCGGTGATGCGCTCGGGCGCATCGCCGACATACTCGGCCCAATCCAGTTGCAGGCCGCGCGCCGTCAGCAATTCGATGACCTTGGGCATGTGCTTGTCGAGGCGCTTGCCAGAGAGGATTTCGTCGCCGACGACAACCAGGCCGAAGGACCTGGCCCCCGCCGATGTATTCTCTCCGCTCGTTTCACTGGTCATGGAGCACCCCATTGAGTCTGTATCGCCCGGTCCGCGTCTTGCGCAATGGCCGGGCTCCTGTCGCTGGCATAGGCCGCCGCCGCACGCTGCGAACGCAGTTGCGCCAGGGCATCGAGGCAGTAATGCGCAAACCACAATGCCGAGAAGGCAAACACCAGCGTGTAGATCCAGATCGCGATCGGCGCCAGCACGAAGAAACCGGCGGCAAACAGAAGGCCGGACGCCCAGACGATGCTGGGCGCGGCGCCCAGGTAGCCGCACAGCACGCCGATAGCGAGCAATGGCAGCCGGTGCGTGCGCAGCAATGTCGCCCGCTCCTCGGCATTGGCATGCTCGGCGAGCGCATCGAAGCTCATGACGCGGTAGGTAAGCCAACCCCAGATCAGCGGCGGCAGGACCAGCACCAGCGGCGGAACCAGCCACAGCGGCATCGACACCACCAATGCAAGAAGCGCCAGCACCGTGAGCCCTATCGCCCGGGTCGCACTCCAGATGAACGAGGGTCCTTTCTTGTGCTCGAGCATCGGAAAGCGCCGCGCGGCCACCAGCCGCGTCAGCGCCGGCGCCATGAGGCCCGACACGACCAGCAGCGACACCAGCACGATCGCCGGCGTCGCCGCCAGCACCACCACCAGTTGGGCCAGCGTGCTCGACACATCACCGGAGAAGAGGCGCCCCATCCAGCCCCAGAAACTCGCCAGCAGTGGCCAGGAATCCAGCGTTGCACGGGTCCAGGCGACCGCCGGCTCCCAGAAGAAATAACCGAGAAGCGCCGCCATCGCCACCATCAACCCGAGGGGCAACAGCGACAGCAGCATCACGCGAGGCCGCAGGCAATACGCCACTGCGCGCCAGAATGAGTCGAGAAGGATACGCATCGCCTGCGAGGATACGCTACCCGATCAACGGCCCGCCAGGCGCCGCAAGCCGAGCCATTGCTGCGCCCAGAAGCCGCGCCCGTAGTCGCGTACGCGGCCGGACGCATCGGGTTCGACCTGGTCGCGGATGCCGGTGGGGTCGTAGCGATGCTCGAAGTCGACCGTGCGAAACAGCATGTCCCACCAGGGCAGCAGCACGCCGAAATTGTGGCCGCCCAGCGTCCTCGGACCGTTCGACTCGTGGCCGATCCCGATGCTGTGATGCACCCGGTGAAAGCGCGGGCTGATCCAGAGCCGCTCGCCAATTGCGCCGAACGACAGCCGCAGGTTGGCATGCTGCAGGCTCTCACTGAGCTGCGTGAAGGCGACGATCGCGATGAACTGCCCCGGCGCGACGCCGATCAACTGCGCCACCACCACGATGATCACATCGTGGATGACGTCGTCGAGCAGGTGGTTGCGGTTGTCGCTCCACATCGTCATCTGCTGCTGCGAATGGTGAAGCGAATGAAGGCCCCACCACCAATTGAAGCGGTGCTGCCCGCGATGGATCAGGTACTCGACGAAATCGAGCACCACCAGGTAGATTGCAAAGGCAACCCATGGCACGTCAGTGACGCCGGGCCAGAGATCGTCGAGATGAAACGTGCCCCAGCCCCGGCCGCGCAGCACGCCCAGAACGTCGTCGAACAGCGGTTGCAGCAGCAGGAACAGCGCGAGCCTGAACAGCCCAAGTCGGTGGATCAGCGTGTAGAGGATATCCGTCCGGATCGCGCGCCGGTCCGTCACCGCCTCGACCGGCCGCCAGCGTTGCAAGGGCCCGATCAGCGCAATCAGGATGGCGATCTGGATCAACCCGACCAGCAGCCAGCCCGTCGCGTCGAACGCATCCTCCACCAACCCGCCAAAGCCGGCCGCATACACCAGCGGCTGCACCAGCGTCTCGAACAGCCACTGCTGCGAGACGGCAAATGGGTCAGCGAGCCAGTCCATCACAGCCCCAATACGACGGCAGCGAGAACGCGTGAAGAAATCGCAGCGAGCAGCGCGAGGTCGCGTCGAGAACCCGAACCGTACTTGCGTACGGTGAGGATCGCAGACGCGAGATCGGGCTGCGCAGTAGATTCATTCATGCGTTCTCAGGGATGGGCCGCGATCCAGGCGCGGTAGTCGGGGTGCTGGCGCAGGGTCTGGAAGCAGAAACCCTTTTCCTTCAGGCCCACGATCAGCGGCTCCAGGTCGGCCGGTGCCCACGGGTCCTTGCGCGACCAGATGCCCAGGTGCGCCAGCAGGATGTCCCCGGGGCGAATCCGGTCGAGCGCCTGCGCGAGCAGTTTCTCGTTGCTGAAGGTTTCGCTCGGCAGTTCGTCACCGAGGAACCCCGCCGGCGACCAGCCCGTATGCTCGTAGCCGCAGGCCTTCGCAGCGGCGAGCAGCTTCGGCGAAGTCTTCCCGCCCGGCGCACGGAAGATCGGCAGCGGCTTCTTGCCGGTGACGTAGGCCAGTCGATCGGCCGCCTTCGTGATGTTTTCGCAGTACTGCGCCGCCGTCCAGGTGAACTCGCGGCCGGCAAACGCGCCCGACGTCGGCCGCACGCGGAAGCGCGGCTCGATGCTCTTCTCGTCGCCGCGCCAATAGACGTGGTCGTAGGTGTGCGAACCGAATTCATTGCCCTCGGCCGCCCGCGCCTTCCACCAGGCTGCCCAGTGGTTGTCCAGGCTGTCGCCATCGGTTTGCGTGCGCTCGGCAGCCGCAAAGAAAGTCACCCGCACGTCCTGCCGCTTCAGCACCTCGGCAAACAGCGGCGCCACGCCCATGTGGCCGGTGTCGATCGTCAGGTAGACCGGCTTGTCGCAGCTGGTCTGGGCGACTGCGCTCGTCCCCACCGCACCTACCGCACCCGTTGCGCCCAACCACGCGACAAGGCGCATCCCTCGCCTTGCCATGCGTAAAACATCGCGGAACCTGAGCGCGAACATGTCAGTTTCCCCCATGCTATCGCGCGACCCGCGATGCATGAAACCAGGACGAGCACTGCGAAGTCTGTTCGTGGGCACCCGCGGAACCGGCTTTGCCGGGCCGCTGGGTGCGCCCCCTGGAGGGGGAGGCGCCATAGGCGCATCGGGGGGGTGTCATCCCACCGGCTTTGCCGGGCCGCCGGGTGCGCCCCCTCGAGGGGGAGGCGCCGCAGGCGCTTCGGGGGTGTTTCATATCAGCGCGCGCCATGGTCGAGCGTCCAGACACCGTGGGGCGAGCGGCCCACGTTCACCTGCTTCACGACCTTGTGCGCCGCCAGGTCCACCACGCTGAGCTTCCTGGTCCAGCGCGAGGTCACCAGCAGCGTCTTGCCGTCGGCCGACACGTCCATGCAATCGGGGCCACCCGGCACCGGGTACTCATCGGTCACCTTGAGCGTCTGCAGGTCGATGCGGCTGATGCTGTTCGACACGCGATTGCTGACGAACACGGCCTTGCCATCCCACGCGGATCGGAACGCGTGCGCACCCTTGCCGGTCGGGATCTTGCCTGTCAGCCGGGGCTGCGGGCCGGACACGTCGAACACCTGCACGCCGTCGCTGCCAGTCAGGCCCACGAGCAACGTCCTGTCACCGTTCGTGCCGAAGATGTCGGCCGGCATCGCGCCGGTTGCGATGCGCCACTTGATCGACTGCGTGGCCAGGTCGACAGCGATCAGCTCATCGCTGTCCTGCATGGTGACGTACGCCGTCGTGCTGGACTTGTCGATCCAGATGTGGCTTGGCGTCTTGCCGGTGGCAATGCGCTTCGCAAGCTTCAATTCCTTGCCATCCCAGCGATAGATATCGACATGGTTGAGCCGGTTGCCCGCGGTCACGAACCACTTCATGTCGCGCGAGAACTGCAGTTGGTACGGATCGATGATGCCGTGCACCACGTGCTGCACTTCGGCCGTGCGCGGATTCAGGAAGGTCAGTGAATCGCCCGCCGAATTGGCCACGATGAGCGACTTCTCGTCGGGCGAAAGGTACAGGTGATGCGGCTCCTTGCCGGTCGGGATGCGCTGCTTTTCGGCCCAGGTGGCCGGGTCGATCACGCTCACCGTGGCATCGAGCGAATTCAGCACAAAGACCGGCGGCGGCTCGGCTGCGACGGCGGACGAGAGACTGGCAACGAGGGAAAACAAAAAGGCCGCGATGCGGCCATGAGCAGAAATTCGCAAGGGGAGATTCCGTAAGAAGGCCATGAAATTTTAACGGCCGGGCCCGACCCCGCGCTGACCGTCGCCAAGCCTCTGTCAGTGCTGTTTTTGGCGCAGGGACTCGACTTGCTCGGCCGTGAGCCAGCGCCACTGGCCCGGCGCGAGGTCCGCCGGCAACGCAAGCCGCCCGATCGACGAGCGATGCAAGGCCTCGACTCGGTTGCCCACGGCCGCGACCATGCGCTTGACCTGGTGGTACTTGCCCTCGGTCAGCGTCAGGCGCAAGTGCAACGGCCCGACCGCCTCGCATGCGGCCGCGCGCACCGGCTTCGGATCGTCGTCGAGCACCACGCCGGCCAGCAGTTTCTGCACCTGGGCGTCGTCCAGCGCATGCTTCACGGTGACCTCATACACCTTCGGCACGTGGTGCTTGGGCGAGCCCATCCGGTGGATGAACTGGCCATCGTCGGTGAGCAGCAACAGGCCGGTCGTGTCCTGGTCAAGTCGCCCGATGGCCTGCACGCCCTGCACCGCGCCCTTGTTCGGACGCAGGCGCAACGGCGAGGGCAGCAGCGTGTAGATGCTCGGCCAGGTCGACGGCTTCTGCGAGCACTCGGTGCCGGCCGGCTTGTGCAGCATCAGGTAGGCCTTTTCGTGATACGCCCACGCCGTGCCCTGCACCGTGAAATCGAGGCCGGTGGGAGGCAGGTCGACGAATGGATCCGTCTCCACGGCACCGCCAATCGACACATGGCCCTGCTGCACCAGTCCGGCACAGACGCGACGCGTTCCAAAGCCCTGGCAGTAGAGAATTTCCTGGAGTTGCACGAGTGGGTTCAATGTCCGAGCGCGAGCCCGGTGTTGTGACGCGGATCGTTCGCGCCGTAGAAGCGATTGTTGCCCACCGCCTTGCCGCCCAGCGACGGCGCACCGATGGCGATCACGTCCAGCTGGTTGATCGGCTCACGATCGCGAAAAGCGTGACCCATGTCGGTCAGGATCTTGCGCGTGTCGGGGCTGATCGCGAAGGGCTCGACAAAGGTCACATCGGGCAGCCATTGCTCGTGGAAGCGCGGCATGTCGACGGCCTCCTGCACGTTCATGCCGTAGTCGACCATGTTGAGGATCGAATGCAACACGGTCGTGATGATCATGCTGCCGCCCGGCGTGCCAGTCACCAGCACCGGCTTGCCGTCCTTCGACACGATGGTCGGGCTCATCGATGACAAGGGACGCTTGCCCGGCGCAATTGCATTGGCTTCGCCCTGCACCAACCCATAGCTGTTGGGCGCACCGGGCTTTGACGCGAAGTCGTCCATCGTGTTGTTCAGCAGCACGCCGGTCCTGGCGGCCGTGATCCTCGCCCCGAACGACTCGTTCAACGAATAGGTGACCGAGACCAGGTTGCCCTGCTGGTCGGCCACGGAGTAGTGCGTGGTGTTGATGCCCTCATGCGGCGGCACGCCGGGCTTGATGTCCTTCGAGACGCCGGCCTTGTCTGGATTGATCGCCGCACGGATCTTCGCGGCGTAATTCTTGTCGACCAGGTGGTCCAGCGGGTTCTTCACGAAGGCGGGGTCGCCGAGATAGCTGTTGCGGTCCGCGTAGGCATGCCGCATCGCCTCGATCTGGTAGTGCACCGACTGCGCCGACCGGAAGCCGAGGTCCTTGAGCGGATAGCCTTCGAGGATGTTGAGGATCTCGCACAGCGTCACGCCGCCGGAACTCGGCGGCGGCGCGGAGACCACCCGGTAGTCACGGTAGTCGCACTCGAGCGGCGCGAGTTCGCGGGTCTGGTACTGGTCCAGGTCGGCCTGCGTGACGATGCCCTTGCCCGCCTGGCTCGACGCCACCAGTGCCGCGCCGACCGGCCCCTTGTAGAAGCCGTCGACACCCCTGGCACTGACGGCCCTCAGCGTCCTGGCGAGGTCCCTCTGCACCAGCTTTTGCCCTACTGCAAGGGTCTCGCCCTTGTTGAGGAAGATCGCCTGCGAAGGCGGGTCCTTCCTGAAGTCTGCCGTGGCGCCTTGCAACAAGTCGACATCGCCTTGCTCCAGAACGAATCCCCTCTCGGCCAGCGCAACCGAAGGCGCAATCAGCGCGGCGCGCGGCATGGTGCCGTACTTTTCGCGCGCGAACTCCAACCCCGACACCGTGCCCGGCACTCCCACCGCAAGATGACTCCGGGTGCTCAGGCCGGCGATGACGTTGCCGTCCTTGTCGAGGTACATGTCGGCGGATGCGGCCAGCGGCGCCTTCTCGCGGAAGTCGAGAAAGGTCTTGCGCCCATCGGCGAGCTGCAGCGTCATGAAACCGCCGCCCCCGAGGTTGCCGGCAGCCGGATAGACCACCGCCAACGCATAGCCGACGGCCACCGCGGCATCCACCGCGTTGCCGCCTCGCTTGAGTACGTCGACACCGACGCGCGATGCCAGGTGCTGCGCGCTCACCACCATGCCGCGCTCTGCCGCGACGGGCGCCACCGAAGCCGCATGCAGCGGCCCGACACCAGCCAGCGCCAGCACCGCGGCGACGCAGCCGCGAAGACTTGGGATCCAATGATTTTTCACTGCTCGGGATTCTCCTTGTGCACACGCCACGGATTCGACTCAGGCTGCAAGCAACCCCTTGCGTCGCAAGTCCTTCAGCGCGAGTGCCACTTGCTGGCCAGCGAACTCGCGCAGCGCGGACTCGTCCTTCAAGGGCTGCTCATCCTTGATGAACCGGATCCGTTCGGCGCGCGCCTCTTCCACGAGATGGTCCGCCAGTGCGTCGTGTCCATGACTGCCGTCCAGCAAGGGCAACAGACAGCGCTCGAGCGGCGACAAGGCGACCTGCTCGTGCCACAGGTTGCAAGCCACGGCGCTCGGGCCGCTTTGCAACGCCAGGCCCGGCAGGTTGCGCACGGCCGACAACGCGCGCGGCATGCCGGCCACCTGCGCGGCGGCTCCGAATGGACTCCGGCGCAAGCGCACCGCGCCCAGTATCAGCAACTCCTCCAGCATGCCCATGACAAACGGCTCGACCGCATCGCGCGGCTCGCCGACTCGCGCAGCCACCTCGCCGAACAACTGCTCGGGCAAGACGGCCGCAGGGTAGTGCTGCTCCAGCACCTGCGCCACCGCCTTGTGCACCGGCTGGCGCAACGTGACCTTCAGGTTTCGCAACGCGGTGCAGGGCTGCTCCGGTCCATCGAGCTTGATCGGGTTGCCGTCATCGGGCAGGAATACTCCGGCATAAGCCAATCGGCGCAACCGCGCGGGGTCGAGCCGGTAGCGGATGTCGCCGACCCGTTCCTTCTTGACCAGCAGGGTCTGCCGGAAGGTGCGGTTGACCAGGAAGTCGAGGTATTGCTCGATCATCACCTGGCTGCCGCCGCATTCGCGCAGCAGCGGCTCGCGAACCTTCTCGCCGTAGTTCTGCACGAACATCGTCGAGGGCTCCGCATCGGCCAGATAGGCCAGTCCGTGCGTGCCGGCGCGTTCGACAAACTCCTTGAAGTAGCACGGTGAATTGCAGGGCTCGAGGAACTCGTGCAGCAGGTAGGCGCTGTTTGAACTCCGCACGATGGGCATCGTCTCCTCGAGCGTCTTCTTGAGCACGCTGTCGGCCCTGGCCGATTGCTCGAGGAATTCGAGCATGCCGCGCGCGAACGAGAGCTTTTCCTCCGGCGCGTCACGTGGCCCTCCGCGCAGGATCATGGCGTCGCGCACGATCTCCCGCGCTTTCCAACCCGGATAGACGTTGTAGCTCACATAGGCGACGCCGTCGGGCGCGAGGTTCTCCGAGCACACGCGCAGGATCGCCGACTGAACCGTGGGCGGCACCCAGCTGTAGACGCCGTGGCAGATGATGTAGTCGAACTTGCCGAACGATGCGTCGATGTCGTTGATGTCAAAGGCACGCAGTTCGACGTTGCCAAGCCCCGCATGGCCGATCGCCGCCGCGCCCTGCGCCACCTGCACCGGCGAAACGTCCACGCCAAGTGCACTTCCGCCGGGATGGCGCGCCGCGAAAGGGATGAGGTTGCCACCGGCCGCGCAGCCCAGCTCCAGCACACTCGCGCCGGCGGGTGGCGCGGCCTCGAGCCCGAACAGGTACGCCAGCGCTTCCAGGTGCTCGGCCGCCGACTGCGGAAAAGGATGCGAGTCGTACGGCACCGCGTCGTAGTACTTCGTGATCGCCGTCGTCAAGTTGTCCGGCATGTAGCTATTCCTCAGCAGAAGGAAGACAGGCCAGCATCTCTGGGGCCCGGGCAAGGGCCGAATATAGCTGCGCGCGCAGCAAAAAAGGCCCGGCTGTCAGACAGCCGGGCCTTTTGGCGATTGGTGGAGCTGGGGGGATTTGAACCCCCGTCCGCAAGCCTTCTTCGCGCAGATCTACATGTTTAGCGGTCTGATTTGAGTCTCGCCTCCGGAGTCGCGCAGTCGCACGCTAAACCGGACGCCAGCACCCTATTTTCTCGCCTCGACCCAAGGTACCCGGATCGAAGCCAGCCCATGTAATTATCTTTGCAGCCGGGAGGTCAGGATTGCTCCAGACCCCCTTGCCCAGCCCATCGGCCTGCTGTTGCAAAGCTCACTGGCAATTAAGCAGCGAGTGCGAAACGTTCGTCGTTTGCAGTTAGTTTGTTTGAATCTGTTTTACGAGCGCATTCAGCTCGACATGCCCCGCTGCGATTCCGAACCCACGTCGAAACCAGTGCAGCCCCAAGCCTCGTATTTTAGGCCTGCTTCAGTACCTGCAAGAGCTCCAAGGGTGAAGTAATGGCCGCATGGGCTTCCCACAGGGTCGCGTCGGCGTCGTCGCCGAGGTAGCCATAGGTCGCCGCGACCGTCTGCATGCCCGCCGCGCGCCCGGCCAGGATATCTCGGTGATCGTCTCCTACATAGACGCATCGGGCTGGATCGATGCCCAGCCGGCGCGCCGCTTCGAACAATGGCTCGGGATGCGGCTTGGCGAATGGCGTCGTGTCGCCGCTGATGATGGCGCCGGCGCTCGCAAACAGAGAAATCGCGCGCGTCAGCGGCCCGGTGAAGCGGGCCGACTTGTTCGTGACCACGCCCCAGCCGAGCCCACGCGCCTGCAGTGCCTCGACCAATTCGGGCACGCCGCTGAAGATGAAAGTGCTGTCCAGCATGCGCGTCTCGTAGTTCACATAGAACTCCTCGCGCAACGCCTCGAACTCCGCCGCTTCGGGGGCAATACCAAAGGCGACGCCCAGCATGCCCCGCGCGCCCGCACCGGCCATCGGCCGGTACAGCGCCTGTGGTAGCGAGGGCATGCCGCGATCGGTACGCATCTTGTCGGCAGCGGCGCCCAAGTCGGGCGCGCTGTCGATCAGCGTGCCATCGAGGTCGAACAGCACGGCCTGGATATCCTTGAATTGCATCACTGGTCGCCAGAAGGTCGTTGAGTCGCAAACATGTAGTTGACGCTGGTGTCGTCGTTGAGCCAGTACCGCCGCGTGATCGGGTTGTGCTGCAAGCCCCGGGTCTCGCGCAGCACCAACCCGGCCTTGCGGCAGTGCGCGGCGAGTTCGCTCGGTCGAATCAGTTTCTGGTACTCATGGGTGCCACGCGGCAGCATGCCGAGCAGGTATTCAGCACCCACGATGGCGAGCATGAACGCCTTGAAATTGCGGTTGATGGTCGAGAAGAACACCCATCCGCCCGGCTTCACCAGCGTCGCGCAGGCTCGCACGACCGAAGCCGGGTCCGGCACATGCTCCAGCATTTCCATGCAGGTGACCACGTCGTACGAGTCCGGTTCCTCCGCCGCGATTGCCTCGGCACTCACCTCGCGGTACTTGACGTTGCGGGTGCCGGCCTCCAGGGCATGCAGTTGCGCAACCTTGAGCGCCTTGGTGGCCAGGTCGATGCCGAGCACATCGGCGCCTTTGCGTGCCATCGAATCGGCCAGAATGCCGCCGCCGCAACCGACATCGAGCACGCGCTTGTCGCCGATCGGAGAAATTCCGTCAATCCAGTCAAGCCGCAATGGATTGATTTCATGAAGTGGCCGGAATTCGCTCTCCAGGTCCCACCAGCGATGTGCCAACTCCGAAAACTTGGCCAATTCGGCCGGATCCGCATTCAAGCTATTTGTCATCACGCGATTATGAATGGCGCATAAAAAAACCCCGCCGTAGCGGGGTTCCTTGAGAATCCTTGCGGATTGCTTAGTTGGCGCGGGTACCGACGACTTCGATTTCCACGCGACGGTTCTTGGCGCGGCCTTCCTTGGTGCGGTTGTCCGCAACAGGTTGCTTCTCGCCCTTGCCTTCGGTGTAGACGCGGTTGCGTTCGATGCCCTTCGAGACCAGGTAGGCCTTGACAGATTCGGCGCGACGGACCGACAGACGTTGGTTGTAAGCGTCGGAGCCGATCGAGTCGGTATGGCCGACAGCGATGATGACTTCGAGGTTCACGCCCTTGATCTTCGAGACCAGGTCGTCCAGCTTGGCGCGGCCTTCAGGCTTCAGGACCGACTTGTCGAAGTCGAAGAATGCGTCAGCAGCGAAGGTCACCTTCGAAGCAGCCACGGCGGGTGGCGGCACAACTGCAGCAGGCGGGACCGGAGCCGGCGGGGGAGCGGGGACCAAAGCGCCATCGCAGCCAACGGCAGCGGTTGCAGGCGTCCAGTTGGAATCACGCCAGCACAGTTCGTTCGTGCCGTTCCTCCAGACCAGTTGGCCAGCGCTGTCTTGCCAGTTGTCGATCACAGGGCCACCATTTGCTGCGGTGACACGGGTCTGCGCGCCGGCGGCAGTGGCGAGCGCAGCGACTGCAAACATCATCGCCACTTTATTCAGTTTCTTCATGGTTCTCCTCTTGGGGAAAAAGCCGCAGCCGCGCTGCGAATCAAGGACGCTTTAAGTGACCACCACCCAAAACGTTGGGACGATTCTGCCACAGGGTCCTTGGCAAACAGGCCGCAGCGGCCCCCGGAATCGCCGGACGGAGCCGGAATAGCCGCCTTGTGTTGCGGCGGTGCGACACCCCCCGGGGCGTAAAATTTCGCCTCCTTGCTGTCTGCGTACTGCTCATGACCTCGTTCGCCAAAGAAACCTTACCTATCAGTCTCGAAGAGGAGATGCGTCGCAGCTACCTCGATTACGCGATGAGCGTGATCGTCGGCCGCGCCCTTCCGGATGCCCGGGATGGCCTCAAACCGGTGCATCGCCGCGTCCTCTACGCGATGCACGAGCTCAACAACGACTGGAACCGCCCTTACAAGAAGTCCGCCCGCATCGTTGGCGACGTGATCGGCAAGTACCACCCGCATGGCGACCAGTCGGTCTACGACACCATCGTGCGGATGGCGCAGAACTTCTCGATGCGCCACATGCTGGTGGATGGCCAGGGGAATTTCGGCTCGGTCGATGGCGATATGGCGGCGGCGATGCGCTATACCGAAATCAGGCTGGCAAAAATCGCCCACGAAATGCTGGGCGATATCGACAAGGAAACTGTCGATTTCCAAGACAATTACGACGGCTCTGAAAAAGAGCCGGCGGTATTGCCGAGCAAGCTGCCAAATCTGCTGGTCAATGGGGCCGGCGGCATTGCGGTCGGCATGGCCACGAACATCCCGCCGCACAACCTGAACGAAGTGGTCGACGCCTGCCTGCACTTGCTGCGCCACCCCGACGCCAGCATCGACGACCTGATGGAAATCGTGCCGGCGCCCGACTTTCCCACCGCCGGCATCATCTACGGCATCAACGGCATCAAGGACGGCTACCGCACCGGCCGAGGCAAGGTGGTGATGCGCGCGCGCTGCCACTTCGAGGACATCGACCGGGGCCAGCGCCAGGCCATCATCGTCGACGAGTTGCCCTACCAGGTGAACAAGAAGACCCTGCAGGAACGCATGGCCGAACTGGTTCACGAGAAGAAGATCGAGGGCATCAGCCACATCCAGGACGAATCCGACAAGTCGGGCATGCGCCTGGTGATCGAGCTCAAGCGCGGTGAGGTGCCCGAGGTCGTTCTCAACAATCTGTACAAGCAGACGCAGTTGCAGGACACCTTCGGCATCAACATGGTGGCACTGGTCGACGGCCAGCCCAAGCTGTGCAGCCTGAAGGACCTGATCCAGGTCTTCCTGCAGCACCGCCGCGAAGTAGTCACGCGGCGCACGGTGTTCAATCTGCGCAAGGCGCGCGAGCGCGGCCACGTGCTCGAAGGCCTGGCCGTGGCGTTGGCGAACATCGACGACTTCATCGCGATCATCCGCAACGCCCCGACCCCGCCGGTCGCCAAGGCCGAGCTGATGAGCCGGCGCTGGGACAGCAAGCTGGTGCGCGAGATGCTCACCCGCACCCGGGCCGATGGCGGCGTGGTCAACGCCGACGACTATCGCCCCGACGGCCTCGAAGCCGAGTTCGGCATGGGCGGCGACGGGCTCTATCGCCTCTCCGATACGCAAGCGCAGGAAATCCTGCAGATGCGCTTGCAGCGCCTGACCGGCCTCGAACAAGACAAGATCGTGGTCGAGTACAAGGAAGTCATGTCCGAGATCGAGGACCTGCTCGACATCCTTGCCAAGCCGGAACGCGTGTCGGTCATCATCGGCGACGAACTGACCACCATCAAGCAGGAGTTCGGCCAGACCAAGCTCGGCGCCCGCCGCAGCCAGGTCGAGCACAGCGCGTTCGACCTCTCGACTGAAGACCTGATCACGCCGACCGACATGGTCGTCACGCTCTCGCACAGCGGCTACATCAAGAGCCAGCCGCTGGGCGAATATCGCGCCCAGAAGCGCGGTGGCCGCGGCAAGCAGGCCACGGCCACGAAGGAAGACGACTGGATCGACCAGCTCTTCATCGCCAACACGCACGACTACATCCTGTGCTTCTCGAACCGCGGCCGGCTCTACTGGCTCAAGGTGTGGGAGGTGCCTGCCGGTTCGCGCGGCTCGCGCGGCCGCCCGATCGTCAACATGTTCCCGCTGCAGGAAGGCGAGAAGATCAATGTCGTGCTGGCACTGACCGGCGAGAAGCGGTCTTTCCCTGCCAATCAGTATGTGTTCATGGCCACGTCGATGGGCACCGTCAAGAAGACCACGCTCGACGAATTCAGCAACCCGCGCAAGGCCGGCATCATCGCGGTCGACCTGGATCCGGGCGACTACCTCATCGGTGCGGCACTGACCGACGGCGCGCATGACGTGATGCTGTTCTCGGACGGCGGCAAGGCCGTACGCTTCGACGAAAACGACGTGCGTCCCATGGGCCGCAACGCGCGCGGCGTGCGCGGCATGACGCTGGAAGATGGCCAGGGCGTGATCGCCATGCTCGTGGCCGAGGACGAACAGCAAAGCGTGCTCACGGCCACCGAAAATGGTTACGGTAAACGTACAAGCATTACCGAATACACCCGTCACGGCCGGGGAACCAAAGGCATGATCGCCATTCAACAGAGTGAGCGCAACGGCAAAGTGGTGGCGGCGACGCTCGTGCATGCAGACGACGAGATCATGCTGATCACCGACAAGGGTGTTCTGGTGCGAACCCGGGTCGCGGAAATCCGCGAACTGGGCCGTGCCACCCAAGGCGTCACGCTGATCGGTCTCGACGAAGGCGCAAAGCTCAGCGGGCTGCAGCGCATCGTGGAGAACGACGCCAACGGCGATACCGAATCCAATCCTGAAGACAATCCAACATCCTGAACGGAAACTACTGAATGAAAAAACTCAAGCTCGCCATCCTCGCCACCGCAATGGCGGCCACCAGTTCCATCGGCTGGGCACAAGACAGCAAGGCCGCCCTGGTCAAGCAGTTCATCGACCTGCAACGGCCCGGCATCGAAGTACTGGCGCGTGTTCTCGTCGAAGACTCCAGCGCCCAGATCGCCCAGGCTGGCTCCGGATACCTGCAGACGCAAGTGCCTGCCGAAAAGCGGGAAGCAGCCGCCAAGGCAGCCGATGCCGAGCTCAAGAAGTATTTCGATGACGCCTACCCGTACGTGCGCGACAAGGCGGTGGCACTGGCCCCTGGCGCATTGGGCCCGGTCCTGAGCGAGGCCTTCACCGAAGACGAACTGAAACAACTCATCGCTTGGCTGAACTCGCCACTGAGCAAGAAGTACGAGGAAGTCAATCCCAAGCTTCGCAATGCCCTGACCGAAAAGCTGGTGGCCGAGACCAAGCCGACCATCGAGCCGAAGATGCGCGCACTGGATGCCGCCGTGGCCAAGGCGCTCGGCGCACCGACGGGTCCTGCGCCGGCTGCGGCTGGCAAGGCGCCCGCCAAGAAGTGATGCCCGCGCCGGGCACGCGTCCTTACAACTTCTCCGCGGGTCCGGCAACCATGCCGGAGGCGGTGCTGCGTCGCGCCGCCGCCGAAATGCTCGACTGGCACGGCAGCGGCATGAGCGTGATGGAGATGAGCCATCGCGGCAAGGAATTCGGCGTCATCCTGGCGCAGGCCGAAAGCGACCTGCGGGCACTGCTCGCGGTGCCCGACCACTTCCATGTCCTGTTCATGCAGGGTGGTGGCCTCGGCGAGAACGCCATCGTGCCGCTCAACCTGTCGCGCGGCCTGCAGGCCGATTTCGTGATCACCGGCAGCTGGAGCATCAAGTCGCACAAGGAGGCGCAGCGCTATTGCGACGCACGCGTCGTTGCGAGCAATGCTGCCGATGGCCACACGGCCCTGCCGGATGCGGCAAGCTGGCAACTCAACGCCGATGCCTCGTACGTGCACGTGTGCACCAACGAAACCATCAACGGCATCGAATTCCAGCAGTTGCCCGACCTTGCCGCGCTGGGCGGCAAGGCACCGCTGGTGATTGATTTTTCATCGCACGTGGCTTCGCGCCCCGTCGACTGGCGCCGTGTCGGCTTGGCCTTTGGTGGCGCGCAGAAGAACCTGGGGCCGGCCGGACTCACGATCGTGATCGCTCGCGACGACCTGCTCGGCCATGCGCTGCAAATCTGCCCCAGTGCCTTCAACTACAAGACGGTGGCCGACAACCAGTCGATGTACAACACCCCGCCGACGTGGGGCATCTACATGGCCGGGCTCACCTTCCAGTGGCTGCGCGAGCAGACCGAAGGCGCGCTCACCGGTGTCGAGGCCATGGAACAACGCAACCTCGCCAAGGCGAAACTGCTCTATGACTTCATCGACGGTTCGAGCTTCTACCTGAACAAGGTCGATCCGAACTGCCGCTCGCGCATGAACGTGCCGTTCTTCCTGGCCGACGAAAGCCGAAATGAGGCTTTTCTTGCCAGCGCACGCAAGTCGGGCTTGTTGCAATTGAAGGGTCACAAATCGGTCGGTGGCATGCGCGCCAGCATCTACAACGCGATGCCGCTCTCCGGCGTGCAGGCGCTGGTCGACTGCATGCGAGAATTTGAGCAATCGCATGCCTGACAACGCCCCGCCCTCCCCCCAGCCTCCCGTCGACGCCTCTGCCAGCCTGGCTGACTTGCGCGTCCAGATCGACGCGCTCGACCAGAAACTGCTCGGCTTGCTGAACGAGCGCGCCCATGTGGCCGAGCAGGTCGGCGAAATCAAGAAGCGCGAGGGCACGCCCTACTTCCGGCCCGATCGCGTCGCGCAAGTCATCGACAAGATGGAGCGCAGCAATCCGGGCCCGCTGAAGGCGCCGCACGTGGCCGCCATCTGGCGCGAGATCATGTCGGCCTGCCTCGCGCTCGAGTCGCCCCAGCGCGTGGCGGTGCTGGGGCCCGAAGGCACGTTCTGCGAACAAGCGGCCATCGAATACTTCGGCGGAGCGGCCGACCTGGTCTATTGCGCCAACTTCGACGAAGTGTTCCATGCGACCGCCAGCGGCAGCGCGCAGTACGGCGTGGTCGGCGTGGAGAACTCGAACGAAGGCGTGGTCACGCGCTCGCTCGACATGTTCCTGCATTCGCCAACGCACGTGGTCGGCGAGGTCAGCTTGCTGGTACGGCACAACCTTCTGCGCAAGGCGAATTCGGTCGACGGCGTCGAGGCGGTGCTCGCCCATCCGCAAGCGCTGGCACAGTGCCAGACGTGGCTGGCAAAACACCTGCCGGGCGTCGAGCGCCGTGCCGTGTCGAGCAATGCCGAAGGCGCGCGGCTTGCCGCCGAGAATCCGGCGTGGGCTGCATTGGCCAGCGAGCGAGCCGCGACCCGCTTCGGGCTGCACATCGTGGCCCATGCCATCCAGGACGACGCCTACAACCGCACCCGCTTCGCGATCATCTGCCTGCCGCAGACGCTGGCCATGCCACCGGCTTCCGGTCGTGATTGCACCAGCCTCATCGTCTCGGTGCCGAACCGGCCTGGTGCAGTGCATGACCTGCTGGTGCCGCTGAAGACCAACGGCGTCTCGATGACGCGCTTCGAGTCGCGGCCGGCGCGCACGGGGCAGTGGGAGTACTACTTCTACATCGACCTCGATGGCCATCCGTCGCAGCCGCATGTCGCCGCCGCATTGACCGAGTTGCGATCGCTGTGCGCCTTCTACAAGGTGCTGGGCGCCTATCCCGTGACCGCCTGAATCCGATCACGTCTCATGGTCGAGCAACTCGGACTGATCGGCTGCGGCCTGATAGGTGGCTCCTTCTCGCTGGCGCTGAAGAAGGCCAAGCTGGTCAAGCGAGTGGTGGGCTACAGCAAGTCGCCATCGACCACCGAGCGGGCCAGGCAGCTTGGCGCGATCGATGTCGCTGCGCCTTCGGCCTTGCTGGCCGTGTCGGGCGCGGACCTGGTGCTGATCGCGGTTCCGGTCTCCGCGTCCGAGGCCACGTTCAAGGCGATTCGCCACGGCATCTCGGACGGCACGCTGGTCATGGACGTGGGTTCGACCAAGGGCGACGTGATCGAGGCGGCGCGGCGGGGCTTGCAGGAACAGTTCGGCTGCTTCGTGCCGGCACACCCGATCGCAGGCAAGGAAGTGTCGGGCATCGAACACGCGGAAGCCGGCTTGTTCAAGGGCCGGCAGGTGGTGCTGACGCCGGTCAAGGCCACGCGGCGCTCGCTGGTGCAGACGGCAACGCGCATCTGGACGTCCGTCGGCGCCGACGTCGTCCAGATGACGCATGAAGACCACGACAGCGCCTTTGCCGCCGTCAGCCACCTACCCCACCTGGTCGCCTTTGCCTTCGTCAACGGCATCGCCGGACAGGAGAACGGCCAGCGCTTCATGAACCTGGCCGGGCCGGGTTTTCGCGATTTCTCGCGCATAGCGGCCAGCGACCCGGCCGTCTGGCGCGACATCCTCCTGGCCAACCGCGAACAGGTGCTGGCGCAGACCCGCAATTTTCGCGACGCACTCGAAACACTCGAACTGATGGTCGCCACCGGTGACGCGCAGGGCCTTGAAAACGCCATCGAATCGGCCCGGCGCGTTCGCACCCACTGGCAATCCGGCGGCGCGACGTCTGCCGACTGAACATGTTTTCCACTGAATTTCTCGATATTCCGCCATTGACGGAAGCGGCCGGCACCGTGCGTTTGCCAGGGTCCAAGAGCATTTCCAACCGAGTGCTGCTGCTGGCCGCGCTGGCCAGCGGCACGACCACGGTGCACGACCTGCTCGATTCCGACGACACCCGGGTGATGCTCACCGCGCTGGCGCAACTGGGCTGCCGCATCGAACAGGCCGATGGCACGCTCCGGATCACCGGTCTTGGCGGCCGGCTGTCGACGCCGCAAGCCACCCTGTTCATGGGCAACGCGGGCACTGCAATGCGACCGCTGACGGCGGCGCTCTCATTGCTGGGCGGCGACTTCGAACTCAGCGGTGTGCCGCGCATGCACGAGCGGCCGATCGGCGACCTGGTCGACGCGCTGACCCAGCTCGGCTGTCACATCGATTACCTCGGCAATCCGGGCTATCCGCCGCTGCGGATCCATCCGGTGTCGCTGCAATCACTGCAACTCGACGCGCCGATCCGCGTGCGCGGCGATGTGTCGAGCCAGTTCCTCACGGCGCTGCTGATGGCGCTGCCGCTGGCCAGTCGCCGCGACATCACGATCGATGTGGTCGGCGAGCTGATTTCCAAGCCCTACATCGAGATCACGCTCAACCTCTTGGCGCGCTTCGGCATCGGCATCCGGCGGGAAGGCTGGCAACGGTTCACGATTCCGGCCGGCAGCCAGTACCGCTCTCCTGGCGAAATACACGTCGAGGCCGATGCGTCGTCGGCCAGCTATTTCATCGCGCTGGGCGCGATCGCAACAAGCGATGGCTTGCGCATCGAAGGCGTGGGCGCTGCATCGATACAGGGTGACATCCGTTTTGTCGAAGCGGCTGAAAAGATGGGTGCGCGGGTCGAGAGCGGGCCGAACTGGCTGGTGGTTACGCGCGGCGCCTGGCCGCTGAAGGCGATCACGCTCGATTGCAACCACATCCCGGACGCAGCCATGACGCTGGCCGTGATGGCGCTGTATGCGGATGGTCCGACCACGCTGACCAACATCGCAAGCTGGCGCGTGAAGGAAACCGACCGCATCGACGCCATGGCCAATGAACTGGGCAAGCTCGGGGCGAAGGTGGAATCGGGGCCGGACTTCATCCGCGTGTTTCCATTGGCGGCCGATGGCTGGCGCGCCGCGAGCATTCGCACTTACGACGACCATCGCGTGGCCATGTGCTTCTCGCTCGCGGCATTCAACCCGGCATCGGTTCCGGTGCGCATCCTCGATCCGCATTGCGTGGCGAAGACCTTTCCCGACTACTTCGAGACGCTCTTTTCGGTGGTGAAGCCGCTTTCAGTGCCGGCGATTTGCATCGACGGCCCAACGGCATCCGGCAAGGGCACGCTGGCAGTGGAAGTGGCGCACGCACTCGGCTACCACTACCTGGATTCGGGCGCGCTCTATCGGGTAACCGGCCTGGCGATGCGGCGCGCCGGGCTCGAACCGACGCCTGCGAACGAGGCGCGGATCTCCGCACTGGCGCGGACGCTGCCCCTGCGCTTCGACGCAGGCAAGGCAATGCTTGCCGGCGAGGACGTGACGGACGCCATTCGCTCGGAAGCCGCCGGAATGGACGCCTCGCGGGTATCCGCGCTGCCGTCCGTGCGGGCGGCGCTCACCACGCTACAAGTCGGCTTTCGGCAGCTTCCGGGGCTGGTGGCGGATGGCCGCGACATGGGCACGGTGATATTTCCCGATGCCCCGCTCAAGGTTTTCCTGACGGCGAGTGCCGCCCACCGGGCCGAACGCCGCTATAAGCAGTTGATTTCAAAGGGAATTTCGACTACACTCGACAGTCTTCGCTCCGACTTGGAAGCACGTGACCTCCGGGATTCATCCCGCAGCGTCGCACCTCTCAAGCCGGCAGAAGACGCCCGCCGCCTGGACAACTCCAGCTTGTCGATCGAGCAATCGGTTGAACAGGTCTTGAACTGGTGGCAGGAGGTACAACCTTTCAGGCCAGCCTGAGGAGGTCGTCAGTACAGCCCCCGGGTCCGCCCGAGGGTGTTTCGGTCCAGCAGGTCCCCGCCGCGCGACAGCGCACCGGCCTTCTGGTTCTTTCAACTCAACCGGGCCCCAAGCCCACAACCGCCGTCTACAGATACACGCTGGCTGCAATGGTGCCGCCGCAAACCCTGCCTGACGGAAGGAACATACATGTCTGAATCTTTTGCCGACCTATTCGAAGAATCCCTGAAGCGTTCTGAAATGCGCACCGGCGAGGTCATCACCGCCGAAGTCGTGCGCGTGGAGCACAACCACGTCGTGGTCAACGCAGGCCTCAAGTCCGAAGCCTATGTGCCGATCGAAGAGTTCAAGAACGACAAGGGCGAACTCGAAGTCCAGGCCGGCGATTTCGTTTCCGTTGCCATCGGCAGCGTCGAGAACGGCTACGGCGACACCATCCTCTCGCGCGACACCGCCAAGCGCCTCGCTTCGTGGCTCGCCCTCGAGAAGGCCCTCGAGTCGGGCGACTTCGTCACCGGCACGACCAGCGGCAAGGTCAAGGGCGGCCTGACCGTCCTCGTCAACGGCATCCGCGCATTCCTGCCGGGCTCGCTGATCGACACGCGTCCGATCAAGGACCTGACGCCCTACGAGAACAAGACCCTCGAATTCAAGGTCATCAAGCTCGACCGCAAGCGCAACAACGTCGTGCTGTCGCGCCGTGCCGTGGTCGAAGCCAGCATGGGCGAAGAGCGCGCCAAGCTGATGGAAACCCTGAAGGAAGGCGCAGTGGTTCGCGGCGTCGTCAAGAACATCACCGAATACGGTGCGTTCGTCGACCTCGGCGGCATCGACGGCCTGCTGCACATCACCGACATGGCATGGCGCCGTGTCCGCCACCCGAGCGAAGTCGTTCAGGCCGGCCAGGAAATCACCGCCAAGATCCTCAAGTTCGACACCGAGAAGAACCGTGTCTCGCTGGGTCTCAAGCAGATGGGCGACGACCCGTGGATGGGCGTTTCGCGCCGCTACCCGCAATCGACCCGCCTGTTCGGCAAGGTCACGAACATCGCCGACTACGGCGCGTTCGTCGAGCTCGAGCCCGGCATCGAAGGCCTGGTGCACGTCTCGGAAATGGACTGGACCAACAAGAACATCGCCCCGAACAAGATCGTCTCGCTGGGCGACGAAGTCGAAGTCATGGTCCTCGAGATCGACGAAGACAAGCGCCGCATCAGCCTGGGCATGAAGCAGTGCAAGGCCAACCCGTGGCAAGAGTTCGCGCAGAACACCAAGCGCGGCGACCGCGTCAAGGGCCCGATCAAGTCGATCACCGACTTCGGCGTGTTCGTGGGTCTGGCTGCCGGCATCGACGGCCTGGTTCACCTGTCCGACCTCTCGTGGAACGAAGCCGGCGAAACCGCCGTTCGCAACTACAAGAAGGGCCAGGAAGTCGAAGCGCTGGTACTGGCAGTCGACGTCGACCGCGAGCGCATCAGCCTTGGCATCAAGCAGCTCGACAGCGATCCGTTCACGACCTTCACCTCTGTCAATGACAAGGGCCAGGTCGTCACCGGCAAGGTCAAGACCGTGGATGCACGCGGCGCCGAGATCGATCTCGGCGACGACATCATCGGCTACCTGCGCGCCAGCGAAATCTCGCGCGACCGCGTGGAAGATGCCCGCAACGTGCTGAAGGAAGGCGACGAAGTCACGGCCGTGGTGGTCAATGTGGATCGCAAGACCCGCAACATCCAGCTGTCGATCAAGCAGAAGGACATGGCCGACGAGCAAGGCGCCATGGCTTCGCTAAGCCAGCAATCGTCGCGCGAGAACGCCGGCACCACCAGCCTGGGCGCACTGCTGCGCGCCAAGCTGGACAACAACGACAGCAAGTAATTTCATATCCAGGTCGGCCGCGACGGTCGATCTGGAGATGAATCAGGCTGCCGTTGAACGGGACAGACCGGCGGGCGTTAAGCTCGTCCGCTCTGTCCCTTTTTTTGTGTTTCGTTTTTTGCTGCCTCACATGACCCGCTCCGATCTCGTCGAAGAACTCGCCGCACGCTTTGCGCAACTCACGCACCGCGACGCCGAGTACGCCGTCAAGACCATCCTCGACGCCATGGGCGATGCCCTCGTGCGCGGACATCGGATCGAGATCCGTGGCTTCGGCAGCTTTTCAGTGAGCCGTCGGCCGCCGCGCATCGGGCGCAATCCTCGTTCCGGCGAAAGCGTGCAGGTGCCCGAGAAGCGCGTGCCGCACTTCAAGCCGGGCAAGGCCTTGCGCGAAGCCGTGGATGCACGCACTGCGGAACTCGACGCAGAGGCGGAGCGTCGCAAGGTTTAGGAGCCTGGGCCGGCAGGCAAGCACCCATCTAGAATCGGCCGCCAACGGGGAACCCGATGAAATACATCCTGTGGCTGCTCAAGGCGGCCATTTTTTTTACCCTCTTCGCATTTGCGCTGAACAACCAGCACGATGCGACGGTGAATTTTTTCTTCGGCACCTATTGGCGCGCGCCGCTGGTGCTGGTGGTGCTCGTGGCGTTCGCAGGCGGGCTGGTGGTGGGTGCGCTCGGGATGCTGCCGGGCTGGTGGAAGCACCGCAGCAACGCCTCGAGCCAGGCGCCCGTCGAATCCTCCCCAGTGCCGACCGCCGTTGCCGCGCCCCCTGCCGCGGCAGCCGCAACGCCTCCCACCGACCTGCCAGCCGTGCGTCAACATGGACTTTGACTACACGTGGCTGCTGGTGGGATTGCCGCTGGCGTTCGTCCTGGGCTGGCTGGCTTCGCGCCTCGACCTGAGGCAGTTGAGGCTCGAGAACCGCCAGGCACCCAAGGCTTATTTTCGCGGCCTCAACTTCCTGCTGAACGAACAGCAGGACCAGGCCATCGACGCCTTCATCGAGGCGGTGCAGAACGACCCCGATACGCAGGAGCTGCACTTCGCGCTCGGCAATCTGTTCCGGCGTCGCGGCGAGTACCAGCGCGCGGTGCGCGTGCATGAACACCTGCTCGGCCGCGGCGACCTGAGCCGGGACGACCGCGATCGGGCGCAGCATGCGCTGGCGCAGGACTTTCTTCGCGCCGGCCTGCTCGATCGGGCCGAGGCCGCATTGCAAAAGCTGGAAGGCACGCGCTACGAGACCGAAGCGCGGCTGGCGCTGCTGGCCATCTATGAGCGCTCCCGCGAATGGGCGCAGGCCGCGACCGTTGCGCAGAAGCTCGACGAGTCCGACCAGGCCAGCTACGCCACGCGGCGCGCGCACCATCTCTGCGAGCAGGCGGCGGAGCGAACTTCGGCAGGCGACCTCGACGCAGCCGGCGAAATGTTGCGACAAGCGGTCGAGCTGGCGCCGCAGGCGCCGCGCCCTGCCATCGACACGGCCAACCTGCAATTGCGCAACGGCGAGGCCTCCGCGGCTTTCGATACGCTGGCCATCCTCTGCGAAAGCGCGCCGTTGGCATTGCCACTGTTTGCTGCTGCCTTGCAGCAGGCAGCCACCGCCTCGCAACGCACCGGTGAAGCGATTGCGCTGCTGCAACGTCGCTACGCCGCGTCGCCCTCGATCGATGTGCTCGAAGCGATCATCGCGATGGGCGGGATTCCGAAGGTGCCCGAACAGGACACGCCCGCCGACACGCCGCCCGAGCCACGCGACGGCTACATCGCGCACCTGGCGCACCACCCGTCGCTGGTCGCCGCTTCGCGCTGGCTCTCGGGGGAGCACTTCACGCGCGAGCAGTTTCATCCCCAGGTGCAACGAGCGCTAGACCAAGCCACGCGTCCGCTGATGCGCTATCGCTGCGCAGCTTGCGGCTTCGAGGCGCACCAGTACTTCTGGCACTGCCCGGGCTGCCAGGCGTGGGACAGCTATCCGCCACGTCGCGTCGAGGAGCTTTAGTCCTTTCGCGCCAGGTCGGTCAACGAATCGGCCGCAGGCGCCGTTGAAGCGAAGCCGTCGCGCACCATGCGCCGATGGTTTCGTTTCAAACTTATCAGGGAGCTTCAACATGTTCAGGAAATTCGCGGCCGCTCTGGCCGCTACGCTTTTTGCTGTCTCGTCGTTTGCCGCGGTCGAGGCCAACAAGGGCACCGCCGCCGAACTCGACGGTCTCAAGGGCGTGGGGCCGGCCATGTCCAAGCGCATCGTCGATGCCCGCGCGCAAGGCGAGTTCAAGGATTGGGCCGACTTCATGAGTCGCGTCAAGGGCGTCAAGGACAAGTCCGCAGCCAAGCTGTCGAACGAGGGCCTCACGATCAATGGCCAAGGCTTCACGCCGGTCGCCCAGGGGGAGGGCAAGAAGAAGCACAGCAAGAACGCGGCGAGCGAGCCGGCTGCTGCGTCGGCGACACCGCCCGCGGTGGCGTCCCCGGCGGCAGTTGCGGCCACGCCTGCCGCGGCCCCGGCTGCACCCGCCGCCACCGCCACCACCCGCGCAGCCGCCGCGGCCAAACCTGCCGTCGTTCCCGTTGTGGTCCCAGCGGCAGCACAGGCCGTTGCGCCAGCTGCGGCGCCGGCCGCGAAGGCTGCCGCGGCCAAGTAGTCAGCCCACCAGCGTAAGTGGCAAGCCGCCTTCGGGCGGCTTTCTTGCGCCCGCAGGCCGACGACGCTGCCAGGCATTGGGTCCGTTCTCGGGCCCGGCATCTTCATCGTGCCGCTGTTCGGGATTGCCGAAGTCACACAGACGATTGCCGGAGGGTAGAGATAATCCCGGCATGCTGTTCAATGCCATCGTCATTTGCCTGGCTGCCTGCGTCGGCGCCCTGCTTCGCTGGGGCTTTGCGACGTGGCTGAACCCGGGAAGCGTGTTGCCCTGGGGCACGCTGGCCGTCAACCTCATCGGCGGCTATCTCATCGGCATTGCGCTTGCCGTGTTCGAAGGCATGCCGAACATGGATCCGGTGTGGCGGCTCATGCTCGTCACCGGCTTCCTTGGCACGCTGACTACCTTCTCAAGCTTCTCGGTAGAGACTGTCGGCATGCTGCTCAACGGCCGAACGGGTCTGGCCCTGGGCACCATCGCGCTGCACCTGGGCGGCTCTCTCTGCCTGACCTGGCTCGGCATCCGCACGGTGCAGGCCATCGCCGCATAGGGTTTCACGGGGGTCGACCGATAATCGCCGTCGATGCCCTTGGTCCTGCTCGTCGCACTCCCCTTCATTGCCAGCGTATTGGCGGCGCTGATGCCGTCGAACGCACGCAACCGGGAGTCGACGCTTGCAGGACTCGTCGCGCTCGGCTGCGCGGCGCAGGTGGCATGGCTGTTTCCGCACGTCGCCAGCGGCAAGGTGATACGCGAGCAGTACGAATGGCTGCCCTCGCTCGGGCTCAACCTGGTCTTCCGCCTCGACGGCTTTGCGTGGCTGTTCTGCATGCTGGTGCTGGGCATCGGGACGCTGGTGGTGCTGTATGCGCGCTACTACATGTCGCCCTCGGACCCGGTACCGCGCTTCTTCTCGTTCTTCCTGGCCTTCATGGGCGCGATGATGGGCGTGGTGCTGTCGGGCGACCTGGTGCAGATGGTGTTGTTCTGGGAGCTGACGAGCCTGTTCTCGTTCCTGCTGATCGGCTATTGGCACCACCGCCGCGACGCGCGACGCGGGGCGCGCATGGCGCTGACCGTGACGGGCGCCGGTGGGCTTTGCCTGCTTGCAGGGGTGCTGGTGCTGGGACACATCGTCGGCAGCTACGAACTCGACAAGGTGCTGGCAGCGGGCAAGGCGATTCGCGCGCATTCGCTCTACCCGGTGATGCTGGTTCTGGTGCTGCTGGGCGCGTTCACGAAGAGCGCGCAGTTCCCGTTCCACTTCTGGCTGCCGCGCGCCATGGCCGCACCAACGCCGGTGTCGGCGTACCTGCACTCGGCCACGATGGTGAAGCTCGGCGTGTTCCTGCTGGCGCGACTCTGGCCAGTGCTGTCGGGCACCGAGCAATGGTTCTGGATGGTGGGCGGCGCCGGTGCCGTCACACTGCTGCTCGGCGGATACGTGGCCATGTTCCAGCGCGACCTCAAGGCGCTGCTCGCCTACTCGACCATTTCGCACCTGGGCCTGATCGTGCTCCTGCTGGGCTTGAACAGCGACCTGGCCGCCGTGGCGGCGGTGTTCCATGTGATGAACCACGCGACTTTCAAGGCCTCGTTGTTCATGGCGGCCGGCATCATCGACCATGAGTCCGGCACGCGCGACATCCGCAAGCTCAGCGGGCTGATCAAGCTGATGCCCATCACCGGGACGCTCGCCATCATCGCGAGCGCGGCGATGGCGGGCGTGCCGCTGCTCAACGGTTTCCTGTCGAAAGAAATGTTCTTCGCCGAGGCGGTGCTCGTCGACGCTGCGCCGTGGGTGGAATGGACCTTGCCCGTCGTCGCCACGCTCGGCGGGATTTTCAGCGTGACCTATTCGGCGCGCTTCGTGTTCGACGTGTTCTTCGGGCCGCCTTGCGGACCGGATGTGCCCAAGACGCCGCACGAGCCGCCGCACTGGATGCGCGTACCGGTCGAACTTCTCGTGCTGGCGTGCCTGGTGGTGGGCGTGGTGCCGGCATGGTCGATCGGACCGCTGCTGGCGGCGGCCGCGCGGCCGGTGGTGGGTGGTGTGTTGCCTGAATACAGCCTTGCCTTGTGGCACGGCTTCAACCAGCCGCTGATGATGAGCTTTATCGCGCTCGCGGGCGGCTTGGTGTTGTTCATGCTGCAGCGCCGCCGTCGCGATCGCGGTGGGCTTGCGCGCACGCCGGGCCTGCATCGCTTCGACGGACAGCGGATCTTCGAGAACCTGATGGCGCGGCTCAGCGAGGCGGGGCGGCGAGGCCGCCGGCTGCTGGGCACGCGCCGGCTGCAGGTGCAGTTGCTTCTGCTGGTGCTGGTGGCGATAGTCCAGGCGGGCGCAGCGCTGTGGCTCACGCCCGCGTCGCGCGGCACGCGTGAACTGCTGCCCTTCTCGCCGATGTTCGCGATGACCTGGCTCATCGGCGGCATCTGTGCCGTCGCTGCGGCATGGCAGGCCAAGTTCCACCGGCTCGCATCGTTGATGCTGGCGGCTGGCGCGGGGCTGACCTGCTGCATCACCTACATCTGGTTCTCCGCGCCCGACCTGGCCTTGACCCAGCTGGTGGTAGAGACCGTTACCACGGTGCTGATCCTGCTGGGCTTGCGCTGGCTGCCGATGCGCAAGGAAATGCCGCAACCGATGGAGGCCGGGCTTCGGCCATGGGCCCGGCGCGGACGCGACCTGACGGTGGCTGCAAGCGCCGGTTGCGGGATGGCGGCGTTGGCGTGGACGATGATGACGCGGCCGTTTCCGTCAAGCATCTCGCCCTTCTTCCTGGACCGCGCGCTGACCGAGGGCGGCGGCACGAACGTCGTCAACGTGATGCTGGTCGACTTCCGCGGTTTCGACACCTTCGGCGAGATCACCGTGCTCGGCGTGGTCGCGCTCACGGTGTATGCGTTGCTGCGGCGCTTCCGGCCCGCACCCGAATCGATGGCGCTGCCGCCGCAACAGCGCGCGCAGGCCGACGATGGCAGCACCGACCTGCTGAATCCGCGGCTCGCGAAGGACACCGCTGTCGGCTACCTGATGGTGCCGGCGGTGCTGATCCGGCTCCTGCTGCCGCTGTCGGTTCTGGTGTCGGTGTACTTCTTCATGCGCGGCCACAACGCGCCCGGTGGCGGCTTTGTCGCGGGCCTGGTGATGTCGGTGGCGCTGCTGCTGCAGTTCATTGTGTCGGGCACCGAATGGGTCGAAGAGCACTTGCGCATCTACCCGCGCCGCTGGATCGCCGCCGGCATGCTGCTGGCGCTGGCCACCGGTGCCGGCTCGGTGGTGCTGGGCTATCCGTTCATGACCACGCATACCGCGCACCTGTATTTGCCGGTGCTGGGCGAGGTGCATGTGCCCAGCGCGCTGTTCTTCGACACCGGCGTGTTTGCATTGGTGCTCGGCTCGACCATGCTGATCCTCACGGCGCTGGCCCACCAGTCGATCCGCAGCCATCGCTGGGTGGCGGAACAGGAAGAGAAGGAAGCCGAGCGCCTGGCGGCCGGACTCGCAACCGACGCCGGAGGCGCGCGCTGATGGAAGCCGTGCTGGCCATTGCCATCGGCGTATTGGCGGCGTCGGGCGTCTACCTCATCCTGCGCCCGCGAACCTTCCAGGTGATCATGGGGCTCACGCTGCTGTCGTACGCGGTCAATCTGTTCATGTTCAGCATGGGCCGGTTGATGGTCGACAGCGAGCCGGTGCTCACGCCGGGCTTCCGCGCCACGCTGGCGAACACCGCCGACCCGATGCCGCAGGCGCTGGTGCTCACGGCCATCGTCATCGGCTTTGCGATGACCGCTCTCTTCCTCGTCGTGATCCTGGCCTCGCGCGGCCTGGCCGGCAACGACCATGTGGATGGGGACAAGAAGGCCAGCGACGGAGGTCGGGAAGCATGAGCGCCGCGCCGGGCCGCCCCAAGAAAGCTCGCACCGCAGTGCGAAGCACGAAGGTTACCCAATGAGCGCCGCGCCGGGCCGTCCCCAAGCAAGCTCGCACCGCAGTGCGAAGCACGAAGGTTGCCCAATGAGCGCCGCGCCGGGCCGCTCCCAAGCAAGCTCGCACCGCAGTGCGAAGCACGAAGGTTGCCCAATGCGCCCCGCGCCGGGCCGCCCCAGGCAAGCTCGCACCTCAATGCGCGTCACGGAGCTTGCCTCATGAGCGCCATCCAACTGCTCGACCGCCTCCTCGAAGCCACGATGCCGCACCTGGTGGCGGTGCCGATCCTCGTACCCATGCTGACGGCGGCGCTGATGATGTTGCTGAACGAGCAGCGGCGCCGCGCGAAGGCCGCATTGAGCGTGGCGGCGGGGCTGGTCGGGCTCATCGCCGCGCTCGCATTGCTGCGCTGGGTGAATGCGCCCGACACCGGCAGCGGCCCCGGCTCCATCGGCGTGTACCTGCCCGGCAACTGGCACGCGCCCTTCGGCATCGTGCTGGTGGCCGATCGGTTGTCAACGCTGATGGTGGCGCTTACCGGCGTGATCGGATTTGCGGCCTCGGTCTATTCGACATCGCGCTGGGACCGCGCCGGCGTGCATTTCCACGCGCTGCTGCAGTTGCAGCTGATGGGCCTGAACGGCGCCTTCCTGACCGGCGACCTGTTCAACCTGTTCGTGTTCTTCGAGGTGATGCTGGCCGCTTCCTATGGCCTGCTGCTGCATGGCTCGGGCAAGCTGCGCGTGCAGGCCGGATTGCACTACGTCGCGCTCAACCTGGCGGCTTCATCGCTGTTCCTGATCGGCGCCTCGATGCTCTACGGTGCGACGGGCACGCTGAACATGGCGGACATCGGCATGCGCATCGCGCAGATCGCGCCGGCCGACCGCGGCCTGGTGCATGCGGCAACGGCCATCCTCTTCACCGCCTTCTTCGCGAAGGCCGGCGCGTGGCCGCTCAACTTCTGGCTGGTGCCGGCCTACAGCGCGGCCGTGTCGCCGGTGAGTGCGGTGTTCGCGCTGCTGACCAAGCTGGGCATCTACGCCATCCTGCGGCTGTGGACGCTGCTGTTCGCGCCCGACACCGGCGCGTCGGCGCAGATCGGCCATAACGTGCTGATGGGGTTCGGGATGACCACGCTATTTGTCGGCGCGCTCGGCATCGTCGGCACGCAGCGCATGTCGAACCTGGCGGGGTTCAGCGTGCTGGTGTCGGCCGGGACGCTGCTGACGGCCATCGGCCTCGGCCAGCCGGCCGTGTGGGCCGGCGCGGTCTACTACCTGCTGAGTTCGACGCTGGCGGTGAGCGCGTTCTTCCTGCTGATCGACATGATCGAGCGCTGGCGCAACGAGGGCGCCAGCATCGCGCCGCACGAGAGCGCCGGTGACGCACCGTTTCTTGCGCCCGACCTCCAGCCGCTTCAAGACGTCAACCTGGACGACGATCAGCAGGCGCTCTATGGGCGCGCCATTCCGGCGGGGATCGCCTTCCTCGGCCTGGGCTTCATCGGCTGCACGCTGCTGCTCGCGGGCCTGCCGCCGTTCTCGGGTTTCATCGGGAAGTTCGCGATGCTGTCAGGCTTGCTCGACGCACGCGAGGTGGGCGCGGCAAGCTGGACTTTCATGGTGCTGCTGCTGGTGTCCGGTTTTCTCACGCTGGTGGCGATGAGCCGCGCCGGCGTGCGGCACTTCTGGACCCATCCGGTGTCGAGTCGACCGGTGCTGCGCGCGGTCGAGGTGGTGCCGGTGGCCGCGTTGCTGCTCGCGTGCGTGGCGCTGACGACCGAAGCAGGGGCGGTCATGCAGCACGCCACCGCGACGGCCAAGGGCTTGTTCACCCCGACCGCCTATCGCAAGGCCGTGATGAGTGCCCGGCAGGTGCCCAACCCCGTTCCCGGAAAGCGTGCGCCATGAATCGCTGGATACCGTTGCCGCCGCTGTCGGTTGTGCTTTTCGTGGTGTGGGTGCTGCTGAACCAGTCGGTGGATGCCGGCACCTTGCTGCTGGCCGCCGTGCTGGCCATTGCGGTGCCGCTGATCACCCGGAGCTTGCGGCCGGCTGGCGCGCACGTGCGCCGCCCGGCCTTGCTGTTCAAGCTGGCGGGCCATGTGGCGGTGGACCTGGTGGTGTCGGCGTTGGACGTTGCACGGTTGCTGCTGACGCGCCGCACCCGCGCCATCCGGTCGCGCTTCGTGCGTGTGCCACTGGACTTGCGCGATCCGAACGGCCTGGCCATGCTGGCGATGGTGCTGTGCCTCACGCCCGGCACGGCCTGGGCGGAGTTGGCGCTGGACCGGTCGACGCTGCTGATCCACGTGTTCGACGTGGACGACGAAGAGGCCTTCATCGCGCTGGTCAAGCAGCGCTACGAGCGCCTGCTGATGGAGATCTTCGAATGACGCCCGTGCTGTTCTGGGCTCTGAAGGGGGCCCTCTTCCTGCTCGCGGTTGCGATGCTCTGCGCGTTGGCCCGCCTGCTCATCGGCCCCACTGCGCAGGACCGCGTGATGGCGCTCGACTGCCTCTACATCAACGGCATGCTGATGATGCTGGTGCTCGGCATCATCTACGCGAGCAGCGTGTACTTCGAGGCCGCTCTGCTGATTGCGCTGTTCGGCTTCGTGGGATCGACGGCGATGGCGAAGTTCCTGTTGCGCGGGGAGGTGATCGAGTGAACCCGATGGAGGCCTTGCCGCTGTGGGCGGAAATCCTGACGGCCGTCTTCGCCGTGCTCGGGGCCGCGTTCGCCGCGATCGGCTCGTTCGGCCTGGTCCGATTGCCGACCTTCTTCCGCCGGATCCACGCGCCGACGCTGGGTGCGACGCTCGGCGTCTGGTGCATCACCCTGGCAACCGGCATCTATTTCTCGGTGCAGGGGCTCCACCTGTTCCTGCACGCGGGGCTGATTGCGCTGTTCGTTGCGCTGACGGCGCCGGTCACCACCATATTCCTGATGCGCGCAGCGCTGTTCCGTGAACGAAAAGGCAACCGGGAGGCGGCCGAGGCTGCCTCGCCGGACGATGCGTAGCCTTGTCGCGGATCAGTGCAACTCGCCGCTCAGGTAGGGCTCGGGGTCCTGTGCAACACCCTGCTTCCTGATCTCGAAATGAAGCATCACGCGGTTGGCGCCGCTGCTGCCCATCTCGGCGATCTGCTGGCCTTGCCGAACCACTTCGTCTTCCTTGACGAGCACGCGGCCGACATGCGCATAGGCCGTGATGAAGGTCTCGTCATGCTTGACGACGACCATCGTGCCGTATTCCGCCAGCGCACTGCTCACGAGCACCACGCGCCCGTCGCGTGCCGCCAGCACTGGCTCGCCCACCATGCCTGCGATGTCGAGTCCCTTGTTTCGATCGCGGTCGTATCGGGCGAGAACCGGGCCACGAGCTGGCCGGATGTAGGCAGCCGTGGACCGGGGCGCAACCACTGGCGCTGCGGGGCCGGTCGTCGAAGCGGGCAACGGCGGTAGCGGTGGCAGGGGGACCCGGTCGCTGGCGCAGCCCGCGATGCCGATCAGTGCGACTGCCCAAAAGCCGGTGCAAAGGGTGTCAAGGGCCGAAGTAATAGGACTGCGTGAGTGGTGCATATCTGCCTGCCGGCCGTGATGGATCGACGATCAGGTGCGACAACGTCATGCCAGACCAAGGTTTTATACATCACAACCCGATTCTGCGGTCCACAAATCCGCAGACTCGACGTAGCCGCGCTCCGAACGCGATCCCGTGAATGTTCAACGTCAATCGGCTTCCTGCAGAGCCTTGGCATGCGCCACTTCAGTCTCGCGCGGCAACACCACCGCATTCTTGACGGCAAGAATCTCCGCCATCACGCTCACCGCGATTTCCGGCGGCGTCTTGCTGCCGATGTAGATGCCGATCGGGCCGCGCAGGCGGGCCAGCGATTCGTGGGTCTGATCGAAGTGCTCGATCATGCGGTCACGTCGCGCGTCCGCGTTGCGGCGCGAGCCGATGGCGCCGACGTAGAAGGCATCGCTCTGCAACGCTTCCAGCAGTGCCAGGTCGTCGAGCTTGGGATCGTGGGTCAGGGCGACCACGCAACTGCGGCGGTCGGGCTGGAAGGCGATGACGGCGTCGTCGGGCATCTCGGTGGAGATGGTGACGCCGGGCACGGCCCAGGCACTGCGGTACTCGGCGCGCGGGTCGCACAGGGTGACGGCAAAGCCGCTGAAGCGCGCCATGGTGGCGAGGTATTCGGCCAGCTGTCCGGCGCCGATGAGCAGCATGCGGTACTCGGGGCCGAAGGTGTTGACCAGCTCGTGCTCGTTCACGGCGAGCTCGGCCGGCGACGAGGCTTCGGCCAGCGTGACGCCGCCGTCGGCCAGCCGAACGGTGCGGCGCATCAGCTTGCCCTGCTCGAGTTGGGCGACGAGCGCCTCCAGCGGTTGCGGCTCGGGGTCGTATTCGAGCAGCAATTCCAGGGTGCCGCCGCAGGGCAGGCCGAAGCGATGAGCTTCGTCGGCGGTGATGCCGTATTTGACCAGCGTGGGCGCACCGTGGGGCATCGCGCCAGAACCATGGATCCGCGAATAGCGTGCGACCAGGTCGTCTTCGATACAGCCGCCCGACACCGAGCCGACCACGACGCCGTCTTCCGCCAGCGCCATGATCGAGCCGACTGGCCGGGGTGACGAGCCCCAGGTGCGCACGACGGTGGTCAGCATGGCGCGGCGGCCGGCCAGGCGCCAGTCGCGCAAGGTTCGCAGCACCATCACATCGAGGTTTTCCATGGCCGTGGGTCCTCAGCCGCGCATGTAGAGGTAGGCGCCGACGGCCACGACGATGGCCACGACGACCCAGATCCACTTCTGGCTCGACCCGCCCGGGGAAGACGCGCCGGCAGGTGTCATCGGCCGTGTGCGGGGCGCAGGCGAATCGATGCTGCCGAAGGACGTGCCGCCTTCATCCTCGTCGTCGTTCGCCGCAGTGGCGGCCACGGCGGGTGCGTAGCGCTCGGCCATGATCGTGTCGAAGCGCTTGAAGAAATCATCGGCCATCGACTTGGCGGCGCCGTCGATCAGCCGCTGGCCCAACTGCGCGATCTTGCCGCCGACCTGCGCCTGCACGGTGTAGCCGAGTTCGCAGCCTCCGGCGTTGGGCGTCAACGAGACGGCGGACGAGCCCTTGCCGAAACCGGCGACGCCGCCCTGCCCTTCGAACGACAGCTTGTAGCTTTGCGGCGGGACGATGTCGGAAAGCGTGACCTTGCCGTTGAACTTGGCCGAGACCGGACCGACCTTGACGGCCATGCCGACCACATAGGTGTCGCTGCCGGCGGGCTCGAACTTGTCGCATCCTGCCAGGCAGGCTTTCAGCGTCTCGGGGTCGTTGAGTGCTTCCCACGCCTGTTGTTGCGTGACGCCGAGCTGGCGGGTGCCGAGCATTTCCATGGTGGATTCCTTCTCTTGTGAGGTCGTTCGCGGCGGCTTCTCAACGCCCCGCTTTCATGAGCGCCGCAAGGCTCGTGGCTAATTGCGCCAGTGCGGTCAAATTGTGGACCGCGAGCATCGCGTCCGCATGGCGATGCAGCAAAGCCGCACCACGCGCAAGGGGTGCATAGCCCTCGTAGCGCATCAGCGGGTTGAGCCACAGCAGCTTGCGCGAATGGCGCTTGAGCCAGAGCAGTTCGTGCTCCAGTTCGGCCGGCTCGCCGGTGTCGAGGCCGTCGCTGATGATCAGCACCAGGGTACGGCGACCGGTCAGCCTTCTCGCATGGCGGCGGCGCAGCTGGACCAACGAACCGCCGAGGCGCGTGCCGCCGGCAAAGTCGTCGATGGCGGCGCCGGCGGCCTCGAGCATCGCGTCGGTGTCGGCGATGCGGAAAGCGGGCGTCAGGTCGGTCAGGTGCGTGCCGAACGCGAATACGTCGCGCCGGCCGGCCCGGCGCGTGGCCGCATGCAGGAAGGCGAGCAGCAGGCGGGCATAGCGCTCCATCGAGCCGGAGACGTCGACCAGCACGAGCAGCGGCAGCGGTTGCCGGCGACGCTCCAGGCGCGGCAGGCGGATCAACTCGCCGCCGGTGCGCGCGGCCTGGTGCAGCACGCCGGGCCAGTGCATGCGCGAATGTGTGCTGGCGCCGCTGGCCACGCGCAGGCGCCGTGCCGGAAGCTCGGGCACCGGCAGTGCGATCTCGCGGGCCAGCCGTTCGACCAGCTGGTATTCGGCGGCGCCCAGCGCGTTGAAGTCGGCATGCTGCAGGCGCCGGCGATCGCTGGCGGTCATGGCGGCGTCGAACTCGACTTCGCGCTCGTTCTTCGCAGGCATGACCTTGGGGCTTGGCGCGGCCAGCGCCTCGCGCACGCGCGGCCGGCGCTTGACGGGCTCGGCCTTGCCTTCGGCGCTCGGCAGCATCTGCCGCAGGATCTTCTTCGCGAGCTCGGGGTCGCGGAACCAGGCGTCGAACAGTTCGCGGAACACCATGCGGTCCTGCTCGCGGCTGATCATCACGGATTCCATCGCGGCGGCGAGGTCGAGACGGCTGTCGACGCCGACCAGCGCGGCGGCCTCGGCCGCCAGCGCGATGCGCGCCGAATCAGTCCGGACGCCGGCGCGGCGCAGGGCACGGCCGAACGCGGCCATGTTGCCGGCCAGCTTGCCGCGGCGGGCATCGCCTAGTTGCTGCATGGCGCCACGGCCGCGACCGGCGTCATGCCCCCGCCTCCTCCGGTTTCAGCAGGTCGGCGGCCAGCTCGCGCGTCAGGGCGGCCACGTCGTCGCGCTGCTTGAAGAGGATGCCGGCGGTGTCGACCACAACTTCGGGGTCGAGCTCGAGGGTGTCCAGGGCGACCAGCGCTTTCGCCCATTCCACGCTTTCGGCGATGCCGGGCGCGCGCTGGAAAGCATTGCTGAACGGCGTGGACCGCAGCTTGCCGACGAAGGTGGCGACCTGCTCCGACAACACTTCGCCGGCCTGCGGCGCCTGCGCGCGCACGATGGCCAGTTCGCGCTCGCGCTCCGGATAGTCGAGCCAGTGGTAGAGGCAGCGCCGCTTGACAGCATCGTTGAGCTCGCGCGTGCGGTTGCTCGTGAGGATGGTGACCGGCGGCACCAGCGCGCGCACCGTGCCGAGTTCGGGAATGCTGACCTGGTACTCGCCCAGGTATTCGAGCAGGAAGGCTTCGAAGGGCTCGTCGGCGCGGTCGACCTCGTCGATCAGCAGCACCGCGCCGGGTGCCGGCGCCTGCAGCGCCTGCAACAACGGGCGGCGCACGAGATAGCGCGGCTGGTAGACCTCGGACTCGATGTCGCTCGATGCGCCATGCGCCTCGGCCGCACGCATATGCAGCAACTGCGCGGCGTAGTTCCATTCGTAGAGGGCTTCGCGCTGCTCCAGCCCGTCGTAGCACTGCAGGCGCAGCAGCTCGCGGCCCAGCGCCTTGGCAAGCGCCTTCGCCAGTTCGGTCTTGCCGACGCCGGGCTCGCCTTCGAGCAGCAGCGGACGCTGCAGCTTGAGCGCGAGGAACACGGCCGTCGCAAGCCGCCTGTCGGCAAAGTAGCCTTCTTGCTGGAGGCCGTGCGCGACGCCGTCGATGGATGTGAAAGTCATGTTTGAACGCAGGGGCCGCGAAGGTGCTGGAGTCGCCAAGGAGAATCTTGCCCAATATTCTCCCTGGCTTTCCGGCGTCCCTTGCGCAGCCCGCGCGCCCTTTGCGTTCGGCTGCCCGTAGTTCTTCGGTTGGCCGTATGCAGGATCAACCCACCGCCTTCGCCACGGCCCGCTGCGTCAGCACGCTGATCAGGTTGGCGCGATAGGCCGCCGACGCGTGCAGGTCGGAATTGAGTTCGCTCGCATCGATCTTCACCGCCGCGGCTGCCTCGGGCGTGAAGCTCTTGTTCAGCGCATCCTCCAGGCCCTTGTGCCGGAACACGCCGTTGCCCGCACCGGTGACGGCCACGCGCACGCCGCTGTCGTACTGCGCCAGGAACACGCCGACCAGCGGGAAGTGCGATGCCTTCTGCAGCAGCTTCTCGTACACCGCCCGCTTCGGGATCGGGAAGCGGATGGCGGTGATGAGTTCGCCGTCTTCGAGCGCAGTGGTGAACAGGCCGACGAAGAAATCATCCGCAGCAATCTCGCGCTTGCTGGTGACGATGGTCGCGCCCGAGCCGAGCACGCCGCTGGGGTAGCAGGCCGCCGGATCGTTGTTGGCCACCGAGCCGCCGATGGTGCCCATCGCGCGCACCTGCCGGTCGCCGATGCGCGAGGCCAGGTCGGCCAGCGCCGGGTAGGCGGCCTTGACGTCGGCGTTGTTGGCCACGTCCAGGTGGCGCGACATCGCACCGATGACGAGCGTATTGCCGTCTTTGCGGATGCCAGTGAGTTCCTTGATGCCACCGAGGTCGACGAGTTGCTCGGGCGCCGACAGGCGCAGCTTCATCGAGGCCAGCAGCGTCTGGCCGCCGGCGAGCGGCTTGCCGCCGGCCGCGGCCAGCTTGACCGCATCGGCCACCGTGGCGGGACGTTCGAGTGTGAAGGCGTACATGATGGAGATCTCCTCTTTATTGGCACGGCAAGGCAAGGACCACCGCGGAACCGGCTTTGCCTGGCCGCGGGTGGTGCCCCCTCGAGGGGGAGGCGCCGCAGGCGCATCGGGGGTGGTTCACTTCACCGCCTGCATGGCTTCCCACACGCGGTTCGGCGACGCGGGCATGTCGATATCCTTCACGCCGAGCGGCGCGAGCGCATCCAGCACCGCGTTGATGACCGCTGGCGGCGAGCCGATGGCGCCCGCCTCGCCGCAGCCCTTGGTGCCCAGCGAGTTGTGCGTGCAAGGCGTGCACACGGTGTCGAGCTTGAATTGCGGGAAGTCCTCGGCGCGCGGCATGGCGTAGTCCATGAAGCTGCCGGTGAGCAGTTGCCCGCTTTCCTTGTCGTATACGCAGTTCTCCATCAGCGCCTGGCCGATGCCCTGGACGATCCCGCCATGCACCTGGCCCTCGACGATCATCGGGTTGATGATGGTGCCGAAGTCGTCCACCGCGGTGAACCGGTCGACCTTGACCTCGCCCGTGCCCTTGTCGACTTCCACCTCACAGATGTAGGTGCCGCCCGGGAAGGTGAAGTTGGTGGGGTCGTAGAAGGCGGTCTCGTTCAGTCCCGGCTCCAGCTTGTCGAGCGGGTAGTTGTGCGGCACGTAGGCCGTCAGCGCCACCTGGCCGAAGGGGATCTTCTTGTCGGTTCCCTTGACGGTGAACTCGCCGTTGGCGAACTCGATGTCGGCATCGCTGGCCTCCATCAGGTGCGCCGCGATCTTCTTGGCCTTGGCCTCGATCTTGTCCAGCGCCTTCATGATCGCGGCGCCGCCGACCGAGATCGAGCGCGAGCCGTAGGTGCCCATGCCGAAGGGCACGCGGCCGGTGTCGCCGTGCACCACGTCGACCGCTTCCGGCGAGATGCCGAGGCGCGCCGCCACCACCTGCGCGAAGGTCGTTTCATGGCCCTGGCCGTGGCTGTGCGAGCCGGTGAACACGGTCACGCTGCCGGTCGGATGCACGCGGATCTCGCCGCATTCGAACAGGCCGGCACGCGCACCGAGCGCGCCCGCGATGTTCGACGGCGCAATGCCGCAGGCCTCGATGTAGCTGGAATAGCCGATGCCGCGCAGCTTGCCCTGGGCCTCGGTCGCCGACTTGCGCGCAGCGTAGCCGGCCACGTCCGCCAACGCCTTGGACTTGTCCATGCAGGCATGGAAGTCGCCGGTGTCGTACTGCAGCGCCACCGGCGTCTGGTACGGGAAGGCGGAGATGAAGTTGCGCTTGCGGATCTCGTCCTGGCCGAGCTTCATTTCCCAGGCGCAGCGCGACACCAGGCGCTCCAGCAGATACGTTGCCTCGGGCCTGCCCGCGCCGCGGTAGGCATCGACCGGCGCGGTGTTGGTGAACCACGCATCGACCTCGACGTAGATCTGCGGCGTCGTGTACTGGCCGGCGAGCAGCGTCGCGTAGAGGATGGTCGGCACCGCCGTCGCGAAGGTCGACAGGTAGGCGCCGAGGTTGGCATCGGTGTGCACCCGGAGGGCGAGGAACTTGCCCTGGCTGTCCATCGCCATCTCGGCATGGCTCACATGGTCGCGGCCGTGCGCGTCGCTGAGGAAGGCTTCCGAGCGGTCGGCCGTCCACTTGATGCTGCGGTTGAGCTGCTTCGAGGCCCAGGTCAGGCACACGTCCTCGGCATACAGGTAGATCTTGGAGCCGAAGCCGCCACCCACGTCGGGTGCGATCACGCGCACCTTGTGTTCCGGCAGGCCGAGCACGAAGGCCGTCATCAGCAGCCGCTCGACGTGCGGGTTCTGGTTGGACACGTACAGCACGTATTCGTCGTTGGCGCGGCTGAAGCTGCCGATGGCGACGCGCGGCTCGATGGCATTGGGCACCAGCCGGTTGTTGACCAGGTCCAGCTTGGTGACGTGCGCCGCGCCCGCAAAGGCCGCGTCGACCGCCGCCTTGTCGCCGATCGCCCACTTGTAGCACTGGTTGTCGGGCGCCTCGTCGTGGATGGTGACGCCGCTCGCTTTCTTCGCCGCGTCGGCCACGCTGACCAGCGCCTGGTGCACGTCGTAGTCGACCTCGATGGCCTCGGCCGCGTTCTTCGCCTGCTCGACCGATTCGGCCACGATCATGGCGACGTGGTCACCCACGTAGCGCACCTTGTTGATCGCGAGGATCGGATGCATCGGCTCCTTCATCGGGGTGCCGTCGGGGTTGTTGATGAGCCAGCCGCAGGGCAGCCCGCCCATCTTTCCCTCGATGTCCTTGCCGGTGAAGATGCCGACCACGCCGGGCATCTTCGACGCGGCGGCGGTGTCGACGGACTTGATGGTCGCGTGCGCGTGCGGCGAACGCAGGAAGACGCAGTAAGCCTGGTTGGCCAGCGTCACGTCGTCGGTGTAGTTGCCGGCGCCGGTCAGGAAGCGATAGTCTTCCTTGCGCCGCAGGGCCTCGCCGATGTGCGGCAGCCTGGAGAAGTCGGATGCACCCATGATGTGTGCTCCTTGCTCAAGCCGTGACGGCGGACTTGGCCGGCGCGGCAAGCATCGCTTCGCCACCCATCTGGACGGCCTTGACGATGTTCTGGTAGCCCGTGCAGCGGCAGATGTTGCCGTCGAGCAGCGAGCGGATCTCCGTCTCGCTCGACTTCGGGTGGTGCGTGCACAGGTCGATGGCGCTCATCACCATGCCGGGCGTGCAGAAGCCGCATTGCAGGCCATGGCACTCCTTGAAGGCGGCTTGCATCGGGTGCATGGTGCCATCGGGCTGGGCGATGCCTTCGATGGTGGTGATGTTGGCGCCCGCCACCTGGCCGACGAGGACGTTGCAGGACTTGACGGCGCGGCCGTTGACATGGACTGTGCAGGCGCCGCACTGGGCGGTATCGCAGCCGACGTGGGTACCGGTCAAGTGGAGGTGCTCGCGAAGGGCGTGCACCAGGAAGGTATTGGGGGGCGCGTCGACCGTTACTTCGCGGCCGTTGACCGTGAGCTTGACCTGCATTTGGCTGTCTCCTGTTGAGGGTGATGGCTGATGACCGATTCCGGCGAGTTGCATCTTCGGCGCGGGTCGAAAGCGAGATGCTAGGCAAAACCCTAGACGCTTGCAGGCTTGCTTTGAAATTCTCAAAATGAAACAGCGCACGCCCACAATCCCTGCATGTTGCCGCCCCCTCCCGCCCTGCTACCCGAACGCACCGCGTCGATCGCGAAGGCGCGCCACGAGGTGATGGACTCCGCCGCCTCCGACAGCCCGCGCATCGCACCCTGGATCACGCGCTCGTGGCAGCGCTGCCTGTCGGCTGGGCACAGGCCGCAGCAGCGCGTCCATTTCGATGCCGTGTCGGCACAGCACGCGCAACGCATGAGCGAACGCAATCGCGGCCTGGTCGCCGCGGCCGGTCCGGTGCTCGACCGGCTGGCGCGCGCCATCGCCGGCACCCGCTACTTCGCGATCCTCACCAATGCGCACGGCATCGTGATCGACTCGCGCGGCGTGCCGGCCAATGCGGAGCGTGTGGCCACTGACATTGCGCGCATCGGCGTCGACCTGTCGGAACGCGCGGTGGGGACGACCGCCATCGGCGCGGCGCTGACCGAATTGCAGCCGGTGTGGCTGCACCGCGGAGAACACTTCTTCGACGACACCAGCGTCTTCAGCTGCGCCGGCGCCCCACTGTTCGGGCATGACGGGGAGTGCGTCGGCATGCTTGACCTGAGCGGTGTGAACGTGGTCGAGCGCCCCGAACTCAAGCACCTGGCCGCGCTGTCGGCGCGCAGCATCGAGAACGCGCTGGTGCTGCGGCAGCCGCACGATCTGCTGGTGCGCCTGAACTGGCCCGGCTGGGGCGACCATGCCGAATCCGAAGGACTGCTCTGCCTCGACCGCGACGGCCGCGTCACGGCCAGCAACGCGGCGGCGCGCGAGATGGTCAATCAGCCGGTGGTGGTGATGGCGGGGGCGCCGCTGCTGCACGCGAGCGACCTGTTCGCCCTGCCCTGGACGATGCTGTGGGATGCCGCGCAACGGGCGGACGAGGCGGTGATCGAGGTGCCGTTGTGGTCGGGACTGCGGTTGCAGGCGCGGCCCCAGGCCGCACGCGCCGGGCGCGAGGCTGCCTCGACCCTGGACGATCTCGCGCCCCGGCCCCGCCTGCGCGATGTCGAGACCGCGCTGATCCGCAAGGCAGTCGGCGAGGCCCGGGGCAACGTGGCCGCAGCGGCGCGCGTGCTCGGCATCAGCCGCGCGACGGTATACCGGAAGCTGGGGCGCGGCGGGCGCTGAACCGCACTGCTCGCGCGGCGGCGGTACGGCGCCGGAACCACGCTGCATCGCAGTCGTGACGTTGCGTACATCGGGGCATGCCATCGATCTGCCATCGATCTGCCATCGAGAGCTGATCCCACGGTCAGCGCGTACACGCTGGCTGAATTGCCGACGGCGGTGCCCACGGAATAGCGACCCGTGTGGGATCATTCATTTCGTGGACGCGGATCCTGGACCCAGTCCGAAAGACTTCATCTTGTCGCTGACTTCCTCGATACGAAGTGACCCTACGCCGCGTTCTGCTTGTGATCGCCATCCTTGTCGCCACGGGCGCCTGGGTTGCCTTCGTGTACTGGATGACAGGGCTGGAACGCAAGGAGGCGGCCTACCTGGACATCGACCTTGCGGAGATTCCGACGGGCAGCCCGAAGTTCTACACCTTCCAACGTACACCGCTGGCCCTCGTGCGAACCACCGAGGCGATGCTGGATGACCTTCAGGCGCAAACCACCCACACCTGGTACCAGCGTCCGATCGCGGCTCCGCGTCCATCGTTCTTCGTCTACTCCCTGGTGAGCCCGGCCGACGGATGCGAGGTCGAACACGTGCCCAAGGGCGCGGATCGCTACGCGCCCGTTCGCCCGTGGCAAGGCGGGTACTACGACCCTTGCCGCTTTGGCGAATGGGACTACGCTGGCCGCGCCATCAAGCAGTACGCGGACCAGGACGCGCAGTTGCTGCGGATGCCCGATCTGGATGTTCCGGACTTCGAACTCAGGGAACAGCACATCCTGCGCATTACCCGTGCGCCGAAGCGATAGGCAACGCGCTCTTTGCCCCAAGCGAAGGCCGGGCTTGCCCTGATTCAAAGACCTCGATAGCCGCAATGCAGATGGCGCGGCTGCGAACGGGCTCCTACTATTTGTACATGTACACACGACACACGGCCGAGGTCGCGCCCCTGCGCGTCGGCACGCAGACCGACACCCTGGGCGAAAGCCCGATCTGGGGCGACCGGGGCCAATGCCTTTACTGGGTGGAAACCCGCCGCCCCGCCATCCGCCGGCGGCACCCCGAGAGAGGACGCATCGACAGATGGGCCATGCCCGACCTGATGGCTTCCATCGCGCCCCCGGACGAAGACCGATTGCTGGTCGCGCTGTTCGATGGCGTGAGCGGCAGGCTCGAGGCCTTCGCGCGGCCGCCGGAAGTGGTGCCCGGCCATCGCTTCAACGATGGGTGGGCCTGATGCACGGCATCCTCGATCCGCGCATCGGCTTCATCGGTGCGGGCCGACTGGGCAAGGCTTTGGCCTGGAGCCTGGCGGGCGCCGGCCTGCGCGTGACCGCGGCGGCCAGCAACCAGCACGACCGGGCGGCCGAGCTTGCCGCCCGCATCGACGGCTGCGAAGCGACGACGGCGCAGGCAGTGGTCGATGGCTGCGATCTTGTCTTCGTCACCACGCCGGATGCCGCCATCGCCCGGGCCGTGGCTGCGCTGCGCTGGCGCACAGGCGTCGCCGTCGTGCATTGCAGCGGCGTCACGGAGGTCGATGCGCTCGCCGCCGCGAGGGACCAGGGCGCCTCGATCGGCGGCTTTCATCCGATGCAGACCTTCGGCGATCCCGAAGCCGCGGTGGCTTCGCTGCCCGGCTCGACCATCACGATCGAGGCCGAATCCGAAACCCTGAATGCCGCGCTCGTCATGCTGGCGCAGCGACTGGGCTGCCGCGTCAACCGCCTGCCGCCCGGCATGCGCGGCCGCTATCACGCCGCGGCCGGCTTCACCTCGCAGTTCATCAACGCCCTCTTCGCCGAGGCCGCGCGCGTGTGGGAATCATGGGGCGCGACGGAGGCCGACGCGCTGCAAGCCATGATGCCCATGGCAAAAGGCACGCTGGCATCGATCGAATCCGCCGGCATTGCGCGCGGCATGCCCGGGCCGGTTTCCCGCGGCGACGTGAGCTCGGTCGAAAAGCACGTGGCTGCCCTGGGCGGATTGGGCAGCCACACGCTGGATTTCTATCGCGTGCTGTGCGGCAGCACGGTCAAGTTGGCGCTGGAGGGAGGTGCCATCGATGCGTCCACGGCGCGGCAGCTCGAAGCGGTATTGCAAGCGGCCTTGCAAGTCCAGAGCCTCGATCGCGCGGCGGATGAATCGACGAGCGCATCCGCTCCGCAAGCCGTGGATCCGCACGTCACCTCGACCCGAGACGCGTCGGCTTCTTGATCAACCCCACCCGCAAAATCCCCAGTCGCCGCGCGGCTTCGGACTGATTGCCGCCAGTCGCCGTCATCGCGTCGCGGACGAGGCGCAATTCCAGTTCATCGCATGCGTTGCGGCGTCGTGCTCGGCCGCGGCGGCGGGGCCTACCCGATGCTCGCGCTGAGCGCGCGCCTGGGCTTCGGTGCGCAGCTCGGCAGCGGAGGCCAGCCGGCGCCATGGATCCACCTGGACGATGCCGTCGGCTTGATCCGCTTCGCGATCCTCAGCCCGGCAAGGCCACCACGACCGCCGATTCGTCGACCACGGCCGTCACGCGCTGACGCGTGCGCAGGCCGCTGCCGCCGGCGGCAAAGCCCACCACCTGCAGGCCGCCGGCCAGCGCGATGACGATCTCGTCGCCGCTGTCGCCATCGCCGCCGCGCGCAATGCGCGCCACCGTGCCGGTGAGCTGGTTGCCGCGCTGTCCGTCCACGACGTCGGCGCGCTCGACCTGCACGGCCGTGGCCTTGCACAGCGCCATCGCGTTCATGCCTGCAGCAAGGCCGAGCAGTTCGACGCTCTCGTGCGTGATGCGCGCGGCGATGCCGTCGCCACCGGGCAAGGTCATCAGCACGCGCACGACGCGGCCCCTGGTCTCCAGCCCGCTCACCGTGCCCGGCAACTGGTTGCGCATACTGGTGCGGATCGACAGTCGTGCCATCGCCGTCGACGCGGTGCTGCCCGAGTGCACCGCGCGCCGCGCCGCTTCATGCGCATCCGCGAGCACCAGCAACTGCCGGCCCTGATCTGTCAGCACCGCGCCGCCGCCGCCCGCGCCACCCACCGAGCGTTCGACCAGCGGCACCCCCGCCAGGTTGGTCAGCGTGGCGATCGCCTGCCAGGCCGCCTTGTAGCTGACCTTCGCTTCGCGCGCGGCCTGCGAGATGCTGCCGGTGCGTCCGATGCCGCGCAGGATATCGATGCGCTTGTCGCTCATGCCGTGGCCGAGCGCATCGCTGAAACGGGGTGCTGTCATGCCCGGATTGTGCGGGCAGCCGTACCGCCTACGCGGTGACCGCGGCAGCCCAGCGCTCGGCCGTCACCGGCGAATTGAAGCAGGTGGTGTCGTGCGTTGCCGCGCTCACGGCGCGTTCCAGCAACTGGATATCGGCCTCATGCTGCCTGGCCACGTGCGGATCCTCGAAAAAGATGACCTTGTCGCAACGGCGGTCCAGCACCAGTTCGGCGATCTGCGCATCGCCACCCATCGGGCCACTGAGGTAGCGGTTGACCCAGGGCTTGCCGGCCGGCCATCCGCGCGACCAGGCCAAGTCGTTGAGCAGCCCGCCGGTCGTGCCGGTACCCACGCGCGTCGCAAAGCGCGACAGCAGATCGAAGTGCGCGGAGGCAAAGTCGACCATGCGCCGCTTCAACGCATCGTGCGCGATCAGCGCGACCGTCCTGCCTTCGATGGCGCCTGCGAGTTCGGCGCCGCCCTTCTTCGCATGCACCAGCTCGACGCCGATCCATTCGGCCGCGCCCGCGGCTGTGGAAATGAACGGCTTGCCATGGATCACGCATTGCCGCTTCAGCGCCTGAGTCTCCGGATAGAGGCTCGACGGATCGACCGGATCGACGAGGTAGATCACGCCGTCGAGTTCGTCACCCGGCGCCAGCCCGCCGGTGATGCGCGATGCGAGGCGCATCACGCCGCCTTCCACGCCGGACGGCAGCCGGGCAAGCGGTGGGTAATCCGACAGCAACTTGAGCCGTTCCAGCGCGTCGTAGGTGCCACCGACGGCATGCAGCCCGAGCCCCAGTGCGCGGATACCGGCATCGCAGGCCCTGGCCCATCCTGCCAGTGCGCCGTCGGCATCCTGGCGATGCAGCCTGTTCGCAACGAGACCGAAGCGCTTCATGCGACCTGCGCCTCCAGCGCCTCGCCCGCACCCGCCTGCTCCCGCCGCACTTCCATGATCCGCGGCAGGTTGAACTCGATCCAGTCCGCGAGCGACTCGACCCGCCTGGCAAGTTCGACGCCCATCGGCGTCAGGCTGTATTCGACATGCGGCGGCACAGTGGCGTAGGCCTTGCGCAACACCAGCCCGTCCGCCTCCAGCCACCGCAGCGTCTGCGCCAGCATCTTCTCGCTCACGCCGCCGATCTTGCGATGCAGTTCGCTGAAGCGATGCATGCCGCCCAGCAGCACCACCAGCAGCAGGACGCCCCAGCGGCTGGTGACGTGCTTCAGCACTTCGCGCGACGGACATTCGGCCGACAGGAGTTCTCCGCGGCGTATCACTTCGGCGAGGGTGGAGGGAGACGTGGCGGTGGCGGGCGACGGTTTCATCTAGCTAACCTTCAGGTACGTACTTACAAAAAGTAAGTTTGAGGATTATTCTGCCCTCCCTCATCTCTCACCACAAGGAATTTCCATCATGATCGTCATCACCGGCGCTACCGGCCAGTTGGGCCGTCTCGTCATCAAGGCGCTGCTTCGCACCATCCCCGCCAGCCAAATCGTCGCGGCCGTGCGCACTCCCGACAAGGCGAAGGACCTGGCCGATCTCGGCGTTACCGTGCGCCAGGCCGACTACACGAAGCCGGACACGCTGCGCGCCGCATTCGCCCGCGCGGACAAGCTGCTGCTCATCTCGTCCAGCGAAGTCGGGCAGCGTGCGGTACACCACCGCGCCGTCATCGACGCGGCCAAGGCCGGCGGCGTGAAGCTCATCGCCTACACCAGCCTGCTGCGGGCCGACACCTCGCCGCTGGGCGTGGCCGCCGAGCACGTCGCCACGGAGAACATGCTCAAGGATTCGGGCATTCCCTTCGTCCTGCTTCGCAACGGCTGGTACACCGAGAACCACGCGGGCTGGACTGGCGCCGCCGTGGGCAGCGGCGCGCTGATCGGCAACGCCGGCGATGGCCGCATTGCCTCGGCCGCCCGCGCCGACTTTGCCGAAGCGGCCGCGGCCGTGCTCACCCGCGACAACCAGGCCGGCCTGGTATACGAACTGGCCGGCGACACTGCCTACACGCTGGCCGAGATGGCCGCCGAGATCGCGAAGCAATCGGGCAAGCCAGTCGTCTACAAGAACGTGTCCGAGGCCGAACACAAGGCCGCGCTGCTCGGCTTCGGTCTGCCGGAGCCCATTGCTGCATTGCTCTCGGACTCCGATGCATGCGCGTCGAAAGGGGCACTGTTCGATGAAGGCCATCAGCTCGGCAAACTCATCGGCCATGCCACCACGCCGATGGCGAGCACGATCACCGCGGCATTGGCCGGCTGAGAAGGCCGGTCTACACTTTCGCTATTCACAAACCGAATAGCGCCGGCGCCTGCCGCGGCGCCGCAATTTCCATGATGCTCGCCGACCCGCAGCGCCTTCCCGGCCACCGCCACCGCTTCTCGAGCCTCGCATGACCGCCGAACCGGACGCCGACCCGAACGGTGTCGGTGCGCCCCGCATCGCCTGCCGCCCCGTCGGCATCGTGCGCAGCCGCTTCACCGAAGTCACGGGCATGCCGATCCAGGCGGCAGCGTCCGAAGAGACGGCGCGGCTCGAACTGTTCGGCGAGTTCGCACCCGGCCTGCGCGACATCGAGGGCTTCGCCCACCTGATCTTCGTCACACACATGCACCTGTGCACGCGCGAGCCGCTGGAGGTCCTGCCCTTCCTCGCATTACCGACAGCACCGTCTGACCGCGCATGTGACCTGAGGCTATGATTTCGCTATTCCGTTGATGAATAGCGACACCGCAGAGCATGAAAGGTCCACCGCAAATGAAGACATATCCCCGCTGGCTGCGCAGCGCCGCCGTGCTGGCAACGCTTTCCTTCGGCGCTGTCGCCTCGCAAGCGCAAGAGATCGTGGTGTCAGCCGCGGCCAGCCTGACCAATGCCTTCCAGGAAATCGGCAAGGGTTTCGAGAAGGCACAGCCGGGTGCCAAGGTGACGTTCAACTTCGGGGCCTCGGGCGCGCTGCTGGCGCAGATGACGCAGGGCGCACCGGTCGACGTGTTCGCATCGGCCGACCAGGAGACGATGAACCGTGCCGTCACCGCCAAGCTGATCGCCGAAGGCACGCGCGCCGACTTTGCGCACAACACATTGGTGCTGATCGTCCCGGCCACCGCGACGGCTGCGCCGCAAAAACTCGCCGACTTGGCAGGGGACGGCTACAAGCGCATCTCCACCGGCACGCCCGCCTCGGTGCCGATCGGCCGCTACACGATGGAAGCCGTGCAGAAGGCCGGCCTTACCGCCGCGCTGGAACCCAAGTGGATTTACGGCGAGAGCGTGCGCCAGGTGCTCAACTACGTCGCGCGCGGAGAAGTCGATGCCGCCTTCGTCTACCGCACCGACGCGATGATCGAGCGCGACAAGGCAAGGATCACGATGACGGTCCCGACCCTCACGCCGGTGAGCTACCCGATCGCGCAACTGGCCGCAAGCAAGAACGCCGAACTCGGCAAGGTGTTCGTCGCCTACGTTCACAGCGCGCCGGGCCAGGAGATCCTTGAACGCTACGGCTTCTCGAAGCCCTGACCCTTGCTCGTCCCCCTCTGGCTCACCCTCAAGGTCGCGCTGATCGCCACGCTGCTGGCCGGCGCGGCAGGCATCGGATTGGGCTGGTGGATGTCGCACCGCCGCTTCTGGGGCCATGGCGTCGTGGATGCCGTGCTGATGTTGCCGATGGTGTTGCCGCCCACGGTGCTCGGCTACTACCTGATCGTGCTCATCGGCCGCAAGGGCGTGCTGGGCCAATACCTCGACCGGTGGTTCGGCATCAACCTCATCTTCACCTGGCAGGGCGCGGTGATCGCGGCGGCCATCGTGTCGCTGCCGCTCATCTACAAGGCGGCGCGTGCATCGTTCGAGGACGTCGACGGCCGTTTCGCGCATGCGGCGCGCACGCTCGGCGCCGGTGAGTGGGAGGTCTTCCTGCGCGTGAGCCTGCCGCTGGCCGTGCGCGGCATCGCGGCCGGCCTGATGCTGGCCTTTGCACGCGCCATGGGCGAATTCGGTGCCACCTTGATGATCGCCGGCAACCTGCCCGGCAAGACGCAAACGCTGTCGATCGCCGTGTACGACGCGGTGCAGGCCGGCAACGATGCGCAGGCGCTGTGGCTCACGCTGGTGATCTCGGTGGTGTGCGTGGTCGTGCTGGTGATCTCCGGCCGCCTGTTGCAGGCGAAGCATTGATGGCCGCGCTCCTCGACATCGACCTGCACGTCGCGCTGCACTCGGACGAGCGCGACTTTGCGCTGCATGCCCGCTTCACCACGCAGTCGATGCGCACTGCATTGCTCGGGCCATCGGGCGCAGGCAAGTCGACCGTGCTGCTGGCGGTGGCCGGCTTGATACCCGGCGCGCGCGGGCATGTGCGGCTCGGCGACACGACGCTGCTCGACACCTCGGCCGGCGTCGACCTGCCAGCGCGCGAGCGGCGCATCGGCTTCGTGTTCCAGGACTACGCCTTGTTCCCGCACATGACGGTCGCGCAGAACCTGCTGTTCGGCATGCACCGGCTCGGCGCCGCCGTGCCCGCCTCGACGACGGCGCGCATCGACGAGTTGATGCGCCAGTTCGGCATCGAGTCGCTCGCCCGCGCCTATCCGCGGCACTTGTCGGGCGGGCAGAAGCAGCGCGTGGCGCTGGCCCGCGCGCTGGCGCCCAATCCGCGCCTGCTGCTGCTCGACGAGCCGCTGTCGGCGCTCGACACGCAACTGCGCACGCGGCTGCGCGCGGAACTCGCCCAAATGCTCGACCGCGTGCAGGTGCCGACGTTGCTCGTGACGCATGATCCGCACGATGTCGAAGCGCTGGCGCAGAGTACGGTCGAGCTCGACAACGGCCAGGTCGTGGCCGCCGATTCCAGCAAAGGATGACCATGCGGCTGCGTTCCCGATGCGCTGCTGCCTTCATCGCACTCTGCGCGTTGTGCTGTGCCTTTGCCGCTGCCCAGGTCAGCCCGCACGTCGAAGTCACCGGCGCAGTGCTTCACCCGCTCCGCCTCGATGCGATCGAGCTCGCTGCGTTCGACTCACAGCAGATCGGCACCTTCGTCCAGGCGCGCAGCGGCCAGGGCGTCGAAAGCAAAAGCACGGTGCGCGGCGTGAAGCTGTCGGCCCTCATCGAGCGCGCCGCACTGGCGGCCAAGGGCCGCGACAGATGGAAGGCGCTCGTCATCGTCGGCACGGCGACGGACGGCTACCGCGCAGTGTTCTCGTGGCCCGAGATCACCAACACCGCCGTCGGCGACGGCGTGCTGGTCCTGCTCGAACGCGACGGCAAGCCGCTCGACGACCGCGAAGGCGCATCGCGCTCATGTCGACCTCGGACCGCAGCCTCGGTCCGCGCCATGTGCGCAACCTGATGCGCATCGAAGTCCGCCCGCTCGACTGACTCATTTCAGCTTTCCAGCACGCCATCGCGTGACCCGCGACGCACCAGCACGAGCGCAGCGAAGTCTGTTCGTGGGCACCCGCGGAACCGGCTTTGCCGGGCCGCTGGGTGCGCCCCCTCGAGGGGGAGGCACCGCAGGCGCATCGGGGGTGTTTCATTCCATCGGCTTTGCCGGGCCGCCGGGTGCGCCCCTTCGAGGGGGAAGCGCCGCACGCGCATCGAGGGCGTGCATTTCAGCTTGCCGGGACTTTGTCCAGGAAGCCTGTGACCGACTGCAGCTTGCCGGCTTGGAGCTGCGCGAAGTCGGTGCCCTGGATCAGGTCGGCCGCGTCGCCCGGGCCCAGCGTCCAGCTGAAGCGCAGGTTGTCGCCGTGCGCATCCGCATTGCCTGCCAATGCAAACCGAAAGCCCGGAAAACGCTGGTGCACCGCGCCGACCAGCGTGTTAATTTCTTCAATGCCGCTGGCCTGCATCACGGGGTCGACGTAGCGTGCGTCCGCGACCCAGCCGGCTTCGAGCATCTGCCGGCGGCGGCTGGCGTCGGACTCGTTCCAGAGAGCGATGTAGCGGTGGGCGATGCCGGCGGCATCAGGCGTGGCGTTGGCAGTGTTCATGATGCGATTCCTTTCGGTTTGGAGGCCCGCAACGGCGCGGGGTGAACGAATGGTCGCGAAGCCCGCGCAGGGTGTCGATGACGTGACAGGTCATGTGCGACGGCCACGAGGCAGGCCGCTACCATGGGGTTTTGGGAGTCCACATTGACAGAAGCAATCGCGACCGCCGCCCCAGTCCCCGCCACGCTGGCCGACCTGATCCGCCGGTTCGAACAGGCCTGCGTCAGCGGGGAGCGCCAGTTGGGCACCGAGGCAGGCCGCGTGCCCGCAAGCCACTACATCAATCGCGGCCACTGGCAGCAGGAACAGGACGTGCTGTTCGGGCAGTGGCCGATCGTGGCGGGCCATAGCTCGGAACTTGCGATCGGCTCCGCACTGCCCTTCGATGCACTCGGCGTGCCCATCGTCATGACCCGCTCAGTCGATGGCCGCGCCCGGGCTTTCTTCAATGTATGCCGGCATCGCGGCATGGCGCTGGTCGCCTCTCCCGCGTCGGGCCCGGCCATGGCCAAGCCCTGCAAGACGCTGGTGTGCCCCTACCACGGCTGGACCTACGACCTCGACGGGCACCTGCGCCACCGCCTCCATGCCGAGACTTTCGATGGCATCGACCCGGCCACGCTGAACCTGGTCGAGTTGCCCTGCGATGAAGCGGGCGGGCTGATCTTCGTCAAGCGGACGCCCGGCCCGCCATTTTCCGCCGCCGACTGCCTGCACGGGCTGGACCAGCACCTGTTGTGGCTCGGCCTGGCCGACATGAAGGTGTTCCGCAAGGTCGACCAGGTCTACCCGGCCAACTGGAAGCTCACCGCCGACGCCTTCCTCGAGAGCTATCACATCCGCGTGCTGCACCGCGACACGATCTATCCGTTCTTCGCGGATGCATTCGCGGTCAACCTCTACGCGGGACCGCACCAGGATTCACTGGTCGCACGGCGCACCGCCTTCGAGCCGTTCGAGCCGCCGCGCGACCGCAAGGCGTTGTGCAAGCTGGCCACGCCAACACAGTTCCTGTTCCCGAACAGCTTCCTGATCTGGCACCCGGATTACGTCAGCCTGATCGGCATGTTCTCGCCGGCGCCCGATCAGGTGCGCTGGGTCCACACCATGCTGATTCCGCCGGACCGCACCGGCGAGGAATGGAACGCGCACTGGGAAAAAACCTTCGACCTGATCGAGAAGACAGTGTTCCAGCGGGAAGACATCGCCAGTGCCGTCGCGATCCAGCGCGGGTTGCCGAGCGGGGCCAACACCGGGCTCGTTGCCGGCCGGCTGGAGAGCGACGTGCTGGGGTTCCACCGCCGCGTCGACCAGGCGATTTCAGGAGCGCTGGTCCCTGCAGGTTGACTGTGCTTGATAGTCTCTGATCAGTCTTGCGCCACCCGCCGTCGCGTGACCCGCGACGCATGAAACCACGACGAGCACGGCGAAGTCTGTTCGTGGGCACCCGCGGAACCGGCTTTGCCGGGCCGCCGGGTGCGCCCCCTGAGGGGGAGGCGCCGCAGGCGCTTCGGGGGGGGTCATTTCACGACGTCTCGGCTACTTCGTGGCGTTCGGGAAGAAAAGCTGTTCGCCGTCGATCTTGTAGCTCGCAATGTTCGCTTGCCCCGCGGGTGAGATCACCCAGTCGACGAACTTCTGCGCACCGTTGTGATTGAGGTTCGGAAACTTCTGCGGGCTGGGCACCATCACGCCGTACTGGTTGAACAGGCGCTTGTCGCCTTCCACCAGCACCGCCATCCCGGCCCGGTTCTTGAAGCTCAGCCAGGTGCCGCGATCGGCCACGACGTACGCGCCGGTCGAGGCCGCGATGTTGAGCGCGGGGCCCATGCCGCAGCCGCACTCCCGGTAGCCGCTGCCCTTCCTGTCGTTGGGCAATGGCTGGCTGGCGTCGCCCAGCCCCGTCTGGTTCCAGAGCCGGCGCTCGGCCGCATCGGTGCCGCTCTTGTCGCCGCGCGACACGAAGGGCGCATTGCCCGCTGCCAGTTTCTTCAGCGCCGCGACGATGTCGTTGCCCTTGACCCCGGCCGGATCGTTCTTCGGGCCGACCAGCACGAAGTCGTTGTACATCACCGGATAGCGCTTCGCCGCGTAGCCCTCGGCAACGAATTTTTCCTCGGCCACGGTGTCGTGCACGAACAGCACGTCGGCATCACCGCGGCGCGCCATGTCGATGGCCTGCCCGGTGCCGACCGCGACCACCTTGATGTCGATGCCGCTGGCCTGCTTGAACGCCGGCAGCATGTGGGCGAACAGGCCCGACTGCTCCGTCGACGTGGTCGAGGCCATCGTGATCGATTCGGCCCGCGCCGCCAGGATGCTGGCGCCCAGCAACACCAGCGCGACCGTCGCCTGCGCCGTCGGTCCCACGCCGAAGCGCTTGAAAAACACCCTCATACCGACTCTCCTTTGACAAACAAACGGGCCTCCTCGGGCAGCGGCCCGTGGAAGAAGTCATGCACGGGCAGGTCGGCCGCGACCCTGCCCTGCTCCAGGTAGACCACGCGGCTGGCCAGACGCTTGACCTGGCCCAGGTTGTGGCTCGCGAACAGCAGGGTGCGGCCCTGCGCGGCCTCGGCCATCAGGGCTTCGACTTCACGCTTGGCGGTGGGATCGAGGCTGGCAGTCGGCTCGTCGAGCAGCAGCACCTGCGGCTGCAGCGCCCAGGCACGCGCCAGTGCCAACCGCTGTTGCTGGCCGCCCGACAGCGTACGTGCATTGCGGGAGAGCAGCGCCTCAAGCCCGACGCGGGCCAGCGCCGGTGCCGCGGCCTTGCGGGCCTCGCGCCACGGCGTTCCGCGCAGCCAGAGCGCCAGCGCGACGTTGGTGGCGGTGCTCGCGCGCAGCATGTGCGGCCGCTGGAACAGCATGGCTTGCTCGCGCTGCGGCGCATGGCTCGCGAACTGCCCCGCCGCATGCGGCACCAGGCCATGCAGCAGGCGCAGCAACGTGCTCTTGCCGCTGCCGTTGGCGCCGATGAAAGCGACTCGCTCGCCAGCATGGATGGCGAGCGTCGCACCGTGCAAGGCCGTGACGCGGCCGAACCGCACATCGACCTGGTTCAATGCAAACAGCAAGCTCATGCAGGGACCGGCATGGCCGACGCCGCACCGCCATCGACACGTTCGCGCCAGTTGCGCACCACCGCAATCAGCACGTTCAGCGCCAGCACCGCCAGCAGCAGTACCAGCCCCAGCGCCAGTGCCAGCGGCAAGTCGCCCTTGCTGGTTTCCAGGGCGATCGCCGTGGTCATCACGCGGGTGAATCCATCGATGTTGCCGCCCACCACCATCACCGCACCCACCTCCGACACCGCGCGGCCAAAAGCCGCGATCAGCACTGTGACAAGCGCGTACCGCTCGTCCCACACGAGCAGCACCGCACGCACCAGCCTGCCGGCGCCGAGCGAACGCAACTGTTCGCCATGCGCGCGGTCGGCGTCTTCGATGGCCTGGCGCGTGAGTGCGGTCACGATCGGCAGCACCAGCGCCGTCTGTGCCAGCACCATCGCCTTGAAGCTGAACAGCCAGCCCAGCCAACCCAGCGGACCCGAGCGCGACAGCAGCAGATAGACCACCAGCCCGACCACCACCGAGGGCAGCGCGAGCAGCGTATTGAGCAACGCCAGCACCGCCCCACGCCCGCGGAACCGGGCCACGCCGAGCCAGGCGCCGGCCAGCACGCCAAGGCCGCAGGCCAGGGCGCACGCAGTGGCGCTCACGGCCAACGACCGCCCGACGATGCCAAGCAGCACCGGGTCTCCCGACACGACGAGTTGCCATGCGGACACGAGGCTTGCGACAAGGGTATTCATCGATAGTCAACCAACGGGCAAGAACAAGCCGCCATGGCCGTGCCTCCTCGAAGCCCTGCGTGTGCGATCAGATCGCGCAGGTGCGAAATCCGTAGAAGCCTTCGTCCCGCGCCGGCAGGGCAAAGCCGCGGGCCTTGGTCGAGCGCAGCCGCGCGCGCGTGGCGAGCGAGGCGCCGCGCAGCACGCGCGCCTGGCCGAACGCCGGCACCGGGTCGAAGGGCGTGCCCTCGCTCCACGGGTCGGTGCGGAATCCGGGCCATGGCCTCAGCGTGCCTGCGGTCCACTCGTGCACGTCGGACCAGCGAAAACCGCGGCGCGACGCGGTCTCTGCAGCAATCTCCCATTCGACCTCCGTGGCGATGCGGCGACCTGCCCAGCGCGCCCATGCATCGGCTTCCCACCAGCTCAGGTGCACGGCGCTTTGATGGCCGGCCGCACGCACGGTGCGGCCGAAGCGGTGCTGCAGCACCGAGCCGCCGGTGCCATGTCGCTCGACGCCGATCTGCTCGACGTGGCGCGGGCCGCGACGCCCTTCCTCGGCATGCTGGCCGAGCCAGGCCCAGCCTTCGGGCGCCCAGAGTTCACTGCGGTCATAGCCGCCGTCGTCGACGAACTCGACGTACTGGCTCCAGGTGACGGGTTGCGCGTCGATCTCGAATTCGGGCACTTCGGCCTCTTGCAGGCCCTGCTCCTGGGCGAACGAAAACCCTGCGGCCGGCAGGCCCAGTTCCCAATGCGTGGCCGGGACGAGCACCGCCTCGTGCGGCGGCGCGGCGGGCGCGATCTCGACGCCGATCGGCAGGCCCAGCGTTTGCGCCATCACCACGAGTTGCTCGCCGCGCATGTCTTCATGGAACAGCGCGAGCCGATAAAAGTAGAGGCCCGCATCGGTCTCGGCCGCACGCTCCAGCAGCTCGAGCGTGCTTTCCAGCGTTTCGAGCAGGTAGGCCTTGGTCTGGCCAAGGTCCGGAAGGTCCTGCGCCCAAGGCTGCTCGGCTCCGCCAAGAAGCGGGTTCCACCACTCGTCGGCTTGCGGGTCGATGGCGGCCAGGCGCGTCGGCCGCGACGGGCAATCGATACCGAAGGCGCGCTGCGTGTTGCGGCCGATCCACCATTCGGCAAACCACGCGACATGGCCGGCCAGCCAGATCGGCGGCAGCACACCGTCGAGGCGCTCGACCGGCAATCTGGCCGTGCCTATCGCCTGCTCGTAGAGCGACAGCAGGTGCAGCGTGTGATTGCGTGCGTCGATCAGCGCCAACGACAGCAGCTCGCGGCCGGCGCGGCGCATCAATGGCGAATCGATCGAGTCGGGCAGATCGGAATAGGACGACGTGGACATTGGCTGGCCTTGGCGGTCAAGGCTGCATTTTGGACACGAACGCTTCCGTTGGCGCACCGCCGATGCGCGACAAGTGCAACTGGCCGCGCTGGAAGCTCAGGTAGTCCGCGTGTATTTTTTTCCACTCGGGGCTTTTCCCGTTGTTGTCGGCATAGACCTCCTTCGCAGCCGCGTACGCGGCCCGCATCACAGCCAGCGGGACCAACTGGACGACGACGCCGCGCGCCGCCAGGTCCTTCAGCGCGATGGCGTTCGATGCGTCGTACCGCGCCCGCATCGCGGCGCCCGCCTGGGCCGCGGCGGCTTCGACGATGGCCTTGTGTTCAGCCGACAGCGCGGCCAGCGCCTTCTGGCCGATCAGGAAGCTCATGTTCAGGCCGCCAGTCCACCAGCCCGGCGCATAGTAGTACGGCACCGCGCCCGGCAGGCCCAGGGCCAGGTCGTCGGTCGGGCCCAGCCACTCCGCCGCGTCGATGCGCCGCTTCGCCAGCGCCTGGCGGAGGTCGGTCACTGCAACAGGCTGGGGAACGGCGCCAAGGCGGGTCATGACCGCGTCCATCGGCCCGCCGGTGGCGCGCACCTTGAGTTGCTGGAAGTCGGCCGCGCTGCGGATCGGCCGGCGATACCAGCCGCTCATCTGCATGCCCGTGTTGCCTGCCTCCAGCCCCACCATGGAGTAGGCCGCGTAGAAGTCGTTCATGAGCTTGCGGCCGTTGCCGGCCTGCATCCATGCGGCCATTTGCTCCCCGTCGAGTCCAAACGGCAGGCCTGCGCCGATGGCGAAGGCCGGATCCTTCTCATAGAACGACGACGTCAAGGTGTGGGCCATCTCGATCGAGCCGCGTTGCACCGCATCGACCACGCCCAGCGGTGTCATGAGTTCGCCGCCCGCGTGCACCGAGACATCGAAGCGGCCGCCCGACATGGCCTTGACCGCATTGGCGAATGCCGTCGCCGCGCCGAAGAGGTTCGCGGTCGAGCTCGTAAAACTCGACGCAAGGCGCCAGCGCACTGCCGCCTGCGCATGGACGGCGGGCGCAAGGCCCGCGGCCAGCACGCCTGCGACCCCTGCGTTTTTCATCAACCCGCGACGGTCCATCGATTCGTTCTCCTTAGGTGTGTTTCAGGGCCCGTGCAGCGCGTCCATCATGGACGCTGCCAAGCCGGCGTCGAGGGGATACCCTGCAATGCAGCGGACCTTGCATTGACGGCCGCGTCTTAAAATGCCAACCCGCTTCTCTTCCAACTCTATCCAAAGTGCCATCAAAGATGAACTCACCCCGATTCAGACCTGCGCTTCTTGCGGCCTTCGCCGCCACCGCATTCGCCGCGGCCGCCCAGGCTGCCGACATCAAGATCGGTGTCGCGGAAGCGCTGTCCGGCGGCGCCGCCCAGTACGGCACGGCCATCCGCAACGGACTCCAACTGGCGACCGACGAGATCAACGCTGCCGGCGGCATCAACGGCAACAAGATCGTGCTGGTGATCGAGGATGAGCAGGGCAAGAAGGAAGATGCGATCAACGTCTTCAAGAAACTGATTTTCCAGGACAACGTGCTGATGGTCTTCGGCCCCACGCTGTCGAACTCGGCCCAGGCCGCCGACCCGATCGCCCAGGCCGCCAAGACCGTGGCCTTCGGCACCTCGAACACCGCGGACGGCATCACCTCCATCGGGGACCACGTGTTCCGCAACTCGGTCACCGAAGCCGACGTGCTGCCCGAGACGCTGCGCGTGGCCGTCAAGCATGCCAACCTCAAGAAGGTCGCGGTGCTCTACGGCAATGACGACGTGTTCACCAAGAGCGGCTACGACAACTTCAAGAAGGCACTCGAAGACGCGAAGATGCCGGTGACCACCACCGAGACCTTCGCCAAGGGCGACGTCGACTTCAAGGCGCAGCTGACCAAGATCAAGGCCACCAACCCGGATGCGATCGTGCTGTCGGCCCTGATTGCCGAAGGCGCACCGATCATGGTGCAGGCCCGCCAGCTGGGCATCAACGTGCCCTTCATCGGCGGCAACGGCATGAACTCGGTGAAGATCTTCGATCTGGCCAAGGGCGCCTCCGACAACCTCTATGTCGGCAGCCCCTGGTCGGCCAGCAACGCGACGCCCGAGAACACCAGGTTCATCAAGGCCTACAGCGCGAAGTACAACGCCTCGCCCGACCAGTTCGCGGCGCAGGCCTACGACGGCATGTACATCGCGGCGCAGGCGCTGAAGGCGGTCAAGTTCACCGGGACACTGCCGGCCGACCGTGCCGCACTGCGCGACGCGCTGCCCAACGTCAAGTGGACCGGCGCCACCGGTGCCTTCACGTTCGCACGCGCCACCGACAAGTCCGGCAAGCCGGCTGGCTATGATGCGCGGCAGCAGGCCATCGTCAGCGTGACCAAGGGCACGCAGTTCGAGATCGAGAAGTAAGCCGCCTTTGTCGCAAGGTCGCCCCCGCGGCCTTGCGTTCGGTTTTGCCTCTGGCGCAGACATCTGCGCCGTTTTCTTTTTTGTAGTGCCACAGCGCAGTGCTGTGAATGTCAGGAGCCCGTCGTGCTCGATCAGCAACTTGTCAATGCCCTCTCGCTGGGATGCGTCTACGCACTCTTCGCGCTCGGCTTCACCCTCATCTTCGGCGTGCTCGGCGTCATCAACCTGTCGCATGGCGCGGTCTTCATGGTGGGCGCCTATGCGGCGGCGACGTTCATGCGCCTGGCCGCGCTGCCGCTGTGGGCCGGCTTGCTCGGCGCCTTCGTCTTCAGCGGCCTGTTCGGGCTGCTGATCGACGTGCTGGTGCTCAAGCCGCTGCGCAAGCGCAATGCACCGCACCTGATTCCGATGATCGCGACCATCGGCGTGGCGATCATCCTGAACAACGGCGTGCAGGCCATCTTCGGCGCGGAGAACCTGCGCTTTCCGGCCGGCACCATTCCGGACAACGCGCTGGAGTTCGCGGGCATCCATGTCACGGTGCTGGAGCTGGGCATCATCCTGATGTCTTTCGTGCTGATGGGCGTGCTGATGCTGGCGCTCAAGCGGACGCAGATGGGGCGCGCGCTGCGGGCCATCGCGGAATCGCCGAAGGCCGCGTACCTGGTCGGCGTGAACGTCGAGGGCCTGTTCTATCTCACGTCGTTCGTCGCGGCAGGGCTTGGCGGTCTGGCTGGCGTGCTGATCGGCCTGTACTCCAATGCGCTGTTCCCGCTGATGGGCCAGCCGATGCTCGAGAAGGGCATCGCGGTGATCATCCTCGGCGGCATGGGCGACATCCGCGGCGCCATGCTGGCGGGGCTGTTCCTCGGCTTTGCGGAAGTCCTGTCGGTGGCGTATGTCGGTTCGAGCATGCGCGACGCGGTGGCCTTCGGTTTGCTCTTCCTCGTTCTGCTCGTGCGACCCAAGGGGCTCTTTGGCTCATTGCAGGAGCGCAAGGTATGAGTTCGCTCGACAACTTCTGGGCCGTCTACAGCAACCTGGTGCTATCGCTGGGCGTCAATGCGCTGCTCGCGCTCTCGATCTGGCTCACGCTGGCTTGCGGCATGCTCTCCGTGGCCAACGCGGCATTCATGGGCATCGGCGCGTACACGGCGTCCATCCTGACGATGAACTACGGCGTGCCGTTCCCGGTGGCCATCCTCGCCGGCATGGCAGCACCGGCGATCGTCGCCTTCATCATGGGCAAGCCGACGCTGCGGCTGTCGGGCGTCTACCTGGCGATGGCCACGCTGGCGTTCGGCGAGGTCGTGCGCATCGCGGTGCTGAACACCGAGTCCATCACCGGCGGCGCACTGGGCCTCAACGGCATCCCGCAACTGACCCAGTGGTGGCATGTGCTGCTGGCATTGGTCCTCACGCTGCTGGTGCTCTGGCGCCTGCGCCGCTCCAAGGTCGGCCGCGCCTTCGAGGCCATCAAGGAAGACGAGACCGCCGCCGGCCTGATGGGCATCGACGTGGCCCGCCACAAGATGCTGGCCTTCGTGCTCGGCGCCGCGATCGCGGGCCTGGCCGGCACGCTGAACGCACACCTCACTTTCTTCATCGGCCCCGGCGAATACGGTTTCAACCGCGCCGTGGACATCCTCACGATGACCATCCTCGGCGGCATCAACGGCCTGACCGGCCCGGTGCTCGGCGGCGTGATCCTGACGATCCTGCCCGAGTTGCTGCGCGGCCTCGGCGGCTTCCGCCTCGTGGTCAATGGACTTGTCCTGGTGCTGATCGTCCTGTTCCTGCCGAAGGGCATCTGGGATCCGACGCGCTTTCGCCAATGGTTCGGCCGCAAGGGAGAAGCAGCATGAGCACGTCCGCGACCCTGCTTGAACTTTCCAGCGTCTCGCGCCATTTCGGTGGCCTCAAGGTGCTGCAGGAAGTGAACCTGGCCGTGCCGGACAAGGGCGTGTTCGGGCTGATCGGCCCCAACGGCGCCGGCAAGACCACGGTGTTCAACCTGATCACGGGCCTGCTGCCGCCTACCAGCGGCACGATCCACTTCGACGGGCAGGACCTGGTCGGCCGCAAGCCCTTCCAGATCACGCGTGGCGGCATTGCGCGCACCTTCCAGAACATCCGCGTGTTCAAGGAAATGTCGCTGACCGAGAACGTCATCGTCGGCATGGACGCGCACCTGCGCTACGGCGCGTTCGGGCTGCTGGCCAGCACCGGCATGTTCCGCAGCGAGGAGCGCCGCGCGCGCGACCGTGCGCGTGAATTGCTGAGCTGGGTCAAGCTCGACCACAAGGCCGACCAACTGGCCGACAACCTCTCCTACGGCGACCAGCGCAAGCTCGAGCTGGCCCGCGCGCTCGCCACCGAACCGCGCCTGCTGCTGCTCGACGAACCGGTCGCCGGCATGAACAGCACCGAGAAGCTCGACCTCATGCGCGAGATCCAGAACATCGCCGAACGCGGCTACACCATCTTCATGATCGAACACGACATGCGCTTCGTGATGGGCCTGTGCGAGCAGATCGCCGTGCTCAACTTCGGCCGCATCATTGCGCGCGGCGGGCCGGACCAGATCCGCAACGATCCGCAAGTCATCGAGGCCTACCTCGGCCGCGAAGACGACGAAGCGACCAACGACGAAGGAGCGACAGCATGAGCGCAGTGCCGTGCCGCCCCAAGCAAGCTCGCACCGCAGTGCGATGCACGGAAGTTGAACAATGAGCCTCCCTCTGTTGCAAGTCCAGGGCCTGAAGGTTTCCTTCGGCCACGTCGAAGCCGTGAAGGGCATCGACTTCCAATTGCACGAAGGCCAGATCACCACGCTGGTCGGTGCCAACGGCGCGGGCAAGTCGACCACGCTGCTTGCCCTGTCGGGCCTCGTGAAGAAGACCGCCGGACGCGTGACGTTCGACGGGCGCGACATCACCGCGCTGGCGCCGCACAAGATCGTCTCGGGCGGTGTCGTGCAGGTGGCCGAGGGCCGCGCGACGCTCACCACGCTGACGGTGCGCGAAAACCTCGAACTCGGCGCGTACACGCGCCGTGACGGAGCGGCGGCGCGTGCCGCGGACCTGGAACGCATCTTCGCGCTGTTCCCGGTGCTGAAAGAGCGCGCCGAAGGGCTGGCCGGCAACCTCTCGGGCGGCGAACAGCAGATGCTCGCGATCGGCCGCGCCATGATGGCCAAGCCGCGCGTGCTGCTGCTGGACGAGCCCTCGATGGGCCTGGCACCGATCATCGTGCAGGACATCTTCCGCACGCTGCGCGAGATCAACAAGCAGGGCCTGACGATCTTCCTGGTGGAGCAGAACGTGCGCCAGGCGCTGAAGATCGCCGATCGCGCGTATGTGATCGAAACCGGCGCCATCGTGCTCGAAGGCAGCGGCCGCGAACTCCTCGGCAACCCAAGGGTGCAGGACGCCTACCTGGGGAACTGAACGAGGGACGGGGCGGGCGACTGGACCCGCTGCTCCCTCGGGAAGCGCGCGCGGATGCGGGCCTCGATGCCTGCAGCGTCCAGCCCCTGAAGCGCCAGCAGCTTGGCCGGATCGCCGTGCTCGATGAACTGGTCGGGCAGGCCCAGCTGCAGCACGGGCTTGAGCACGCCGGCCGCGTTCAGCGCCTCGGTCACCGCACTTCCCGCGCCACCCATGATGGCGCCCTCTTCCACCGTGACGATGGCCTCGTGCGACGCCGCGACCCGCAGCAGCAACGCCACGTCGAGCGGCTTGGCCCAGCGCATGTTGACCACCGTGGCATTCAATGCCTCGGCTGCCTGCAATGCCGGATGCAGCAGCGTGCCGAAGGCGAGGATCGCAATGCGTTCGCCGTTGCGCCGGATCTCGCCCTTGCCGAACGGCAACGCATCGAGCGTGAGATGCGGCATCACGCCGGCCCCCGCACCGCGCGGATAACGCACGGCAACGGGGTGGTTCTGTTGATAGGCCGTCGTGAGCAGTTGCCGGCATTCGGCCTCGTCGGCCGGACAGGCAATGCTCATGTTCGGGATGCAGCGCATGAAGGGGATGTCGTAGGCCCCCGCATGCGTCGCGCCATCGGCACCGACGAGGCCGGCGCGGTCCAGCGCGAACACCACTGGCAGGTTCTGGATCGCGACGTCATGGATCATCTGGTCATAGGCGCGCTGCAGGAAGGTCGAGTAGATCGCCACCACCGGCTTCAGCCCTTCGCACGCCAGGCCGGCAGCGAAAGTCACCGCATGCTGTTCCGCGATGCCGACGTCGTAGTAGCGGTTTGGAAAGCGCTTCTCGAACTCCACCATGCCCGAGCCTTCGCGCATCGCCGGCGTGATGCCGACCAGGCGGCCGTCATGCGAGGCCATGTCGCACAGCCATTGGCCGAACACCTGGGTGAAGGTCTGCTTCGGCGCGGTCGCCGGCTTGACCAGGCCCACCGACGGATCGAACTTGCCCGGCCCGTGATAGGCCACCGGATCGGCCTCGGCCAGCTTGTAGCCCTGCCCCTTCTTCGTGACCACGTGAAGGAACTGCGGGCCTTCGAGGTGCTTGAGGTTTTCCAGCGTGGGAATCAGCGAATCGAGATCGTGGCCGTCGATCGGCCCCACATAGTTGAAGCCGAATTTCTCGAACAGCGTGGCCGGCACGACCATGCCCTTGGCATGCTGCTCGAAGCGCTTGGCGAACTCGAACAACGGCGGCGCCTTGCGCAGCACGCTCTTGCCCGCATTCTTGGCCGCGGCATAGAACTGGCCGCTCATCAGTTGCGCCAGGTAGCGGTTCAGCGCGCCGACCGGCGGGCTGATCGACATGTCGTTGTCGTTCAGGATGACCAGCAGCTTGCAGTCGCAGACCCCGGCGTTGTTGAGCGCCTCGAAGGCCATGCCGGCGGTCAGCGCGCCGTCGCCGATGATCGCGACCGAATGGCGGTCTTCGCCCTTCTGCCTGGCCGCCATCGCCATGCCGAGTGCGGCCGAGATGCTGGTCGACGAATGCGCGGTGCCGAAGGTGTCGTATTCGCTCTCGCCGCGCTGCGGGAAGCCCGAAAGGCCGCCCAATTGCCGCAACGTGGGCATGCGCTCGCGCCGGCCGGTCAGGATCTTGTGCGGGTAGGTTTGATGGCCCACGTCCCACACCAGGCGGTCATGCGGCGTGTTGAAGACGTGGTGCAAGGCCACGGTCAGTTCGACCGTGCCGAGGTTCGAGCTCAGGTGGCCGCCGGTGCGCGACACGTTGTCGAGCACGCAGTCGCGCACCTCGTCGGCCAACTGCTTGAGCTGGGCCCGGTCGAAGTGGCGCAGCGCCGAGGGGTCGTGCAATGTGGGGAGAAGCGGAGCCATGTTTGTCTTTATCGGTCGCGGTCCACGACCATGTGGGCCAACGCGCGCAGCGCCGCAGTGTCGGGCAGTGTGCTGCGCTCGAGTGCGGCCAGCGCATCGGCCAGCAGCGCCTTCGCACGGGCACGCGCGCCCTCGAGGCCGAGCAGCGATACGTAGGTGGGCTTGTCGTTTTCGGCGTCCTTGCCTGCCGTCTTGCCGAGCGTGGCCGAATCGGCGACCACGTCGAGGATGTCGTCGACGACCTGGAACGCGAGGCCGAGCGCCGCACCGTACGCGCGCAGGGCCCGCATGGCTTCGACGGAAACGCCTTCGGCGCATGACGCGCCCATTTCGACGCTGGCCTGCAGTAGCGCGCCGGTCTTGAGTTGATGCATGCGGCGCAGTTGCGGCTCGTCCAGCGCCACGCCGACGCTGGCCAGGTCGATGGCCTGGCCGCCCGCCATGCCGTGGCTGCCGGCCGCGAGTGCCAACAGGCGGCACAGGCGCGCCTGCACAGCGTCGGCCACGCTGCCGTCACCAGGCGTGAGCAACTCGAAGGCCAGCGCCTGCAGGGCATCGCCTGCGAGCAGCGCATCGGCTTCGCCGAACTTCACGTGCACCGTCGGCTTGCCGCGGCGCAGCACGTCGTTGTCCATGCAAGGCAAATCGTCGTGCACCAGCGAATAGGCGTGGATCAGTTCGGTGGCGCAGGCCGCGCGCAGGGCGGCTTGCGGCTCGCCACCGACGGCGTCGCTCGCGGCCAGCACCAGCAGCGGGCGCAGGCGCTTGCCGCCATCGAGCACGGCATAGCGCATTGCGTCGCCGAGCGGTGGCGGCCCGTCGACGCCGACCCATCGCGACAGCGCGGCCTCGACTTCGGCCAGCAGCGGATTGCACCAGGCGGCCAGGCGAGCCGCGTCCCAGGACTCCAGTTGGCGAACGGTCATTCGGGTGCCCAGGCCTTCAGGCTGCCGGCATCCAGCACCTTGATCTGGTCTTCGACGGCCTGCAGCTTCTGGCGGCAGAACTGCAGCAGCACGGCGCCGCGCTGGTAGCTGCCGAGCAGTTCGTCCAGCGGCAGCTGGCCCGATTCGAGGGCGGCTACCAGTTGTTCGAGTTCCTGCAGGCCGGCTTCGTAGCTGGCCGGCAACGGCGCGGCCGGCGCGGACGCGGGAGGGATGGGCTTGGGCATGCGGGGATGGTCGATCAAACCAGACATTTTAGGGCGGGGGCCACAATCGGGGCCGTCCCGCCACTGACACCGGGACGTGACAAATCGCATGGTACGACCGGCGGAGGCGGAAACAGGCGGTAGCCGCCGGGCGCGTCCAAGGCGAGCGGCGCCTGCGCTCGGGTTGGCGAAGCACACGCGGCGGCGAGACGCGAGGGCAGAAATTTACCCGGCGGGTACAATCCGCCGTCCCGCCCCGGCAGGTTGCCGATTCCTTTTGTTGGGCCGTTCCTGCTTTCGCGACGGCGTCTCCCGTTTCATCTTTCTCCCTGTGGGGAGCTTGGTCAGGTCCTCGATGTCTGATTTAAGTCTTCAACTGCAGCAGGCCTCAAGCCCTCTTCATGTTTCCTCGTATTTCGACGAGGCGCTCTACGCCCGCGAAATGGCCACGCTGTTTGCCGACGGCCCGCGCTACGTCGGCCACCAGCTCACGGTGCCCGAGCTGGGCAACTACCACACGCTGCCGCAAGAACACGAAGGCCGCGCGCTGGTGCACACGCCCAAGGGCGTGGAGCTGATTTCCAACGTCTGCCGCCACCGCCAGGCGGTGATCCTGCAGGGTCGCGGCGCGCTCGATGCCAAGACCGGCGGCAACATCGTCTGCCCGCTGCATCGCTGGACCTATGCCGCGGCCGACCCGCGCCTCACCGGAACGCTGATAGGCGCGCCGCACTTCGCGCAAGACCCCTGCCTGAACCTGCACAACTATCCGCTCGAGGCATGGAACGGACTGCTGTTCGAAACACGTCCTGGCGGCAGCCGCCGCAGCGTGGCGGCCGAACTGGCCACGCTGGGCCCGCGCGCCGATCTCGACTTCACTGGCTACGCCTTCGACCGCGTCGAGCTGCACGAGTGCAACTACAACTGGAAGACCTTCATCGAGGTCTATCTCGAGGACTACCACGTCGGTCCGTTCCACCCCGGCTTGGGCAGCTTCGTCACCTGCGACGACCTGCGCTGGGAGTTCGGCGAGAAGTATTCGGTGCAGACCGTCGGCGTGGCCAACCGCCTCGGCCGTGCGGGCAGCCCGGTCTATCAGAAGTGGCAGGAGCAGCTCCTGCAATACCGCGAGGGCAAGCCGCCGAAATACGGCGCGATCTGGCTCACCTGCTACCCGAACGTGATGGTCGAGTGGTATCCGCATGTGCTCACCGTGTCGACGCTGCACCCGATCGGGCCGCAGAAGACGCTCAACATGGTCGAGTTCTTCTACCCCGAGGAGATCGTCGCCTTCGAGCGCGAGTTCGTCGAGGCGCAGCAGGCCGCGTACATGGAAACCTGCGTGGAAGACGACGAGATCGCCGAGCGCATGGACGCCGGCCGCCGCGCACTGATGCTGCGCGGCGACGATGAAAGCGGCCCTTACCAGAGCCCGATGGAAGACGGCATGGAGCACTTCCACGAGTGGTATCGGCGCGCGATGTTGCCCGAGGCCCTGCCCCAGCAAGCACTGTCGGCCTGAGCCCGTTTGCAGCGTGCTTTCACCCGGCGCTGCCTCCCCTTTTTTCACACGTTTAGAGGCAAGATGCAAGCGCTCTGGATGGTGCTGGCCGCACTGATTTTCGCGACCATGGGGGTCTGCGTGAAGATTGCCTCGGTGTGGTTCTCGAGCGCCGAACTGGTGTTCTACCGCGGGCTGATCGGCATCGTTTTCCTGGCGCTGCTGGCACGCAGCCGCGGCGTGTCGCTGGGCACGCAATACCCCGGCATGCATGCCTGGCGCAGCTTCATCGGCGTGGTGTCGCTGGGCGCCTGGTTCTATTCCATTGCCCACCTGCCGCTGGCCACGTCGATGACGCTCAACTACATGAGCAGCGTGTGGATTGCCGTGTTCCTGATCGGCGGCACGCTGCTCGCGTGGGTGCCGCTGCCGGGGCGTGATGGCCGTGTGCAACGTCCGGCATTGCAGGGTGCGCTGATGCTCACGGTGGTCGTGGGCTTTGCCGGCGTGGTGATGATGCTGCGGCCCACGCTCGGCGCCCGGCAGGCCTTTGCCGGAATGATCGGCCTGATGTCCGGCCTGACGGCCGCCTTTGCCTACATGCAGGTGGTGGCGCTGTCGAAGCTCGGCGAACCGGAGGCGCGCACGGTGTTCTACTTTGCGGTGGGCTCCGCCGTGGCGGGCGGCATCGGTTCGGTGGCGACCGGGTTCTCGGAGTGGCCCGGGGTCCAGGCCCTGTGGCTGTTGCCGGTCGGCGTACTGGCTGCCCTCGGACAGTTGTGCATGACACGCGCCTACTCGAGGGCCAAGACCCCCGGCGGTACGCTGCTGGTCGCCAACCTGCAATATTCGGGCATCGTCTTCGCGGGGCTCTACAGTGTGCTGCTGTTCGGCGACCGCATCGACGCGCTGGGCTGGGGCGGCATGGCGCTGATCGTGGCCAGCGGCATCGTCGCGACCATCCTGCGCCAGCGTGCCGTGCCGAAGGCGCCAGCGGAAGAACACTGAGCCAGGAAAAGGACAGACCGATGTATACGACCCTAGTCTCCGTCGAGCAACTGAAGGCCCTGCAGGCCGGCGGCACACCGTTGATGGTGTTCGACTGCACCTTCGACCTGACCCGGCCGCATGCCGGCGAACAGCAATACCGCGAGGGCCACATCCCTGGCGCGGTGTATGCCAACCTCGACACCGACCTGAGCGCGCCGCACGGCGTGCCGGGCAAGGGCGGCACGGTGATCGCCGCGGACATGGGCGCGCCGGCATCGGGGGGCCGCCATCCGTTGCCGAGCCGCGAACGCTTTGCCGAATGGCTGTCGAGCATCGGCTTTCGCAACGACATGCAGGCCGTCGTGTATGACCGCAATGGACTGAACTACTGCGGCCGGCTCTGGTGGATGCTCCAGTGGGTCGGGCACGAGGCCGCAGCCGTGCTCGACGGGGGGTTGCAAGCGTGGCAGGCCGCGGGCGGCGAAGTCACCGGACGCGAGGAGCCGTCGCACTTCCAGTCCAACTTCGTGATCGGGACGGAACTGGCCGGCCTGGTCGTGACCGACACGGTGCTCCAGCGGCTCGGCGACTCCGGCCAAACCCTCATCGATGCGCGCGCCGCACCGCGCTATCGCGGCGAAGTGGAACCCCTCGACCCGGTGGCCGGCCACATCCCGGGCGCGTTGAACCGTCCGTTCAGCGAAAACCTCGGTGCCGACGGGCGCATGAAGCCTGCAGCGCAACTCCGCCAGGAGTTCGATGCCCTGCTGGCCGGACGCGATCCGGCCGGCGTGGTGCACCACTGTGGCAGCGGCGTGAGCGCCCTGCCGAACCTGCTGGCCATGCGCGTGGCCGGCTATGGCGCCACCGGCCTTTATGCAGGCAGTTGGAGCGAGTGGTGCAGCGATGCCGCGAGGCCTGTCGCAAAGGGCTGAGCGCACCGCCGGTCCAACACGGATCGACTGACTCCGGCTGGCCGGGCGCGCAAGTATTGAAGGCCGGAAAAGGTCCGGCAGAATGCACCGGCGGCGCGAAGCAATGGCGCTGCGACTACAAGGCACGACGACGAAGGCCGTCACCCGGATGTCGTCGCACCCTTGAAGATGGACGTTGTACAAGTCTGTGGAGGACCATGACGACTTTCACACCCTGCATGCGATGACTTCTGCCATTACCTCCTTTCGCGGCGCCCCGCTCTCCCGGCTCCTGATTCTTGCGGCCTGCGCGGGCGTACTCACTCTGGCCGGCTGCGACAAGCTCAAGGGCGTTCCCAACCCCACCGCGCCGCCGGCGCCTTCCGCAACAGCCGAGCCGCTACCACCGCCGGCCGAGCCGGCGCCACAGACCGTGGCCGTCGCCGCGCCCGCACCACCGGCCTACACGCCACCGACCCCGGAACAGCTTGATCAACTCGTGGCCCCGATCGCGCTGTACCCCGACAAGCTGGTCGCGCAAGTGCTGGCCGGCGCTACCTGGCCCGACCAGGTCACGGCCGCCGACCAATGGCTCGCGCGGAACGCCGGACTCAAGGCCGGCCCGCTGGCTGATGCCGCCGAACGACAACCATGGGACCCGAGCATCAAGTCGCTCACCGCCTTCAGGCCCGTGCTCGACCAGATGGCAAACAACCTGCCGTGGACCACCGCGCTCGGGCAGGCCTACTACAACGACCCGGACGGCACGCTGGGCGCGGTCCAGGCGATGCGCCAGCGTGCGTCGCGGGCCGGCAAGTTGAAGAGCACGCCGAAACTGCGCGTCGCGGCGGCGCCGGGGCCGGACGCCTACATCACCATTGCGCCCGCACAACCCGACCTGGTTTACGTGCCGAGCTATGACCCGCAGGTTATCTACGGGGAGCCCGTACCCCTGTACCCCGGCTATGTCTGGTCGCCCCCCGTGTACGCCGAGCCGCGCTATAGCAACGCCCAGGTCGCGACGGCGGGCCTGCTGACATTCGGTGCCGGGGTGGTGGTCGGCGCGGCGCTGGAGCGGCACGACTGGGGCTGGCATTCATGGGGCATGAACTGGGGCCGGCCGGTACCCTACCCGCGCGGCGCGCGCGCGCCGCAAGCGGCGCCTGTGTATGAAAGGCCCGCGGTGGTCTACAACCGCTCGACCTACGTGTCGCGCTCCGAAACGGTGATTCAGAACAACACTCGCAACAACTACTTCAACAACAATACCGGCGCACGGCCGCAGCAGATGCAGGCGCTGCAGGCGCAGGAGCGGCAACAGCAGGCCCAACTCGACGAGTTGCGCAAACAACAAGCGCGACAACAACAGCAGGCGCAGCGACTGCAGCAGGAGCAGGCAAGCCGCCAACAGGCACAGGCCCAGCAAGCGCAATCGAGACAACAACAGGCGCAATTGCGCCAGCAGCAAGAGCAGGCGCGGCAGCAACAGGCGCAACAGGCACAGCAAGCAAGGCAGGCGCAGAACGACGCACGGCAGGGCCAGCTTCATCAGCAGCAAGCGCAGCAGGAAGACGCGCGCAGGCATCAGGCGCAACAGCAGCAGCAGCAGCAGCAGCAGCAGCAACAACAACAACAGCAACACCACCAACAGTTGCAAGCCCAGCAGGCACAGGCACAGCAAGCGCAGGCGCAGGCGCAACACGCGCACCAGGCGCAAGCCCGTCAGTTGCAGGCCCAGCAGCAGGATCAGGCGCGGCATCAACGACAACTGCAGCAACAGCAGCAGCAGCAGCAGCAAGCGCAGCAACAACAGGCGCAACGCCAACAACAAATAGCGCAGCAGCAACAGCAGCTTCAACATCAGGAGCAGGCGCGGCAGCAACAGGCGCAGCAACGGCAACAGCAACAACAACAGCAAGCCCAACAGCTCGCACAAGCCCAGGCCCGTCAGGCTCAGGCTCAGGCGCAGCAGGCGCAGCAGGCGCAGCAGGCGCAGCAGGCGCAGCAGGCGCAGCAGGCGCAGCAGGCGCAGCAGGCGCAGCAGGCCCAGCATGCCCAGCAGGCCCAGCAGGCGCAACAACACCGCGCCCGGGAACAGCAGGCGCGCGGTTCCTCGGACCGCCCTCCGGGCCACCGGCCGGACGATCCGAACAACCGCTGACACGGATTGCGTTGCTTCCCGAAGCGCGCCAGCGCCGGGACCCAGTTCGGCCTATCGGCGCACCCGTTCAGGCCGCACCCCGATCCCGACGGCATACGCCGGGATGCCCTGCAAGATCGGAAATCGCTGCGCCATGCGCAAGATCCACGGCACCGCGAATCGCTTTCCCGGCCCAGCGCCGCTCTGCAGCACCGGCGCGAGCAAGCGGTTCTGCACCGCCACCTGCGCTGCCTGCGTCACCTTGGCGGGAAACTCGCGCCGTTCTTGCACTTTGGGCAGCAGCGCCGTGATGGCATTGGCGCTCTCGTTCGGGTCGACCAGTACGTCGCGCAGCAGGTTGGCCGTGGCGACCGCGTCCTGCACAGCGAGATTGATGCCGACGCCGCCCACGGGGGACATCGCGTGCGCCGCATCGCCAATGCACAGCAGGCCCGGCTTCCACCACTTCTCGAGCCGGTCGACCGTCACGCTCAACAGTTTCACGTCGTCCCAACTCGCAATCTGGTCCACGCGATCCGCAAAGGGCGGCACGATCGCCGCGACTTCCTTGCGAAAGCTCTCGATCCCGCGCGCCTGGATCGCCGCGATGCCGCCCTTGGCAATGACGTAGGCGCACTGCCAGTAGGTGTTGCGGTCGATGGTCGCCATGAAGTGGCCGGTGTCGATGTAGCCGCTCGATCCGTCGGGGTCGTCGGGCCGCTTGGGCAGGCGCATCCACAGCACGTCGATGGGCGCTCCAATGTCGCGCACCATGAGCCCGGCCGCCCCGCGAAGCACCGAGTGGCGCCCGTCGGCCGCCACCACCAGATCACAGGCGATCCGCGACGCGCCCTCCGCCTTCGATACCTCGACACCCACCACGCGCCCGTCACGCTCGACGAGACCAGTGGCCTCGGTGTCGAGCATCAGCCGGAACTCGGCGTACTGCTCGGCCTGATCACGGAGAAAATCCAGGAAGTGCCACTGCGGCATCATCGCGATGAACTTGCAACGCGTCGACAGGCGCGAAAAATCGGCCAGCCCGACTTCCTGCCCGGAAATGTGCGCACGCAGCCGGTGCGCCTCGTCGTGCGGCCGGGACAGGAAGCGGTCGAGCAGGCCCAGGTCGGCCATCACGTCGAGCGTGGAGGGATGCACCGTGTCTCCGCGAAAGTCGCGCAAGAAGTCGCCGTGCTTTTCGAGCACGATCACTTCGACGCCGGCGCGCGACAGCAAGAGCCCAAGCATCATGCCGGCCGGGCCGCCACCGACGATGCAGCAGCGCGTGGGATCAATGGACTTCATCGGTGCGACTCCGGCAACCATGCCGGATTGAGCCGCAATGCGGCGCGGCTGTCCATCAGCGTGCACCCAAGGCGTCTTCGGTCATAAGATGGCGCCGCCGCTTTTTCAACCAACCGGAGACATCATGAGCACGCACATCTACAAGCACATCGAACTCACCGGCTCGTCGCCGACCAGCAGTGACGAGGCGGTGAAGAATGCCATCACCAAGGCCAGCGAATCGGTGCGCAACATCCAGTGGTTCGAGGTACTCGAAACGCGCGGCCATGTGCAGGATGGCAAGGTAGCGCACTGGCAGGTGACGCTGAAGGTCGGCTTCACCCTCGAGTGATCGCCGAACCCCTCCTCAGGGCCTGAACGCAGGCCGCGGAACGCACCCCGCGCAGCGGGGCTGCGGCCGTGCATTCGCTGCGCGTCCCGGATCAGGCCAACCCAGATGCCATGGGCGCGACAAGCGCGTGGACGCCCCCGCGGGAGGGATGTGCAAGCGTGCAAGCCCGCGCACTCTGGCAACCCCATTCATCCCTTGTTGACCGGGGTCCTTGCCATGTCCCGAAAAAAGTCCTCTGGGCGGTCCACTACGACGAGGTCAACGAATTTCTCCAGAGCGCGCAGCAGTACGGCGCCACCGACGTAGCGATTCACGCCGACAACGACGAGCAGAAGGCGATCGGCGTGTTCCACGCGGCGGGCATGGCGGTGTACGGCTTGGCGCCGGCCCTCGGCCCCGGCGCGATCCGGCGATGCAAGAGGCGCAAAAGGCGGTCGAGCTGTTCGCGCACGGCCTCGACGGCTACTACGTCGCCCCCGAAAGGCTCAACGGGCCAGGCCACCTGCGACTGGAACCGCCCCGGACTTGCCGGCCTGGCCTTGGAATTTTGCGAAACGATTTCCTGTGCGGCCAACGGCCGGCCTTTCGGCGTGACCTCGCACTATCGCGCCAGCATGCAACACCCCAACCTGCCCTGGGCAGCGTTCTTCAGGCATGCGACGGTGCTGCTGCCCCAGGCGTACTGGCGCGGCGATGCGGGCGCGGTAGGCAATGGCGACCCGGCCGACAACTACGCCATGTCCATCGAGCTGTGGGAAGCGGCCGGCGGGGAGCACGACCTGATCGTGCCGATGGCAGGTGAACTGCACAAGGTGACGGCGCGGAAATCACGGCCTATGCCGGTAAGGCGACATCGGAGGGCGTTGAAGACTCCACTTCTACGCCGACCGGCCCTCGGTCAATGCCGCCGTGCGCGCGGCGGTGCGCAAGGCCTGACGAATCAATCGGTCAATCGGGCGCCTGCCTCACGCGATCGAACTCCTCATCGATCGGAACGTTGTCGGCATCGAGTTCGCTGGCATCGGTCAGGTCGATGCCGGTTTCTTCTTCCAGCTCGTTGGCCAGGTCGTCGTCAGACACTTCGAAGCCATCGCCAAGCATGGGAACGTCGGGGGCGCCCGTGGGCGGCTTGACGGTGCGGCGGGTTGATGGGGCCCTGCTCATGGTCGTGCTCCTTGGGATTTCTCGCAGACCCCCAATGGTGCGCCTGATTTGGCCCGAAATGTTCAAAGTTGCAACGTGCTCGATGCCGGACCGTGCGCCGCGTGCGGCTCCCCATGACCATGGCCACGCTCGCCATGCGCCAGGCGACTCACCAATGTGACAAGGACGATGCCGACCGCGAGCCAGGTGATCTGCGCAACGGTCTGGCGCGCGGTCAAGCGCTTCTGCAACTGCGGAATCAGGTCGGCCAGCGCCACGTAGATGAAACTGCTGCTCGCCAGCACCAGGAAGTAAGGCAGCAGGCTGTGCAGCGAATCGACCAGCGCCCAGCCGGCCAGCCCGCCCAAGGCAGTCATGGTGCCGGCCAGCGACACCTTGACCAGCGCCGCGCGCGGGTTTGCCGAGGTCTGGCGCAGCACCACCAGGTCGCCGATGTGGTGTGGCACCTCGTGCGCCAGCACGGCCAGCGCGGCGACCATGCCGAGGCGCATGTCGGCGATGAAGGCCGATGCGATCAGCACGCCATCGCCGAAACAATGCACGCTGTCGCCCGTAAGCACAGCCCAGCCGCCGGCGCGCGGCGCTTCGCCGTGATGATGGTGATGCGCGTGCGCATGTTCATGGGCGTGACCGTGTTCGAGCTCGTGCTTGTCTTCGTGATGATGCTCGTGCCCGTGGTGCCACAACTCGGCCTTGTCGAGGAGGAAGAAAACCACCAGCCCCAGCAGCAGCGTCGCGAACAGCGTGGCGGGCTCCAGGCCGCTTTCGAAAGCCTCGGGCAGCAGGTGCATGAAGGCGGTGGCCAGCAGCGCGCCGGCTGCCAGGCTCAGCAGGTATTGCGCGCCGTGCGCGCTGTCGTCGCGCTGCACGCCGAGTCGCAGCAGCAAGGCCGCGATCCAGACGCTGCCGATGCCGGCGACCAGGGTCGCAACGGTGATGGCGATTAGGTTCATGTAGCTCGGGTCAAAACAAAAGCCGCCCCGAAGGACGGCTCACATGCGCTGAGCGCGAATGCCGTGGTTGCAATTGTCGTCGTCAGACCACGCCGTTGGCCTTGAACCACTCCAGCGCACGCCGCCATCCATCGTCTGCCGCGCTCTTCACATAGCTCGGACGGTAGTCGGCATGGAAGGCATGGCCTGCTTCGGGGTACACGACGAACTGCGAGGCCCTGGCAGCGGGCGTGCCGATTGCCAGGACGGACTTCATCTTATCAATCGTGTCAAGCGGGATGCCTTTGTCCTTGCCGCCGTAGAGACCCAGCACCGGCGCCTGCAGCATGGCGCCGACGTCGACCGGCTGCTTCGGCGTGAGCGTGCTCTCCTGCCCCACCAGCCGGCCATACCAGGCCACGCCGGCCTTGACCTTGCCGGTGGCCGCGTACAGCCAGACGATGCGACCGCCCCAGCAGAAGCCGGTGATGCCGGCCTTGGCCACGTTGCCGCCGTTGGCGCCGGCGAATGCCAGGGCACCATCGAGATCCGCCAGCACCTGTCCATCGGGCACCTTCGAAACGATCTCGGTCAGCAGCTTGCCAGTGTCGTCGGCGCGCCGCGGATCACCCTGTCGGGCATAGAGTTCAGGCGCGATGGCAAGGTAGCCGAGCTGGGCGAATCGGCGACAAGTATCGGCGATATATTCGGTCACGCCGAAGACTTCCTGCACCACCAGGATGACCGGAAAGCCCGTGCCCCCGGCGGGCGCCGCGATGTAGGCCGGCACATCGAACCCATTCACCGGGTACTTGACCGGACCCGCCTTCAGCCCCTCGGTCGTTGTCGAGATCACCGTCTGCGCCGCAATCGGCAGCGTCGCCGCCGCATAGCCCACGCCGATGGCGATCTTGAGCGCGGTGCGGCGCGACGCACCCGCCTCGTTCGAGTCGCCGGGGTTCAGGGAATCAAATTCGTCTTGCAGGTCTGACTTGAGCATCGGAGGGTGTCTCCAGAGTGTGATTGGACAAGAGTTTGCTTGATGAGAATTAGCTGCGGATTCGGGTGCAACCGGCTGGTGCCGCCCCTGGCTGAAGGAATGCGCCTACTGCGACAAGACGGCGCAATGGGAGTTGCAAGCGGCCGCGTGTTGCGGACTTCCACAAGTACCTCTGACTCGTCCCCGTCCGGCTGTCCGGACTCAATGCGCCTTGTCCCAGTTCGGACCAAAGCCGATCTCTGCGAGCAGCGGCACCTTCAGCGACGCGACGCCGGCCATGATGCGCGGAATCTCCGTGCGCACCCACTCGCTCTCGGCCTCGGGCACTTCGAACACCAGTTCGTCGTGCACCTGCATGATCATCTTCGTGCAACGCTGCTCGGCATCGAGCACACGCTGCACCTCGACCATGCTGAGCTTGATCAAGTCGGCTGCCGTGCCCTGCATCGGCGCGTTGATGGCGGCGCGCTCGGCGCCGCCGCGGCGCGGACCGTTGGGGGAATTGATCTCGGGCAGATACAGGCGACGGCCGAACACCGTCTCGACGTAGCCCTTCTCCTTCGCCAATGCCTTGGTTTCGTCCATGTAGACCTTCACGCCCGGATAGCGCTGGAAGTACCTGTCGATGTACGCCGCAGCCGCTTTCGTCTCGATACCCAGGTTGCGTGCCAGGCCGAAGCTGCTCATGCCGTAGATCAGGCCGAAGTTGATCACCTTGGCATAGCGGCGCTGCTCGCTCGACACCTGGTCCGGCGTGCTGCCGAACACCTCGGCCGCGGTGGCGCGATGCACGTCGATGCCCTCGGTGAAGGCACGCAGCAGCGAGGCATCGTCACTCAGGTGCGCCATGATGCGCAACTCGATCTGCGAATAGTCGGCGCTCGCGATCACGCTGCCTGCGGGTGCCACGAAGGCTTCGCGCACGCGCCGGCCTTCGGGCGTGCGGATCGGAATGTTCTGCAGGTTCGGATCGTTGCTGCTGAGCCGCCCGGTCACCGCCACGGCCTGCGCATAGTGCGTGTGTACGCGGCCGCTGCGCGGGTTGGCAAGCTGGCCCAGCTTGTCGGTGTACGTGCCCTTGAGTTTCGACAATCCACGGTGCTCGAGGATCTTCGCCGGCAGCGGATAGTCTTCCGCGAGCTTCTCCAACACTTCTTCGTCCGTGCTCGGCGCACCGCTGGGAGTTTTCTTGATGACCGGCAGGCCAAGCTTGTTGAAGAAGATGTCGCCGATCTGCTTGGGCGAGCCGAGGTTGAACGGCTGCCCCGCAATGCCGTAGGCCTCCTGTTCCAGCGCCATGATGCGCGTGCCGAGTTCGTGACTCTGCGCCGACAGCGTGGGCGCGTCGATCAGGACGCCGTTGCGTTCGATGCGATACAGCGCCTCGCTGCTCTGCATCTCCAGTTGGTAGATGAACAGCAGTCTCTCGTTGGCCTGCAACTGGGGCCACAGTGCCAGGTGCACGTCGAGCGTCTGGTCGCTGTCCTCGCATGAATATTCGGCCGCCTTGTCGATCGACACCTGGCTGAACGAAATCTGGTGCGCGCCCTTCCCGCAAATGTCTTCGTAGTCGATGCCGCTGCGGCCCAGATGCCGCTCGGACAGGCTCGCCAAGCCATGTGGCTTGTGCACTTCGAGCACGTAGCTCTGCAGCATCGTGTCGTGCGCATAACCCTGCACCTCGATGCCATGGTTGGCGAACACGTGGCGGTCGTACTTGACGTGCTGGCCGAGCTTTTTCTTCGCACCGTTTTCGAGCCAGGGCTTGAGCTTCGCGAGCACCTCGTCGCGCGGCAACTGCGCCGGCGCATCGGGATAGTTGTGGCCGACCGGCACATAAGCCGCCTCGCCCGGCTTCACGCTGAAGCTGATGCCGACGATCTCCGCGCGCATCTCGTCGAGCGACGTGGTCTCGGTGTCGATGGCAACCAGCTCCGCGGCCTCGATCCTTGCAAGCCACGCATCGAACATTTCCCACGTCATGACGGTGTCGTAGGCGAGGTTGCTGACCTTCTCCGCCGCGGCCATGGCCGGCTCGTCGAACAGGCCAGGGTTGGGGTCGGCGCTCTGCTGTGCCTTGGCGTCCTGCTCGATGAGTTCGGGCGGCACGGCGTGCGTTTCGAGCGTCTTGACCAGGCTCTTGAAGCCAAACTTCTCGTAGAAGACTTTCAGCTCGTCGACCTGCTGCGCTCCAGGCACGAGCGCGTCCAGCGACGGCAGCCCGGCCACATGCTCGGCCAGGTCGCAATCGGTGCGGATGGTTACAAGACGTTTGCCCTGCGGCAGCCATTCCAGCGCCTTGCGCAGGTTCTCGCCGGCCTGCCCCTTGACCTCGCCGGCCCGCGCGATGAGGCCATCCAGCGAGCCGTATTCCAGCAACCACTTCGCGGCAGTCTTGGGGCCGACCTTCTCCACCCCAGGCACGTTGTCGACCGAGTCGCCGACCAGCGTCTGGTAGTCGATCATGAGGTTCGGCGGCACACCGAACTCGGCCGTCACCCCCGCCACGTCGCGCTTCTTGCCGTTCATCGTGTCGATGATGGTGATGTGCTCGTCGACCAGCTGGCTCATGTCCTTGTCGCCGCTGGACACGATCACCTCGACGCCCTGGTCCGCGGCCGTCCTTGCCAACGTGCCGATCACGTCGTCGGCCTCCACGCCCGGCACCACCATCACCGGCCAGCCGAGCAGGCGCACCACCTCGTAGATGGGCGCCACCTGGCTGCGCAGGTCGTCGGGCATCGGCGAGCGGTTGGCCTTGTATTCGCCGTACCAGTCGTCTCGAAAGGTCTTGCCCGGCGCGTCGAAGACACAGGCGGCGTAATCGGCGCGCACTTCGCGGCGCAGCGCCTGCGTCATGTTGATCATCCCGCGAATGGCGCCGGTGGCCGGGCTCGTGTTGTCGCCGGGCACGGCGCGCAGATCCGGCATGGCGTGAAAGGCACGGTAAAGGTAGCTCGATCCATCGACGAGCAGCAGCGTTTTCTTGTCGGTCATCGGCCCATTTTGCCGTGCGGCCAAACGTCCCTCTCCGGACGCCCGCCGCTGGCACCTTCTTACAACGCGGGCATGTTCAGCGGCCTACAATCCTTTTATGCGCCGTCTCAATTTGCCGCCCGTTCGCGATGCCCTCGCGGTATTGGCCTGGGTATTGCCGCTGGCCGGCGTTCAGGCCCAGACCACCCCTCCACCTCCGGCGCCCACGCAGGCCGCGCCGGATGTGCGGCCAGTCCCTGAAGGCGCATCGGGACGGCAAAACCAGAAGATCGAGAACATCCACGTCGAGGACGGCAACGCCACTGTCGATGAAGTCCGCTATGGCGGCCAGACGCAGAGCATCACTGTCAAGCCTAAAGGCAGGGCGCCCGAGTACGAGGTGCTGCCGGGTACGGGCGCCCACGTGCAGCAGAACCAGCCAGGCCAGTCCGACGCCGGGGGCAATGGTCCCCGGGTCTGGAACGTTTTCAAGTTCTGAACGTCCGTGGCTGTCTTCACGGAAGTCGCGCCGGACGAAGCGCGCGCGCTACTTGAGCGCTTGGGCCTGGGTGAACTGCGCGAGCTGCGCGGCATCCAGGGCGGCATCGAAAACACCAACTACTTCGCGACCACCGAGCGCGGCGAATATGTGCTGACGCTATTCGAACGCCTGCATTTCGACCAGCTCCCGTATTACCTCTGCCTGATGCAGCACCTGGCGGAGCGCGGCGTTCCGGTGCCGGCACCGGCTGCCGACCCGGCCATCCATCTGGCGCCGATGGGCCACGCGCTGGAACGAGCCGCCAACGCCCCTTGCGAACTGTTGCACACGGTCCAGGGCAAGCCGGCCGCCGTGGTGCAAAAGCTGGCAGGCCACAGCGAACTCCAGCCGACCGCCGCGCATTGCACCGAACTCGGCCGGTTGCTGGCCCGCATGCACATCGCGGCGCGAGACTTTCCACGCATCCAGCCCAACCTGCGCGGACTGCCCTGGTGGAACGACACGGCCCCGGTGGTATTGCCCTACCTCGAAGCGCCGCAAGCCGCCCTGCTGCAAAGCGAGCTGGCCTACCAGAACCATGTGGCCGAGTCGTCCGCCTACCTCGCCCTGCCGCGCGGCCCGATCCATGCCGACCTGTTCCGCGACAACGCCATGTTTTCCGTGGACGGCGACGGCAAGCCACGTCTCACTGGCGTGTTCGACTTCTACTTCGCCGGCACCGACACCTGGCTGTTCGACCTTGCCGTGTGCCTGAACGACTGGGCGATCGACCTGCCTACCGGCGAGGCAGACGTGGATCGCTCAGCGGCCCTGCTCGACGCCTACTGCTCCGTGCGTCCGCTGAACCCGGCCGAGCGGACCCTGCTGCCCGCCATGCTGCGCGCCGCCGCGCTGCGCTTCTGGATCTCTCGCCTGTGGGATTTCCACCTGCCGCGCGAAGCCAGCATGCTCAAGCCGCACGACCCGAGCCACTTCGAGCGCGTGCTGCGTCAACGTGTCCAGCAACTCAGCTCGCCGATTCGCGTGCGGCCCGTACTGCAAGCTGCCTGACCATGAAACTCCACCTCGTCCCGGCCCGCGCAGGGATCGAATGGGTCCGACTCGGCCTGCGTACTTTCTGGCGGCAACCGCTGGCATTCATCTCGTTGTTCTTCTCGCTGATGGCGCTGATCTCGATCGTCTCGCAACTCCCGCTCGTCGGAAGCTTCCTGCCGTTCCTGTTCGTCCCGATCCTGACGCTGGGAATGATGGTCGCTGCATCGGTAGCAAGCAACGACGACACACCGAAGCCGGTCGGTCCCGCCATGTTCACCGCGGCCCTGCAGGCACTGCGCCTGCGTTGGCGGCCGATGCTGGTGCTCGGCATGATTTCGGCGCTGTATTTCGCGGTGGTGGTCGGGCTTTCCGCGCTGATCGATGGCGGCCTGGTCGCCGGCGCCTACCTTCTCAACAGCAACGTGCTCCCGGAAGTCGTGGCAAGCAAGCGATTTCAATTGGCGCAGTTGTTCGTGATGTGCCTCAACCTACCGCTGTCGCTGGCCATGTGGCATGCGCCAGGGCTCGTGCACTGGCATGGCGTCGAGCCGGTCAAGAGCCTGTTCTTCAGCCTGGTGGCGCTGTTTCGCAACTTCAGGGCCCACGCGATGTTCCTGCTGTCGTGGTTCGGCGTGTGCATGGTTGCCGCGATCAGCTTCGCACTGATCGCCACCCTGCTGGTCGGCATTGGCGCGCTCGCCCTGGGCGACGCGGCATCGGTGCTGGGCGGCGCGCTCATGATCGGCTGCGCCCTTTCACTGGCGGCAATGCCGCTCAGCTCCACCTGGTTCAGTTTCCGCGACAGCTTCAACGCGGACTAGGCACCCCCCGAAGCGCCTGCGGCGCCTCCCCCTCAAGTCCTCGAGGGGGCGCACCCGGCGGCCCGGCAAAAGCCGGTCGCCGGGTGCCACGAACAGACTTGCCGTGCTCGTCCCGGTTTCATGCGTCGCGGAAGACGCGCCAGCGTCATGGAGCACTGAGACAAGGCGACGGACTCGATCGCCCGTCGGCGCGCCGGTCACACCGGCGTCAGCTTGGCCACCGACAGTGCCAGCCACTTGATGCCATGCCGCGAAAACTTGATCTGCGCGCGCGCATCATCCCCGCTGCCTTCGAGCGCCGTCACCGTGCCTTCGCCGAACTTGTTGTGGAACACCTGCTGGCTGATGCGAAGGCCGTGCGCGGGTGCAGCCTTTTGTATCGGCACCGCGCCGCTTCCGTAGGTTTCCGGCGCCCGGTTTCCACCGCCATAGCCTGATCCGAAGCGACTGCCCGAACTTCCGCCCGCGCGCCCCGCACTCGTCATGCCGCCACCAAACTGGCCAAAGCCCTGGTTCTTCGGCGTCAGCCACTTGAGCGCGCTGTCGGGCAACTCATCGAAGAAACGGCTCTTGAGGTTGTAGCGCGTCTGGCCGTGCAGCATGCGTGTCTGCGAATGGCTCAGGTACAGGCGCTTGCGCGCGCGCGTGATCGCGACGTACATCAGGCGACGCTCTTCCTCGAGGCTGTCGCGGTCGCTCATCGAGTTCTCGTGCGGGAACAGCCCTTCTTCCATGCCGGTGATGAACACGCAATCGAACTCGAGGCCCTTGGCGGCGTGCACCGTCATGAGCTGCACCGCGTCTTGTCCGGCCTTGGCCTGGTTGTCGCCGGACTCCAGCGCGGCATGCGTGAGGAAGGCGGCCAGCGGGCTCAGCGTTTCTCCGGTGTCCGCGTCAGGCGCAAGGTCTGCCAGCGGGATGTCGAGCAACGGCCGGCTGGTGTCGATGCCTTGGCTGGCGGCACTCTGGCGCAACTCGTCGACTGGCAGCGCCACCGCGTCGCGGCCAAAGCCTTCCTGCGTGACGAAGCTTTCAGCGGCGTTCACCAGTTCGTCCAGGTTCTCGAGGCGATCCGCGCCTTCGCGGTCGGCCTTGTAGTGCTCGATGAGGCCGCTGTGGTCGAGCACGAGCTCGATGATTTCCCGCAGCGAAATGCCTTGCGTCTGCTCGCGCAGCACGTCGATCTTCGCGACGAAGGCCGATAGATTCGAGCCGGCCTTGCCGCCGAGCAATCCGACCGCATCGTGAAGCGACTGCCCGCGCGCACGCGCCGCGTCCTGCAATTGTTCGATGCTGCGCGCACCGATGCCGCGCGGCGGAAAGTTAACGACGCGCAGGAAGCTCGTGTCATCGTCCTTGTTCTCCAGCAGTCGCAGGTAAGCCAGTGCGTGCTTGATTTCCGCGCGCTCGAAGAAGCGCAAGCCGCCATAAACGCGATACGGCACCGACGCATTGAACAGCGCGGTTTCAATCACCCGGCTCTGCGCATTGCTGCGATAGAGCACAGCCATTTCGCTGCGGTCGATGCCGTCGCGCGCCAGTTGACGAATCTCGTCGACCATCCACTGCGCCTCGGCGAAATCGCTGGTCGATTCGTACACCCGCACCGGCTCGCCCGGACCCTGTTCTGTGCGCAGGTTCTTGCCGAGCCGCTTGGTGTTGTGGCCAATCAGCGCGTTGGCCGAATCGAGGATGTTGCTGTAGCTGCGGTAGTTCTGTTCGAGCTTGATCTGCTGGCGCACATCGAACTCGCGCACGAAGTCGGCCATGTTGCCGACGCGGGCGCCGCGGAAGGCATAGATGCTCTGGTCGTCGTCGCCCACCGCGATCACACTGTTGCCGCCGGGGTGGAACGTCCCCTCCACGATGGCACCCGAAAGCATCTTGATCCAGGCGTACTGCAGCCGGTTCGTGTCCTGGAATTCGTCGATGAGGATGTGGCGGAAGCGCCGTTGGTAGTGCTCGCGCACCGGATCGTTGTCGCGCAGAAGCTCGTAGCTGCGCAGCATGAGTTCGCCAAAATCGACTACGCCTTCCCGCTGGCATTGTTCCTCGTACAACTGGTAAAGCTCGATCTTCTTGCGATCGTCCTCGCTGCGTGCCTCGATGTCGCGCGGGCGCAGGCCGTCTTCCTTGGCGCCCGCGATGAACCATTGCGTCTGCTTGGCCGGAAAGCGCTCGTCGTCGACGTTGAACTGCTTCATCAACCGCTTGATGGCCGAGAGCTGGTCTTGCGTGTCGAGGATCTGGAAGGTCGATGGCAATCCGGCCAGTTTCCAGTGCGCGCGCAGGAAACGGTTGCACAGTCCGTGGAAGGTACCGATCCACATGCCGCGCACGTTCACTGGAAGCATCGCCGCCAGCCGCGTCATCATTTCCTTGGCGGCCTTGTTGGTGAACGTCACGGCCAGGATTCCGCCCGGTGACACCTGGCCGGTCTGCAGCAGCCAGGCAATGCGCGTGGTCAGCACGCGCGTCTTGCCGGAACCTGCACCGGCAAGGATCAGCGCGTTGCCGGCGGGCAAGGTGACTGCCGCCAGCTGCTCCGGATTGAGGTTCTGAAGCAGGGGCAAGCCAGCCTGTGGCGCGAGATCGGTGAGCATCCTTCGATTGTAGGAAGCACGCTCGCCCCGGTCGCTGTGCATATGCGAGGCGAATAGGGGGTATACGAAGAGGCCTTTGATGCACCCAGGAGTGGGGGCGTACAATCAGTCACCGGGCCCAAGTTTCTTGCGCCCGGTTTTTTGTGGCCGTCCCTTGGCGGGGGCGCTGCAAAGGCCGGCCGGACCAAGCGCTCATTCGTTCATTCAAACGATCCTTCAAGGAGCCTGGTTCATCATGCAAATTTTCGATTACGACAACATCCTCCTGCTGCCGCGCAAGTGCCGCGTGGAGAGCCGTTCCGAGTGCGACGCCAGCGTCGAGCTGGGCGGCCGCAGCTTCCGCATCCCGGTCGTGCCGGCCAACATGAAGACGGTGGTCGACGAAGCCATCTGCCTCTGGCTCGCGCAAAACGGCTATTTCTACGTGATGCACCGCTTCGACCTCGACAACGTCAAGTTCGTCGAGGAAATGCACGGCAAGGGCGTATTCGCATCCATCTCGCTCGGCGTGAAGAAGGCCGACTACGACACGGTCGACGCCTTCGTCGCCAAGGGCCTGGTGCCCGAATTCATCACCATCGACATCGCGCACGGCCATGCCGACAGCGTGAAGAACATGATCGGCTACCTGAAGGAGAAGCTGCCGGAATCGTTCATCATCGCCGGCAACGTGGGCACGCCCGAAGCCGTGATCGACCTCGAGAACTGGGGCGCCGACGCAACCAAGGTCGGCATCGGTCCGGGCAAGGTCTGCATCACCAAGCTCAAGACCGGTTTCGGCACTGGCGGCTGGCAGCTCAGCGCGCTGAAATGGTGCGCGCGAGTGGCGACCAAGCCGATCATTGCCGACGGCGGCATCCGCGACCATGGCGACGTCGCCAAGAGCATTCGCTTCGGCGCCTCGATGGTGATGATCGGCTCGCTGTTCGCCGGCCACGAGGAATCGCCTGGCAAGACCGTCGAGGTCGATGGCGTGCTGTTCAAGGAGTACTACGGCTCGGCCAGCGACTTCAACAAGGGCGAGTACAAGCACGTCGAAGGCAAGCGCATCCTCGAGCCGATCAAGGGCAAGCTGGCCGACACTCTGGTCGAAATGGAGCAGGACGTGCAGAGCTCGATCAGCTACGCCGGGGGCAAGAAGTTGATGGACATCCGCAAGGTCAACTACGTCACGCTGGGTGGCGACAACGCGGGCGAGCACCTGCTCATGTAGCAGTCGACAGCGCCATCGCCCTGCGGTGGGGCTTGTGGGGTGTGCGCCATGCACCATTCCTTCCTCATGAGAGCGGTGGGGACATGATCCATGCCTGCACGGCGATTCCGCGTGAATCGCGCTACACTCGCACCGCGTTGGGGGGGTAGCTCAGCTGGGAGAGCGCCGCGTTCGCAATGCGGAGGTCGGGAGTTCGATCCTCCTCCTCTCCACCAACGAATCAAAAAATGGCCTTGGCAATTGCCAGGGCCTTTTCCATCTGTCAGTCCAGCAAAAGGTGCTGTCCGTGCACCGCTGCTGCTGCCGTCGAAGCAAGGTATGCGACGGTTTGCGCGGCGACAGCCGTGGACACCCAAGTGGCCGGATTGGCGTCGGGCATCGCCTGCCGGTTGGCCGGCGTATCGAGGATCGTCGGTGCGATGGAGTTGACGCGAATGCCGTGCGGCTTCAACTCCGCGGCCGACGCTTCAACCAGGCGCTGCAGCGCGCTTTTCGATGCGATGTAGGCCGACATGGCCGCCAACCCGCGCGAGGCCGAGCCGGCAGTGACCGCGACCACGCTGCCGCTTTCGCGCTCGATCATCGCCGGCACAAAGGCCTGGCTGACGGCGACGAACGACCAGGCATTGAGATTCATCATCCGGTCCCAGCCTGCGCGCTCCAGTTCGTGCACGGGCGCCCCCATCTCGAAGCCGCCCGCGACGTGCACCACCGTATCGACGTGCTGGAACGACTTGAGCACATTCGCCGCCGCTTCCTGCATCGACTGCGCCGACGTCACGTCACAGGCAATCAGCAGATGGCGCGAGTTGTCGAGCCCGGGAAACGCCTCGGCCAGCTTGTCGACATGGTGGTCCATCAAGGCGATGCGTGCGCCCATGTCGAGAAAGTGTTGCGCCACGGCTCGGCCCAGCGCGCCTGCAGCACCTGTTAACACGACATGCGCGGGGGTGGTGGAAGAAGACTCGATCATGGATGCGTCCTTGGGTTCTGCGCACGCGACGGCGTGAGCTGTGTGGCAATACTGTGGCGAAGGCGGGGATGGTAGCGCCGCGCCCGGAGCGCGTGACGCATTCCGGGCACGGCATCTCGCGCTCCTGTGTTTCGCTGCGGCAGCGTGTTCCAGGACTGTGGCAAATTCTGGGCTATAATCGTTGGATTGCCTGATCGCAGCAATGTGATTCAGGGGCTCTTAGCTCAGTTGGTAGAGCAGCGGACTCTTAATCCGTAGGTCGAGTGTTCGAGTCACTCAGGGCCCACCACCAACACACGCACCAGCGTTGAAAAGCCTGCTATCGAATGGATAGCAGGCTTTTTTCATGCCCGTGCCGGTGAAGTTCCTGCCCGATGGCCATGCAACCCTCGGCGCGAGCTTCATCTGCCAATGGCCGGCGACTCATTCAGTGCAAGCAGTCGATCACCGTCACGCTGCGCACCGCAGTAGAAAAAATGATCGACGCGCACCCAACTCAGGCGATATCGAACCGGTCGAGGTTCATCACCTTGGACCACGCCGCCACGAAGTCATCGATGAACTTCTGCTCCGCGTCCGAGCTTGCATAGATCTCCGCGATGGCGCGCAGTTGCGCATTCGATCCGAAGACCAGATCGGCGCGTGTCGCCGTCCACCGGATCTCGCCCGTCTTTCGGTCGCGCCCTTCAAATTCACCGTTGGCATTTGGGGCCGGCTTCCACTCCGTGCCCATGTCGAGCAGGTTGACGAAGAAGTCGTTGCTCAAGGTGCCGGGCTTCTTCGTGAAGACGCCGTGCGGGGCCTGGCCTACATTGGCGCCCAGCACACGCAGGCCACCGACCAGCACTGTCATCTCTGGCGCCGTCAGCGTCAGCAACTGCGCCTTGTCGATCAGAAGTACCTCCGCAGGCACGATGTAGCGCGACTTCACGTAGTTGCGAAAGCCATCCGCGACCGGCTCCAGCGGTGCGAAGGAGGCCACGTCGGTTTGCTCTCGCGAAGCGTCCATTCGCCCTGGCTCGAAGAGAACCTTGACATCGCGGCCCGCATCGCGCGCCGCTTGCTCCACGCCAGCGCCACCGGCCAGCACGATCAGGTCGGCGAGAGAAACCTTCTTGCCACCCGCCTGCGAAGCGTTGAACTCGCCTCTGATTCCCTCGAGCACCTGGAGAACCTTCGCCAATTGCTCGGGTTGATTGACGTCCCAATCCTTCTGTGGCTCGAGCCGAATTCGCGCGCCGTTCGCGCCGCCCCGCTTGTCGGAGCCGCGGAACGTGGAAGCCGAGGCCCAGGCCGTCGACACGAGTTGCGCAGAGCTGAGGCCCGATGCCAGCACCTTCTTCTTGAGGGACTCGATGTCCTGCGCCTCGACGAGGGGATGGTCGACTGCGGGGATCGGGTCCTGCCAGATGAGTTCTTCTGCAGGCACTTCCGGCCCCAGGTAACGGGCGCGCGGCCCCATGTCGCGATGCGTGAGCTTGAACCAGGCGCGGGCGAAAGCGTCTGCGAACTGGTCGGGGTTCTCCATGAAACGCCGCGAGATCTTTTCGTAGGCCGGGTCGAAGCGCAATGAAAGATCTGTGGTCAGCATGGTCGGCACCAGCTTCTTCGACGAGTCGTGCGCGTGAGGAATGGTCGCGCCGGCACCCTTGGCCACCCACTGGTGCGCGCCAGCGGGGCTCTTGGTCAGCTCCCATTCGTAGCCGAACAGGTTCGAGAAAAAGTTACCGCTCCACCTGGTCGGCGTGGTGGTCCAAGTGACTTCCAGGCCACTGGTGATCGTATCGCCGCCATTGCCCGTGCCGAAGCTGTTCTTCCAGCCGAGGCCCTGGTCCTCGATGCCGGCAGCTTCGGGCTCTTTCGCCACGTTCGACGCAGCCGCGGCACCGTGGGTCTTTCCGAAGGTGTGGCCCCCGGCGATCAGCGCGACCGTCTCCTCGTCGTCCATCGCCATGCGCGCGAAGGTGTCGCGAATGTCATAGGCTGCGGCGATCGGATCGGGATTGCCGTCCGGACCTTCCGGATTGACGTAGATCAGGCCCATCTGCACGGCGCCCAGCGGGTTCTCCAGGTCGCGCGTGTGCTGCACCTTGCTGTCGTCGTCCTTGACGAGCACGCCATGGCCCTCTTCGACGCCCGGCGAACCTTGCGAATAGCGAACATCGCCGCCGAGCCAGGCTGTCTCGCGGCCCCAGTAGACATCCTGGTCGGGCTCCCACACATCGGCGCGCCCGCCGCCAAAGCCGAAGGTCTTGAAGCCCATGGTTTCCAGTGCGACGTTGCCCGCCAGGATCATCAAGTCTGCCCACGAAATCTTCTGGCCGTACTTCTGCTTGATGGGCCACAGCAAGCGACGCGCCTTGTCCAGGCTGACGTTGTCCGGCCAACTGTTGAGCGGCGCAAAACGCTGTTGGCCGCGGCCTGCCCCTCCCCGCCCATCGCCGATGCGATAGGTGCCGGCGCTGTGCCACGCCATCCGGATGAACAACGGCCCGTAGTGCCCGAAGTCCGCCGGCCACCAATCCTGCGAGTCCGTCATCAAGGCGGCCAGATCCGCCTTCACCGCGGCCAGATCGAGGCTCTTGAACGCCGCGGCGTAGTCAAAATCCTTTCCCATCGGATCGGACTTCGACGAGTGCTGATGGAGCAGATCCACGCGCAACTGCTGGGGCCACCAATCACGGTTTGTCGTTCCAGCACCTGCGGCCGGGCTGAACGGACACTTCGCTTCGATCTTTTCATCGGCCATGGATGTCTCCTGATTGAGCAAATGAGAGGGCCAGATTCTGTGACAGACGCGACGCCGGCGCGAATAGATCGATTCAATACCGGCGATAGCGCGCAGCAGTGATGCCGGCGAGGGACCGGAGCGCCGTCGTCGCTGACGGTGTTCCCCTGGCCATGCAGCCCGTGGCCTCTCCTCGACTACGGCATCGACCGCCGCGGGAACCGCTTGATCATGCTGCGCCCCAGCGACGTGATCGAAGCGACCACCGCCGGCGGCTGGTCATAGCCATCCAGCGTGCGCACCGGCTTTGGAACAGTCGCCTTGATATGACCAGCCAGGGCCAATACGCGTACCGAATCCACGTCCTTGCCGCGTGTGACGGCAACAGGGAGATCTTGTTCTGATAAACGGTGCAGGAGATTGATGGGCACAGCGAGAGTATGCGGGTGAAAGCGGGCGTTTCTGGCCGACGGCTGAGCGATTCACTCAATCCACAAGCGCCGCATCGTTGACTTGAAGACCAAAGTACGCAAAGGCTGGCCATTCACATCGCAAATCCAAATCAGGCGTCACGAAGAAAAGGCCCGCTCCTTGCGGACGCGGGCCCTTTCATTGGATCAATGCGACTCAGCGGCTGGGCTTGAACCCGCGCTTTTGCGCGTCGCGCGGCACGAAGACCTTGCCGCCGCCGCCACCGCCGCCATTGCCGCGGGGAGCACCGAAGCCTTCGTTGCGGCCACCGCCGAAGCCGCCGCGCGGCGCGGCGTTGTCGCCCCAACCCGGCTTGCGGCCGTAGCTACCTTCGTCACGGTCACGGCCGCCGCCGAAGCCGGCGTTCTGGCCACCGCCGAACCCGCGTGGGGCCGGAGCGCCGCCGCCCATGGGAGGACGCGCGCCACGATCATTGAAGCCGCTGGCGCCGGCATAGCCGCCGCTCGGGCCGCTACGATGGCCGCCGCCAAATTTGCGATCACGCGAATGGAAGTCGCGCGGTTCGCGGTCACGGCCACCGCCGAAACCCTGCGGGCGCGACTGCGGCATGCGCTGCTGCGGCTCGAGGCCGGGAATCGTCTCGGCCTTGAAGTTCTGATGGCTGTAGTGCTCGATGTCCATGATCTTGCGGCGATCGCGGAACTCGGCAAACGTGACGGCGATGCCGTCGCGGCCAGCACGGCCGGTGCGGCCGATGCGGTGGGTGTAGTCCTCGGCCTTCATCGGCAGGCCGAAGTTGAACACGTGCGTAATGGTCGGCACGTCGATGCCGCGCGCGGCAACGTCGGTCGCCACGAGGATCTGAACCTGGCCTTGGCGCAGCGCCATCAGTCGGCGGTTGCGAAGACCCTGGCTCAGGGCGCCGTGCAGGGCGACGGCACTGAAACCGTCCTGCTGCAGGTCGTTGGCGAGGCCGTCGCATTCGACTTGCGTGCTGGCGAAAACGATCGCCTGGTTGATCGTGGTGTCGCGCAGCCAGTGGTCGAGCATCTTGCGCTTGTGGACCATGTTGTCGGCCCAGAACAGCGTCTGCTTGATGTTGGCGTGCTTCTCTTGCGGAGAATCGATCTGCACCTTTTGCGGCTGGCGCATCACGCGCGCGGCCAGTTGCTGGATGCGCGGCGCGAAGGTGGCGCTGAACATCATCGTCTGCTTGCGTTCGATGGTCAGTTGGTTGACTTCGGCGAGGTCGTCCGCGAAGCCCAGGTCGAGCATGCGGTCGGCTTCGTCGACGACCAGAAACTGCACCTGGTCGAGCTTGATTTGCATCGAGCGTTGCAGGTCGAGCAGACGGCCGGGCGTGGCGACCACGAGGTTGGCGTTCTGCAGCTTGGCGATCTGTAGTTGGTACGGCATGCCGCCGACCACACTGGCGACACGAAGGCCGCGGCAATGGCGAACCAGGTCGATGGCGTCATGCGCGACTTGCTGCGCGAGTTCGCGCGTCGGGCACAGGATCAGCGCGCCGGGCGTGGCAGCCTTGAAGTTGCGCGGGCTGGTCGGGTCCTTGCGCTTGGCCTTCTTCGGGGGCGCTTCGCCGCGGGCAATGGCTTCCTCCGACAGGCGCTGGAACTCGGAGCGGGCAGCTGCTTCGGCTTCGGCTTCCTGCTTCAGCAGGGTGTGCAGCACGGGCAGCAGGAAGGCGGCGGTCTTGCCGCTGCCGGTCTGGCTCGAGACCATCAGGTCGATGAACCTGGCGGAGCCGTCGGTGCTGCCCATGGCCAGCGGAATGACCTTGTCCTGCACGGTGGTCGGCTGCTCGTAGCCGAGGTCCGCGACGGCGGCGATCAATTCCTGGGCCAGGCCAAGGCGGATGAAGCCGTTGGGCGCCTTCGGCTCTTCGGCCGGCACAGCGGCCACGTCGAGCGTGTCGAGCAAGGTGATGTCGGAATGCGACTCGACGGGCGCGAACTCGTTGATGGAATCGAAAGTGGATTGCACAGGCGCGAACTCGCCCTGCGCTTCAAAAGCGTCGGTCATGTAATTTTTTCTCATACGCGAGCGCTGCCGTAGGCGGCGCTCCGTCGGGTGGTTAAAAACATCAACCATCCAACGACATACAGCGATCGCTTTCGCGAAGCCGGGCCCATTCGTTTGGGCGCTAGTGCAAGACGGGGAGATGCAAGAAGACGCTGCTCTACGCAGCGAAGTTTTTGATTATCGCACGAATTCGGGTATTTACCTAATCAATCAAGCTTCAGTAACGTTTCGCGATAGTGAACAAGTTCATCTATCGATTCATGAACGTCAGCCAGCGCAGTGTGCGCCTGCTGTTTCTTGAAGGCGTTGTAGGCCGCCGGCTTCCATCGCTTGGCGATTTCCTTCAGCGTGCTGACGTCGAGATTCCGGTAGTGGAAGTAGGCCTCCAGCTTCGGCATGAACTTGACCAGGAAGCGCCGGTCCTGCCCGATGGTGTTGCCGCACATCGGCGAGCCTTGCTTGGGGATATAGCGCGCAATGAATTGCAGCAGTTGCTCCTCGGCGGCCGCTTCGTCGATCGCGGAGGCCTTGACCTTGTCGATGAGCCCGCTGCGTCCGTGCGTGCCCTTGTTCCAGGCGTCCATGGCGTCGAGCACCTCGCCAGTCTGGTGAATGACAAGGACGGGGCCTTCGATGCGCGGCGTCAGGTCGGGGCCGGTGACGACCACGGCAATTTCGAGCAGGCGCTCCTTCTCGGGGTCGAGCCCGCTCATTTCGCAGTCGAGCCAGACCAGGTTCTGGTCGCTTTTTTTCAGTGTCGGGGAAGTCGGTTCGGTCGATTCGGGCATCGTGGGATTGTCGTCGATGGCTCGCGGGCACCCGGCGCGGCGACTAAACTCGGCGGCCCATGAATGCCTCACTCATCTTTACTTCCGCCTTTGCGGCCGCGCTGGTGGTCGACCTGCTGCTGAAGTTCTGGCTGGCTTCGCGGCAGATTCGCCACGTGGCACAACATCGAAACGTGGTCCCCGCGGATTACGCTTCGGCGATCACTCTCGAATCTCACCAGAAGGCGGCCGACTACACCATCTCGAAAGCGCGCTTCGGGTTGATCGAAGTGGCGTGGAGCACCGTTCTGCTGCTGGCATGGACGCTGCTCGGGGGAGTCGATTTGCTCAACAAGGCTCTGCTCGGCTGGCTGGGTGGCGGCATGGTGCAACAGTTGGCGCTGCTGGCGGTCTTCACAGGCATCGGCAGCGTGCTCGAACTGCCGCTCGCGCTGTGGCATACCTTCGTGCTCGAACAACGCTTCGGCTTCAACAAGATGACGTGGAAGCGCTGGTTGCTGGACGCCTTCATCAAGACGGGCTTGTTCGCTGCATTCGGACTGCCGATTGCTGCACTGGTCCTGTGGCTCATGGGTGCGACCGGCGCCTTGTGGTGGCTCTGGGCCTGGGGTGCGGTCGCACTTTTCATGCTGCTCGCGCAACTGGTCTACCCGAACCTGATCGCGCCGCTTTTCAACAAGTTCAAGCCGCTGGACGACCCGACGATCAAGGCCCGCGTCACTGCCCTCATGAAGCGATGCGGCTTTGTTGCCAAGGGCCTGTTCGTGATGGACGGGAGCACGCGCAGCACGCATTCCAACGCCTACTTCACCGGCTTTGGCGCCAACAAGCGCGTCGTGTTCTACGACACGCTGTTGCGCCAACTCAGCGCGGGCGAAATGGAAGCCGTGCTGGCGCATGAACTCGGCCACTACAAGCGGCACCACATCCTCAAGGCGCTTGCGCTGTCGTTCACGATGAGCCTGCTCGGCTTCGCATTGCTGGGATGGCTCTGTGCGCAGTCATGGTTCTACACGGGGCTGGGCGTCCAACCGAACATGGCCGCACCCAACAACGGTCTCGCATTGCTGCTGTTCATGCTGGCGATTCCGGTATTCACCTTCCCGATCGGGCCGCTGTTCGCACAATTCTCGCGGCGCAATGAGTTCGAGGCGGACGCCTATGCCGTGGCCCAGACCAACGGCAACGACCTGCGCGCCGCATTGCTCAAGCTCTACGACGACAACAAGGCAACATTGACGCCCGACCCGGTGTTCGTGAAGTTCTATTACTCGCACCCCCCCGCGTCCGAGCGCCTCGCGCGCATGGCCGCGGCCTGACCCGAACGGAGCCCCCGCGCAATGACCAGCAGCATGTTCAAGCCGAAGGAATGGAAAGGGCAGCCGCGCCGCGCGCTGAGCGCCACCGAAGTCGTGGCCAGCCTTGCGCGCCTCGATGGATGGAAGCTCACCGGCGATGGCGCCAACGTGGCCATCGAGAAGACTTTCACCTTCGCAAATTACTTCGAGACCATCGCCTTCGTCAACGCGCTCGCCATGATCGCGCACCGCGAAGATCATCATCCCGACCTGTCCGTGCACTACGACCGTTGCGTGGTCCGCTTCAATACACACGACGCCGGCGGCATCTCGTCGAGTGACTTCGACTGCGCTACGCAAGCCGACGCGCTGCTCGCGCATTGACCGCCTTCGGACCATGGAATACGTCGGTGGCTAAGCAACACAGCGCGCCGGCGATTGCCGAACTGGACGTCGGCATCGTCATTGCCAGCCATGGCCGGCATTGCGTGATCGAGACACCCGACGGCGAGCATGTGATCTGCCATCCACGCGGCAAGAAAAGCCAGGCCGTGGTCGGCGACCGTGTGCGCTGGCAGGCGAGCGAAGACGAAGGCACGATCGAGCGCGTCGAGACGCGCCGAAATCTCTTCTACCGGCAAGACGAGATCCGCACCAAGTCGTTTGCTGCGAATCTCGACCATGTGCTGATCCTCATCGCGGCCGAGCCGGAGTTTTCCGAGCACCAACTGGCGCGTGCGCTCATCGCTGCCGAGGCCGAGCGCATCGCGCCGGTCATCGCGCTCAATAAGAGCGATCTGGTAGCGCCATTCGAACGCGCGTGGGCCAGGCTCGCCCCCTACCGCCGCATGCATCACGGCGTGTTGCCGCTATCGTTGAAGGCATCGGGGGCCGTCGACCGCGCATCGTTGCTCAAGCTGCTCACCGGCAAGACCACGCTGGTGCTGGGCCCCTCCGGCGCGGGCAAGAGCACGCTGATCAACCTGCTGGTGCCGGGCGCACTTGCGCAGACGGGTGAAATTTCAAAGGCGCTCAACGCCGGCAAGCACACCACCACGAGCACCAGCTGGTACTGGGTCGACAAGGCCAGCGAGACAGCGTTGATCGACTCGCCCGGCTTCCAGGAATTCGGGCTCAATCACATCGAACCGATGAAACTGGCCGGCCTGATGCCCGACATCGCCGAACACGCATCGAACTGCAAGTTCTACAACTGCACCCACTTGCACGAACCCGGCTGCGGCGTGATTCCGCAGGTCGAGACAACCACCCAAACTGGCCCGATCAGCGCCACGCGGTACAAGATCTACGGCGAACTCTTTGCCGAACTGAGCCAGCGGCGCTTCCCCTGAGGCTTCTTTTCAGTTCGCCAGGATTTCGTTCAGCGCGTCGACGAGCGTGCTGCACTGTGCGCGCGTCCCGATGCTGATGCGCAAGTACTGCGCGATGCGCGGATCGCGAAAGTGCCGAACCAGCACCGCCCTCTCACGCAGCGCCGCGGCAAGCTCGCCAGCGTCGCGCTGGGGGTGCCGCACGAAGACAAAATTCGCCTGGGATGGCAGCACCTCGAAGCCCAGGTCTTCCAGTTGCAGGCTCAAGCCTTCGCGCGTGTCCATGATGGCCTTGCAGGTCTGGTCGAACCAGTCTTCGTCCTGCAGCGCGGCGATGGCACCGGCCACCGCGGGGCGGCCCAGCGGGTACGAGTTGAAGGTGTTCTTCCCGCGCGTCATCGCATCGATCAGGTGCGCCTGTCCACACGCAAAGCCAACGCGCAGGCCCGCCAATGCGCGCGACTTGGAAAGCGTTTGCACCACCAGCAGGTTCGGATACCGTGCAATGAGCGAGAGCGCACTCGCGCCACCAAAGTCGACGTAAGCCTCATCGACCAGCACCACGCGCTGCGGACACGCCTGCAACAAGCGCTCGATCTGTGCGAGCGGCAACCCGATGCCGGTCGGCGCATTCGGGTTGGCGAGCACGATGCCACCACAACCTCGCGCGGCACGGGCCACGAGTGCGTCGACATCGATGCGCAAACCGTCATCCACCGGAAGCAACTCGCAAGGAACGTCGTAGCGCTGCGCATAGACGCGATAGAAGCTGTAGGTCACGTCAGGGAACAACAATGGCTCGCTCTGGCGAAAGAACGCGAAGAACGCATGCGCCAACACCTCGTCCGAGCCGTTGCCCGCAAACACTTCATCGACGCCGAGACCATGCCGCCATGCCACCGCGTCGCGCAGGGCCAGCGACTCCGGATCGGGATAGCGCTCCAACCCCGTCGCAGCGGCCAGTTGGACGGCATCGACCGCGAGCGGCGACGGCGGGTAAGGGTTCTCGTTGGTGTTGAGCTTGACCAGGTTGGCGATGCGCGGTTGCTCGCCGGGCAGATACGGTTCGAGCGAGGCCAATCGCGGGCTGTAAAAGCTCGGCAAGGATGCGCTCATCGAATCAGCCCAGCAGACGGGCAAGTGTCAGGAGCGCAAGCAACACCATCCACATCACGACCGACCGCCAGACCAGCCCTACCACGCTGCGCAAGTGCGCTGGTTCCGGCTCGCGCCCCGGCGTGCTGCCGCTGTCCGACGCTTGCATGCCCGCAATCGATTCGCCGGCCTGGGCACGCGGGAGCGGGTCGATCACCGGTGTGGGTCGCAGTCCGCCGCCGCCCAGCCGCACATTCACCGCGCCCGAGGTCGCAGCGAGGATCACGCCGTCGTTGCGATTCGGGAAGCGGCCCGCGTCGTTGCGCCAGCAGTCGATCGCTTCTTCGAAACTGCCAACCACTGCGAACCCGAGCGCGGTGATGCGCGCCGGCAGCCAGTCGATCGCATTCCACGCGCCGGCCGACGAATGTTGCACCCATTCGCTGGACGGCTGCACCGATGCGCCATCCTTGTGAGCCCAGTAGCGCGCCACGAATTCGCTCATGCGATAGAACACTGCGCCGGCCGGGCCCAACCCGAACGCCGCAAGGATCGAAAACCAGGCCAGCACGCCGAACACATGGCGATGCGCCGCAATCACCGAATGCTCGATCACGCGCCGAATGACTTCGCTGCGCGGCGAGCTGGTGGCATCAACGCCTTGCCACTGGGCCAGCAGCGATCGCGCGAGCGACTCGTCGCTTGCGTCGAGCGCATCGCGAATGCCGGTGAAGTGATGGCTGAACTGCCGGAAACCCAGCGTGGTGTAGACCACCGCAATGTTCCAGATCACCGCAAACGGCAGGCCCAGCGTGAGCACCAGCAGCCAGTAGACGCCGAATGAAAGCAGCGTGGGCATGCCCACCGCCAGCGCCCAGGCGATCCAGCCATGATGCGGCTTGCCGGCATCGAAGTTGCGACTGACCCAGCGCGTCCAGGCCAGCACCCCGCCATACACGGGGTTGTGGTACCCAAGGGGCCGGACCTGCTCGATCAGCAATGCGCACAGGATGGCGAAAAAACTCATGCTGTTGATGATAGCGAGCACCGCGAAAGATCGACTCGGGAATTGGCGCGCCGGGCCATCCCGAGCCAAGCAGAGCGCATTCCTTCTCAGGCAATCAAGAAGCGATAGAGGTTGCGCAACATGCCCGCTGTCGCGCCCCACACGAATCGTTCGGTCGCACCGTCTTGATAGGGCATCGACAACCACTCTCGCGACATGCCAACCGGGTCCGGCATCGCGTGACGGCGGTGATTGGCCGGGTTCATCAGGAACGCGAGGGGCACCTCGAAGGCATCGGCCACCTCTTCGGGGTTCGGCTGCAATTCGAAGCCCGGCTGCACCAACGCGACCACCGGCGTGACGATGAACGAAGTCACCGTGGTGTAGGTCGGCAAGCTGCCGAGAACCTCGACGTACTCGGCCGACAGCCCCACTTCTTCCCAGGCCTCGCGAAGGGCCGCGGCGGCAATGTTGGCATCTTCGGGGTCGACCCTGCCACCAGGGAACGCAATCTGGCCCGAGTGCGTCGTCATGCGCGAGGCGCGCTCGGTGAGGAGAACGGTCGGCTCGCCGTCATGCAGGACGATGGGCACCAGTACGGCCGCCTGGGCCGGCGCGCGGTCCATCAGGCGTGGTTCGCGCCGCGTTTCCGGCGACCAATCCGGCGGCGTCGCAAAGCGTGCGCGCAGCGCGTCCGGCAGCAGGTGCATCCGGGCAACCGCCGGCAGGTCGCGGTCAACGGCAACCACCGGCACGGCGCGCGGGTCAAACGAAAGCAGCGACGCAGGCGCAACGGTAGTCGCGGGCTCGACGACGGCGGCGGATTGCATCGGTGATCGGTCGGTCAGGGAAAGCTCCTTCAAGGGTCAATGCAAGACATGGGCCGGGCCCAATGCAAAAAGCCGCCTCGATCGGCGGCTTCTTGACGCAACGGCAGGCGCAGCTTACTGGGAGGCGGCAGCGTTGCTCGACTTGCCCGGCAGCTTTTCCTTGATGCGTGCCGAACGGCCGCTGCGCTCGCGCAGGTAGTACAGCTTGGCGCGGCGCACATCGCCACGACGCTTGACTTCGATGCCGGCGATCAGCGGGCTGTATGTCTGGAACGTGCGTTCCACGCCTTCGCCGCTGGAGATCTTGCGCACGGTGAAACCGCTGTTGAGGCCGCGATTGCGCTTGGCAATGACCACGCCTTCGTATGCCTGCACACGCTTGCGGGTGCCTTCAACGACGCTCACGCTCACGATGACGGTGTCACCGGGCATGAAATCGGGAATCTTCTTGTTGAGCCGGGCGATTTCTTCCTGCTCGAGGGTCTGGATGAGGTTCATGATTTCCTGTGTTCGATCTTGTCCGCGCTGCACTAAAGGCGTTCGCGTTCAGAGCCCACTAAGTGGATTGAAGCGGACGCGGCCGGCCAGAGGATCGGGGAGCCAAAGATTATAGCTTTTTTTTGAGCAAGGCCTCATCGGCCTTGTCCAGCCGGCCCGCGGCGCGTGCCGCTTCGATCAATTCGGGCCGGCGCGCCGCGGTGATTGCCAGGCGCTGGTCTCGCCGCCAGCGCTCGATCTGCGCATGGTGGCCCGACATCAGCGGCGCCGGCACCGACTCGCCCTGCCACTGTTCGGGCCGGGTGTAGTGCGGGCAATCGAGCAGGCCGTCCAGCGCGAGGTTGAAGCTGTCCTGCACGTGGCTGGCTTCATCGCCGAGCACGCCCGGTTGCAATCGCGCGACCGCATCGAGCAAGGTCATCGCGGGAATTTCGCCGCCGGAGAGCACGAAATCGCCAAGGCTGATCTGGTGCGTGACGCGTGCGTCGATGAACCGCTGGTCGATGCCTTCATAGCGGCCGCAAACGAGAATTGCGCCCGGGCTGGCCGACCACCGCTCGACAGCCGCATGCCGCATCACTTCGCCAATGGGGGAGAACAGCACGACCGGGACCGGTTCCAACGACTCGCCGCGCGCCGCGAGCGCCGCATCCAGGCAAGCGGACAACGGCTCGGCCATCATCACCATGCCCGGCCCGCCACCGAAGGGTCGGTCGTCCACCCGCTTGTAGTTGCCCGCGGCAAAGTCACGCGGATTCCACAAGACCACCTCGACCTGCTTCGACTCGTAGGCGCGGCGCGTCACGCCGCTCACCAGGAAGGGGGCGAACAGTTCAGGAAAAAGAGTGATGACATCGAAGCGCATGAAGGGCTGCGCCGGATGCCTAGTAGTCGGGCTGCCAGTCGACCGTGATGGTCCGGCCAGCCAGGTCGACTCCGTCGACGAACGCGGAGACGAAAGGTACCAGGCGCTCGATCGCGACGCCGCCCTCTTCCGATGCCAGCACAAGCGTGGTCTGTGGACCCGCCGCGAGCAACTCTCGCACCGTGCCCAGTTGGATGCCTTCGCGGTTCACGACCTCCAGGCCGATCAAATCGACCCAGTAGTACTCGTCGACGCCGGCCGTGGGGAAGCTCGAACGCGGCACGAACACGCGCGCCCCGCGCAGGGCCTCGGCCGCAGTGCGGTCCGCCACGTCTTCGGAGCAGGCCACGATGCAATCGGAATGGTCTTTCGCTTCCCGGATGGGCAAGCGGAAAACGCCGGCGGCTGCACCGGGGGCTTGCAGGAACCAGCGTTTGGAGGAGAAAAGCGCCTCGGGTTGGGCACTGTGGGGCAGGACCTTGAACCAGCCCTTGATGCCCCAGGCATCGGCGATGCGCCCCACCTCGATCGCGTCCGCCGGCAATTCGGCGGCTTCGAGTGTCGGCAACATCGCCTGGTGCAGCGCTTAGGCGGCTGCCTTGGGAGCCGCTGCGGCGGCTTGCTTGATCAGGCGCATCACCGTCGGCGAAGCCTGGGCACCGACGCTCTTCCAGTAGGTCAGGCGGTCTTGCGCAATGCGGATGCTTTCTTCGTTTTCCTTGGCGATCGGGTTATAGAAACCCAGGCGCTCGATGAAACGGCCATCGCGGCGAACGCGCTTGTCCGACACGACGATGTTGAAGAACGGACGGCCCTTGGAGCCGCCGCGGGAGAGTCGAATGACGACCATGTTTTATCCTTGGGGTGGTGGAATTTCTTCCAGCGAGTTCTTTCAGCGTTGAGACACGCGCAATGACCACCCGGCCAGCGACACGCTGAAAAGCTTTCTATTATAGCCTGCTGCGGCTGCTGTTCCTTTTTTCCCCGTCCCTTTCCCAACATGATCACCATTCGCCCGAGCCGCGACGAAGACGTCGCGGCCATCACCGCCATCTATGCCCACCACGTTCTGCACGGCACCGGCACCTTCGAAACCGAGCCGCCTACCGAGGCCGACATGGCCGGCCGGCGCGCCGATGTGCTGTCGAAGAACCTGCCCTACCTGGTCGCGGAAAGCGGCGACGAAGTGTTGGGTTTTGCCTACTGCAACTGGTTCAAGCCGCGCCCGGCGTACCGCTATTCGGCGGAAGACTCGATCTACCTGGCCGACTCAGCGCGGGGTCAGGGTCTGGGCGCGAGACTCCTCGCAGAGTTGTCGCTGGCAGCCGAAGCGATCGGCGTGCGCAAGCTCATCGCCGTGATCGGCGATTCGGCCAACGCCGGTTCGGTCGGCGTCCATCGCGCCCAGGGCTTCACGCATGTGGGCGTGCTCAAGGACTGCGGCTGGAAGTTCGGCCAATGGCGCGACGTGGTGTTGATGGAAAAGGTGCTGGGCGAAGGCAGCACGACAAACCCCGAATGAAAAACAAGACCCTGGCCGCGTGGCTCGCATTCCTCGGCGGCCCGCTCGGCCTGCATTGCTTCTACCTGCGCGGCTTTGGCAGCCTGCTCGGTTGGTTGTTGCCGATTCCGACGGCGCTGGGCCTCTATGGCATCGAGCGGGTCCGCCTGTACGGGCTCGACGACGCCTGGAGTTGGGTGCTGGTACCGTTGCTTGGCTTCACCATTGCCGGCTGCGCGCTCACGGCCATCGTCTACGGCCTGATGACCCCGGAAAAATGGAATGCACGCTACAACGCCAATGCCCCTCTCGACGCGGCGCCGGGCCGCACCCAATGGCTCACGATCGGCGCCGTGGTGATGGCGTTGCTGATCGGAAGCACGGTGCTGATGGCCAGCATCGTGTTCAGCTTCCAGCGCTACTTCGAGTATCAGGTCGAAGAAGGCCGGAAGATGTCGCAGTAGGCGACTTGGCATGGCTTTCGATCAGACCCATCGAGGGCACTTTGCCTACGATGCTTCGATCGACAAGGTCAAGCTCCAGTGGGGCGCGACGGGTAACGATGACGTGGTTGCGATCTGCCGCAAGCCCGAAGCGTGCAGCAGCAAGCGCAGTCAGAACAACTGCAGGCTGACCCAGTAGGCGATCGCGGCAACGAAAGCCGAGGCTGGTATCGTGAAGATCCACGCCCACACGATGGTGCCCGCCACGCCCCAGCGCACGGCGCTGGCGCGCTGCGCCGACCCCACGCCGACGATCGCGCCGGTGATGGTGTGCGTCGTCGACACCGGAATGCCCAGCCCCGTTGCAAGGAACAGCGTGAGTGCCCCGCCAGTCTCGGCGCAGAAGCCACCGACCGGCTTGAGCTTGGTGATCTTCTGGCCCATGGTCTTCACGATGCGCCAACCGCCGAACATGGTGCCGAGCGCGATCGCGGTGTAGCAGCTCACGATGGTCCAGGTTGGCGGATTGGCGTCCTTGGCGCTCGCATAGCCGGTGGCGATCAGCAGCATCCAGATGATGCCAATGGTCTTTTGCGCATCGTTGCCGCCGTGGCCCAGGCTGTAGGCGCCCGCCGAAACCAGTTGCAGCCGGCGAAACCACCGGTCCACTCGGGAAGGGGTCGACTTGCGGAAGACCCATGCCACGACCACCATCATCATCGAGCCGAGGAAGAACCCGAGCAGCGGCGACACGAAGATGAAAGCCACCGTCTTCCAGATGCCGCTCGCCACCAGCCCGCCGGAGCCGGACTTGGCGATCACGGCGCCGACGATGCCACCGATCAGCGCGTGCGACGAGCTGCTCGGAATGCCGTAGTACCAGGTGACGAGGTTCCAGCTGATCGCCCCGACCAGCGCCCCGAACACCACGTGTACGTCGATCACGCCCGGGTCGGCAATGCCTTTGCCGACGGTCGCGGCCACGCTCAGGTGAAAGATGAAGATCGCAATGAGGTTGAAGAAGGCCGCGAAGACCACCGCCTGGCCCGGCCTGAGCACGCCGGTCGACACCACGGTGGCGATCGAATTGGCCGCGTCATGAAATCCGTTCATGAAGTCAAAGCCGATGGCGAGCACCACCAGCACGGCCACCACCCAGAAACTGACCTGGACCGCTTCCATCAGGAGTTCTCGAGGATGATGCCCTCGATGACGTTCGCGACGTCCTCGCACTTGTCCGTGATGGTTTCGAGCAATTCGTAGATCGCCTTGAGCTTGATCACTTCGCGAACATCGGGCTCTTCGCGGAATAGTTTGCTCATGGCGCTGCGCATGACGCGGTCGGCATCGGATTCGATGCGGTCGATTTCCTCGCAGCCCTTGAGGGCGGCCTCGGCAACGGCTGGCTCGGCGATACGGCCAAGGTGCTTGACGGTGTCCTTGAGCTTGTCGCAGCACTTCACGCTGAGTGCGGTGAGGCGAGTGATTTCTTCCGTCATGTGACGCACGTCGTAGAGCGCCATCGTCTCCGCCGAATCCTGGATCAGGTCGGCCACGTCGTCCATCGTGTTGATGAGCTTGTGGATCTGCTCGCGATCGATCGGCGTGATGAAGGTCTTGTGCAGCAGGCGGTTGACGTCATGCGTCACGCGATCGGCCGCACGCTCTGCGTTGTCGACGTCGCGGTTGTACTGCTCACGCAGGTGTACGTCGTTGTAGTTGGCCACCAGCTGCTCGAAAGCGCGCGCCGCTTCCACGATGCGCTCGGCATGCTGGTTGAACATCTCGAAAAAATTCCCCTCGCGGGGCAGCAGCTTGCCGAACATGGCCTCTCCTGGGTGGGGGCGGCTACCAAACGTCAGTGACGCCGCTGTGAAAAACCGCGCAAGTGTAATAGGGTTAGGCTGGGGTCCGCGGCGTAGACAAGATTGCGCGAATCGTGTAATTGGCTGCGTACCCCCACCCTTGGGGCTGAAACCCCGAGCTCAGATTCGCTCGATGGCTTGCCCGGCCACCGCCGCGATTTGCTGCGGCGTGACCAGGTCGGGCGCTATCTCCGCGAGCGGCAACAGCACGAAGGCGCGCTGCAGCATGCGGGGGTGTGGCAGGGTCAGGATGGGCGAGTCGAGCACGGCGGCACCGTGCAGCAGCAGGTCGAGGTCGAGCGTGCGCGGCGCGTTGCGGTAGGGGCGCTCGCGGCCAGCCTGCAATTCCAACCGCTGCAATTCGGCCAACAGGGCGATGGGCTCCAGGTCCGTTTCGAGCGCGGCGACGGCGTTGAAGAAGTCGGGGCCCGTAGCCTCGAACGGCGCGCTGCGGTACATCGACGAACGCGCTGCGACGCGTGTCTGCGGAAGCGCATCGAGTGCTTCGATGGCCCGTTCCACGGCGGCCTTTGCATCGCCCAGGTTGGCGCCGAGGCCGACGTAGGCGCGCACCATCACTCGCCTGAATGCGCGCCCTGATCGCCACCGCTGCCACCGCCTTCGGGCCTCGGCTTGCGGCGACGCCGGCGCTTGCGCGGCGCGACAGCTTCGCCATCGGGCGGCACGGCCATTTCGGCTTCGCGGGTGACGGGCTCCGCGGCGTCGGACTGCGACGGGGCACGGCGCGGCGCCTGCGTTTGCGGCGCGCGGACCCGCACGCGCGCCCCCTTTTTCTGCTCGTCGCGCACCTGGTCCATCAGGTCTTGCCGGCGCAGGTCGTCGGCGATGCTGAACTCCTGCCACCACTCGGCAATGGCCTCGTTCACCTCGCCCACATCGGCACGCAGGCGCATGAAATCGAAGGCGGCCCGGAAGCGCGCCTGCTCGACCAGGCTGTGGGGCGTGGCGCCGCTGCGCTTGTCGAAGCGCGGCTGCATCATCCAGATCTCGCGCATGTCGGCGCCCAACTTGCCGCGGCCCGACACATCGCCGATGCGCGAATTGAATACGTCGTCGATCGCGTCCTGCAGCGCAGGATACGAGGGCTGCCCGCGTTGGCCATGCTGACCCGCGATGCGCGCGGCCCAGCCGTCGCGCACGTCGGCCCAAAGCACGCAGGCCAGCAGGAAGCTCGGCGCAACCGGCTTGCCTTCGCCGACGCGGCGGTCGGTGTCCTGCAATGCGGCGGCGACGAAAGGCTGGTCGGCACGCTCGACAACGATGTCGAGCAGCGGATAGATGCCAATGCTCAGGCCCAGCTTCTTCAGTTGCGCCACGGTGGCGATCGAATGCCCGGTCTGGAGCAGCTTGAGCATTTCGTCGAACAGCCGGCTTTGCGGAACGTCGGACAGCAGCTTGCTCGAGTCGATGAGCGGGGCCTTCGTCTTCGGCTCGAGCGTGAAGCCCAGCGCTGCCAGCTTGGCCGAGAAGCGGATCGCGCGAATGATGCGCACCGGGTCTTCGCGGTAGCGCGTGGCCGGGTCGCCAATCATGCGCAGGGTGAGCTTCTTGGCGTCCTTGATGCCGTTGTGATAGTCGACCACGACCTGGTTGGCGGGGTCGTAGTACATCGCGTTGACGGTGAAATCGCGCCGCGCGGCGTCTTCGTCCTGCGGGCCCCAGACGTTGTCGCGCAGCACACGACCCGACGAGTCCACCGCGTGCTTCATGCTCGCGAGTTCGCCCTTGCTGGTGCGCTCGTTGCCCTTGACCTGCTCGGCCGCGGCGTTGTCCATGTAGGCGCGGAAGGTCGAGACTTCGATCACCTCGTGCTCGCGGCCCCGCCCGTACACCACGTGCACGATGCGAAAGCGCCGGCCGATGATGAATGCGCGGCGGAACAGGCCCTTGACCTGCTCCGGCGTGGCATTGGTGGCCACGTCGAAATCCTTCGGCCGCAGGCCCAGCAGCAGGTCGCGCACGGCGCCGCCCACCACATAGGCCTCGAAACCTGCTTGCTGCAAGGTGGTGACGACGTTCTTTGCGCGTTCGTCGACCAGCGCGGGATCGATGCGGTGCACGCTGGCGGGGACTTCCTGCCGTTTGCCGAAGCGCGTGGCTCCGGCCGATTTGCCAAGCAGTTTGTCTATGAATTTCTTGATCATTGGAGTTCTGGTTGCAGCTCGCGCTGCCTATTCATTCTCGAGCATCGCCCGGATCAGCGGGATCGTGATCGCGCGCTGGGTGCGCAAGGCGAATCCGTCGAGCTGGTTGAGCAGTTCCATCAGGCTGCCGAGGTCGCGGCTGAAACGGTGCAGCATGTAGTCGAGCACGTCGTCCGAGAGCATGACGCCGCGCGCATCGGCCGCCTGGCGCAGCACCGCACGGCGTTCGGTCTCGCCCAAGAGGTGCAACTGGAACACATGGCCCCAGCCGAGCCGGGTGCGCAGGTCTTCGCGCAAAGGCAGGTCGGCGGGGGGCAAGGCGCCCGCCGCCACCACGCCGCGCTGCAGGCTCTGCGCGTTGACGAACCAGTTGAAGGCGGCGTGCTGCTGCACTGCCGAGTACAGGTGCACGTCGTCCATCAGCACGGCGATCCAGCGTTCGTCGAAATCCGGCGGCTCTGTCAGGCCCGCATGCAGCCAGCCGACCGTCCCGCCCTGCGCATGCAAGGCTGCGGACACCGATTCGAGCAAATGCGTCTTGCCGCTGCCGCCGTCGCCCCACAGATAGGTGGGCACCGGGGAATGCACAGCCTGCGCGCCCTCTCCGACCCACACCTGCAGATGTCGCACGGCAGCCTCGTTCGGGCCGGCAAAAAAGCCGGCCAGCGTCGGGCCGGTTGCCAGGCCAATGTCGAGGGCGAGTTGTTTCATGCCCCGACGCGGCAACGCTGCACCGTGCCGTGGCCGGCCAATTCCATCGTGGGCGCTGTACTGAGGTTCATGGAGCTGGGAGAGGCGCGGGCCCGCGGCCCTTAAAATCGTGGCGAATTCTATCGGCCCGGACATCGCGACCGGCGCTATCTCCCCACTTCCCATGGCTTCACGCCGTCCCGACATCACCATGACCTCGAACTCGACCTCTCCCCTCAGCTACAAGGACGCAGGTGTCGACATCGATGCGGGCGACGCCCTGGTCGACCGCATCAAGCCGCTTGCGAAGAAAACCATGCGCGAAGGCGTGCTGGCCGGCATCGGCGGATTCGGCGCGCTGTTCGAGGTGCCCAAGCGCTACAAGGAACCGGTGCTGGTGAGCGGCACCGATGGCGTCGGCACCAAGCTGAAGCTGGCCTTCGAATGGAACATGCATGACACGGTCGGCATCGACCTGGTCGCGATGAGCGTGAACGACGTGCTGGTGCAAGGCGCCGAACCGCTGTTCTTCCTTGACTATTTCGCTTGCGGCAAGCTCGAAGTCGATACCGCCGCAGCCGTGATCGGCGGCATTGCGCGCGGTTGCGAATTGAGCGGCTGCGCGCTGATCGGCGGCGAGACGGCCGAGATGCCCGGCATGTACCCGGCCGGCGAATACGACCTGGCGGGCTTTGCAGTCGGCGCGGTCGAAAAGTCGAAGATCCTCACCGGCGCCAACGTGAAGCCGGGCGACGTGGTGCTGGGCCTGGCCTCCGCCGGCGTGCATTCGAACGGCTTCAGCCTGGTGCGCAAGGTGATCGAACGCGCGGGCGGCGACCTGCCCGCCACACTGGACGGCCAGCCCTTCAGGCAGGCCGTGATGGCGCCGACCCGGTTGTATGTGAAGCCGGTGCTCGAGGCGCTCGGCAAGCACCCGATCAAGGCGCTGGCCCACATTACGGGCGGCGGCCTGCTCGAGAACATTCCGCGCGTGCTGCCCGACGGAACAGCCGCCCACTTGCAAAAGGGTAGCTGGCCGCAAACTGAACTCTTCGCCTGGCTACAGAAAGTGGCCGGCATCGACGACATCGAAATGAATCGCACGTTCAACAACGGCATCGGCATGGTGGTGGTGATCGACCCCGCAGAGGCGGCGGCCTGCGTCGCCACGCTGCGCGCTGCTGGCGAAACGGTCCACGAAATTGGCGTAATCGCCGCGCGGGGTGAAGGCGCGGCGGTGGTGGTCGGCTAAATGAAAGAGTTACGGCCGCAGCCCAACTCTTCCCGGGAGAAGCGCGCTTCGGTCTCGACGAATCCTGAATTGCGCGAAGTGGGGGGCCGCGCCACATCGGCCTCGCGCGGCATTGTCATCGCCAGCTACTTGCTGATCGCGGGCGCCTTGTTGCTCGTGCTGTGGCGCGACCTCTTGCCGGGGCTGCTGTTCGTCTGCATAGGTTTCCTGGGCACGCGGCGCCTCTCGCGCCTGTTCCAGGGCGGCCTGCGTCGCGCCTGGCCATCCGGCAACGGCGCAAGGCTGTCCGCCTGGGCCGGCGGTTTTGCAGCCGCGCTGGTGATGCTCGTGCCCCTCGGGCTGCTGGCACTGGGCTATACCGAGGCACGCGAGTTCGTGCTCGACGCGCCGGAGCAATACCGGGAACTGCTCGACTACATTGCGCGCACCATTCTTGAATTGCGGCTCAAGCTGCCCCCGGAAGCGGCGATGTACCTGCCTGAAGGCTCCGGCGAGGTGCAACGCATGATTGCGACCTACCTGCGTGCGCAAGCCGGCTCATTGGCCCTCACTGGCCGGGCCTGGTTGGGCGGGCTTTTATTTTCGTATGTCGGCCTGATCGTTGGATCGCTGGCCGGGTTGGCGCGCGACAGCAAGCTGCAAGGACCGCTCGCCAATGAACTGCGCCGGCGCATCCGCCTGTTCGGCGAGGCATTTCGACAAATCGTCGCGGCGCAGTTCTGGATCGCCACCTTCAACACCATGCTGACAGCCGTGTTCCTGCTGTTGGTGCTCCCGCTATGGGACCTGCGACTGCCCTATGAGCCGGCACTCATCACGCTGACTTTCGTGGCCGGACTGGTGCCGATCGTGGGCAACCTGCTGTGCAACGCAGTGCTCACGCTGGTCGCGCTGTCGGTGTCGCCGCTGGCGGCCGCCGCTTGCCTGGCCTTCCTGATCATGATTCACAAGGCCGAATACCTCATCAACGCCAAGGTTGTCGGCAGCCGAACGCAAATGGCCGTTTGGGAGCTGCTGGCCGTGATGTTCGTGGCGGAGGCGGTGTTCGGCCCGGCCGGGCTGGTGGCAGCACCGCTGTTCTACGCGTACCTCAAGAAAGAGCTTCAGGCGTCGAAGCTGGTGTGAGAGGCACCGAGGGACGCACGATGTCCGTTATTGATCGGTTCATGTCTCTTCCAGCAGGGACAGCCGGCTTGTAGCGAGGGAAGATAGGCCGCATCATCCACCTCGCCCTGCAAGGCCCGCCCATGAAAAGCTGTCTGATAGTGATCGACGTCCAGGAATCGTTCCGCCACCGCCCCTATTCCACCGAGCGCGACATGCCGTCCTACCTGGCGGCGCAGAACGCGCTGATCAAAGGCTGTGCTGCGGGCGGCGTGCCGATCCTGCGCGTGTTGCATACGGACGGCCCGGAAGTTGCCAGCAACCCCTTCGCAACGGAGTCGGGCCATGTACGGCCGCTCGAAGGACTGGCCGATTTTTCGCCCGCAGCGAGTTTCATCAAGCACCGCCACAGCGCGCTGGTCGGTACCGGCCTCGACGTGTGGCTGACGCAGAACGGCATCGGACGCCTCATCGTGAGCGGCATCCGCACCGAGCAATGCTGCGAGACGACCACGCGCCATGCCTGGGATTCGGGCTGGGAGGTCGACTATGTGCTGGACGCCACGCTCACCTTCGACATGGTGCAGCCCGACGGCCGTCCGCTGCACGCCGCTGACATCAAGGCGCGCACTGCGACGGTGCTGGAAGGCCGGTTTGCCAAGGTCTGCACCGTCGAGCAGGCACTGGCGCGAGTGGTCGGCTGAAGCGTGATGGCCACGGATTGCTTGCGCTACGGCAAACCGGAATCCGGGCATTCGTACAGGCACGACGGCGTCGAAGCACAGGACTTGGCCAGCCGCGCACCCGCCGAACGCACGGCACGTCAAATGGACTTCGCATGGACGCAGAACGCACCGAGCAGCCTCGCGGCATCCGCGTAGTCTTCGTGCTGCTGGCCCACAGCCTGGTGCTGGACTGGGCGGGCCCGGCCGAGGCGCTGCGCATTGCCAACCAGCAACTCGTTGCCAGCGGCAAGGCGGCGCGCTTCGCGCTGGAGTTCGTGAGCCCTCGACCTGATGCCCTCACGTCGGTCGGCGTGGCCTTGCATGGCCTCGCGCCGCTCCCGACGCAGTGGGACGGCGATCCGGCCTGGGTCGTGCTGGTCGGCCTGCCCGGCAATGCCGTCAGCGTCCAGAACGATGAAGCGCGTGCACTGCTGCACTGGCTTCGCGGCCTGCGGCTGGAGCGTGGGCGGCTCGAACTGGTCACGGTGTGCGCCGGTGCCGTGCTCGCCGCACATGCCGGCCTGCTCGCAGGCCGGCGCGCCACCACGCATCACCATCACCTCGACGAACTTCGGCGCATCGAGCCACGCTGCGATGTCGTCGCCAATCGCGTGTTCGTACTTGATGCGCCGGTGTACAGCAGTGCCGGCGTGACGACCGGCATCGACCTGATGCTGCATCGCATCGCCGAGACCTGCGGCGAAGCGCTGGCCGCCCATGTCGCACAGACGATGGTGGTCGCGGTGAGGCGCGGCCCGCATGACCCGGATTTGTCTCCCTTCCTGGCCTACCGCAACCACATGCATGCCGCCTTGCACCGCGTGCAAGACGCGGTGAGCGAACAACCTCAGGACGCGTGGGACGTGCCGCGAATGGCCGTTGTCGCCTTGACGTCGCCACGCCATCTGACGCGCCTGTTCGTCGAGCACGCAGGCGTCCCGCCATTGGAGTACCTGCGGCGCATTCGCCTGGCAAGCGCGCAACTCGCGCTGGGCTCGGGCGCCAACGTCACCAGTGCGGCGGAGCGCGCGGGTTTCAGTTCCGACACGCAACTGCGTCGCGCCTGGCGGCAGTTCGGACTGCCGGGGTCACCGTCCCGGCAGGCCACGACAACGCGGCTGTGACGGCGGCCTACAGATACCCGCAAAACCGCAGCACGTGTCCATCGGGTTCGCGAATGGCGAACTCGCGCAGTCCCCACGGCTGCGACGTGGGCGGCTCGGTCACCTCGACCCCGCGCTTCACGTAGGCGGCATGCAGGCCGTCGATGTCCCGGCCGACATGGATCACGATCTCGCCGCGCCATTGGCGCGTTTCCCGCGCATTGCACTGCCACAGGCGGATGTACACAGCGTCGCCCCGGCTATGGTCGCCAGGCAGGACGCCCGGCAATCCCACTGCGAGCGAGGCGTCGACCGGATCGTCGCCCGGGGGCACATGCTTGACGCGCGCGTAGCTCGGCGGCTCGCCGGCGATGAAGTCGAGTTCGAAGCCGAGAACCTCGCGAAAGTAGCGTGCGGCGCGCGTGACGTCGGAAACGGGCAGCACGGGCTGGATGCCGTGAAACCGATGGCGGGTGCCCAGGTCGATCGCGACTCCGACGCCCGGCGCTTCGCTCCTTCGCGGCAGGCCGAGTGGGCCGCGTTCCCCGTCGGCAGCCATCAGTTTTCGGCGCGGCGCAGCGCCGCGACACGCTCTGCAATCGCGTCCAGATCGAGCGCGTCTTCCACATGAGCAAGATAGGTTTCGAGGTCGCGTACCGCGAGCGAAGCGTTGCCCTGCGCGGCGTGTGCGAGACCGCGGTCGCGGTGCTCGCCCCAAGCCTCTGGCAACAGCACGATCAGGCGGTCTTGGACGGCGATGGCGCGCTGCCAGTCTTCCTGCGTTCGATGCACTTCCTTGAGGTTGCGCAGCATGCGCGCGATGATGTCGCGCGGCGTGGCCGGCTGCAGGTAGAGACCGAGCGGAACGTCGAAATCGCCAACGAGGCCGTTGCTGCGCTTGTAGGGCTCCAGCCGTTCCGTGAGTTCTTCGCGAGAGAGAGATCGACCGGTGAACGGATCGATCACTACCTGCCCTTTCGGCAGCGTCACCTTGAGCATGAAGTGACCTGGAAACCCGACGCCCCGTGCCTGCAGCCCCAATCCCTGCGCGAGCTCCATCCACAGCACGGCCAGCGAAATCGGAATGCCGCGCCGCGTGCGCAGCACGGCGTTCAGGTAGCTGTTGTCGGGGTCGTAGTAGTCGTTGACGTTGCCGCCGAAGCTCAGGTCATGAAAAAAGAACTGGTTCAGCAGGCGCAGGCGTTGCAACGGCGCCGCATCGGCAGGCAGCCGGCGCTTGAGGCGCGCCAGCAATTGGTCGACATCGCCCAGCACCTGCTGCACATCGAGGTCTGCATATTCGTCTTGCGCGAGGCTGGCGGCCGCTTCGAGGAGCGGGAAATGGTCGTCGCTCTCCACGAGCGTCCGAAAATACTCGAGGGCTGTGGGCGCGGAGAGGCTCAGCGGCATGTGTCTTTGTAGTGGAGCGCGCCCGGAGCGTCAAGGCGGCATACGCCATCCGTCGCATCCGCGGCGATCAGCGCCGCATGAAGCTCCGCAGCTTGAGGCCCGACAGCGCCAGCACGCCGAAATACAGCACGCCTGCACCCGCGATGACGGCCGCAAGCAGGCCGATGCGCACCAACCGGTGCTCGCGCAGCGCGATCCAGTCGAAATGGCCATTCGCCCACACCAGCAACACCCCCATCACCATCGTGGCCGCCGCCACCTGCGCAATGAAGCGCCACCAGCCGGGCTCGGGCTTGTAGCTGCCCATGCGGCGCAGGCCGATCAGCAACAGGGTCGCGTTGACCAGTTGCGCAAGACCGATCGACAAGGTCAGGCCCGCGTGCTGCAGGTACGGCACCAGCGCGATGTTGAGCAATTGCGTCAGCGCCAGCGTGGCCAGGCTGATGCGCATCGGCGTGCGCATGTCGTGACGCGCGTAGAAGCCTGCCGCCAGCACCTTGATCGACACGATGCCCAGCAAGCCGGTGCCGTAGCCGGCGAGTGCGTCGGCCGTGCGCAGCACGCTCGCGTCGTCGAAAGCGCCGTTGTGGAAAAGCACCGCCACGAGCGGCTTGGCAAACACCAGTAGCGCCAGCGCGCAGGGCACCGAGAGCAGCACGATGAGCCGCAAGCCCCAGTCGAGCATCGCCGAGAAGCGCAGTTCGTCCTTCGCAGCGCGGGCACCGGCAAGTTGCGGCATCAGCACCACGCCGAGCGCGACGCCGAGCATTGCGCTTGGAAACTCCATCAACCGATCGGCATTGGTGATCCAGGTGACGCTGCCTGCGGCGAGGTGCGAAGCGATTTGCGTGTTGATCAACAACGAGATCTGCGCGCCGCTGACGCCGATCAGTGCCGGCAACATCAGTTGCAGGATTTTTCGCGTGGTCGGATCCGTCCACGCCGCGCGAATGGCCGCCAGGCGCAATCCCACATGTGGAAGCATTCCCAGGGAGCGCAGTGCGGGAATCTGCAACCCCAGCTGGAGCATGCCGCCCACCATCACGCCGATGCATTGCGCATAGATCGGTTGGATGCCCCAGCGCTCGAACAGCGGCGCGCCAATCACGATCGACGAAATCAGCGCCAGGTTGAGCAGCACCGGCGAGGCCGCCGGCACGACGAACTTGCGCCAGGTGTTCAGGATGCCGCCTGCCAGCGCCACCAGCGACATGAACCCGATGTAGGGAAACATCCACCGCGTCATGACCACTGCCGCGTCGAAGCCCCCGGATTTCTGAAGCCCGCTGGCCATCGCCCAGACCATCAGCGGCGCCGCGACGACCCCCGCCACGCACAAGACCAGCAGCGTCCAGCTCAGGAGCGTTCCGACATGGTCGATCAGTTGTTTGGCGCCTTCATCGCCATGCTCGGTCTTGCAAGCTGCCAACACCGGCACGAAAGCTTGGCTGAAGGCCCCCTCCCCCAATACCCGCCGAAACAAATTAGGTATGCGAAAGGCGACGTAGTAAGCATCAGTAAGCGCGTTGACCCCAAATATCGAACTGAAGAGAACATCGCGAATGAGCCCAGTCACACGCGAAGCGAGCGTCAACAAAGAAACGGTGGAGGCGGATTTGAAGAGAGACACAGCGCCGGCAGTGTAGATGGGCCGCCAACCGGCCTCCGATTCCCAAGGCAAGCGCAGCAAAGCACGTTCGTGAAACACCGCGGAACCGGCTTAGCCGGGCCGCTGGTGTTGCCCCCGGCAGGGGGTGGGAGGAGCGCACGCAGTGCGTGGAGCCTGGGGGTGAGCAACAAGCCCTCCGGGCCGCTGGTGTTGCCCCCGGTAGGGGGTGGGAGGAGCGCACGAAGTGCGTGGAGCCTGGGGGTGAGCAACAAGCCTTTCTGGGGGCGAGCTATAATCGCGAGCTTTGCTGCAACATCCCCAGACACAAGGAATCTAGATCATGGCATCAGCCAAACCAAAGAAAAAGAACCCGCGCCTCGCGTCGGGCCGTAAACGCGTCCGCCAGGACGTCAAGCTCAACGCCGCGAACACCTCGCTGCGCTCCAAATATCGTACCGCTGTGAAGAACGTCGAAAAGGCCGTGCTGGCCGGCGACAAGACCAAGGCAACCGAACTGTTCGCCAAGGCACAGGCCATTGTCGACACCGTCGCCGACAAGGGCATCTTCCACAAGAACAAGGCTGCTCGCGACAAGAGCCGCCTGTCGGCCAAGGTCAAGGCTCTCGCCCTGACCCCCGCTGCCGCCGCCTGACCTCAACGTCGGGCCAAGCCCGGATGATTGCTGAAACGCATTCATCCGCCGTTTGACAGGGGTGCGCTGCAGCAAAAGCGAAAAACCGCCTTCGGGCGGTTTTTTCATGGGTGAACGGTTTGTGCAGGCCTATTCCGGCAAGACGCAGGCCTCGCCCACGGTCAGGTCGTTGTCGCGAGCGAAATTCATGACGAAGTCCCAGGCCATCACGTCGTGGTGGCGCAACTCGGGGCTTACGATCACGCACTTGATGTTGTTGACCGTCGTCGGCACGCACCAGGGCGAATAGCTCAGATAGCTGTCCGGCGTCGCGCCGCCCGGGCGAAACGAACTCATCACGCCGGCCAGGCGTTCCGCCCAATCGCTCGGCCTGAAAGTCCGGCCATCGTGCGTGATGCCCTGGATGAAAAGTTTCTTGGTGCTGGAAATGTCCATGGAGCGAGTCGACGGCCGATCAGCGGTTTGCTGCAGCGCACAACAATTCTAGCCAGCAGCCTCGCATTGCCGTGCCAGAGGGCATTGCTGTGATGCGCAATCCTCAGCAAAGCGTGAAGAGTGCCCGCCTAGAATTCGCTTCCCTTTCCGGAGATTCGATCAATGAGCGCCATTCCCCAGCCCACGTCGCCCCACGTCATGAACACCTACGGTCGCCTGCCGATCGCGATGTCGCACGGCCAGGGCTGCCGAGTCTGGGACACCAATGGCAAAGCCTACCTCGACGGGCTCGGCGGCATCGCCGTCAATACGCTGGGCCACAACCACCCCGAGTTGGTGCCGGCGCTGCAGGACCAGTTGACCAAACTGATTCACAGTTCCAACTACTACCATGTGCCGGGCCAGGAAGCGCTGGCCACCAAGCTGACCGAGCTTTCGGGCCTGACCAACGCCTTCTTCTGCTGCACCGGCCTGGAAGCCAATGAAGCTGCCATCAAACTGGCGCGCAAGTTCGGTCATGAAAAGGGCATCGAGAAGCCCGAGATCGTGGTCTACGAGAAGGCCTTCCACGGCCGCTCGATCGCAACGCTGTCGGCCACCGGCAACCCGAAGATCCAGGCCGGCTTCGGTCCGATGGTCGAGGGCTTCGTTCGCGTACCGCTGAACGACATCGAGGCGCTCAAGAAGGCCACGCAGGACAACCCGAACGTGGTGGCGGTTTTCTTCGAGACCATCCAGGGCGAAGGCGGCATCAACCCGATGCGCTGGGACTACCTGAAGCAGGTGCGCGCACTGTGCGACCAGCGCGACTGGCTCATGATGATCGACGAAGTGCAATGCGGCATGGGCCGCACCGGCAAGTGGTTTGCGCACCAGTGGGCGGGGATCAAGCCTGACGTGATGCCGCTGGCCAAGGGCTTGGGCTCGGGCGTTCCGATCGGCGCCGTGGTCGCGGGTCCGAAGGCTGCCAATCTGTTCCAGCCGGGCAACCACGGCACCACCTTTGGCGGCAATCCGCTCGCGATGCGTGCTGGCATCGAGACCATCCGCATCATGGAGGAGCAGAAGCTGCTCGAGAACGCGGCCACCGTCGGCGCGCATCTGAAGTCGGCGCTGGAGCGCGAGTTCTCGCGCATGTCGGGCGTGAAGGAAGTGCGCGGCCAGGGCCTGATGCTCGGCATTGAACTCGATCGTCCATGCGGCGACATCCTGAATCGCGCGTGCGAAGCGGGCCTGCTGCTGAGCGTGACGGCCGACAGCGTAATCCGCCTCGTGCCGCCGCTGATCCTGACCATTGCCGAGGCCGATGAAATCGTGGCGATTCTGGCGCCGATCGTGAAGGCCTTTCTTGCGGAATGAAACACCCCCGAAGCGCCTGCGGCGCCTCCCGCTCGAAGGGCCTCGAGGGGGCGCACCCAGCGGCCCGGCGAAGCCGGTTCCACGGGTGCCCACGAACGGGCTCCGCTTTGCTGGCCCCGGTTTCATCCGTCGCAGAAGACGCTCCTGCGTCATGGAGCATTGAAATGATCTACCCCCACGCTCGTCACTACGTGTTCTCGCTGCCCCCCGAGCGGGCGCATGCCCTGTTTGGGGTGGCCCGGCAGGAGGCACCATGACGGAGGTCCGCCACTACCTGCAGTTCTCCGATTTCAGCGCTGACGAGTACGCGCATGTCTTCGCGCGGGCGGCACTGATCAAGAAGAAGTTCAAGACTTACGAGAAACACCAGCCGCTGGTCGATCGCACACTGGCAATGATTTTCGAGAAGGCCTCGACGCGCACCCGCGTGAGCTTCGAAGCCGGCATGTACCAGCTCGGCGGCAGCGTGGTGCACCTGACCACCGGCGACAGCCAACTGGGCCGCGCCGAGCCCATCGAAGACAGTGCGAGGGTCATCAGCCGCATGGTCGACCTGGTGATGATCCGCACTTTCGAGCAGACGAAGATCGAGAAGTTTGCAGAGCACTCGCGCGTGCCCGTCATCAACGGGCTGACCAACGAGTTCCACCCGTGCCAGATCCTGGCGGACATCTTCACCTACATCGAGCACCGTGGCTCGATCGCCGGGAAAACGGTGGCCTGGGTCGGCGACGGCAACAACATGGCCAACACCTGGCTTCAAGCCAGCGAGATCCTCGGCTTCAAGGTGCACCTGAGCACACCGAGCGGCTACGAGGTGGACCAGTCGGTGGCGGGCATCCGCTCGAGCGACAGCTACAAGGTTTTCAAGGACCCGATGGAAGCCTGCCGCGGCGCGGACCTGGTCACCACGGACGTATGGACCAGCATGGGCTACGAAGCTGAGAACGAGGCCCGCCGCAAAGCCTTTGCCGACTGGTGCGTCGACAGCGAAATGATGAGGGTGGCGCGACCCGACGCGCTCTTCATGCACTGCCTGCCTGCGCATCGCGGCGAGGAAGTGGAGGCCGACGTCATCGACGGGCCGCAGTCGGTGGTGTGGGACGAGGCGGAGAACCGGATGCACGTGCAGAAGGCATTGATGGAGTTCCTGCTGGTCGGACGCGTGGCCTGACCCTTTCGAGTGCGGGGCCATGCAGTATGTGTACATTGTTCACATACCGACTGGGGAAGCCCGATGAACTATCCCGACATCGTCTCGCGAACCGACTGGCAAGGCGCTCGCGACGAGTTTCTCAAGGCTGAAAAGGAACTCATGCGCGCGCACGACGCGCTGAATGCGCGACGTCGGCGCCTGCCCATGACGGAGATCACGCGCGACTACCGGTTCGCCTCGACCACGCGCGACGACTTGCGGCTGGTCGACCTGTTCGACGAACGCGCCCAACTCATCGTCTATCACAACATGCTGAACGATGGCTCGGACCACATCTGTCCGGGCTGCTCGACGGTCTGCGACAACCTGATGAACAACTTCGCGCACCTCCATGCAAGGCGCACGTCTTTCGCCATGGTGGCGCGTGCGAAGGTGCCGCAGATCGAGCAGGTGAAGGCCCGCATGGGCTGGACCTTTCCGTGGTACTCGTGCCATGGCAGCACCTTCCACGAGGACCTCGTCACCGCGCAGAGCAACGCATCTTTCGGTGTCTCGGTATTCATTCGCCAGGATGACCGCGTGTTCCAGACCTGGTTCACGTCCGGCCGCGGAGCGGAACAGATCGGCAACACCTTTCAGTTGCTCGACATGACGCCATGGGGCCGCCAGGAGGAATGGGAGAACTCTCCAGCGGGCTGGCCGCAGGAGCCGAACTACAGCTGGCAGCGCCTGCACGACGAATACGCACGCTGATCGTTTCAATTCCTGTTGGAAATAACCGACACCACGATTGTTGACGCGGCGCTACCTTTGCGCCCATGACTTCTTCAGCGCCCCGCCTCTGGGATATTTCCCCGCCGGTCTATGTCGGCGCGCCGGTTTTTCCGGGCGATACGCCCTATCGGCAGCGCTGGGCCGCAAGCATCGGCCCCGGTTGCCCGGTGAACGTCAGCGAGATCACCTTGTCGCCACACGTCGGCGCGCATGCGGACGCGCCCCTGCACTACGACCCCGCCGGCGCGACGATCGGCGATGTCGATCTGGCAACGTATCTCGGGCCATGCCGCGTGATCCATGCGATTGCGCGCGGTCCGCTGATCGAGTGGGCGCACATCGAACATGCCGTCGACCACCTGCCGCCGCGCGTGCTGGTGCGCACCTATACGCGCGCGCCGGTGCATCAATGGGATGACGCCCTCGCCGCCTATGCACCCTCGACCATCGAGCGCCTTGCCGCGCTCGGCGTGAAGCTCGTCGGCATCGACACCGCCAGCATCGACCCAGCCGACAGCAAGACGCTCGACAGCCATCAGGTGATTCGCCGCCTGGGCCTGCGCGTACTCGAGAACCTCGTGCTCGACGACGTGCCCGAAGGCGACTACGAACTCATCGCGCTGCCACTGAAGCTGGTCAGCGCCGATGCCTCTCCCGTCCGCGCGATCCTGCGCGAACTCAACCCTGCTCAAGAACAATGACTCTCGACGACTGCCGCGCACTCGATGCGCAAGACAAGCTGGCCGCGCTGCGCGCCCAATTCACGCTGCCCGCGGGCGTGATCTACCTCGACGGCAACTCGCTTGGCGTGCTGCCCAAGGCGGCGCCAGCGCGCATCGCCGAAGTGGTGGCGAAGGAATGGGGCGAAGGCCTGATCCGCTCGTGGAACACCGCCGGCTGGTTCGACCTGCCGCAGCGCCTGGGCGACAAGGTTGCGCGCCTCATCGGCGCCGCGCCGGGTGAAGTGGTGTGCACCGACAGCACCTCGATCAACCTGTACAAGGTGCTGTTCTCCGCGCTGTCGCAGCAGCTTCCCACGAACCGCAGGGTGGTTGTCAGCGAGCGCAGCAATTTCCCGACCGACCTCTACATCGCCGAATCGATGTGCCGCGAGCGCGGCTTCACGCTGAAGCTCATCGAGGCCAGCGAACTGCCCGCGGTACTCACCGAAGAGGTGGCAGTACTGATGCTCACGCACGTCAACTACCGCACCGGTGCGATGCACGACATGAAGGCCATCACCGCCGCCGCCCACGCCGCGGGCGTGATCACCGTGTGGGACCTGGCGCACAGCGCGGGCGCGGTGCCCGTCGCGCTCAACGACTGCAATGCCGACTATGCGATCGGCTGCGGCTACAAGTACCTCAACGGCGGCCCCGGCGCGCCGGCATTTGCGTGGGTTCATGCCCGGCATGCGGACAAATTCGTGCAGCCGCTGTCGGGTTGGTGGGGCCATGCGGCGCCCTTCGAATTCACACCGAACTACCGCCCTGCTTCGGGCATCGCGCGGTACCTGTGCGGCACGCAACCCATCGTGGCCCTGGCTGGCCTCGAATGCGGCCTCGACACGATGCTTGCAGCCGAGGCGCACGGTGGCATGGCGGCACTGCGCACCAAGTCGCTCGCGCTCACGGATTTGTTCATCCAACTCGTCGAAGAGCGCTGCGCCGGACACGGCTTGTCACTCGTCACGCCGCGAGAGCATGCCGACCGCGGCTCGCAAGTCTGCCTGAGCCGCGGCGAAGGCGCCTATGCGATCGTGCAAGCCTTGATCGCGCGCGGCGTGATCGGCGACTACCGTGCCGGCGACGAACAAATGCCGGACATCCTGCGTTTCGGCTTCACGCCGTTGTACCTGGGCTTCGAAGACGTCTGGAATTCGGTAGAGCACCTCAGGCAAGTGCTCGAAACGGCCGAATGGCAACGCGCCGAGTTCAACGCGAAGAACGCGGTGACGTGAGCGAGCGGGGCCACACAAATATGAGCACCGAGAAAATCGTCCACGAAGAAAAGGCGCAGCTCGACTTCAGCGAGTCGATGAGCTACGGCGACTACCTGCACCTCGATGAAGTGCTAAACGCGCAGCATCCGCTGTCCCCGGCGCACGATGAGATGCTGTTCATCATCCAGCACCAGACCAGCGAGTTGTGGATGAAGCTGATGCTGCACGAGTTGCATGCTTCCATGCGCTGCATCGCGAACGAGCAGTTGCCCGACGCGTTCAAGATGCTGGCGCGCGTGACGCGGATCATGGAACAGCTGGTGGGCGCCTGGACCGTGCTGGCAACCATGACGCCACCCGAATACAGCGCCATGCGGCCGTACCTGGCCAAGTCGAGCGGCTTCCAGAGTGCGCAATACCGCTGCATCGAATTCGCGCTCGGCAACAAGAACGCGGCAATGCTGCAGCCGCATGCGCACCGCCCCGATCTACTGGCGCGCGTCGATGCGGCATACCGCGCGCCATCGCTATACGACGAGGCGTTGCGCCTGCTGGCGCGGCGCGGGTTGGCCGTACCGGCAGACCATCTCGAACGCGACTGGACCCTGCCCTACGAAGCCAGCGACCAGGTCGAGCAGGCCTGGCTGGCGGCGTACCGCGATCCGCACAAGTACTGGGACGTCTATCAGCTCGGCGAGAAGCTCACCGACATCGAGGATGCCTTCCGCCTCTGGCGCTTCCGCCATGTGACGACGGTCGAGCGTGTGATCGGATTCAAGCGCGGCACCGGCGGCACAGGCGGCGTAAGCTACCTGCGCAAGATGCTGGACGTGGTGTTGTTTCCGGAGATCTGGAAGCTGCGGACGGATCTTTGATCCGCGAGTCAGCCCGCGTACAACCACGGCTGATCCAGCAGCGCCGCGCCGAACGTCCGCATCGCCAGGTCGCGCCCGAGCCGCACCGGCCCGGTCGCATGAAAGATTTGCCCGTTGCGTTGCGCCCTGGCCTGCACCCGGGCGTTGCGCTGCCAGCGGGCGGCGGCGTAGCGCTGCAACGCGTTGGGCAGTTCAGCCGGCGCGCCACCACCGAGGGCTTCGCCCAACGCAACCGCGTCTTCGATTGCCATGCCTGCGCCTTGCGCGAGGTACGGCAGCATCGGGTGCGCTGCGTCACCGACCAAGGCGATGCGTTCGCGCACCAGTTCGTCGGCGCCTGTGAGCGGCGCGCGATCGCTCAAGGCCCAGGCGCGCCACCCCGGCATGGCTTCGAGCAATGCCTGCAGCGCTGCGCCGCTTCTGCCCGTGGCCTGCTGCAAGGCGACAAGGCTGCTGGCCTGGTCCCAATCGCGCACGTCGCCAGCGGACGTTGCTTCGGCGATCACCACGACGTTGAGCCATTCGCCGCCGCGCACCGGATACGCAACCGCATGCAGGCGCGGGCCGAGCCAGACTTCGACGCCATGTCGGCGCAACGCCGCAGGAATGGCGGACTGCGCGACCATTGCACGCCACGCCATGTGGCCCGTGGCACGCGGTGGCGAATCGGGCGTCGCAACGTGTTGGCGCACGTTGCTCCACAGGCCATCGGCGCCAATCAGTGCGTCGCCCTCCCATGCACGCGCATCGGCGCTTGACGCGCACACGACATTGTCGTTGAACTTGACGTCGACGATGCGTGCATCGGTGTTCAGCGCTATGCATTCCTGGTCGCGCACGGCGTCAAGCAGCAGCGTGTGCAAGTCGGCACGGTGCACGCAGAGGTAGGGCGCACCGTAGCGTTGCGCAATGGCCTGGGCCAGAGGCATGCGCGCCAGGACGTCGTTGCCGGCGGCGCTGCGTACCGTCAGCGCATCGGGCTGCGCCGCGACGGCGGCCAGCGCCTTCTCGAGACCCAGCGCACGCAGGCGACGCGTCGCATTGGGACCGAGTTGCACGCCGGCACCGATCTCACCGAAAGCGGAAGCCTGCTCCAGGAGTTCGATGCGATGACCTTGCCGCGCCAGCGCCAGCGCGCTCGCAAGCCCGCCGATGCCGCCGCCGGCAACGAGGATGTGTGCCGCCATGCGGCTCAACGCACGGATGTTGCGGGCTTGTCGGCAGGCTGCTTGGCGTCGGCCGTGCCGCAAGCGCCGCAACTGTCGCACGAGCCGCAGCCCGAGGTCTTCGCGAGCGAAGCGGCAAGCTGCCTTGCGCGATCCTCGTCGACCAGTCCGGCGCGCTGTCCGCCGGCTGCGATCTTCTGCGCGGCACCGAGTCGCCAACCCGCCGGCATCCAGCGCCAGGCCGCGTAGATGGCGGCGGCCGCAACGATCAAGCCCACGATGATTTGTTGTGTCATGGCAATCAACCCCAGCCGAGCGCGAGCGCAATGTGGTAGGTGACGAAGCAGGCAACGTAGGCCAGGCCGAACAGGTAGCCGGCCATGATCCAGACGTATTTCCAGGAGTTGGTCTCGCGCTTGACCGCAGCCAGCGTCGAAATGCATTGCGGCGCAAACACGTACCAGACCAGCAGCGACAGCGCCGTCGCAAGCGACCAGCTCTGCGCGATCAGCGGCTGCAATTGGCCGGCCACTTCCTCTCCCGTGGCCGACAGCGCGTACACGGTGCCAAGCGCGCCGACGGCAACTTCACGCGCCGCCATGCCGGGCACCAGCGCGATCGAGATCTGCCAGTTGAAGCCGATCGGCGCAAAGATGTGTTCGAGCCCGCGGCCTAGCATGCCGGCCAGGCTGTACTGGATGGCCGGGCCGGTCGCGCCTTCGGGCGGCGACGGGAAGGTCGACAGGAACCACAACAGGATCGTGAGCGTGAGGATGATGGTGCCCACGCGCTGCAGGAAGATCCATGCGCGTTCGTACAGCCCCAGGCCCAGGTTGCGCGGGTTCGGCCAGCGATAGGCCGGCAGTTCCATCAGCAAGGGCGAATGCGCGTTGTTGTCGCGAAAGCGCTTCATCACCCACGCGACCGACATCGCCGAGACGATGCCGAAGGCATACAGCGCGAACAACACGATGCCTTGCAGGTTGAACACGCCACCGACCGTCTTCTCGGGAATGAAGGCCGCGATCAGCAAGGCATAGACGGGCAGCCGCGCCGAGCAGGTCATGAGGGGCGCGATCATGATCGTGGTGAGCCGGTCGCGCCAGTTGCTGATCGTGCGCGTCGCCATCACGCCGGGGATGGCGCAGGCAAAGCTCGACAGCAGCGGAATGAACGAGCGGCCCGACAAGCCCACCGTACCCATCACCCGGTCGAGCAGGAATGCGGCGCGCGGCAGGTAGCCGGAATCTTCCAACGCGAGGATGAAGAGGAACAGGATCAGGATCTGTGGCAGGAACACGATCACGCTGCCGAGCCCGGCCACGATGCCGTCGACCAGCAGGCTCTGCAGCATGCCTTCGGGCACGACGGTCTTGAGCAGGCTGCCGAGCGCTTCGGTGCCGGCCTTGATGGCGTCCATCGGCACCGTCGCCCAGCTGAACACGGCCTGGAACATCAGGAACAGCGTGACGGCCAGCAGCAGCATGCCCCACAGCGGATGCAGCACCACGCGGTCGATCTTGTCGCTGGTGGCCAGGCTGCCGACCGGCTCGCGGACAGCCACGCCAAGGATGCGGCGCACCTCGCGCTGGGTCGCCAGCACGTCGGCCATGGCGGGCGCTTGCCAGGGAACGGGCGAGGCACTCGCGACGGGTGCATCGAGTTGTTCGAGCAGGCCCTGCGCGCCGCCGACGTGCACGCCGACGGTCTCGATCACCGGCACGCCGAGTTCGCGCGACAAGGCGACCACGTCGACCGCGATACCCTGCTTCTTCGCCATGTCGGTCATGTTCAGTGCCACAACCATCGGCAGGCCGAGCTGGCGCGCTTCGAGCACCAGGCGCAGGTTCAGGCGCAGATTGGTCGCGTCCGTCACGCACACCAGCAGGTCGGGCAAGGCTTCCTTGCTCTTGCCGGTGACCACGTCGCGCGTGACGGCTTCGTCGGCCGACAGCGCATTGAGGCTGTAGGCGCCGGGCAGGTCGAGCACCAGCACGCGCCGGCCGGCGGCTGTGCGCAGCACGCCTTCCTTGCGCTCGACGGTGACGCCGGCGTAGTTGGCAACCTTCTGGCGACTGCCGGTCAGCAGGTTGAACAGCGCGGTCTTGCCGCAGTTGGGGTTGCCGAGCAGTGCAATGCGGGCGGGCGGCGTGGTCGCCGTCCCGGTGGCGCCGGGCTGGAAATTGAGCGTGGCTTCAACCATGTTGGGCGGCTCCCGGCATCACGCGAATAAACGAAGCCTCGTGGCGGCGCAGCGCGAAGGTGGTGTGGCCCAGCCGCACGGCCAGCGGCTCGCGCCCCGGCACGCCCGTGGCCACGATGCGCACGGCTTCGCCGGGGACGAAGCCGATCTCGGTCAGGCGCAGCACCAGTTCGCGGTCATCCGCTGCTTCAGGCAACGCTACATCGACCACGGTGGCCCATTGGTTCCTGGGCAGTTGGTCGAGGCTCATGGCGGTCAAGGCCGCTCCATTCATTGTGGTCACCCTGGGAGTCCAAATCTGCAAAATGAGAATTATTCTCGAAAACTCGGCAGTGCGACACGCCCAGCACGAAGTAGCCCCAAGTAAAAGCATGTTCCCGGCATGAACGAGGAACCTCCTGCCTGTTCAAGGGCTGACTGGAGACTGACTTTGCCGGCTGAAACAACCGCAGCATGCCGCGCGGCTCGATGTGAACCATGAACTCTTCGTGGTTTGCGAGGGCGCCATATGCCGTTCTGGAGCGGCGGCGATAGTCCCCCACGCGGCGGCCACCGTAAGCCATAGCAAACAGGGCCATGGATTGACACCTCCGGCCAGTTCCACTCCGCGCGATCGCTGTCTAGACTGTCTCCATCAGGAGACGCAAGGAGGTGTCATCGTGGCCAGGAACATCGTCGCATCCGTCGGGCTCGGCGGCGCCAATCTCAACGCCGACGTGGCCACGATCCAATCCATGCTCGATTCGGTGCCGGCGGGCAGCGGCGGCCCGGCGCCCGCCCTCGATACCGACGGCAAGTGCGGCCCGCTGACGGTCGCGGCCATTCGCAAGTTCCAGAACACGCAATTCGGTTCGGCGGACGGCCGGGTCGACGTGGGGCAACGAACGTTGGAACGCCTCCAGACTTTCGACAAGGGCCCGGGGGCGGGCCCGGCCCCGTTGCCGGGCGGCGTCCAGTCGCCGCAGATCGTCACGCCGCCGGGGTTCTTGCCGCCGATGTCGGACCAGCCGCCGAATCCGCCGGTGAACATCCCGTCCGGCCTGTCGCCGCTGCGGCAACGGATCCTGCAGATCGCGATGGGCGAAGCGCTGCCCGAATCGGCCGTGACCGACCTCAAGACCATCCGCGACGGCAACGAGACCGTGCGCGCCGGATGGAAGCGGCTGAAGCAGTACTTCGACGAGGGCGTCGACGGCTGGACCGAGCAGAAATGGAAGGACAAGGCCACCTACGACGGCGTGCGCATTCCGGGCCGGCGCATACCGCAACCCGGGACGGGCGGCGTCAGCTGGTGCGGCATCTTCGCAACCTGGTGCGTGCGCCAGGCGGGGGTCGAGACCAAGTGGCGCTATGGCGTGGGGCCCAGCGGCCTGAAGCTCAATTTCTCGCGCGACTGCAAGCCCGGCGACATCGCCGTGATGGCAAAGAACGTGCACCACTTCATCGTGGCCAGCCCGACCGCCGATTCGATCATCACGATCAACGGCAACTCCGACAACCAGAGCATCCTGGTCAAGCCGCGCCCGCTGAGCAGCGTGGTGTATTTCTACAGCGTCGAAACCTGAACGGCTCGCCTCTTCGTTGCTCCTCCGCGCTTCGCGCAACGCGCGACGCATGCAACCGGCGCCGTCAAATGCCAGGGCACCCGCGGAACCGGCTTTGCCGGGCCGCCGGGTGCGCCCCCTGAGGGCCCTGAGGGGGAGGCGCCGCAGGCGCTTCGGGGGTGATTCACCTCATGCAGCAAGCAACTGCCGCAGCACGAACGGCAGGATGCCGCCGTGCTTGTAGTAGTCCACCTCGATCGGCGTGTCGATGCGCAGGCGTACCGTCACCTCCTGGTGCGCGCCGTCGAATCGGCGGATCACCAGCTTTACGTCCATCTGCGGCTTGAGTTCGCCGCCGATCACCACGTCGACTTCCTCGTCGCCGGTCAGCCCCAGCGTCTGCCATGAATCGGCGCCTCGGAACTGCAGCGGCAGCACGCCCATGCCGACCAGGTTGGCGCGGTGGATGCGCTCGAAGCTGCGCGCGATCACGGCCTTGATGCCGAGCAGCTGCGTGCCCTTGGCGGCCCAGTCGCGCGAGGAACCGGTACCGTATTCCTCGCCGCCGAAGATCACGGTGGGCACGCCTGCCGCCATGTACTTCTGCGCGGCGTCGTAGATGAACATCTTCTCGTTGCCGGGCTGGAAGCGCGTGACGCCGCCCTCCTCCTGCGTGCCGTTCTCGTCGGGCGGGATCATGAGGTTCTTGATGCGCACGTTGGCGAATGTGCCACGCATCATCACGTCGTGGTGGCCGCGGCGCGAGCCGTAGCTGTTGAAGTCGGCCTTGGCCACGCCGTGCGCCTTGAGCCAGATGCCGGCGGGCGAGCTTTCCTTGATCGAGCCGGCCGGGGAGATATGGTCGGTAGTGATCGAGTCGCCGAACAGCGCCATGATGCGCGCGCCCTTGAAGCCCGCATCCGACGCATGCGGCTGCATCTTGAAGCCCTCGAAGAAAGGCGGCTCAGCGATGTAGGTCGACTTGGGCCAGTCGTAAACCTGCCCCTGCGTGCCCTTGATGCTCGTCCAGAACTTGCCAGGTTCGGTCTTGACCTTGTCGTAGTTGGCGCGGAAGGACTTGGCGTTCATCGCATAGCGCAGGTTTTCGTCGATCTCCTTCGGCGTCGGCCAGATGTCGCCAAGGTAGACGTCCTTGCCTTTCTTGCCCTTGCCGACCGGCTGCGTCATCAGGTCGACCATCACGTTGCCGGCGATGGCGAAAGCCACCACCAGCGGCGGCGATGCAAGGAAGTTGGCCTTGAGGTTCGGATGAATGCGCGCCTCGAAATTGCGGTTGCCCGACAGCACGGCGGCGCCCACGAGTTCGTTCTTCGTGATGGCTTCGTTGATCTCCGGCGTCAGGTCGCCGGCATTGCCGATGCAGGTCGTGCAGCCATAGCCGGCCAGGTAGAACCCGAGCTTTTCAAGGTACGGCAACAGCCCGGCCTTCGTGAGGTATTCGGTAACGATGCGCGAGCCGGGCGCCAGCGACGTCTTGACGTGCGGCTTGACCGTGAGCCCCGCCTCCACCGCCTTCTTCGCGAGCAGTCCGGCCGCCAGCATGACGCTCGGGTTCGAGGTGTTGGTGCATGAGGTGATGGCCGCGATCAGCACGTCGCCATTGCCGATGGTCGTGCCGGCTTCCTTGAGCGCGACGCGTTCATTGAGCTTCTCGGCCGGCTGGTTGAAGCCGTTGGCCTCCTGCGGCTTGCTGTACAGCTCGGAGAACTTGGTCGACAAGTGGCCGAGATCGATGCGGTCTTGCGGACGCTTCGGGCCTGCAAGACTCGGCGTGACGGTGCCGAGGTCGAGCTTGACGATCTTGGTGTACTCCAGCTCGCCCACTCCCGGCATGCCGAACATGCCTTGGGCCTTGTAGTAGGCCTCGAACAGTTCGATTTCCTTGGTGGTGCGACCCGTCCCCTTGAAGTAGGCCAGCGTCATCTCGTCGACCGGGAAAAAGCCCATGGTCGCGCCATATTCGGGCGCCATGTTGCCGATGGTCGCGCGATCGGGCACGGCGATGGAGGCGGCGCCGGGGCCGAAGAACTCGACGAACTTGCCGACCACCTTTTCGCCGCGCAGGATGGCCGTGACGTAGAGCACCAGGTCGGTCGCGGTGACACCTTCGCGCAGCTTGCCTGTGAGCTCGAAGCCGACCACGTCGGGCGTCAGCATGTAGACCGGCTGGCCGAGCATCGCCGCCTCGGCCTCGATGCCGCCGACGCCCCAGCCGACCACGCCGATGCCGTTGATCATGGTCGTATGGCTGTCGGTGCCGACCAGCGAGTCGGGGTAGTAGACGGCGGAGTCGCCCTTGTCGCCCGGCTTCTTGTAGACGCCGCGCGCAAAGTACTCGAGGTTGACCTGGTGCACGATGCCGAATCCCGGCGGCACCACGCCGAAGGTGTCGAAGGCCTGCATGCCCCACTTCATGAACTGGTAGCGCTCGTTGTTGCGCTGGAACTCCAGCTTCATGTTCAGGTCGAGCGCCTTGGATGTTCCGTAGTGGTCGACCATCACCGAATGGTCCACCACCAGGTCGACCGGCACCAGCGGCTCGATCGTCTTTGGCGATTTGCCCAGGGACTGCGCCACGCTGCGCATCGCGGCCAGGTCGGCCAGCAGCGGCACGCCGGTGAAATCCTGCAGCACCACGCGCGTGACCACGAATGGAATCTCGTCCACGCGCTCGGCATTGGGCGCCCAGTTGGCCAGCTCCTCGACGTGCTGCGCCGTCACCTTCTGCCCGTCGCAATTGCGCAGCACCGACTCCAGCACGATGCGGATCGAGACCGGCAGCTTGTTGACGTTGGGGAATTGCTTTGCCAGCTCGGGCAGAGAGAAGAATTTGCCCGATATGCCAGACGCGGTCTTGAATGTCTTGAGCGTCGAGGCAAAAGCGTGCGCCGAATCCTTGGCCATGGAGGTCTCCTTGGAAGTCGTGTGGGGCTGGGTGGCGAAGATAGCAGGGATCGACGATGCGTGGCTGTCGGCAGGTCGCATGAACTTGACCTGCGGGGTCATGTTCGAAATGACGTGCAAGTCCTAGCATGGCGGCATGAACCTTCGCGCCGCCTCCCCGACCGCTGCCGACCCGTTCGGCGCACACCTGCGCCACTGGCGCCAGCATCGCCGCCTGAGCCAACTCGACCTGGCGCAAGAGGCAGATGTGTCCACCCGTCATTTGAGCTACGTGGAAACCGGCCGCGCCGCACCGAGCCGCGAGATGGTGCTGCGACTGGCCGAGCGGCTCGAGGTGCCGCTGCGCGAGCGCAATGCCCTGCTCGTGGCCGCAGGGTTTGCGCCGATGTACCGGCAGCGCTCGCTCGACGACCCGGCGCTGCGTCCGGCCCGGCGTGCGGTCGACCTGGTGCTGAAAGGTCACGAGCCCTTCCCCGCGTTGGCGGTGGACCGGCACTGGAACCTGGTGGCGCACAACGCCGTCGTGCCGCTGCTGATGGCCGGCGCCTCGGCCGAGCTGCTGAAGCCGCCGGTCAACGTCTTGCGCCTGAGCCTGCATCCGGACGGGCTCGCGCCGCGCATTGCCAATCTGGCGCAATGGCGCGCGCATTTGCTCGAGCGCCTGCAGCAGCAGATCGCAGCCACGGGGGATGCCACGCTCACCGCCCTGCATGACGAACTGGCGGCCTATCCGGTCGGAATCGCATGCCACGACGCGCCGTCGGCTGGCGGCGAACTGGCAGGCGTGGTCGTGCCCTTCCAGCTTGCGACGCCGAACGGGCTGCTGAGCTTCATCAGCACCACGACGATCTTCGGCACCCCGGTGGACGTGACGCTGCAGGAGCTGGCGGTGGAGTCGTTCTTTCCGGCCGACGCGCAGACGGCGGCCGCGCTCGCCGCACTTACACCGGCAGCACCTTGAGATCGAACACCCGTTCGACAAACCATACCGCCGCCACCGCGATGGCAAACGCCGACCCGCCGCGCAGCACCAGCGGCGGATAGCGGCGCTGCCGACGCAAGGCCAACAGCACCGCGAGCGCGATCGACACGACGATGAGCTGGCCCGCCTCGACGCCGAGGTTGAACCCCAGCAACGCCGCCGCGAAGCTGGCGACCGGCAGGTCGAGTTCCGCCAGCACGTTCGCAAAACCGAAGCCGTGAATGAGTCCGAACAGGAACGTGAAGATGCGCCGCCGGCCGTGCAGCAGCGGCACGATGTTGTCGATCGCCGCCACGATGATCGTGAGCGCGATCGCGGGCTCGATCAGCCGCGGTGGGAGCGACACGACCTTGAGCCCCGCGAGGGCCAGCGTGATCGAGTGGCCGATGGTGAACATGGTGACCGTCGACACCATCGGCCACACGGCCTGAGGCCAGCGTACGACCGGACGCCACTCGCCGCTGCGGCGCACCAGCACCGCGGGCAGCAGCAGGCTGATGAGGAACAGGATGTGGTCGTAGCCGATCAGGATGTGATGGACGCCATCCAGGAAGAAGCTGGTTCCGTCGGCGCGCTTTGGCGTCGAAGCATCCTCCCGCGCATCCGAAGCCGTCGGCCCGAGCGCAACCGAAACCGCACCCGCCGACGGGTCGAGCGACTGCAGGGCCGGCATCCGGCCTTCGCCCATATCAACACGCAACAAGCCGCGGTGCGTCGGGTCGACTTCGCGGAACAGGCTGTAGTCGAGCCGCAGCGCCTCCCCGGCGGCGCATCGGCTGTGAAGTTGCAGCACGAGGTAGGTGCCATCGACGCGGCTTTCCAGTGCTGGAGGCTGCGTTTCGCTGATCGCGCACTGGCCGGCCTGCAGTCGCAGGTGAGCCAGTGCGTAGGCGCGGATGTCGTCCATGCGGCCCCTGACCTCGCCCCAGCTGAGCTTCTGATCGCCGTTCTGGTCGAGGTCGAGCACTGCATCGAGGTCGCGCAACGACACGTCCCAGCGCAGGTGCACGATGCCATCCGTGCGGCTCAGCTGAAGGTAGGCGTCGCTGGCCTTGTGCGCGAGCGCCGGCCCGGCGATCGCGGCCATGGCGAGCATGAACAGCATCGTGAGGAAGCGCCTCATGCCGACCCCCCCAGTACCGCGTCGACGCGGGCATCGCGCAGGCCGATCTGCTGCATCAGTTCCCGCACTTCGCGGCGGGCACCATCGTCGCCGGCGGCCGATGCGGCGCGGGCGAACACCAGCAAGTCGATCGGCTCGCGCTGCAACTGCACGTTGAGGCGCGCGAGTGCAAGGGCTTGTTGCGCATCGCCCCGGACGTCCAGCGCGAACAGCGCGTGCTCGCGTGCATGCAGTTGCGAGTTGCCGGGTCGAAGGGCTGCGGCATCGAAGCGCGCGGCCAATTCCTCGGCGTCGCGCTGTGCTGCTTCGCGCTGCGGTGTCGACAGCTTGTTCTGCGCCGCGAGTCGTCTCGTGGCGATGACGATGCGCAGCAACACCGCGTCGCTGCGCGCCTCGGCCTCGAGCAGAGGCAAGACCTCGGCGGGACGGTTGCGGTTGAGCAGGAAGCCGCTGCAGGCCAACACGTCGTAGCCGGAGGCGCCTGCGCCCATCGCCTGCCGGTACGCCGTGTCGGCCTGCGGGACGCGGCCGGCGAGCTCGTGGATCTCGGCCATGGTCGTGAGCAGCCATTGCCGCGTCGATGCCTGCCGTGGGTCCTGGAGCAAAGCGTTGTCGAGCAAGCCTTGCAGCGCTTCCTGCGCCCCCTTGTGGTCACCACGCAGGCCGGCGTTCTCAGCGAGGCACGCCACGGCGTACAGGTTCTGCCGTAGGCGGACAAGCGAGCGGCACGCCTTGTCGGATTCTTCGTAGCGACCGCGCACCCGCAGGATGGTCGCGAGCGTGAGCCAGCCTTGCGCGTTGTCCGGGTGGCCGGCGAGTGCCATCCGCAAGGTGCGCTCCGATCCGTCGAAGTCGTGGAGGAACTGGGCCACCGTCGCGTGCATCACGAGGATCGCGTTGGGCGTCTCGTCCGCCAGCGGCTGCCAGGCCTGCAGCACGCCCATTGCATAGCCGGCGTAGCGCGCATCGCCCTGCGAGCGGGCCAGGTCGAGGTAGGACTGCGCGGCCGCCAGTGCCACGCCCTCGTCGCGCGGATGCTGCACCAGCTCGCGGCGAAGGCGGCGCTCTTCGCGTGACCAGCTGGCCACGGCCGGCAGCGACTCGACGATTTCCGTGTCGCTCGCCGGCACGCGCGGCGTGGCGTGGCCGGTGGCGGGCAGCAGCGCCGACAACCCGATCAACGCGATTGCACCGGCCAACCGGTGGCCCAGGGCGCCGATGCGAATCATGGCCACGACCTCAGGGCGTCGAGACAGGGTCCTTGGTCTCGGACGTCGGCGGCGGATCGAACTTGGCCACGTCGGCGGGTTCGCCGGTTTCGGGCGAGGAACCGAGCAAGGCCATGACGTACGTGATGAAGCCGGCGTAGGGATCGGCCGCCTGCACGCCATCCGATGGCGCGTCGCCCGATGTCATGTTGCCCGATGTCATGTTGCCCGACGGCATGTTGCCCGAGGGCGTGCTGCCTGATGGCGTGGTGGCGACGGACGGGATGAAGCCTCCGCCACCTCCCCCGCCACCGCAGCCGGTCACCAGCAGCGTGGTCGTCAGCGCCATGCTCAGCGGAATGGCCCAACCGAAGGCAATTCTTTTCATGATGGGCTCCTTACGGTGCGACTGTGGCGCCTGGCAGCGGCGTGTTGAGGTATGGGAACGCAGCAGGGAATTGCGCGGGACTTTGCAGCGCGCCATCGGTCAGCGGCGCGCCGCCGGCGGGTGCGTCCGAAGGCTTGCAGCCGACCTTGAACTTGTCCGTGTCGCCGGTCAGCACGCACAGTGCGCCCATGGCCACGCGCAACTCAATGTCGACGATGTCGTCGCCCGGTCGTCGGCCGTTCGGGAAGCCGGCAAAGTCGCCGCCGGCCACGCCGAGGTTGCTCTGGCTGGCCTTGGGGGTCGGCGCAATCCTGGTCTCCAGCCGCAGCATTTCCGAAGGCGTCACGTGGGCCGGCTGGTTGAGGCCGGCGATGCCCGTCAGGAAGGCGGCGACGAGGTCGGTGCGCGGGAAGTTGGTGGGCGCCTTGGCGGAGGGGAACAGGGTCTGGATCAGCGTCGGCAGCGCGGGGTTGGTGACGTAGCCCAGGAATTGCGCGTCGTTCTTCGGCTGCGAGCTGTTGAACCTGTCCTTGTCCTTCAGGCCGATCACCACTTCGTTGACCAGCGGCATGCCGAGCCGCGACACCTGCGCCCACGGGCCGCCGTTGAGCGCCGTGGTCTGGTAGCCGCTCTTGGGCGGGCTGGCGATCAGGCGCGCTTGCCGCACGCTGGAGGTGGTCCAGCCGCCGATGATGGTGCTGCCGCCGGTGGTCAGGCAAGCGGTCGGCACTTCGAGTTCGAGCGAGGTCACGTTCTTGCCGGCGAGCGAATCGGCGCCGGTCACGTCGGGATTGCCGAGCGGGTTGAGGTTGATCAGGTCGAAGATCGGGCCGAGCGCGACCACGAAAGGGTCCTTGCGCTGGCCGACGAACACCTTGCCGAGACCGTCGCAGCCGGGGATCTTCACGTCGTAGACATGCTGCGCGGCATAGGCGGCGTAGGCACCGCCAACGCCGAAGGTTTTTTCGCCGATGTTGTCGGTGGGCTTGTCGAACACATGGCTGCCATCAGTCTTGAGGACCGCATCGCCGACGCGGCCGTGACGGTCCCCGCGTACCACGCTCACCGTGTAGGTTTCGCGCAGATTGCTGGTGGGCTGGTTCGGACCGGTGATGCCGCCGGCCTGCACCAGCGGGATCGACGTGCTCTGGCCACCGATGGGCAACGCGATGTCGCGCAGGGTGTTGGTGAATCTGAACTGGAAGGTGATGTCTTCCCTGCCGTCGCCGTCGTTGTCTATGTGGATCTCGTAGAGGCCAGTCGGGTCCATCGCGAAGAAGTTGGGGCCACCGGCCGGACTCTGGTCGGGCTGGTAGTCGGCGATGAGCGTGGTGTAGTCGGCTCGGGCCGGGTCGTAGCTGCGGAACATGTAGAAGTCCGTCGCGTCGAGCTTTGGCATGCCGGCAATCGACGGCGCCTCGCGATGGCTGGAGGCCATGGCGCCGCCCGCCACGACCGCACAGAGGGCGGCCACGCTGGCCCGGACCGGGAAGCTGGAAAGTTTCATTGGCGTCACCTCGAAATGTTGAGTGGGACTCCGCCGAACGGGTGGAGCACTTCACTTACGCGAGGGGACGCGCTGTGGATTCAGCGGAAATTGCTACTGAATGCTTCAGCGGCTTTCAGGATGCCGGACCGCGCTCTCGAACGTCGCGTCGCCCCAAAAGAAAAGCCCGCTGCGCGGGCTTTTCGGTGGGCGGTTGCGGATCAGGCCGCGACTGTTGCCGCAGCTTCCTTGAACTCGTCGATCTTGTCGAAGTTCAGGTACTGGTAGACCTGTTCGCTGGCAGCGGTCAGCACGCCCATCTCGGCCATGTACTCTTCCTTGGTCGGGATACGACCGAGCTTCGAGGCGATGGAGGCCAGTTCGGCGCTGCTCAGGTACACGTTGGAGTTCTTGCCCAGGCGGTTCGGGAAATTGCGCGTGCTGGTCGACACCACCGTCGCGCCTTCTCGCACCTGCGCCTGGTTGCCCATGCACAGCGAGCAGCCTGGCATCTCGGTGCGCGCACCCGCGTTGCCGAACACGCCGTAGTGGCCTTCCTCGGTGAGCTGTGCCGCGTCCATCTTGGTAGGCGGCGCGATCCACAGCTTGACCGGGATGTCACGCTTGCCTTCGAGCAGCTTCGATGCGGCACGGAAGTGGCCGATGTTGGTCATGCACGAGCCGATGAACACTTCGTCGATCTTCACGCCGGCCACCTCGCCTAGCGTCTTCACATCGTCCGGATCGTTCGGGCAGGCCAGGATGGGTTCGTGGATGTCGGCCAGGTCGATTTCGATGACGGCGGCGTATTCGGCGTCGGCATCGGGCTGCAGCAACTGCGGATCCTTGAGCCAGGCTTCCTGCGCGGCGATGCGGCGGCCCAGCGTACGGGCGTCGGCATAGCCCTGCGAAATCATCCAGCGCATCAGGGTGATGTTGCTGTTGATGTATTCGATGATCGGCGCCTTGTCGAGGTGCACGGTGCAGCCGGCGGCCGAGCGTTCTGCCGAGGCATCGCTCAGTTCGAAGGCCTGTTCCACCTTCAGGTCCGGCAGGCCTTCGATTTCGAGGATGCGGCCCGAGAAGATGTTCTTCTTGCCCTTCTTCTCGACCGTCAGCAGGCCGGCCTTGATCGCGTACAGCGGAATCGCATTCACAAGGTCGCGCAAAGTGACGCCGGGCTGCATCTTGCCCTTGAAGCGCACGAGAACCGACTCCGGCATGTCCAGCGGCATCACGCCGGTGGCGGCGGCAAAGGCCACGAGACCCGAGCCGGCCGGGAAGCTGATACCGATCGGGAAGCGGGTATGGCTGTCGCCGCCGGTGCCGACGGTGTCGGGCGTGAGCAGGCGATTGAGCCAGCTGTGGATCACGCCGTCGCCCGGGCGCAGCGAAACGCCGCCGCGGTTGGCCATGAAATCAGGCAACTCGTGGTGCATCTTCACATCGACCTTCTTCGGATAGGCCGCCGTGTGGCAGAACGACTGCATGACCAGGTCGGCGCTGAAGCCCAGGCAGGCCAGGTCCTTCAGTTCGTCGCGGGTCATCGGGCCGGTGGTGTCCTGCGAACCGACCGAGGTCATCTTCGGCTCGCAATAGGTGCCGGGGCGCACGCCCTGGCCTTCCGGCAGGCCGCAGGCGCGACCCACCATCTTCTGCGCGAGCGAGAAACCCTTCTTCGTGTCCACCGGGTTTTGCGGCAGGCGGAACAGCGTCGATGCCGGCAGGCCCAGCGCTTCGCGCGCCTTGGCCGTCAGGCCGCGACCGATGATCAGCGGAATGCGGCCGCCGGCGCGCACTTCGTCGAACAGCACGTCGCTCTTCACCGTGAACTCGGCGATGACCTTGCCGTCCTTGAGCGCCTTGCCCTCGTAGGGACGCAGTTCGATCACGTCGCCCATATTCATCTGGTTGACGTCGAGCTCGATCGGCAGTGCGCCGGCGTCTTCCATCGTGTTGTAGAAGATCGGGGCGATCTTGGTACCCAGGCAGACGCCGCCGAAGCGCTTGTTGGGGATGAAGGGGATGTCTTCGCCGGTGAACCACAGCACGCTGTTGGTGGCCGACTTGCGCGACGAACCCGTCCCGACCACGTCGCCGACGTAGGCGACCAGGTGGCCCTTTTCCTTCAGCGATTCGATGAACTTAACCGGGCCGCGCTTGCCGTCTTCCTCGGGCGTGATGCCGGGGCGGGCGTTCTTGAGCATGGCCAGCGCGTGCATCGGGATGTCTGGACGCGTGGTGGCATCGGGCGCGGGCGACAGGTCGTCGGTGTTGGTTTCGCCGCTCACCTTGAAAACCGTCAGCGTCATGCTTTGCGGCACCTCGGGGCGGCTGGTGAACCATTCCGCGTCGGCCCAGCTTTGCAGCACGGCCTTGGCGTTGGCATTGCCTGCGTCGGCTTTTTCCTTGACGTCGTGGAACTGGTCGAACATCAGGAGCGTTTTCTTCAGGCCTTCAGCGGCCACGCCGCCGACTTCGGCGTCGTCCAGCAGATCGATCATCGGGCCGATGTTGTAGCCCCCCAGCATGGTGCCGAGCAACTCGGTGGCGTGCGCGCGCGAGATCAGCAGGCACTTTTCAGTGCCGTGGGCCACTGCCGCAAGGTAGCTGGCCTTGACCTTGGCAGCGTCGTCCACGCCGGCGGGCACGCGGTGCGTGATCAGGTTCAGCAGGAACTCGCCGTCCTTGGCGGTAGCGACCTTCAACAACTCGATCAGGTCGCTGGTCTGTTTGGCCGTCAGGGGCAGCGGCGGGATGCCGAGCGCGGCGCGTTCGGCAACGTGGTCAACGTAGGCTTGCAACATTCTTACTCTCCGGAAACTTGAGACAGCGGGCGGCGCACGGCTCAAGCAAGAGCCGCGCCGGGGAATTACTTCTTCGGTGCGTCGGCGCCGTCGAACAGGGCCTTCGGCGGGTTCTTCTTCATGTCTTCGGCCATTGCCTCCTGCGAGGCGGCCAGGCATTCGTCGGCCAGCCGCTGACCCTGCTTCTGGCTCATCAGCATCGACTTGTTGCCCAGTTGCAGCCACATGGCCTGCTGACGCGGGTCTTCGAGGCGAATCGCGCCGGTGCGGCTTTCCACCGGGTGCATGCGGTAGTGCACGCCGGCATGGGTGAGATTGAAGAAGCCTGGCTTCTTTTCGTCTGCCTCGACATTCACGCTGGCACCCAGTTCGCACTTGATCGTGCCGGTAAGCACGCGCTTTGCCACGGCCTCGTCTTCGGGCGTCAGGACGACATTCGTGTCGTCGGAGATCGGCTGCTTTTCCTCAACCTTCTTGATCACCTTCTTGGGCACCACTTTCTGCGTGACCTTCTTGCCGGTCGACAGGGGCTTGGCCTTGGCTGCATCCTGCGCGGAGGCGGCGAACGGCAGTGCCAGGGCGATGGCCGCGATGAGTGCGAGTTTCTTCATGGTGAGTTCCTTTAATTGGAGTGTTTGGAGCAATCAGGATTTGGTGGGGGCGGCGAACCATGCCCTTGCCTCCGAAGGCAAGGCACGGCCGGTAGCGTGCGCGCGCTCGAGCACTTGCCAAAACAGGCGGTAGCTCGCGCGGTCGTGCAATACGCCTTCGAAATTAACGGGCGCCCAGTTGGCGCGCTCGGCAGCAGCGACGATCTTCGTCGCGGTTTCGATCTGCCTTTCTCCCGGCGCAAAGGCGTCGAGGATCGGGCGGATCTGGTTCGGGTGGATGCTCCACATGCGCGTATAGCCGAACTCGCCGGCCGCACGTCGCGCAGCGGCACGCATGGCGTCAATATCGGTGAACTCAGTGACAACGCAATGGGACGGCACCTTGCCATGCGCATGCGCGGCGGACGCAATCTCGAGCTTGGCGCGCACCACCAGTGGATGCGTGAACTGGCCCGCCGCCGCCATGCCCTCGGCGGGGATCGCGCCCGCATGCGCCGAGACGAAATCCATCAGGCCGAAGCTGAGCGACTGCACGCGCGGGTGCGAAGCGATGTCGAAGGAATTGTGCACAGCCAGCGGCGATTCGATGAGCACCTGCAGCGGCAGTTCGGTGGCGCCCGCGGCATCCAGCGCGGCGGCGGCCTGCACGACATCGGCAAACGATTCGACCTTCGGCACCATGATGTGGCTGAGCCGCTTCCCGGCCAGCCCTGCAATGGTGGCCACGTCGGCCTCGAATGCCGCATGGTCGACCGGATGCACGCGCACGCCGACGCGCATGCCGGGCGCGGCGCCCAGCGCGAGTTCGGTCACGAGCGCCGCATGCTCGGCTTCGCCGCCGACCGGCGCGCCGTCTTCGCAATCGAGCGTGACGTCGAATACGCAGGCTCCGAACTCCTCGGCCAGCTCAACCTGCAGGGCAAGGCTCTTCTTCATGCGCGCTTCGACGCCGCTGTAGTGGTCGCATACAGGCAGCACGACCGAGCCGGCCTGCGCCGCGCGCAGCACGTCTCCCGGTCGGATGGCGTCGGTAGGCGATACCGCGTTCATTTGAGGACCTCCGTGCTGCGCACTGCGGTGCGAGCTTGTTTGGGGCGGCCCGGCACTGCGCTCATTTCGATAACCTCCGTGCTGCGCACTGCGGTGCGAGCTTGTTTGGGGCGGCCCGGCACTGCGCTCATGCCTTGCGCGCCACGATGAACATGCGGGGAAAGGCCAGCAGCCGCTTCTCGTCGCTGCGTTCGGGGTAGTTCATGTCGATGCGCCGCTCGTAGGCGGCGAGGTAGCTTTCTTGGAGTTCGGGCGACAGCCTGTCGACAAAAGGCTTGAGACCGGTGCCGCGCACCCAGTCGACGATCGCGGCTGGCGATTCCATCGGATGCTGGTACGCGGTTCGCCAGACGTCGATGCTTTCTGCCAACGGCGCGAGCAGGTCGTAGTAGCCGTCGAGCGCCATCAGTTCGGTGCGAAAGCGGGAGAAGTCGCCGATCGCCTTCGCCCATGGCGCCTTGGCCGCCAGTTCGCGCATCAACCGGTGCGTGGGCTCGTCGCGGTTGTCCGGCATCTGGATGGCCAGCGTGCCGCCGGGCGCCAAGGCGTCCAGCAAGCGCGGGAACAGGGTTTCGTGCCCGGGCACCCATTGCAGGGAGGCATTCGCGTAAATCAGGTCGGGCGCGACGTCTGGCTGCCAGTCCTGGATATCGCTGAGCTGAAAAGTCGCTGCAGGCAGGCGCTCGCGCGCCTTGTCCAACATGGCCTCGGAGTTGTCGGTGCCGACAACCGACGCATGCGGAAAGCGCTCCACCAGCAGTTCGGTCGAATTGCCCGGGCCGCAGCCCAGGTCGACCACGTTGGCCACGCCCGCCGGATCCATCGCCACGCGCGCGAGCAGGTCGCGTGCGGGGCGGGTGCGCTCATCCTCGAAGCGGGAATAGAGCGCGGGGTTCCAGTCGAGCATGCCGCGAATTACAGCAAGTGGGCGACGCCGGCTTGTTCGCCTTGCAGTTCTTCGAGCGTCTTGTTGATGCGTTCCCGGCTGAAGGCGTCGATTTCGAGGCCTTCGACGAGCTTGTATTCGCCGTTTTCGCAAGTAACCGGGAAGCCGAACATCGTGTCCTTCGGGATGCCGTACTGGCCGTCGGACGGGATGCCCATCGTGACCCACTTGCCATTGGTGCCCAGGGCCCAGTCGCGCATGTGGTCGATGGCGGCGTTGGCGGCCGAAGCAGCAGAAGACAGGCCGCGCGCCTCGATGATGGCAGCGCCGCGCTTGCCGACCGTCGGCAGGAAGGTATTGGCGTTCCATTCCTGGTCGTTGATCATCTTCGCGACGCTTTCGCCGTTGATGGTGGCGAAGCGGTAGTCGGCGTACATCGTGGGCGAATGGTTGCCCCAGACGGTGAGCTTCTCGATGTCGGCCACGGCCTTGCCAGTCTTGGCGGCGAGTTGGCTGGCAGCGCGGTTGTGGTCCAGGCGCAGCATGGCGGTGAAGTTCTTGCGCGGCAGGTCCGGCGCGCTCTTCATGGCGATGTAGGCGTTGGTATTGGCCGGGTTGCCGACCACCAGCACCTTGACGTTGCGGCTGGCAACGGCATTCAGCGCCTTGCCTTGCGCGGTGAAGATGGCGCCGTTGACGGCCAGCAATTCAGCACGTTCCATACCGGGGCCGCGGGGGCGCGAACCGACCAGCAGCGCGTAGTCGGCGTCCTTGAAGGCGGTCATCGGGTCGCTATGGGCTTCCATGCCGACCAGCAGTGGAAAGGCGCAGTCCTCCAGTTCCATCATCACGCCCTTGAGCGCCTTTTGCGGGCCTTCGACCGGCACTTCCAGCAGGTTGAGGATGATCGGCTGGTCTTTGCCCAGCATTTCGCCCGAAGCGATGCGAAACAACAGGGCGTAACCGATTTGGCCGGCTGCACCGGTGACGGCAACGCGGACGGGCTTTTTGCTCATGGGAAGTCTCCAGAAGGTGATGAAAAGTGAGGATGCGCCCCGCGGCTTTCTCGCAAATTCCACGGGTCGTGCAGGGCCCGGGACCCGTGCGCGCAAAACCGGCCGGCATTTTAGGCCCCAAAAGGCGTTTTGGTGGCGCATGTCTTATGTCTTATATAAGATAGGGGCCATTCCAGCGCCATCGCTGCGCTTTCCCACGTCATGAACACGCCCCTTTCCGCCCTGTCAGATACGTCGACGCCATCGTTCAGCCCCCTGTACCGGCAGATCAAGGCGCTGATCCTGCAAAGACTGCAAGCCGGCGAGTGGAAGCCGGGCGAACCGATTCCCAGCGAAATGGACCTGGCCGCCCGCTTCCGGGTGAGCCAGGGTACGGTGCGCAAGGCCATCGACGAGCTGGCCGCCGACAACCTCGTGGTGCGCCGCCAGGGCAGGGGCACCTTCGTTGCGACGCACACCGAGCAGCATGTGCAATACCGCTTCCTGAAATTGGTGCCCGACAGCGGCGACCTCAACACGGAAGGCCCGGCCGAGCGCACCATCGTGGATTGCAAGCGCCTGCGCGCCGCCGCCGACGTGGCACGCGCCCTCTCGTTGCGCACTGGCGACGCCGTGCTGCAGGTGCGCCGCGTGCTCGCCTATGGCGGCGTGCCGACCATCCTGGAAGACCTGTGGCTGCCCGGCGTGTCATTCAAAGGGCTGACAGCCGAGCGCCTTGCCGGCTGGCGTGGCCCGATGTATTCACTTTTTGAAGCCGAATTTGGCGTGCACATGGTCCGCGCCGAGGAGAAAATCCGCGCGGTGCTGCCCGACGACGCGCAGGCGGTGCTGCTGGGCATCACCAGCGCAACGCCTCTGTTGAGCGTCGAACGCGTGGCCTACACCTATCACGACACGCCCATGGAACTCCGACGCGGCCTGTACCGCACCGACACGCACCACTACAGGAACCAACTCGGGTAGATGACACGGGTAATGACATGCCGCAAACGCTTCCGAAATCCAGAGTCCCCGAGCGATGCACCGTGCCGATGCACGACGCAACGTTGCGCCATGGTGCATTGCAATACAATTTTTCGTTGTTTGCATTTGCCTTCAGAACCAAGCCGTCCCCCACGAAAAGCAACGAAAGCCTCCCATGACCGAGCTTGCCTCCTCCCCACGGCCCCCACGCCGCGAGTTCCGCAACATCAACGCATTCAAGGATCTGAGCACCTACCGCCTGCCTCCGGCCGGCATCGTGTCGATCCTGCACCGCATCAGCGGCTTCTTGATGTTCCTGCTGCTGCCGTTCATCATCTGGATGTTCGATACCTCGATCAGCTCCCAGATTTCCTTTGAAAAGTTCAAGGCCGCGTTCAATAGCGGCCTTTGGTTTGTTCCGGGCGTGTTGATCAAGCTGGTTGCGCTTGCCTTGATCTGGGCCTACCTTCACCACTTCGTTGCCGGCCTGCGCCATTTGTGGATGGACGTGAGCCATTCCGCAGTGACCAAGGAGTTCGGCAAGACCTCGGCGATCGCCACGTTGACGATCAGCATCCTCCTGACCATCGCGCTCGGCCTGAAGCTGTTCGGCGCTTACTGAGGACTCGACATGGCAGTGAACTACGGCTCCAAGCGCATCGTCGTCGGCGCGCACTACGGACTTCGCGACTGGCTCAGCCAGCGCATCACGGGCGGCCTGATGGCGCTCTTCACGCTCATCCTGCTCGGCCAGGTGCTGTTCACGACGGGCAACATCGGCTACGACAAATGGGCCGGCATCTTTTCGACACAGTGGATGAAAGTCCTGACTTTCGCGGTCATCGTCTCGCTGCTGTACCACGTGTGGGTCGGCATGCGCGACATCTGGATGGACTACGTCCAGCCGGTCAGCATTCGCCTCCTGCTTCAAATCTTTACGCTCGTCTGGCTTGTCGGTTGCGCGGGTTGGGCCATCCAAGTGCTCTGGAGGGTGTGAACATGAACCCCCACGCTCATCACTTCGTGTATTCGCTGCCCCCCGCGGGGGCGCAGGCCTCCCTTGGGGCGGCCCGGCGGAAGGCCTGAAACATGAACCCCCACGCTCATCACTTCGCCCCCCTTGGCACGGCCCGGCGGAAGGCCTGATTCCCATGACCTATACAAAAGACCAAATCACCAAGCGCAAGTTCGACGTCGTCATCGTGGGCGCCGGCGGCTCCGGCATGCGCGCCTCGCTGCAGCTGGCGCGCGCCGGCCTGAACGTCGCCGTGCTCTCCAAGGTGTTCCCGACCCGCTCGCACACCGTCGCCGCGCAAGGTGGCGTCGGCGCCTCGCTCGGCAACATGAGCGAAGACAACTGGCACTACCACTTCTACGACACCATCAAGGGTTCGGATTGGCTCGGCGACCAGGACGCGATCGAATTCATGTGCCGCGAAGCACCGAAGGTCGTGTACGAGCTCGAGCACTTCGGCATGCCGTTCGACCGCAATCCCGACGGCACGATCTACCAGCGTCCGTTCGGCGGCCATACCGCCAACTACGGTGAAAAACCGGTACAGCGCGCTTGCGCCGCGGCCGACCGTACCGGCCACGCGATGCTGCACACGCTCTATCAGAAGAACGTCGAAGCCCGAACGCAATTCTTCGTCGAGTGGATGGCGCTCGACCTGATCCGCGACGCCGACGGCGACGTGGTCGGCGTCACCGCCCTCGAAATGGAAACCGGCGACCTGCACATCCTGCAGGCCAAGACCGTGTTGCTCGCCACCGGCGGCGCCGGCCGCATCTTTGCCGCTTCGACCAACGCCTTCATCAACACCGGCGACGGCCTCGGCATGGCGGCACGCTCGGGCATCCCGCTGCAGGACATGGAGTTCTGGCAGTTCCACCCGACCGGCGTGGCCGGCGCCGGCGTGCTGCTGACCGAAGGCTGCCGCGGCGAAGGCGCGATCCTGTTGAACAGCAACGGCGAACGCTTCATGGAGCGCTATGCGCCCACGCTGAAAGACCTGGCGCCGCGCGACTTCGTGTCCCGCTCGATGGACCAGGAAATCAAGGAAGGCCGAGGCTGCGGTCCGAACAAGGACTACGTGCTGCTCAAGCTCGACCACCTGGGCGCCGAGACCATCCACAAGCGCCTGCCGTCGGTGTACGAAATCGGCGTCAACTTCGCCAACGTCGACATTACCAAGGAACCGATCCCGGTCGTGCCGACCATCCATTACCAGATGGGCGGCATCCCGACCAACATCCACGGCCAGGTCGTCATCCAGCAGGGCGAAGAAAACAGCGCCGTGGTGAACGGCCTCTATGCGGTGGGCGAATGCTCCTGCGTGAGCGTGCACGGCGCCAACCGCCTGGGCACCAACTCGCTGCTCGACTTGCTGGTGTTCGGCCGTGCTGCCGGCAACCACATCGTCGAGTACAACGACAAGAACCAGGAACACAAGCCGCTGCCCGACGACGCCGCCGACCGCTCGCTAGCTCGTCTCAATGAGCTGGAACGCTCCACGGACGGCCTCTATGCACAGGATGTCGCCGGCGAAATCCGCGCCGTGATGCAGCAGCACGCAGCCGTGTTCCGCAAGCAGGCCTCGATGGACGAAGGCGTCCAGAAGATCGCCGCCGTACGCGAACGCGTCCGCGCCGTAACGCTCAAGGACAAGTCCCGCGTGTTCAACACCGCGCGCATCGAGGCGCTTGAAGTCGACAACCTGATCGAAGTGGCGCAAGCCACGATGGTCTCCGCCGCGGCTCGCCGCGAATGCCGTGGCGCCCACACGGTGGAAGACTACGAACGTCCGGCGGACGATCCGGTCGCGCCGCTCGGCCGCGACGATGCCAACTGGATGAAGCACACGCTCTGGTACAGCGAAGGCAATCGCCTGTCGTACAAGCCGGTCAAGCTGCAGCCGCTCACCGTCGCGTCCGTGCCCCCGAAGGTCCGGACCTTCTGAAGATCAAGAACAGGAAAACCACGATGAAGCGCACTTTCAAGATCTACCGCTACGACCCGGACAAGGATGCCAAGCCGTACATGCAGACCATCGAGATCGAACTCGACGGTCACGAACGCATGCTGCTCGACGCCCTGATGAAGCTCAAGGCGCAAGATCCGACGCTGTCGTTCCGCCGCTCCTGCCGCGAAGGCGTCTGCGGATCGGATGCCATGAACATCAACGGCAAGAACGGCCTCGCCTGCCTGACCAACATGAACACGCTCAAGGGCGTGGTCACGTTGAAGCCGCTGCCCGGCCTGCCTGTCATTCGCGACCTGATCGTCGACATGACGCAGTTCTTCAAGCAGTACAACTCGATCAAGCCGTACCTGCAGAACGACACCGTGCCGCCCGAGAAGGAGCGCCTGCAGTCGCCCGAGGAGCGCGACGAGCTCAACGGCCTCTACGAGTGCATCCTGTGCGCAAGCTGCTCGACGAGCTGCCCGAGCTTCTGGTGGAATCCCGACAAGTTCGTCGGCCCGGCCGGCCTGCTGCAGGCCTACCGCTTCATCGCCGACAGCCGCGACGAAGCCACCGGCGAGCGCCTGGACAACCTGGAAGACCCGTACCGCCTGTTCCGCTGCCACACGATCATGAACTGCGTCGACGTGTGCCCCAAGGGCCTCAACCCGACCAAGGCAATCGGCAAGATCAAGGAATTGATGGTCCGCCGCGCCATCTAAACATCAGATCGCTGTCCGCCATGCAAGCCACCGACAACCTCGACCAGCCCCTCGGCGTCCGCGCGCTGAGCAAGCTGAAATGGCGCTGCCGGCGCGGCTTGCTCGAAAACGATTTGTTCATCGCCCGCTTCTTCGAGCGGCATGAATCCAGCTTGACTGTTGGACAGGCGCAGGCAATGGAAGCCCTGATGGACCTGTCGGACCATGATCTCCTCGACTTGTTGCTGAGACGCAAGGAGCCTGAGCCCGCGTTGGCCGGACCGGATGTGGTCGATTTGTTGCATCTCTTGCGCGTCTGAACGCGTGCAAGCCCTTCCAGAATGTTTATTTGACGAAAGAAAGCCTCAATGAAAGCCTCTGACACCAAGGCCACGCTGTCGTTCAGCAACGGCACCGACAACATCGACCTGCCGATCTACAAGGGCTCGATCGGACCGGACGTCATCGACATCCGCAAGCTCTACGCCCAGACCGGCATGTTCACCTATGACCCGGGCTTCATGTCGACTGCATCGTGCCAGTCGGCCATCACGTACATCGACGGCGACAAAGGCGAGTTGCTGTACCGCGGCTATCCCATCGAACAGCTCGCGACCAACTGCGACTTCATGGAAACTTGCCATCTGCTGCTGTACGGTGAGCTCCCGAATGAAACCAAGAAGAAGGATTTCACGAAGCTGGTGACCAATCACACGATGGTCAACGAGCAGATGCAGTTCTTCCTGCGCGGCTTCCGCCGTGATGCCCATCCGATGGCCATCATGACCGGCCTCGTTGGCGCACTGTCGGCCTTCTATCACGACAGCACGGACATCAACAATCCGAAGCACCGCGAGATTGCTGCCATCCGCCTGATCGCGAAGATGCCGACACTGGTCGCCATGGCCTACAAGTACACGATCGGCCAGCCGTACATGTACCCGAAGAACGACCTGAGCTACGCCGGCAACTTCCTGCACATGATGTTCGCCACGCCGTGCGAGCCGTACCACGTGAGCCCGGTCCTCGAGCGCGCACTCGACCGCATCTTCATCCTGCACGCAGACCACGAACAAAACGCGTCCACCTCGACGGTGCGGCTGTGCGGCTCGTCGGGCACCAACCCGTTTGCCGCCATCGCAGCCGGCGTGGCCTGCCTCTGGGGGCCGGCCCACGGCGGCGCCAACGAAGCGGCGCTCAACATGCTCTACGACATCCAGAAGGCCGGCGGCGTCGAGAAGATCGGCGAGTTCATCAAGCAGGTCAAGGACAAGAACTCGAACGTCAAGCTGATGGGCTTCGGGCATCGCGTCTACAAGAACTACGACCCGCGCGCCAAGCTCATGCAAGAGACTTGCAAGGAAGTGCTGAGCGAACTGGGCCTGGAAAACGACCCGCTGTTCAAGCTGGCCATGGCGCTCGAAAAAATCGCCCTGGAAGACGAATATTTCGTCTCGCGCAAGCTCTACCCGAACGTCGACTTCTACTCGGGCATCGTGCAGCGCGCCATCGGCATCCCGGTGCCGCTGTTCACCGCGATCTTCGCGCTCGCCCGCACGGTCGGCTGGATCGCCCAGTTGAACGAAATGATCGGCGACCCGGAATACAAGATCGGCCGCCCGCGCCAGTTGTTCGAAGGCTCGGTCAAGCGCGACGTGCAACCGATCGCCACGCGCTGAGCGTCGACGAGGGGGCATACGCCTCACCCTCCAAAGGGCTGCCTTCGGGCAGCCCTTTTGCGTTTTGGCTGACACGGCCGGTGGGCCTGCGTCCTTAGCCTTCAAGGCGGAGGGATCACTCCACGCATCTCGCTCAACCACTTGTTCGAAGGAGTCTGAAATGAGAAAAATCGCTGCTCTGATGGCCGTCGCGTTCGCCTTCAGCATCCCGCTGTCTGGCTGCAACACCATGAAGGGTGCCGGCCAGGACGTGCAAAAGGCTGGCCAAAAGGTCGAGAACGCCGCCGAAAAGAAGAACTGACGTCGGGTTCACGTCTTCGACTGACCAGGCGGGCGAGGGAAGCCCGCTTTTTTCATCTTGAGGCAGCAGCAGTGTCATCGCGGATCGCGATGACGATGCTGACCTTTCTCTAGCAAAATGGCGCTCCGCTACATCGCCCGTTGCGATGGCTCGAACGCCCCGTGAACACCTCTGAACGCAGTTTCGTCCGCCGGATCGACCTGACTTCGCTGCAGCTCTTCGTGGCTGTGTGCGAGCTCGGCAGCATTGGCCGCGCGGCGGAACGCGAGTTCATCGCGGCTTCGGCGGTCAGCAAGCGCCTGTCGGATCTCGAAGCGACGCTCAACACCCCCCTGCTCTATCGCCACACCCGCGGCGTCGACCTGACGCCGGCCGGCGAGAGCCTGCTCCACCACGCCCGATCGGTGCTCTACAGCCTCGAAAAGATGCAGGGCGAGCTCAGCGAATACGCAGACGGCGTGCGCGGTCACGTGCGCGTGCATGCCAACATCTCGGCCATCGTGCAATTCCTGCCGGAAGACCTCGGCGCCTTCCGGCGGGCGCACGAAGCCATCAAGATCGACCTCGAAGAGCACCTCAGCAGCGAAGTGCTGCGCGCGGTGCAAGAGGGGGCGTCCGACCTCGGCATCTGCAACGTGGCAGACGGCGAAACCGAATTGCAGGCCCTGCCCTACCGCCGCGATCACCTCGTGCTGATCGTGCCCGCCGGGCACCCCCTCGCGGGCGAAGGCCCGATCGCTTTCGTCGACTCGCTCGTCCATGACCACGTTGGCCTGCACACCAACAGCTCGATCTACGTTGCCACGCGCCAGGCCGCGCTCGATGCCGGCCGCACCATCAAGCTGCGCATCCATGTCACCGGCCTCGACGCGATGTGCCGCATGATCGAAAACGGCCTTGGCATCGGCGTGATGCCGGGCCAGGCGTTCGACTTGATGCGCGGCGGTGTCGGCCGCCGGCTGACCAGCGTGGCGCTCACCGACACCTGGGCGAAGCGGGAGATCCAACTCGTCGCGCGAGATTTTTCGACACTGCCCGTAGCCGCGCGCACGCTGGTCGCGCATTTGCAAGCCTGCGGCGAAGCGGCCCGCGAACCCGCCGCGGCCGCCGAACTGGCCGCTTGAAAACAAGACAATCACATCCCCACGAAAGAAGGCCCAAATGGCACGCACGCTCTACGACAAGATCTGGGACGAACACGTCGTCCACACCGAGGAAGACGGCACCGCGATCCTCTACATCGACCGCCACCTGGTGCATGAAGTCACCAGCCCGCAAGCCTTCGAAGGCCTGCGCGAGGCCGGGCGCAAGCTGTGGCGCATCAGCTCGGTCGTGGCCACGGCCGACCACAACACGCCCACCACCGGCTGGGAGCGCGGCTACGACGGCATCACCGACCCGACCAGCAAGGAACAGGTCACCACGCTCGACCACAACATCGCCGAATTCGGCGCGGCCGCGTTCTTCCCGTTCCTGAGCAAGCGCCAGGGCATCGTGCACGTGATCGGCCCCGAGTCGGGCGCGACGCTGCCGGGCATGACGGTGGTCTGCGGCGACTCGCACACATCGACGCATGGCGCATTCGGTGCGCTCGCGCACGGCATCGGCACGAGCGAAGTCGAGCATGTGATGGCCACGCAATCGCTGCTTGCCAAGAAGGCAAAGAACCTGCTCGTGAAGGTCGAGGGAAAACTCCCGCTGGGCTGCACCGCCAAGGACATCGTGCTCGCGATCATCGGCAAGATCGGCACCGCCGGCGGCACCGGCTACACGATCGAATTCGCAGGTTCGGCCATCCGCGACCTGACCATGGAAGGCCGCATGACGGTCTGCAACATGGCCATCGAAGCCGGCGCGCGTGCGGGCCTCGTGGCGGTCGACGAGAAGACCATCAGCTACGTCAAGGGCCGCCCCCTCGCACCCACCGGCGTGGAGTGGGACCAGGCCGTCGCGTACTGGAAGACGCTGCACTCCGACCCCGGCGCGCACTTCGACCTCGTGGTCGAACTCGACGCGGCAAAGATTCCGCCGCAAGTCACGTGGGGCACCTCGCCCGAAATGGTCATCGAGATCACCGGCCGCGTGCCCGATCCCGACAAGGAAAAGGATGCCAACAAGCGCGGCGCCATGGAACGCGCGCTGACCTACATGGGCCTGGAGCCCAACAAGCCGATGAACGACATCTTCGTCGACAAGGTGTTCATCGGCTCCTGCACCAACAGCCGCATCGAGGACATGCGCGAAGCCGCTGCCGTCGTGAAGAAGCTCGGCCAGAAGGTCGCCCGGAACGTCAAGCTCGCGATGGTGGTGCCTGGCTCCGGTCTCGTGAAGGAGCAGGCCGAGCGCGAAGGCCTCGACCAGATCTTCAAGGCCGCCGGCTTCGAATGGCGCGAACCGGGCTGCTCGATGTGTCTCGCGATGAACGCCGACCGCCTCGAGCCCGGCGAACGTTGTGCATCGACCAGCAACCGCAACTTCGAGGGCCGCCAGGGCGCCGGTGGCCGAACGCATCTCGTGAGTCCCGCGATGGCCGCCGCGGCGGCGGTGCGCGGCCACTTCGTGGACGTCAGAAACCTATGAGGCGCCTGTCCACCATGTCGTCAACCAGTTCCAACAAGGCGCCGGCCCAAGGTGGGGCCGTAAGCTCGAAGCGTGAACTTCTCGGTTTGACCTGCGGCTTCTTTGCAGTTTTTGCAGGGCTTGGTGCAACGTTTTTTTTCGGTTGGGCGCTATTCGGTAGTTGGATCTCACCCCTCTATCTTTGGCCGGTCGTACTGCCCATTGCGCTGGCGGCGTTGCTCCTTGTTTGCGGTCTCATCGGTGACAGGCTTCGTTCCTTCAGTTCGGTGTTTGCAGGTGCTGGCGCGGGCCTGATTGTCTTGGCTCTATTCTTCACGTTAGTTTGATGCACCCCACGCGGGGCACTACTTTGAACACTGGGTAAAAACTCATGAAAGCATTCACAATTCACAAAGGCCTCGTGGCCCCGATGGACCGCGAGAACGTCGACACCGACGCGATCATTCCCAAACAATTCCTCAAGTCGATCAAGAAGACAGGCTTCGGACCCAATCTGTTCGACGCCTGGCGTTACCTGGACACGGGTGAACCTGGACAAGACCCGGCCAGCCGCAAACCAAACCCGGACTTCGTGCTGAACCAGCCACGCTATGCCGGCGCGTCGGTCCTGCTGGCACGCCAGAACTTCGGTTGCGGCTCCTCGCGCGAACATGCGCCGTGGGCACTCGACCAGTACGGCTTCCGCGTCATCATCGCGCCCAGCTATGCCGACATCTTCTTCAACAACAGCTTCAAGAGCGGCCTGCTGCCTATCGTGCTGCCTGAAGCGCAAGTCGCGCAATTGTTCGACGAAGTGTTCGCCTTCCCCGGCTACCAGCTCACCATCGACCTCGAGCGGCAAGTCGTGATCAAGCCCGACGGCGTCGAGTTGCCGTTCGACGTGCAGGCGTTCCGCAAGTCCTGCCTCATCAACGGGCTCGACGACATCGGACTCACGCTGCGCCACAAGGACAAGATCGAGGCTTTCGAAAAGGAACGCCTTGCCACCAAGCCCTGGCTGGCGCACACGATGGTGAGCTGAGCTCCGACCTCAGCAGGACTGCTCTACATCAAAACAATCAACAACCTCTGACTCTCATGAAAATCGCAGTTCTTCCCGGTGACGGCATCGGCACCGAAATCGTTGCGGAAGCGGTACGCGTGCTCGGTGTCCTCGACCTGAAGCTCGAGATGGAAACCGCCCTCGTTGGCGGTGCAGCCTACGAAGCGCACGGCCATCCGCTGCCCGAGTCGACGCTCAAGCTCGCGAAGGAATCCGACGCCGTGCTGTTCGGCGCCGTCGGCGACTGGAAATACGACAAGCTCGATCGCCCGCTGCGCCCTGAACAGGCCATCCTCGGCCTGCGCAAGAACCTCGGCCTGTTCGCCAATTTCCGTCCTGCGATCTGCTATGAGCAACTGGTCGGCGCGTCGAGCCTCAAGCCCGAGCTGATCTCCGGCCTGGACATCCTCATCATCCGCGAGCTGACCGGCGACATCTACTTCGGCGCGCCGCGCGGCCGCCGCACCGCCGTCGACGGCCACTTCCCCGGCGCCGATGAAGCCTTCGACACGATGCGCTACTCGCGCCCGGAGGTCGAGCGCATCGCGCACGTCGCGTTCCAGGCCGCGCGCAAGCGCAGCAAGCGCGTGACCAGCGTCGACAAGGCCAACGTGCTCGAGACCTTCCAGTTCTGGAAAGACATCGTCACCGAGGTCGGCAAGGAATATCCGGACGTCGAACTCGACCACATGTACGTCGACAACGCGGCCATGCAGCTCGTGAAGGCGCCGAAGAAGTTCGACGTGGTGGTCACCGGCAACATGTTCGGCGACATCCTGTCGGACGAGGCCGCCATGCTCACTGGTTCGATCGGAATGTTGCCGTCGGCCTCGCTGAATTCGAGCAACCAGGGCCTGTACGAGCCAAGCCACGGCAGCGCGCCCGACATTGCAGGCAAGGGGGTTGCAAATCCTTTGGCTACAATCCTGTCTGCTGCCATGATGCTCCGCTTCTCCCTCAACCAACCCGAAGCTGCCGCTCGTATCGAGTCGGCGGTCCAGCAGGTGCTGGCCTCCGGCCTGCGCACCGGCGACATCTGGTCGGAAGGCACGAAGCGCGTCGGCACCCGCGAAATGGGTGACGCGGTCGTCGCAGCGATCACCAAAAAGACGATTACCGGCTAACCGCAGCCCGCTTCGTCACGCCCACCCGGCTCGACGAGCCGGGCGCAAAGAGAAACAACTTTTCTTTTTTTGACAAGGGCATTCAATCAAATGGCGTACGCATCTCAACCCCTGGTCGGCCTGGTAGGCTGGCGCGGCATGGTCGGCTCGGTCCTCATGGATCGCATGCAGGCCGAAGGCGACTTCGGCCTCATCGAGCCGCTGTTCTTCTCGACCTCCAACGCGGGCGGCAAGGCCCCGTCGATGGCGAAGAACGAAACCATGTTGAAGGATGCGTACGACATCGACGCGCTGAAGAAGTGCGACATCGTCATCACCGCCCAGGGCGGCGACTACACGACCGAGGTTTTCCCCAAGCTGCGCGCTGCCGGCTGGAACGGCCACTGGATCGACGCCGCCTCGACGCTGCGCATGAAGGATGACGCGATCATCATTCTCGATCCGGTCAACCTGCCGGTCATCCAGAACGCACTGTCCAAGGGCGGCAAGAACTGGATCGGCGGCAACTGCACGGTGAGCTGCATGCTGATGGGCGTGGGCGCGCTCTACAAGGCCGGCCTGGTCGAGTGGATGACCAGCATGACCTACCAGGCCGCGTCCGGCGGTGGCGCACAGCACATGCGCGAGTTGCTGACGCAATTCGGAACGCTCAACTCGGAAGTCAAGGCACTGCTGGACGATCCGAAGTCCGCCATCCTCGAGATCGACCGCAAGGTGCTGCACAAGCAGCAGAACCTGTCGGCCGCGGAGACGGCCAATTTCGGCGCGCCACTGGGCGGCTCGCTGATCCCCTGGATCGACAAGGACCTCGGCATCGGCAAGGCGCAGGACGATGCCGAATGGGGCATGTCCAAGGAAGAATGGAAGGGCGGCGCCGAAACCAACAAGATCCTCGGCCAGGGCCCGGGCTTCGGCACCGCGGCGACGCCGGTCGATGGCTTCTGCGTGCGCGTCGGCGCGATGCGCTGCCACAGCCAGGCGCTGACCTTCAAGCTCAAGAAGAACGTGCCCCTGGCCGATATCGAGGCGCTGGTCGCCGCCGACAATGCCTGGGTCAAGGTCGTGCCCAACACGCGTGAAGACACTGTCAAGGACCTGACGCCCGTCACCGTCACCGGTACCATGAATATCCCTGTCGGCCGCATCCGCAAAATGGCGATGGGGCCGGAATACGTCGGAGCCTTCACAATCGGCGACCAACTCCTGTGGGGCGCTGCTGAGCCATTGCGTCGTATGCTGCGCATCCTGCTTGACGCTTGAACCAGAAGCCCTCCGTTGTAAAACAGCCACGGGTTTCTACCATTGAAGTTGGCGCGCACTGGTCTGATCTAAGCTGCTGCCTTGTCACTGGGGGGTGATGGTGTTAACGTTCCCTTACACTTCCGGGCCATCGTGCCCCCTATGAGCATGACAAGACCTCTGCTGCATGTGAAACCGAATCCGGTCATCCTGCCCATCTCGACGTCGTCGGGCAGCGGTCAGCTCTCGCTGCTGAGTGCGGCGATCGCGCTCGCTCTGGGAGTCGTTAGCATGGATGCCAGCGCGCTGGCGCTGGGCCGGCTCAACGTGCAGTCGACACTCGGCGAGCCGCTGCGCGCCGAGATCGACGTCACCGAGATCAGCGCTGCGGAAGCCGATAGCCTGAGGCTCAATATTGCGTCGCCCGGAGCCTTCCAGGCGGCGGGCGTCGGATACAACTCCGCCCTGGCCGACGTTCGCATGGTCCTGCAACGGCGTGCCGATGGTCGTTACTTCATCCGCCTGAACGGCAACCGCTCGCTCAACGATCCCTTCATCGATCTGCTGCTGGAGGCCAATTGGGGCGGAGGTCGTGTCGTACGCGACTACACCGTGCTGCTCGACCCGCCGCGCAGCCGCCAGGCCGCTGCAGTGGCACCGGTCAACCCGGTCAGCCCGGTCGGACCCCAGATCCAGAGCGCGCCACCGACACGCGCGGCCCTTGCTCCTGTTCCCGCTCCCGCGGCGCCGCCCGTGGCGCAGGTAGCCCCTCGCCCGCGCCCCGCGCCCGCCGCCGCGCCCGCCGCCGCGCCCGCCGCGGCGCCCGAACGCGCCGTGCGGGCCGGCACTGGCGATGGCCAGCAAGTCGCGGTTCGTCCCGGCGACACCGCCAGCAAGATCGCCGGCGCCTACAAGCCGGCCGACGTGTCGCTCGACCAGATGCTTGTGGCGATGCTGCGAAACAACCCGGATGCCTTCCTCGGCGCCAACGTGAACCGGATGAAGGCCGGTGCCATCATCACCGTGCCGAGCGCCGCGCAGGCCGCCGCGACACCGCCCGAGGAGGCCCGCCAGACGGTGACCGCGCAAAGCCGCGATTTCAACGACTACCGCCAGCGCCTGGCCGGGAACGCGCCGACCTCCCGGGTGGGGCTCGCCGATCGCCGGGCCGGCGGCAAGGTCCAGACCAATGTCGAGGACCGCAATGCCGGCGTTGCCACGCCCGACAGGCTCACCGTGTCGCCTGGCACATCGGCCAAGGCCGCCGACGAAAAGCTGGCGGCGGAACGCCAAGCCAAGGACACCAGTTCGCGCGTAGCCGAACTGTCGAAAAACATCTCCGAGTTGAACAAGTTGCAGAGCGCGACGAGTTCATCCGCGCCGTCCGCCGCAACGCCTGCAACGCCCGCTGCCGTGCCATCAGGCGCCGCGCCGACCGCTGCCGCGCCCGCTCCGGCGCCAGCGCCCGGCGTGACGGTGCCTGTCACCGCACCGCCAGCAGTGCCCCCAACGGCTGAAACCACTCCGCCCGCGCCGCCTGCCGCAGCCCCTGCGTCGCCTGCCGTCGCCAAGCCACCAGCCGCCACGCCCGTGAAGGTCCCGGCGCCGGCCGAACGCGGCTTCTTCGCGGAGTTGATGGACAACCCGTTGATGCTGGGTGCCGCGGGGTTGATCGCGCTGCTCATCGGCTTCCTGCTCTATCGCGTGCTCGGCCGCAAGCGCCAGGACGCCGGCGACAGCGTATTCCTGGAAAGCCGCATTCCGAAGGATTCGTTCTTCGGCGCCAGCGGTGGCGAATCGGTCGACACCAAGAACCGCGGCGCGACGGCATCGTCGCTCTCGTACTCGCCGAGCCAACTCGATGCAGGCGACGTGGACCCAGTGGCCGAAGCCGATGTCTACCTTGCCTATGGCCGCGACCTGCAAGCCGAGGAAATTCTGCGCGAGGCCCTGCGTGCCACGCCCGAACGCACCGCCATCCACCTGAAGCTTCTCGAAATCCATGCCAAGCGCCGCGACCTCCGCGCCTATGAAGCCATGGCCGCCGATGTACACAAGCTGACCGGCGGCACCGGCACCGAATGGAACCGCGTGGTCGAAATGGGTCGCGAACTGGACCCGGGCAATCCGCTGTACCAATCCGGCGTGCGCCAGCAGGCAGCGACTGCGACGCCCCTCGCCGGCGCCGACGATCCGGTCACCATGCCGCTCGATTTGCCGACAAAGCGAATCGCGCGCGAGCCGGTTGCATCGCCACCGGCCTTCGTGCCGTCGGTTGCCCCGCTGGACTTCGATTTCGACCTGAATGCTCCAACCATCAAGGCACCAGCGCCCGCCCCGGTGCCGGCGCCGCCGAGCGCCAGCCTGCCGCCGGCCCGGCCGCCGATCGCGGACCCCGACGACTACGAGCGCACCGTACGCGCCCCGCTCGACGACGGCAACCAGAACATCACGGACTTTGTCAACGACTTCGACACGGCGCCCGCGGCACTGGAATCGCACCGTCGCGCCTCGCGCCTCGATGAGGAGCGCACCCAGCCGGCCACGCTGCGCGCGGGCTTGCCTGGCGACACTGGCTTCGTCGAATTCGACATGAGTTCGATGACCGGCCGCGCGCCCCTCGAAACCGGCCCCGGCCGCCTCGAAGGGCACGACGACCCGCATGAGAGCCCGCACGCCATCAAGCTGTCGCTGGCGCGTGAACTGCAAGCCATCGGCGATGCCGAAGGCGCCCGCTCGCTGGTCGAGGAAGTGGCGAACGAAGCCACCGGCGACCTCAAGGCCGAAGCCAGGCAGTTGCTGACGCAACTCGCCTGATCAGGGCCATGCCCTTGACCGTTGCACTGTGAGGCTGGCCCTCGGCATTCGCTACAACGGTCAGGGCTATCAAGGCTGGCAGAGCCAGCGCTCGGGCCTCACGGTACAAGACAAGCTGGAGAAGGCCCTCGCGGCCTTTGCCCAGCAACGCATCGGTACCCTTTGCGCGGGTCGCACCGATGCCGGTGTGCATGGCATCCTGCAAGTCATCCACTTCGACACCGACATCGAGCGCACGCCCAATTCGTGGGTGCGCGGCACCAACCGCTTCTTGCCGGACGACATCGCCGTGCAATGGGCCGTTCCAGTGCCCGACGAATTCCATTGCCGAGCCAATGCGCTTGCGCGGCGCTACATCTATCTGCTGTCCCAATCGCCGGTGCGGCCCAGCCTGGAAGCGGGCCGCGTGGGCTGGTCGATGAGAACGCTCGATGGCGATGCGATGCGCGCCGCCGCCAAGCAACTGGTTGGCGAGCACGACTTCAGTTCGTTTCGCGCCTCGGCCTGCCAGGCGAAATCGCCGGTCAAGAACCTGCGGCGCATCGAGATCACGCGAATCGGCACAGGCGAGCGCTGCCGGTGGCAATTCGAGTTCGAGGCGGATGCGTTCCTGCACCACATGATCCGCAACATCATGGGTTGCCTGGTGCGCGTCGGCCACGGAGACGAGCGCCCCGAATGGATCGGTGAGGTGCTGGCGGCGCGCAGCCGTGGGGTCGCTGCACCGACGTTCTCTCCCGATGGCCTCTATTTTCTCGGCCCGTTGTACGACGCCAGGTGGGGCCTGCCGGCCGAGGCCACGATGCAGAGTGATCGCCCTGCCTATGATGGCTGGGCATGACCATCACTCGAATCAAGATTTGCGGACTCACCCGCGAGCAGGACGTCGACGCCGCAGTCGAAGCCGGTGCCAACGCCATCGGTTTCGTGCTCTATCCGAAAAGCCCACGCGCCGTGACGGCCGAGCGGGCTGCGCAACTCGCATCCCGGTTGCCACCCTTCGTGACACCCGTGCTGTTGTTCGTCAATGAGGACGCCGCAACCACCATCGCTTCGCTCGCTCTCGTGCCCGGCGCCATGGCCCAGTTCCACGGCGATGAAACGCCCGCCCGATGCGACGCCGGTGCAGGCAATGGCCGCTTTCGCTACCTGCGTGCCGCCCGCATCCCGATCGGCCCGGCCGGCGCCCGGTTCGACCTCGTAAAATACGCGGCAGATTTCTCCAACGCCCAGGCCATCCTGCTCGACGCCCATGTCGAGGGCTTTGGCGGAGGCGGCAAGGCATTCGATTGGTCACACCTTCCACACGTCGCAAACGCTCACCTCGTCTTGTCTGGTGGGTTGTCGCCTGCCAACGTCGGCGATGGCATCCGTGCGCTGCGGCCGCGTTGCAAGACGCTGGCCGTTGACGTGAGTTCCGGCGTGGAAGCCTCCAAGGGCATCAAGGACGCCGGCAAGATCCGCGAATTCATCGCCGCAGTGCGTGCGGCCGATTCCTCCACCTGACATCGCACCCATGTAATCCGCGTGGGCTGCGGCCAACGAATGGAAACCATGGACACGACCACCTACCAGCAACCCGACGCCAGCGGCCACTTCGGCCCCTACGGCGGCACCTTCGCGAGCGAAACGCTCACCCATGCGATCAACGAACTGCGCGACGCCTATGCGCGCTTCAAGGACGATCCGGCCTTCCTCGCCGAATTCCACTACGAACTGAAGCACTTCGTCGGCCGGCCCTCGCCGGTGTACCACGCGGCACGCACCAGCAAGGAAATGGGCGGCGCGCAGATCTACCTGAAGCGCGAAGACCTCAACCACACAGGCGCCCACAAGATCAACAACGTGATCGGCCAGGCGATGCTGGCCAAGCGCATGGGCAAGCCGCGGGTGATCGCCGAGACCGGCGCCGGCCAGCACGGCGTGGCAACCGCGACCATCTGCGCGCGCTACGGCCTCGAATGCGTGGTCTACATGGGCAGCCAGGACGTGAAGCGCCAGAGCCCCAACGTCTACCGCATGAACCTGCTGGGCGCCACCGTCGTGCCGGTGGAGTCGGGCAGCAAGACGCTGAAGGACGCGCTCAACGAAGCGATGCGCGACTGGGTCACCAACGTCGAAAACACCTTCTACATCATCGGTACCGTCGCCGGACCTCACCCTTACCCGACCATGGTGCGCGACTTCCAGAGCGTGATCGGCACCGAGTGCATCGACCAGATGCCGGCCATGCTGGCGGCGCAAGGCATGACCGGCGAGGCCGAGGGCAAGCAGCCCGACGTGGTCGTGGCTTGCGTCGGCGGCGGCAGCAACGCGATGGGCATCTTCTATCCGTACATCCCGTTCAAGAACACGCGTCTCATCGGCGTCGAAGCCGCTGGCGAAGGACTGGACAGCGGCAAGCATTCGGCATCGATCCTGCGCGGCAGTTCGGGCGTGCTGCATGGCAACCGCACCTACCTGCTTCAAAACGAGGACGGCCAGATCACCGAGACCCACAGCATCAGCGCCGGCCTGGACTACCCCGGCGTGGGCCCGGAGCACGCGTACCTTGCCGACGTCGGCCGTGCCGAATACGTCGGCATCACCGACGAAGAGGCGCTGCACGCCTTCCACTACCTGTGCCGCACCGAAGGCATCATCCCGGCGCTCGAATCGAGCCATGCGATGGCCTATGCCATGAAGCTTGCCAAGACCATGCGACCTGATCAATCCATCCTCGTCAATCTCTCGGGCCGGGGGGACAAGGACATCGGTACCGTGGCCGACCTGTCCGGCGTCGATTTCTATGACCGCCCATCGATGCGCGGCCTGCAAGTGAAGGGAGGCAAGGCATGAGCCGGATTGCTGCAACCTTCGAGGCCCTGAAGAAAGACGGCCGTCGCGCGCTGATTCCTTATGTGACGGCCGGTTTCCCCTTTTCCGACATCACGCCCGAGTTGATGCACGGCATGGTCAAGGCCGGCGCGGACGTCATCGAACTCGGCGTTCCGTTCTCTGATCCGATGGCCGACGGCCCGGTCATACAGAAAGCGGGCGAAGCGGCGCTGGCGCTCGGAATCGGCATGAAGCAGGTGCTGGCGATCGTCGCCGACTTCCGCAAGTCCGACACCCGCACGCCGGTCGTACTGATGGGCTACGCGAACCCGGTCGAGCGCTACGACGGCATCCATGGCAAGGGCGCCTTCGTGCGCGATGCTTCGGCTGCGGGCGTCGACGGCGTGCTGATCGTCGACTACCCGCCCGAGGAATGCGAAGACTTCGCCGCCGCATTGCGCGCCGCGAACATCGACCTGATCTTCCTGCTGGCCCCCACCAGCACCGACGAGCGCATGGCGCAGGTGGCGCGACTGGCGAGTGGCTACGTCTATTACGTGTCGCTCAAGGGCGTGACCGGCGCGGGGCACCTGGACACCGATGCGGTCGGCCAGATGATTCCGCGCATCCGCACCCATGTGAGCATTCCGGTCGGCGTGGGCTTTGGCATTCGCGATGCGCACACGGCGCAAGCGGTCGGTTCGGCGGCAGATGCCGTCGTGATCGGCACCAAAATCATCCAGTTGATCGAAGAACAGCCACGAGAGAAGGTGGTGCCGGTGGTCGGCGAATTCCTGGCGGGTATCCGCCAGGCGCTGGATGCGTTGCCTGCGGCTGCCGCAAAGAACGCGGCTAGTCGATAATCAGGGCAATTGCCCTCCCCCGACCCTCCCCCGCACACGGGAGAGGGCGTTACCGGCACGAAGGGCCGCCCTTCGTGAAACCTCAGGATTGCCCTCATGAGCTGGCTTGAAAAACTGCTTCCATCCAAGATCGTCCAAACCGACCCGAGCGAGCGTCGCCAGGTGCCCGAGGGCTTGTGGATCAAATGCCCGAGCTGCGAGACGGTGCTCTACAAGACTGACCTCGAGCACAACCAGAACGTCTGCCCGAGTTGCAGCCATCACCATCGCATCGGCGCCCGTGCCCGGCTCGATGCCTTTCTGGACGCGGAAGGCCGCTACGAGATCGGCCAGGAAGTGCTGCCGGTCGACGCGCTCAAGTTCAAGGACAGCCGCAAGTACCCCGAGCGCCTGAAAGAAGCGCTTGAGAACACCGGCGAAACCGATTCACTGATCGTGATGGGCGGATCGGTGCACTCGATCAGCGTGGTGGTTGCCTGCTTCGAGTTCGAATTCATGGGCGGCAGCATGGGCAGCGTGGTGGGCGAGCGCTTCGTGCGTGGCGTCGAAACCGCGATCGAGCAGAAGGTGCCCTTCATCTGCTTCACGGCCACCGGCGGCGCGCGCATGCAGGAAGGCCTGTTGTCGTTGATGCAGATGGCCAAGACGAATGCCGCGCTCACGCGTCTGGCCAAGAAAGGATTGCCCTACATCAGCGTGCTGACCGACCCGACCATGGGCGGCGTCTCGGCTGGCTTCGCTTTCGTGGGCGATGTGGTGATTGCCGAGCCCAAGGCGCTGATCGGCTTTGCCGGCCCGCGCGTCATTGAATCGACCGTGCGGGTGACCTTGCCCGAAGGCTTCCAGCGCGCCGAGTTCCTGCAGACCAAGGGTGCGATCGACTTCATCAGCGACCGCCGCGAACTGCGCAAGACGATTGCCAACACACTCGCCATGCTGCTGCGCCAGCCCGCCGACGCAGTCAGTTAGCAGTCGCCTTCAGGCGGTTCCGCGCACTTCGTGCGCTTCGAACGCTCCTCCACCCTCCCGGCGGTGGAAGCCGACGCCAGCGGCCGAGTTGGCGCCGGCCAATCGCCCCAGTTCGCCCCAGTTCGCCCCGGTTCGCCCTCTTGCCGCCGTCACCCTAGGTGACTTGCCCAATTCCTGGCGTCGACGAGCACGAAAGCGACCACTTGCAGCAGCACGACAGCGATGAGCGGCGTCAGGTCGACGCCACCGATCAGCGGAACAAAGCGGCGAATCGGGCGCACTAGCGGCTTGGACAGCCGGGCGATCAGGTCTTGCAGCATGGAGGAAGCCCCGGGCACCCAGGACAGCACGGCGTAGACGACCAGCAAGGCCATCAATCCCGACACGCCCAGTCGCAACAAATCGATCAGCGCGACCAGCGGCAGCGTCGACATGCGGCTCAACTGCCCCAGCAACAACAGCAGCCAGCACTTCACCAGCACCAGGAGCCACGCCGCCACCGCGCTGGACAGATCCCAGCGGCGGAACGCGGGCACGACACGCCGCAGTGGCACCACGATCCAGTCGGATACCGCGAACACGAAGCGCCCCAGCGGATTGCCGAATGGAACGCGTTGGTATTGCATGTAGAGCCGCAGCAGGCATGCGCCGCCGAGCAATCCGACGATCACTTCCAGAAGATATGAGCAAATGTCGTTGAGCATGGGCGCAATCAAAAAACGATTTGCGATGATAGCCACGCCCCATCCCGGTAAACGCGCCAAATTGCCGCGGCAATCTGCTAGGGTCATCGAAGCGACGCTTCCATCGTCGCGCTGGAGTCGCTATTGCCCATGCCTTCGCCGCTTCCGCTCTTTCCGCTCGGCACCGTGCTGTTCCCCGGCGGCTTCATGCCGTTGCGAATCTTCGAAGTGCGCTACCTCGACCTCATCAACAAGTGCTTCAAGAGCGGCGCACCATTCGGCGTGGTGAGCCTCACGCGTGGCACCGAGGTGCTCAGGGCCGGTGCGGAGACTGAGCGCTTTGCGGCCGTTGGCACGCTCGCCACCATCCGCTCGTTTGAATCGCTGCAGGCCGGCCTGCTGCAGATCGAGTGCGTGGGCACCCAGCGCTTTCGCATTCACAGGAGCGCGCAGCAGCAATACGGCCTGTGGACGGCGGAGGTCGAGTCCATCGACGACGATGTCGCGCTGGCCATTCCCGATGACCTACGTCACGCGGCCACTGCGCTGAAGCGCTTGATCGACACGCTCGAGGAACGGCGCAGCATGCAGGCCATGGACGACATGAGATTGCCGATCTACGCGCCCTATCGCTTCGACGATTGCGGCTGGGTCGCCAACCGATGGTGCGAGTTCCTGCCGATCCAGACCGAAGCCCGGCAACGATTGATGGAACTGGACAGCCCGCTGATGCGCCTCGAACTGGTCAGCGATCTGCTCGGACGCAGTGGCATTGCTGGATAGTTTGCTATATTTTTGATAGCTACCGATGCTGGATTGACGGGCACTGCAGCCCGAATTCGGCCAAACCCATGGGCTAAAATGCCCGCCTTGCGCATCGCGACCTTCATTCGCCTTCCGCGCCTCCCTCATCTGTTTCGCAGCATCCATGTCTGATCACCTGACGCCTCTTGTTCCCACGCCCGCACCCGTCGCAGCCCAGCCTGCCGTCGAGGACAACCAGCTCATTGCGGAGCGCCGCGAGAAACTCAAGTCGCTGCGTGCAGCGCAAGCCGAGGGCAAGGGAGTTGCGTTTCCAAACGACTTCAAGCCAAGTCATCGTGCTGTCGCGCTACTCGCCGCGCACGGTGAAACCGCCGCCGAAGCACTCGACTTACAGGCCGTTTCGGTCAGCGTCGCCGGCCGCATGATGCTCAAGCGCGTGATGGGCAAGGCCAGCTTTGCCACGGTGCAGGACGCGACAGGCCGCATCCAGCTTTACGTGACGCGCGACGCGATCGGCGAAGAAACCTATGCGGAGTTCAAGCGCTGGGATCTGGGCGACATCGTCGGCGCCGAAGGCACGCTGATGAAGACCAGGACCGGCGAGCTGTCCGTCAAGGTGACCAGGCTGCGCCTGCTCACCAAGAGCCTGCGCCCGCTGCCCGACAAGTTCCACGGCATGGCCGACCAGGAGCAGAAGTATCGCCAGCGCTATGTCGACCTAATCACCGATGAACACGCCCGTGCACGCTTTGCCGCGCGCAGCCGCGCTGTCAGCGCATTGCGCGAGTTCATGGTCGCCAACGACTTCCTGGAAGTCGAGACGCCGATGCTCCACCCCATTCCCGGCGGCGCGAATGCCAAGCCCTTCAAGACGCACCACAACGCGCTCGATCAGGAAATGTTCCTGCGCATCGCGCCCGAGCTGTACCTGAAGCGCCTGATCGTCGGTGGCTTCGAGCGCGTGTTCGAAATCAACCGGAGCTACCGCAACGAGGGCATCTCGGTGCGGCACAACCCCGAGTTCACGATGATGGAGTTCTATGCGGCCTACTGGAACTACCAGGACCTGATGGACTTCACCGAGATGATCATCCGCACGATCGCGAAGAAGACGGTCGGCAGCGAGCAGCTCACGTATCAAGGCAAGCCGGTCGATCTCAGCCAGCCGTTCGAGCGCCTGACGATCCGCGAAGCCATCCTCAAGCACACCGACGCGGGTGCGAATGTCGACGACACGGCCTGGCTCATCAACGCACTTCGCAGGATCGGCCTGAGCGAAGGGAAGGACAAGCTTTTGCAACGCAGCCTGGCCAGCTTGCAGGTGATGTACTTCGAGGAGACCGTCGAAGAGAAGCTCTGGCAGCCGACCTTCATCATGGAACACCCCACCGAGATCTCGCCGCTGGCCCGCGCCAACGACGACCGGCCGGAAGTCACCGAGCGTTTCGAGCTCTACATCACCGGTCGCGAATTCGGCAACGGCTTCAGCGAGTTGAACGATGCCGAGGACCAGGCCGCGCGCTTCAACGCGCAAGTCGCGGCCAAGGATTCAGGCGACGACGAAGCGATGTTCTACGACCATGACTTCGTGCGCGCGCTCGAGTACGGGATGCCGCCCACCGGCGGCTGCGGCATCGGCATCGACCGATTCATGATGCTGCTGACCGACTCGCCAAGCATCCGCGACGTGATCCTGTTCCCGGCCTTGCGCCGCGAAGCATGACCCGCGCCAAGGCCGCCGGCACTGCGGCCGCGGCGATCGGCATCGACTTCGGCACGTCCAACTCGGCCATCGCTTCGGCGGTGGCGGAGGGGCCGGCGCGCCTGCTGCCGCTCGAAGGCAGCGCCACCGCCATGCCGACCGCGCTCTTCTTCAACGCCGAAGACCGCAGCACGCACTTCGGCCGGGAAGCCGTGGCGCTGTACCTCGCCGGCACCGAAGGCCGGCTGATGCGTTCGCTCAAGAGCCTGCTCGGCAGCGCTTTGATGCAGGAGCAGACGGCCGTGTACGACGGCATGCTGAGCTTCGAGGACATCATCGCGCGCTACCTGCAAGAACTCGCCACGCGCGCCGAACGCGAGTTGGGCCATCGGCCGGAGCGGGCCGTGATTGGCCGGCCGGTGCACTTCGTCGATGACGACACCAAGCGCGACCAGCGCGCAGAAGACAGCCTGCGCCACGCCGCTCGCGTTGCGGGCTTTCGCGAGGTGAGTTTTCAACTGGAACCGATCGCCGCCGCGTTCGACTACGAGCAGCGCGTCACGCGCGAATCGCTGATCCTCATCGCCGACATCGGCGGTGGCACCTCCGACTTCACCATCGTGCGCGTCGGCCCCGACCGCATCGCGCGCAACGATCGCAGCGACGACGTGCTCGCCACCAGCGGCGTGCACATCGGGGGCACCGACTTCGACCAGCGCCTGAACCTCGAGCGCGTGATGCCCCTGCTGGGCTTTCGCCATCTCGGCCCGCAAGGCCGCGAAGTGCCGAGCACGGTGTTCTTCGAACTCTCGACCTGGCACCTGATCCATTGGCAGCAAACGCCCAAGGCCATCCGCCAGACTCAACTCCTGCGCAGCAACTACAGCGACACGCGGCTGCACGACAGGCTCATGCGCGTTCTCAAGCAGGCCGACGGCCATCGCATTGCCAACGCCGTCGAGCAGGCCAAGATCGAAGCCTCGGTGTCCGACGCCGAAGTCCTCATCGAACTCGACAGCGCCGAGCCCGGCCTGACGACCACGCTGACGCCACTCGACATGGCGCTGCAACTCGCGGCGCAACTCGAATCCGTGGTTGCGTGCGCACATGCCTGCGTGCACCGCGCCGGCCTGCGCAGCGGTGACCTCGACGCGATCTACCTGACCGGCGGCTCATCTGCGCTGCGCCCGTTCCAGCAGGCATTGCGCCACGGCTTCGTCGGCGTGCCGGTGGTCGAAGGCGACCTGTTCGGCGGCGTCGCTGCCGGCCTCGCCTACGCGGCGCGCGGCAAGGCGTAGATGAAATACCTGGCCGGTTATCCGCCCGCGCTGCTCGCGCAGGTGAAGCAGCAACTGCAATCGGAAAGCGGTCTCGCCGGCATGCTGCGCGGGCGCTACCCGTCTGCGCACGACATTCGCACCGATCGCTCGCTCTACGACTACGCGAATGGGCTCAAGTCCGAATTCATGCGCAACGCGGAGCCGCTGTCGAAGGTGGCTTTCGACAGCAAACTGCACGTCATCCGCAACGCCCTCGGCACCCACACGACGGTGCAGCGGGTGCAGGGTAGCAAGCTGAAGACCAAGCGCGAGATCCGCGTGGCGAGCCTGTTCAAGGAGGTGCCGGAGGAATGGCTGCGCATGATCGTCGTGCACGAACTCGCGCACATGAAGCAGCGGGACCACGACAAGGCCTTCTACGCCCTGTGCACGCACATGGAACCGGCCTATCACCAGTTCGAATTCGACCTGCGCCTGTACCTCACGCACCTCGATGCGGGCGGCAAGCGCCTTTGGTCGACTGAAGGTTTGTGCGCGCCGTAGCCGGCCTGCCGTTCACGCCACTCAGGCAGGGAGAAATCACCTGCATGGCTTGACGTTTGGCGCTTCGCTTGCAAGGCCGGGCGCCAAGGTGATCGCCGGGTCAGACTTGCAACAATGCGCAAGCGTGCCGGTAGCTTTCGGAGGCGATCAACTCGGCCCACGCCGGCGCAGGCGTTCGGGGCAGCAGCGCGCGGCGGCGTTGTTCGCTGCGCACAGCCGGGGTCCAGCGTCCGTCGGCGCGTGCCTTGGCCATCTCGGACAGCAATTCGTCGAGCGGCGCGCCCTCGCCCACGCTCTGGTTGCAAAGCAACGCCAGGTCGCAACCCGCACCGAGCGCGACCAATGCGGCATCGCCATAGCTCAACAGCTTGCCGTCGATGCGGCGCGCAGCCTCCATGCTCAGGTCGTCGCTGAACACGGCGCCGTCGAAGCCCAGCTGGCCGCGCAGGACATCGCCCAGCCATTTGCTGGAGAAGCCTGCCGGCCGCGCATCGACCTTCGGATAGATCACATGGGCCGGCATCACCGCGAGGAGCGTGTTGGACAGCCAGTCGTAGGGCCGCGCGTCGTCGGCGAGGATTGCCTTCAGGCTGCGCCGGTCCACCGGCACGGCGACGTGCGAGTCGGCCTTGACGAAGCCATGCCCCGGAAAGTGCTTGCCGCAGTTGGCCATGCCGGCTTGCAGCAGCCCATGCGTCAGGCTTTTGGCCAGCAGCGACGCCACCCGGGGGTCACGGTGGAAACTGCGATCGCCAATGACGCTGCTCTCGCCATGGTCGAGGTCGAGCACCGGTGTGAAGCTGAAATCCACGCCGCAAGCGCGCAGTTCCGACGCCAGCACCAAACCGCAGGCGGTGGCGGCGCGCGTGGCGGCCATCGGGTCGTGCATCCAGTGTTCGCCCAGCGTGCGCATCGACGGCAGCCGCGTGAAGCCATCCGTGCGAAAGCGCTGCACGCGGCCACCTTCGTGATCGACGCAAATCAGCATGTCGGTCCGGATCTTCCGGATTTCGGCGTTGAGCGCGGTGAGTTGCGCGCGGCTCTCCCAGTTGCGCGCGAAGTGGATGATGCCGCCGACGAGCGGATCGGCCAGGCGGCGGCGGTCGGCCGCAGTGAGTTCGGTGCCTGCGACGTCGATGATCAGCGGGGCGTGTGTCGTTTCGGTACTCATGCTTTTTCAACGACGACGAAACTCGCCGCGTAGTCGGTTTCGTCGGTCACGGTGACGTGGGCCGTCAAGCCCTGCGCCTCGAACCATTCCTTCAGGCCACCATGCAGCACGATGACCGGCTTGCCACTGCGCAGGTTGGCGATCTCGCAGAGGCGCCAGGCCATCGGCATGCGCATGCCCATCCCAACCGCCTTGCTGAACGCTTCCTTGGCCGAGAAGCGCGTGGCCAGATAGCGCACGCCGCGTCGGGGCCAGCGCGCGCTGCGGGCTTTCCAGGTGGCGAATTCAGCGTCGCTCAGCACCTTTTGCGCAAAGCGTTCACCCTGGCGTTCGAGCGTGGCCGCAATCCGGCGCACGTCGCAGATGTCCGTCCCGATCCCGTAGATCATCAGAGCCCGGCCCCCAGCATTCGGGCAGCGCTCATCCGGCGTCGGCAATGCATTGCAGGTAGGACTTGGTCGTCGCTTCGTAGCCCAGCTCCAGCGCATCGGAGACAAAGGCGTGGCCGATCGACACCTCGAGCACACCGGGCACGGCGCGCAGGAATTCGGCGAGGTTGTCCCGGCTGAGGTCGTGGCCGGCGTTGACTTCAAGACCTGCGGCCTGGGCGGCTCGCGCGGTCTCGGCGTAGAGCGCCAGCACGGCACCGGCGCGCGACGTGCCGCGCGAGGCAGCATAGCCTTCGGTGTAGAGCTCGACCCGGTCCGCGCCCACGGCCTTGGCCGCGGCCATCATCTCGGGCTCGGGGTCCATGAACAGGCTCACCCGCACCCCCAGTGCGCGCGCCTCGGCGATCAGCGGGCGCAGCCGCGCCGCATCGTCCGGAAAGGACCAGCCGTGGTCACTGGTCGACTGCGTTTCGCTGTCCGGCACGAAGGTCGCCTGGTGCGGGCGCAGTTCGCGCACGAAGTCCATCAGGTTGTGGAAGGGATTGCCTTCGATGTTGAACTCGACGCCAGGCCATTCCCGCGCGATCAGCGCAGACAGCTGGTGCACGTCTTCGGTGCGGATATGGCGCGCGTCGGGCCGTGGATGCACGGTGATGCCGTGGGCGCCGGCATCAAGGCAGGTCGCCGCGGCGAACAGCACGCTCGGGATGCCCAGTGCGCGTGTATTGCGCACCAGCGCCACCTTGTTGAGATTGACCGAGAGCGAAGTCGCGGTTCGGTTCTTGGAGGAATTGGCCATCAAAGTCCTTGCAGATCCCGGATCATCTGCCGGGTACGCAGTGTCGTCACGCCGCAATGGTAGTTGAGCAGGCTGCGCAATTGGGTGCGCAACGCAGCGCCCAGGCCGGGCTCCATGCCCGCCACGTGGTGCACCGTGGCGGAGAACGGCGCGCGATCGTCGAGCGTCTGCTGCAGCGCCAGCCATTCGGCACCGCGCAGCGCAGCCAACTCGCCAGGCCCGGCCTCGCGCAAACCGGCTTCGGGCACGAGGCTGTAGCGCGCATCGGGGTCGAGCGGCGCCAGCGTCGAAGTCTGGACCTCCAGCGACGGCAGCAGGCCGATCTCGCGCAACAGCAGCAATTCGAAGGCACGCAGCGCGGACGACTGCGTGGCCGCCTGGGCATCGCCATGGTTCGTGGCAAGCACCTGCACCACGGCCGCATAGGCGTCGAACAGCGCTTCGTGCGCGTCATCGCGCGCCAGCAACCGCATCATCAGCTCGTTGACGTAGTAGCCCGACAGCAATGACTCGCCGGTCGGCATGACGTGTCCACCCATCCACTCCGCGCCCTTGAGCGTGCGGATTTCGGCGTCCCCGCTGTAGTTGAGTTGCAGCGGCTGCAGCGGCAGCAGCACCGGCCGGAAATTCGAACTCGGCCGCTTGGCTCCCTTCGCGACCAATGCAATGCGCCCATGGTGCCGCGTGAAAACTTCCAGGATCAGGCTCGACTCGCTCCAGTCGTAGCGATGCAGCACATAGGCCGGCTCGTGGGCGACGCGATGTGTGGCCGCTCTCACAGCCCTCTCACAGCCTATTCATAGCCGAAGCTGCGAACCCGCGCCTCATCGTCGGCCCAGCCGGATCGCACCTTGACCCAGAGCTCCAGGAAGACCTTGGCATCCGCCAGCTTCTCGAGTTCGACGCGCGTCTCCATGCCGATGCGCTTGATGCGCTCGCCCTTGTCGCCGATCACCATCGCCTTGTGGCCGTCGCGCTCGACCACGATGGTCGCGGCGATGCGCAGCAGGCGCTTCTGGCCCTTCTTCTGCGGCGGCTCTTCCTCGAACTTGTCAATGACCACGGTAGACGTGTAGGGCAACTCGTCACCGGTCAGGCGGAACAGCTTTTCCCGGACCAATTCGCTCGCCAGGAACTTCTCGCTGCGATCCGTCAACTCGTCCTCGCCATAGAACCAGGGCTGCTCGGGCAGGTATTTCCCGCAGATTCCGAACAGCCGCTCGATGTCCTTGGCGTTCTTGGCCGACATCGGGACGATCTCGGCGAAGTCGTGTTTGGCCTGCATCGTCTGCAGCCAGGGCGCGATGTCGCCGCGGCGATGCACGTTGTCGAGCTTGTTGGCCAGCAGCACCGTCGGAATGCCCTTGCCGAGCAGCTTGAGCACGCGCTCGTCGGCCGGTGTGAAGCTGCCGGCTTCGACCACGAACAGGATCAGGTCCACGTCGCCGACAGCGCCCTGCACCGTCTTGTTGAGCGACTTGTTCAACGCGTTGGCATGCAGCGTCTGGAAGCCCGGCGTGTCGACGAAGACAAACTGCGTCGGGCCGATGGTGCGCATGCCGGTGATGCGATGCCGCGTGGTCTGCGCCTTGCGCGAGGTGATGCTGATCTTCTGGCCGACCAGCGCGTTGAGCAGCGTCGACTTGCCCACGTTGGGCTTGCCGACGATCGCGATCAGGCCGCAGTGCTGGGGTCCGGTGGGGCCAGCGGTGTCCGCCTCGCCGGAAGGCGGGACCATAGCGTCAGTAGCGTCGTTCATGGATTGTGTTTTGCGGTCACGCGCGGCGCGCCTTGAGCCGGATCAACATGGCTGCCGCGGCCGCCTGCTCCCCGGCGCGACGTGAACCGCCGATGCCGCGTTCGCTCAAGCCCAGCTCGGACACTTCGCAGACGACATCGAAAGTTTGCTTGTGCGCCGCCCCAAGCGTGTTGAGCACGCGGTAGAGCGGCAGCTTCATTTTGTGACCCTGCAGCCATTCCTGCAATTCGGTCTTCGGATCTTTTGCCGCGGCTTCCATGCGCGGATTGATCTCGACCGTCTCGAACAGCCGATGCACCAGCGCCTCGGCCGCGCCGTAGCCGGCATCGAGGAACACAGCGCCTATCAATGCTTCCAGCGCGTCGGCGAGGATCGACGGGCGGCCGGGACCGCCGGACTTGGCCTCGCCTTCGCCCAATCTCAGCAATGGCGAAAGCTGCAGCCGCAGCGCGATCTGGTGCAGCGTGTCCTGCTTGACCAGATTGGCCCGCACACGCGAAAGATCGCCCTCGGGCAACTCCGCCAGCCGGCGATAGAGCAAATGCGCAACCGCCAGGTTCAACACCGAGTCGCCGAGGAATTCGAGGCGCTCGTTGTGGTCCGCTGAAAAGCTGCGGTGCGTCAGCGCGAGCTGAAGCAGCCGCGCGTCGACAAACTTGTGTTGTAGGCGCGCCTGCAGCGCAGCATGGCCGCCCTCACTCACGACATTCAGCGCGACTGGCCCTTGTATTTCATCGTCAGGTACGCCGGGCCGAACAGATGGATCTCGCGCTCGTACGAATACGAAACGACCACCTTCTCCCCGACTTTTTCCACGACGATGTCCTTGCCGGTCAGCTTGAAGTCATCGATGGCCTGGGCTCGATCGAAGATCGACCGCACCTCGGGCACGGTCACGCCTTCCTTGGCCTTGTTTGCCGCCTTGTCGATGGCCTGATATTCGACCAACGTCGGAATTACCTGTGCCACCACGACACCCACGCATGCCAGCACGATGGCCACGAACAGGAGCCCGACAAATGAAATACCACGCTGCCTGCTATTTGAAGTCGACCGATATGCCCTCATTCCCACTGTCCTTTGAATAATGTTTCTTGCTCGTTGAAAGGAACCGATGCGGCCGAAGTCATCGAGATCCGTTCATGGTCGAAAGGCCCGCCTCGCACGGTACCGGTCGGGCACCAATCCCTAAAGTGCGAGTCGACGGATTGTCGCGCTCGTCACGCGGCGTGGAAGTGTCTGCCAGTACCTTGCGAATCAAACCGTCGACACTGTAACGACAATTGTCACGATTCGGTAACGAGAAAGTCGGCCATTCGGCATCGATGAGACGGCCGGCAGTACCGCAACACCCGCGACCCGGCTTGCACTCAATGTGCTGCTGGCCCTGCGTTTACTCGAAGCGGCCAATGCGCTTCCAGTTGCCGAAATTCATCCAGACGAAAAACGCGCGGCCGACGATATTCTGGTCCGGCACAAAACCCCAATAACGCGAGTCCGCGGAATTGTCCCGGTTGTCGCCCATCATGAAGTATTGGCCCGGCGGCACTTTGCACACCACACCCTCCACGCTATAGCGGCAATTTTTCTGATCCGCGAACGGAATCACCTCCGCCTCCGACAGGCCGGCACGGCGACTGTCGTTGTTCAGGATCTTGTGCGTCTTGCCGCCAAGCACCTCCTCGAACTGGGGCGTTTCCTTCATATAGGTGTCTCTGTCGTCATTGCTGTCGCCGAAGTAGGGCGGCAACGGCGTCTTGCTGACCGGTTGCCCGTTGATGGTCAGCTTCTTGTTCAGATAGGCCACCTCGTCGCCGGGCACCCCCACCACGCGCTTGATGTAGTCCATGCTCGGCTTTGGCGGATAGCGGAATACCATCACATCGCCACGCGCCGGCGGCGTGCCGTCGGTGATCTTGGTGTTGAGCACCGGCAGGCGCAGACCGTAGACAAACTTGTTGACCAGGATCAGGTCGCCGGTCAGCAAGGTCGGCATCATCGAACCCGACGGGATCTTGAACGGCTCGAACAGGAACGAGCGCAGCAGGAACACCGCGACGATCACGGGAAACAGCCCCGCGGTCCAGTCGAGCCACCAGGGCTGCATCAACAGGCGCCCGTGCGCCTTGTCGTCGACTGTGTCGACCTGGGTGATGCCCTGCTGCGCCAGGCGCACGTTACGCGCGCCCAGCGAGGCTTCGTAGGCGTGCGCCGCCTTCTGGCGTTGTGGCAGGAAGTAGATGCGCTCGGCCAACCAGTAGATGCCGGTGACCACGCTGGCCAGGAACAGCAGCAGCGCGAAGTTGCCTTCGACCGCGCCGGTGTACCAGGCACCGATGTAGCCGACGAACGCGGCGAGGATCAGGGAAGTGAGAAAGGGCATTGGGGGATCAGTCTTCGACTTGCAGGATCGCGAGGAAGGCCTCTTGCGGGACTTCCACAGAACCGATCTGCTTCATGCGCTTCTTGCCTGCCTTCTGCTTTTCGAGCAGCTTGCGTTTACGGGAAACGTCGCCGCCGTAGCACTTGGCAAGCACGTTCTTGCGCAGCGCCTTGATTGTCTCACGCGCGATGATGTTGACCCCGATCGCGGCCTGGATGGCAACGTCGTACATCTGCCTCGAAATGATCTCGCGCATCTTGCTCACCACCGCGCGGCCGCGGTACTGGCTCTGGCTGCGGTGCACGATGATCGACAGCGCATCGACCTTTTCGCCGTTGAGCAGGATGTCGACCTTGACCACGTCGGATGCTCGATATTCCTTGAACTCGTAGTCCATCGACGCATAGCCGCGGCTCACCGACTTCAGCTTGTCGAAGAAGTCGAGCACGATCTCGCCCAGCGGCATCTCGTACGTGAGCATCACCTGGCGCCCGTGATAGGCCATGTTCATCTGGATGCCGCGCTTCTGGTTGGCCAGCGTCATCACCACGCCGACGTACTCCTGCGGCATGTAGAGATGCACCGTGACGATCGGCTCGCGGATCTCGCTCATCTTGCCGACGTCGGGCATCTTCGACGGGTTCTCGACCATGATCACTTCGCCGCCGGTCTTGACCACCTGGTAGACCACGCTCGGCGCGGTGGTGATCAGGTCCTGGTCGAACTCGCGCTCGAGTCGCTCCTGCACGATCTCCATGTGCAGCAGGCCGAGAAAGCCACAGCGGAAGCCGAAGCCCAGCGCCTGGCTCACTTCGGGCTCGTAGTGCAGCGACGAATCGTTGAGCTTGAGTTTCTCGAGTGCGTCGCGCAGCGACTCGTACTCGCTGGCCTCGGTCGGATACAGGCCCGCAAATACCTGCGGCTGGATTTCCTTGAAGCCCGGCAACGGCTCAGTGGCGGTGAAAGCCGCGCCGCCCGTGCCTGGCTTGATCAGCGTCACCGTGTCGCCGACCTTCGCCGCCTGCAACTCCTTGATGCCCGCAATGATGTAGCCCACCTCGCCCGCTTCAAGCGATTGGCGCGGCTCGTTGTTCGGCGTGAAGACGCCGAGGCTGTCGGCGTTGTACATCGCGCCGGAAGCCATCATCTTGATGCGATCGCCTTTCGCAAGGCGGCCGTCCACCACGCGCACCAGCATCACGACGCCGACATACGCATCGAACCAACTGTCGATGATCATCGCGCGAAGTGCCGCGTCCGGATTGCCCCTCGGCGGCGGCACACGCGCAACCACTGCTTCAAGAATCTCCTCGATGCCCATGCCGGTCTTCGCCGAGCATGGAATCGCATCGGTCGCATCGATGCCGATCACGTCTTCGATTTCGGTGCGGGCGTTTTCAGGGTCTGCGTTGGGCAGATCCATCTTGTTGAGTACCGGCACCACTTCGACATGCAGATCGAGTGCGGTGTAGCAGTTGGCCACCGTCTGCGCTTCAACACCTTGCGATGCATCGACAACAAGCAACGCGCCTTCGCATGCAGAGAGCGAGCGACTCACTTCATATGAGAAGTCGACATGGCCCGGCGTGTCGATCAGATTGAGGTTGTAGACCTTGCCATCGAGTGCCTTGTAATGCAGCGCAGCGGTCTGTGCCTTGATGGTTATCCCACGCTCTTTTTCGATGTCCATCGAGTCGAGCACTTGCGCTTCCATCTCGCGGTCAGCGAGGCCGCCGCAACGTTGAATCAAGCGGTCTGCAAGTGTCGACTTGCCGTGATCGATGTGGGCAATGATCGAAAAGTTTCTGATGTGATTCATCAACGGGAACGCTTAAGTACTTGAATTGCCTTGCACGCAGAACGCGTGGGGCAAGAAAAAAGGGCGCGTCTGCTAGAGACGCGCCCTGAACCAACAAGCAATGGCAACTGCAGTAGTTGGAACTTCATTGTAGGCAAAAAGGGGGTCGCGTACATCCGTGAACGGGCTCTTGATGGGTCGTTGCAGGCCAGCAACATTGAACTTATATACATGTTATCCACAGCAGAAGTGGATCACTCTCTTAACAACTTGTGGGTGATCTGTGGAGCACCGGTGGACGGAGGGCTGGAATCTCGCATCGTGGAGGAGCCCTTGCCGCTTATGCGCGACCCTGCGCCAAAGAAGGGCCTATTCTACCGAAAATCATCATTAGCCACATCGAAAGTTAGTGAACGCCAACCAAATTTGCCGCCCATTCGAGGACAAAAAAATTTTCAAACTGCGTCGCTAGCCGGCCGAAAGACCCCAAAAAAGGCCCCAATCCCGACTAACGGATGGGGCCACTTGACGTCTCCGAGGGCCTCAGCGTACCGGCCGGATCAATGCGTACTGTGCCCACTCGCCGCGCCGGAACAGCACACTCACGGCCTTGGACTTGTCGGCCTTGCTGATCGCGCTTTCGAACTCCTTCAGGTTCGCAACTTCCGTATTCGACACCGCAAGAATCACGTCGCCCTCGCGCAATCCTGCCCGCGCTGCGCCTTCAGAGGCCGCTTCGATCTTCACGCCGCCCTTGAGCTTCAGCTCTTTCTTCTGGGACTCGTTCAGGTCGCTCACCGCGAGACCGAGCGACTTTGCTGCGGCAGATGCCGTCGCCTTGGCTGCGGGTTCCTCGCGATCATTGGATGCGCGCTTGGCTGGCTTGTCAGGCTCGATCTCGGCGATGACGACCGTGAGGTCGCGCGACGCACCGCGACGGAACACCGTGAGCGTGCTCTTAGTGCCGGGCTTGGTGTTGCCGACCAGGCGCGGCAGATCGCTCGGCTTCTCGATCGGCTTGCCGTCGAACTTGGTGATGATGTCGCCCGGCTCCACGCCGCCCTTCTCGCCCGGCGAACCCGCCTCGACACTGCGCACCAATGCGCCTTGCGCCTTGCCGAGACCGATCGACTCCGCCACATCCTTCGTGACCTGGTCGATCTGCACGCCGATGCGTCCGCGCGAGACGCGGCCGTTGATACGCAACTGCTCACTCACGCGAATCGCCTCGTCGATGGGGATCGAGAACGAAATGCCCATGAAGCCGCCCGACCGCGAATAGATCTGGCTGTTGATGCCGACCACTTCGCCGCGCATGTTGATCAACGGTCCGCCCGAATTGCCCGGGTTGATCGCCACGTCGGTCTGGATGAACGGCAGGTAGTCGCCGGTGTCGCGCTGCTTGGCGCTCACGATGCCGGCGGTAACGGTGTTCTCGAGGCCGAACGGCGATCCGATGGCCATCACCCATTCACCGACGCGCAGGCGGGTGATGTCGCCGATCCTTACCGCCGGCAGGCCGGTGGCTTCGATCTTCACGACGGCGACGTCGGTGCGCTTGTCGGCGCCCACGATCTTCGCCTTGAACTCGCGCTTGTCAGTCAACGTGACCAGCACTTCGGAAGCGTCATCCACCACATGCGCATTGGTCATCACGTAGCCGTCGCCCGTCAGGATGAATCCGGAGCCCACGCCGCGCGGGCGCTCCTCTTCCTGGGGCGGCTGCTGTGGCCGGTTCTGGCGTGGACCCTGGCGCGGCGCGCCGGGCATCGGCTGGCCGAAGAAACGGCGGAAGAACTCCTGCATCTCCTCGTCCATCTCGGGGCTGCTACCGCGCTGCGCGACCTTCTCGATGGTGCGGATGTTGACCACCGACGGCCCAACCTGGTCGACCAGATCGGTGAAGTCCGGCAGCGTACGGGTCTGCGCCTGGGCTGCGGTCACCGGCAAAAAGGTGGCGCTCGCCGTACCGGCAAGTGCAAATGCCAGCAACGCGGAACGGATACGACTTCCCTCAACCTTGAAAATCATCATGCTTTCTTTCAACTTAAAAGGGGCAACAACAAACAAACCACACGTCTTTATGAATACGGCTCGCCCAATTGGTTCTGCGCCGGGGCCGCGCTCAACGCGTGCGCGCCAATCCCTGGGCAAAGGCCTCGAGAGTTTGCGGCGGTACTTCGCCCACCGCGGTCAGCCACCAATCTCCATCCTTGTCGGATAGCCGCCGTGTCAGCGTGTACGTGGCGCCGAGCGTCAGCACAACTTCCTGCGAGCGGCGTTGCGCATCGTACGGTTCAAGGAACAGCGATACCGACGCCAGCCCGTCCGAGAAAGTCCACTGCAGGGTGTTTTCGGGATTCGCGCTGCCACCCATCGCACGCCGGTAGCAACTGATTGGCTTGAAGCCCGCGACAGGCGTCTTCAGCGTCCAGCCTTCGGACTGAGCCGTGGTGCGCTGCAACTCGGACTTCTCGACCTTGTAGCCGGCCGTGCTCGCCATCATCTGCGACAGCGCATGCATCTTGACCGGCGCGTCGAGCTGAAGCTCCGAGAACGCCGATTGTTCGACCACGTTGCCTTCACCGTCCAGCGTCTGCAACTTGACGACCAGTCCGGAGCGCCGCTCGCTCCACACGCGATACCCGAAGCGCAGCGAATCGCGCGGCACCAGCTGAACGACATCGGCATCGAAGCCGGCCACACGGTCGCGGCCGGTGACGCGGGCGCTGTACAGATCGGCCAGCGTGGAATCCGGTGCGCCCAGCAGGTTCGGGAACAACTCGAGATTTTCGCGGCGCTCGCTCCTGGCCACCCGACTTTCGGGCAGGAATGTCATCACCCGGTCGTTGCGGCGAAACGTCGTGCGTGGCGCACCGGAAAGTGCCTCGATCCGCTCCATTTGCTGGTCGCCCTCGCAAACATGCCAAATGCGCGCGCTCGACAGATTTCCAACTGCGGCCGACACCACAAAGGTGCCGATGTAGCTGCGCTGGCGCGAGGCCGCATGCATCCGCTGCAGCCACTCGACCACGCCCATCGAGGGCGGCGGATCGGCACTCTGCGTTGGCGATGCCGCCTTGTCAGCGGGTGGGGCAACCGGAGATGCAACGCGCGTCTGCGCGAAGGCTGCCTGCCACAGGAAAAGCACGGCCAGCACACACACGGCCCGGCATGCGGACCTCGGTGACATGAAGGTCATGGCGACGAAACGGGGCAGCACGGTCAGCGCGACGGTCCTTCGAAAGTAGCGTTGCGCAGGAATGTCGATGGCATCTGCGATGCGCCGCCCGCCTGCTGATGCGCTGCCAGCAACTCATCGAGCCGGGGGTCCCGCAACATGACCTGCGGACCACCATTTCCGATCTGCACCCGTGTCGGCACGGCCACCGCGCTGGTCGCATGCGGATCCGACGCCGCCAGCACCGAGACCACCGGCGGTTGCTGCTGTCCCACTTGCATCGGTTGTTGCGGCGGCGCCGGCTGGGTTTGCGCGAGTTGGGCGCCCGTCGGCGAGCCGCCCAGCGTACCGGCCCAGTTCCAGCTGATCGCCGCCACCGCCACCAGCGAAGCAGCGCCCGCCACCAGCTTCCATCGGAATACCGGCTCATTGGCTGGCTCCGCACGGCGCGGCAGCGCCCTTGCCGGCGGCACCACGGGCACGGCAACGGCCACCGGCGACTCGTCCGAGAGGCGTCGCTGCAGCTTGGCCACGAATGCATTGCTGTCGCCGCACGGCGCATGGGAACCCGAGCGCAGCACGTCACCGATCAGGTGATAGGTACACCAAGTAGCGCGCGAGTCCTCATGCGCGCCAATTTCGCCGACAGCCTCGGCAAAGTCTTCGCCCTTCAAATGCCCGTCCACCAGGGCGGATACCTGCTCGCGAATACGGTCTGATTGATGATTCATCTCATTCACCCTGCTTACCAACGTTTGCCGGATTGGTTGTCGAGCAGCGGTTTGACCCGCGCCGATATCGCCTCGCGCGCACGGAAAATCCGCGAACGCACGGTGCCGATCGGACAGTTCATGATCTCGGCAATCTCTTCATAACTCATCCCCTCGATCTCGCGCAGCGTGACTGCCTGGCGCAACTCAGCCGGCAGCGCGTCCATGGCGGCCTCGACCGCCCTTGCAATTTCCTGGGCTGCCAACACCGTTTCGGGGGTTTCGTCGGTGGTTGGTTCGTTTGTCGGGCGGTAAGTTTCATCTTCGTCTTCCGAAGATGGCCGCAATGCGCTTTCGGAGACCGTCGGATCGCGCTTCATGTCGACCAGCGCCTTCTTGGCGGTGTTGACGGCAATACGGTAGAGCCAAGTGTAGAACTGGGCCTCGCCGCGGAACTGGTGAAGCGCCCGGTAGGCGCGGATGAAGGTTTCCTGGGCAATGTCCTCGATCAAGTCGACGTCGCGCACCATGCGGCCGATAAGTCGCTCGATCCGGCGCTGGTACTTCAAGACGAGCAATTCGAATGCCTTCTGGTCGCCCGCGACGGTGCGCTGGACCAGTTGGAAATCAACTTCCCCCGGGCGCGGACTCTCCAAGGGATCGGCAATCGAACCCGTCTCGGGTGGCACGGGCGGCGGCGCGGAGGCGGTCATGGAGGGTCTTGCGAAGCGCCTTGGCGCGCCGATGGCTGCGGCGCAGCGGCTGGACCGTCCGGGTCAGGCGACGGGGCGCGCGAATATACCGCACGGCGCAGATTCAGCCATTGATCGGGGGCACTGCGGCGCTCCAGCCATTGCCAGCGGGTGCACTGCTTCGGCGCGGCCAAGCGTACCAGCATCAGGGATTGGAGATCGAGAGCCGGCCACAAGCGAGCTTCGCTGAGGGTCGCGGCCCCGCTCATCTGCCAGTCCCGTCCATTGAAGCGCAACTCGCCGGGGTTTTGCCGCCAATGCTGCACACCGCCGGCAAGTGCAGCCGACAACACGCAGCACACCAGCGCCGCGCCGCGCCAGCCATCGACGCCGATCTGCCAGCACACGACGCCGGCACAGCAAGCGCCAGCTGTCCAGACAGCCATCAGGAGCCGCCCCGCATCGCGCGAACGCCCCACCGGATAGCTCACCGATGGGGCGCTGTGCATGAGAACAACGGAAGACTCAAGAAGCCCGCTTGAACACCAGCGTGCCGTTGGTGCCGCCGAAGCCGAAGTTGTTCTTGACCGCGATGTCGATCTTCATGTCCCGCGCCTCGTTGGCACAGTAGTCCAGGTCGCACGCCGGATCCTGGTTGAAGATATTGATCGTCGGCGGGCTCTTCTGGTGGTGCAGTGCGAGCACGGTGAACACCGACTCGATGCCGCCCGCACCGCCAAGCAAGTGGCCAGTCATGGACTTGGTGGAATTCACCACCACCTTCTTCGCGTGATCACCGAAGGCGTTCTTGATCGCGTTGGTTTCGTTCAGGTCGCCGAGCGGCGTCGAGGTGCCATGGGCATTGAGGTAGTTCACCTGGTCCGCATTCACGCCGGCGTTGGCCAGAGCCATGTTCATCGAGCGCTTCGGGCCGTCGACGTTGGGCGCGGTCATGTGATACGCGTCGGCGCTCATGCCGAAGCCGAGCACCTCCGCGTAGATCTTGGCGCCGCGTGCCTTCGCGCGCTCGTATTCCTCGAGCACCAGCACGCCTCCGCCCTCGCCAAGCACGAAGCCATCGCGATCCTTGTCCCACGGACGGGACGCAGTCTTGGGATCGTCGTTGCGCGTGCTGAGGGCGCGCGCGGCCGCAAAGCCGCCAATTCCGAGCGGAGAAACCGTGGACTCGGCGCCCCCGGCAATCATCACGTCGGCATCCCCATACTCGATCATGCGGGCCGAAAGACCAATCGCATGCAAGCCGGTAGTGCAGGCCGTGACCACGGCGATGTTCGGGCCCTTGAAGCCGTACTTGATCGAGACGTGGCCCGAGATCATGTTGATGATCGATGCCGGCACGAAGAACGGCGAGACACGGCGCGGGCCGCGGTTCACCAATTCGGCATGCGTCTCTTCAATCAGCGGAAGTCCGCCGATGCCGGAGCCGATGTTGCAACCGATGCGAACAGCGTCTTCATGCGACAGGGCCGCGCCTGTGGGCAGGCCGCTGTCGACCACCGCCTGCATGGCGGCGGCCAGGCCGAGGTGTATGAAGCGGTCCATGTGACGCGCTTCTTTCTCGGCAATGTACTTGGTGATGTCGAAACCCTTGACCTCGCCGGCGAATTTGCAGGCGAAGGGACCCGCATCGAAGCTGGTGATGGTGTCAATGCCCGTCTTGCCGGCCAACAAGTTGGCCCAGCAATCCGCGACAGTGTTTCCGACAGGAGCGATGCAACCGAGTCCGGTCACGACGACGCGGCGTTTGGTCATGCCGGCAAACCTTTCTGGGAACGTTGGAACCGTGTCGGGGCGCGCAGGGTGCAGAAGTGCGCCGGAGGGCCCGGACGGTCGTCAGCGAGGCCTATCAGGCCTTTTGATTCTTGGAAGCGTAGTCGACGGCGTTTTGCACCGTGGTGATCTTCTCGGCGTCTTCGTCGGGAATCTCGATGCCGAATTCGTCTTCGAGCGCCATCACGAGTTCCACTGTGTCAAGCGAATCGGCGCCAAGGTCAGCCACAAAAGCCTTCTCGTTGGTCACTTGGGACTCTTCCACTCCGAGTTGCTCGGCAATGATTTTCTTGACTCGTGCTTCGATATCGCTCATTTGGTTCCCTCTGAGGGTTGTAAAGAATCGTTGGATTTTAGCCGGCCGAATTGTGGCATTTGCCGCATCGGCCGTCCGGTGAAAAGCGCAGGCCCTTGCCCTTGCTTACATATGCATGCCGCCATTGACGTGCAGTTCCTGCCCCGTCACGTAGCCGGCGTGCGGCGACGCGAGGAATGCCACCGCATGCGCAATGTCGGCCGGCTTGCCCAGGTGGCCCAGTGGAATCTGGCCCAGCAGTGCCTGCTGCGCTGCCTCCGGGAGCTTGGCGGTCATGTCGGTTTCAATGAAGCCAGGCGCCACACAATTCACGGTGATGGCGCGACTGCCAAGTTCGCGCGCGAGCGCGCGCGTCATGCCTGCGACGCCGGCCTTGGCCGCCGCGTAGTTGGCCTGGCCCGCATTGCCCGACGCCCCGACCACGCTGGTGATGCTGATGATGCGGCCGTAGCGCTGCTTCATCATGGGTTTGATCACGGCGCGCGAAATGCGAAACACGGACCGCAGGTTGGTGTTCAGTACCGCATCCCAGTCGTCGTCCTTCAGGCGCGCCGCCAACATGTCGCGCGTGATGCCGGCGTTGTTGACCAGCACGTGCAGTCCGCCATAGGCCTTCACGATTTCGTCGATCAGCGCCTCCACTGCCGGGCCATCATTGACGTCAAGCGCGCGACCACGGCCACCATGGGCGCCAAGCGCTGCGGTGATCTTCTGCGCGCCCTCTTCCGTAGTGCCGGTGCCGATGACCTTGAGTCCGCGTTGCGCCAGCTCCAGCGCAATCGAAGCGCCGATGCCACGCGTTGCGCCTGTCACCAGGGCAACTTGCCCTTCGAATTGGATGTTGCTCATGCTGTAGTGCTCAACAGGTTTTGGGAGTCGGCAAGCGTCGCTGGATCGTAGACCGAAGCCGCAGCCAGGTCGGGCGCAATGCGCTTGGCCATGCCGGCAAGCACACGGCCGGGACCGCATTCGATGACGGCCGTGACGCCACGCGCCTTCAGCGCCTGGACGCTCTCGACCCAGCGCACCGGGCCGGCCGCCTGCCGCACCAACGCCTCGCGGATGCGGGATGGCTCGGTTTCGACCGCGACGTCGATGTTGTTCAGAACCGGGATCTGGGGAGCCGCCAACTCGATCGTCGCAAGCTTCCCGCGCAATGCCTCGGCAGCCGGCTTCATCAGGCTCGAATGAAACGGCGCCGACACCGAAAGCAGCAACGCGCGCTTGGCCCCGTTGGCCTTGAGCACTTCGCAAGCTTTCTCGACCGCAGCCTTGCTGCCGGCGATCACGGTTTGCATCGGATCATTGAAGTTGACCGCTTCGACGACTTCCGCGCTGCCCGCGCCGAAGCCGGCCGTCGCCTCGGCGCAACCCGCGATGACTTTGGCGGACTCCATGCCCAGGATCGCGGCCATTGCGCCAACACCGACCGGCACGGCCTTCTGCATGGCGTCGGCACGAAAACGCACCAGCGGCGCAGCCTGCGCCAACGTCAGAACACCCGCCGCCACCAGCGCCGAATATTCGCCCAGCGAATGGCCGGCGAGGACAGCCGGCTTCGCGCCGCCCTCGGCGAGCCAGGCACGCCAGGCGGCCACACCCGCCACCAACATCACCGGCTGCGTGTTCGTGGTCAGGCCGAGCGCTTCCTTGGGGCCCTCGTGGATCAGCTTGGCAACGTCTTCCCCCAGCGCATCGGAGGCCTCCTGAAGCGTCTGCCGAACCGCCGCGTGATCACCCCAGGCGTCGAGCATGCCAACGGCCTGCGAACCCTGGCCCGGAAATACAAAAGCGAAGGACGTCATGGTTTTTGTGTCTCCAATCACGCTGAGGCGCCCATTGCACGGGCGCTGCGCACTACAAATTCAATAGCACCGAGCCCCAGGTGAAGCCACCGCCCACGCCCTCCAGCATGCACGTGTCACCCTTCTTCACCTTGCCGCTGCGCACCGCGTCGTCGAATGCCAGGGGGATCGACGCAGCCGAGGTATTGCCGTGCTCATCCACGGTCACGATCAGCTTTTCGCGCGAAAGCTTCAACTTCTTCGCGGTGCCTTCCATGATGCGGATGTTCGCCTGGTGTGGAATGAGCCAGTCGATGTCAGCTTCAGTCTTGCCGGCCTTCGCCAGCGTCGTCCGCGCCGATTCCTCCAGCACGCGCACCGCCAGTTTGAAAACGGCCTGCCCGTCCATGTGCAACAACGGCTTGCCGAGCACTTCACCGCCGGACACGTGGCCCGGCACGCAAAGAATGCCAGCATGCTTGCCGTCGGCATGAAGGTCGCTGGCCAAGATGCCGGGTTCGTCGCTGGCCTCCAGCACCACGGCGCCGGCGCCATCTCCAAACAGCACGCAGGTGGTGCGATCGTTGAAATCAAGAATGCGCGAGAAGACTTCCGCGCCGACAACCAATGCGCATCGGGCGGTACCCGTGCGAATCAATGCGTCGGCCACGGTGAGCGCATAGACGAAGCCGCTGCAGACGGCCTGCACATCGAACGCAGGACAACCGGCAATACCGAGCTTGTTCTGCAGAATCGCGGCCGACGATGGAAACACCATGTCCGGCGTGGAAGTCGCCACGATGATCAGGTCGAGATCGTCGGCGGTGCGACCCGCCGCCTCGAGCGCCTTGCGCGCTGCTTCCAGGCCGAGGTCGCTACTGTTGACGCCAGCGTCCGCGAAATGGCGCGCACGAATACCCGTGCGCTCGATGATCCATTGATCAGACGTTTCTATGCCATGCGAGGCGAGTTGCTTCGCGAGATCGTCGTTGGTCACCCGGCGAGGTGGCAGAAAACTGCCAGTGCCGGTGATACGTGAATATAAGGACATCAAATGTGGATTGCGGCCGCGTCGACGGGCGCCGCCTGCTCTTGCCGCGCAAGAAGCGGCGCGGCATGTGCGATGCGGGCCCGCACGCGTTCGAGCAGGTTGTTGCGAGCGGCATCATAAGCGCGATCAAGAGCGTGTCCGAATGCCACTTCGTCCGCAGACCCATGGCTCTTGAAGACCAGCCCGCGCAATCCCAACAACGCCGCGCCGTTGTACCGGCGGTGATCAAGTCGATTTTTAAGCGACTTTAGAACCGGATAAGAGATGATTGCAGCAATTTTGCTAAAAATACCGCGCGAATACTCTTGCCGCAGGAAGTCGACAATCATCGTGGCAACGCCTTCGGTGGCCTTCAGCGCGACGTTTCCAACGAAGCCGTCGCAGACGACGATATCGGTCGTGCCCTTGAAAATGTCGTTGCCTTCGACGTTCCCGTAGAAATTGAGGTCGCCCGCTTCGCCGGCGATCTTGAGCAGTTGTCCGGCTTTCTTGATGACTTCGCTGCCTTTGATGGCTTCTTCGCCGATGTTCAGCAAACCGACTGTCGGCGAATCATTGCCCGTCAGCGCGGAAACCAGCGCCGATCCGAGTACCGCAAACTGGAGGAGATCCTCGGCATCGCAATCCACATTGGCGCCGAGGTCGAGCACCGTGGTAGCGCCGCCCTTGCTGTTGGGCATCTGGGGTGCAATGGCAGGCCGGTCGATTCCATCGAGCGTTTTGAGCAGATACCGCGCGATCGCCATCAAAGCGCCGGTGTTGCCAGCAGATACTGCGGCCTGCGCGGCGCCATCCTTGACTTGCTGGATCGCGACGCGCATCGAGGAATCCTTCTTCTTCCGCAAGGCAATCTCGATCGGATCATCCATGCCGACCACCTCGCTGGCCGGCACGATGCGGGCGCGGGGATGATTCAGGGCCTGGAGCGCGGCCGGGGCGCCAACGAGCAGCAGCGAGGCATCGGCATGGCGCTCGAGGAATGCGCGACAGGCAGCGAGCGTGACGCGAACGCCATGGTCGCCGCCCATGCAATCGACGGCAAGGGTGATCGCGGCGGGCGCCGAAGGGGGGGCAGCGGACGTGAGCATCAAGACAAAGGCCCGACGCTACAGCAAAGGTAGCTTCGGGCCTTGGCGTCGAAACGGAGGGTCAGGCTTCGGACTTGGTCTTCAGCACCTTGCGGCCACGGTAGAAGCCGTTGGGGCTGATGTGGTGACGCAGGTGGGTTTCGCCGGTGGTCGGCTCGACTGCAATGCCGGGCACGTCCAACGCGTTGTGTGAACGGTGCATGCCGCGCTTGGAAGGCGACTTCTTGTTTTGCTGGACTGCCATGATGGCTCCTGGACTTGAATAGGGTTGGTGGAGGTGCGGGCGACGAACTAACAGTCAAACTAACAGTATCAGCGGCGCGCGAAGCCCACGATTATAGCCCAACCTTGGCGCAAGAGCCAACCCGCCACCCCTTCACGCTACTTCGACTCGCCGCTGCGCAGCTTGCCAAGCACTGCGAACGGATTGGGTCTGGATCCGCCAGCGGCATCGAAATCGGCATCGGCGGCGGACAAGGGCGGTGCGTCCGGACAGACTTCATGGCGAGGCGTGACGGGGATTTCCATCAGCAACTCGTCCTCGATCAGTGCGTGAAGATCGAAATCGCGACTCGCCACCAGGATATCCTCCTCGGACTCCTCATCTTCGATCGCGGCCGTTTCCTCGTCCTCGACAAAGCGAAACCAGCGATCGACGGTCAGCCCGATGTCCACCGGTGCCAGGCAGCGCTGACAAACCAGCGGCACATTTGCGCCGGCAACAAGATGCAGCCACGGTACCGCCGCACCCGTCACACCCGTTCGCTGCTCCCCCTCGGCGGCCCACGTCACTTCGGCCTCGGGTGATGTGCCGGTGGTTTCAGCCGCCAGGCGCGTGAAGGCCAGCAACGGCGTGCGGCCTGACAAGTTGGCGCCGTGCTCGGCAAAGGCGGCCACGTCTAGGCGTTTGGGGACAAATTCTCTGGTCATTGCGGCCAGTCTAAACCCGTCCCGCACAATCACGGACTATGCAACGCACTGTGATCCTTGCCTCCACGTCGCGCTACCGGCGCGAGTTGATGAATCGCCTGCGCCTGCCCTTTGAAGTGCACGCGCCCGACGTCGACGAAACACCTGTTCCCGGCGAAAGCCCCCGCGCGCTCGCCGGGCGATTGGCGCTGGAAAAGGCGCGCGCCGTCGCCCAACGCTTTCCCGAGGCCGTGGTGATCGGCTCTGACCAGGTGGCCGACCTCGCCGGCGAATCGCTCGGCAAACCCGGCGATCACGAGCGCGCGACCGCCCAGTTGCAGCGCATGCGCGGCCAGACGCTGATCTTCCAGACCGCCGTAGCCGTGGTGTGCCAGGCCACGGGCTTCGCACAACAAGACATTGCCCCGGTGCGCGTGGTGTTCCGCGATCTGGACGACGCTGCGATCGAACGCTACCTGCGCCTCGAACAACCGTACGACTGCGCGGGCAGCGCAAAAAGCGAAGGACTTGGCATTGCCCTGCTGGAAGCCATCGACAGCGACGACCCCAGTGCGCTGGTCGGCCTGCCACTGATCCGCACCTGCCGCATGCTGCGCGCAGCTGGCGTGGACTTGCTATGAGCCGGGGCACGCTCTACCTCGTGCCGGCGCCGCTGGATTTTGGCTGCGATGTCCAGGCCCCGTTGCAGGACGCGCTGCCCCTCGGCACCTTGCAAAAGGCAGCGTCGATCACGCACTGGATTTGCGAGAACGCAAAGTCGGCGCGAGCCTATCTCAAGCGCATCGACGCCGTCGCGCCGCTGGCCGCGCCGCTGCAGGCGCAAGAGATCACCGAGTTGCCGCGCGAGGTACACAAGAAGGGCGACCACGCTGGACAGTTCGACGCGCGGCCGTTGTTGACCGCAGCGCTGAACGGCCACGACATCGGCCTGCTGAGCGAAGCCGGCATGCCGGCCGTGGCCGACCCGGGCTCGTCGGTCGCACGTGCGGCGCACGATCTCGGCATTGCGGTGAGGCCGCTGACCGGGCCGGTGTCGCTCCTGCTGGCGCTTGCGGCCAGTGGCCTCAACGGCCAGAACTTCGCGTTCGTCGGCTACTTGCCGCAGGAGCCCGATGCGCGCAATCAACGCATCCGCGAACTCGAGGCACTCGCACTGCGCTCAGGTCAGACCCAACTCTTCATCGAGACGCCCTACCGCAACGCCGCCCTGCAGCAGGCGCTCTTGCAGACCTTGCAGCACAACACGCGACTGGCAATTTCACGGGGCCTGACGCTGGCGAGCGCCGCGGTGCGCAGCGACACCGTCAAGGGATGGCGTGCGGCGACCGTGCAAGCCGATGAGCGCCTGCCCGCGGTCTTCGCGATCGGGCGCTGACAGGTGGCAGTTGCGATCGGCGCCGGCCTGCGTTGGGCCTCGCGCACGCAATTTTTTGCCTCGGGCTTCGTCTTTGCGACCTGGGGTGTGCACATCCCGACAGTCAAAGGGCACTACGGCGTCGACGAGGCGCAGCTTGGGTTCGCCATGCTGGCGGCAGGTTTCGGCGCGCTGGCCGGCCTGTCGCGCGCTGGCCGCTGGATCGGCCACTTCGGCGCACGCGGCACGGCACGTGTCTGCGGAACTGTCTATGCCCTGCTGATCGCCGGGCTGATCGCCATGCCGGGGTATGGCGCACTGCTCGCGTTGCTGGCCGTGTTCGGCATCGCCACCAGTGTGTTCGACGTGGCCATCAACACCGAGGCCGCGAAACTGGAGTCGCTGGATGGCGGCACCTTGATGAGCGGGATGCATGGCATGTTCAGCCTGGGCGGCATGGCCGGCGCTGTCACCGGTGGCGCTGCGCTCGCTGCCGGCATGGAACCGCAAACGCATCTGATGTGGGTGGCGGCAGTGACCGCGCTCGCGGTCCTGCTGGCGTCGCAAAACATGCTGCCCCGCGCAGCGACAACTTCGGCCTCATCCGTGGCGGATGAATTCAATCTCCCGCACGGCGCCCTGGTGATCCTGGGCGTGCTGGCGGCCTTGGGGCTGATTGCCGAAGGCGCGATATACGACTGGAGCGTGCTGTACCTTCAGCAGGATCTCGGCAGTCCGCAGGGAGAGGCCGCCCTGGCCTACGCAAGTTTCTCTGCAGCCATGGCCGCTGCACGCTTCGGCGGCGACGCCATGCGGGCACGCTTTGCACCCGCCGTGCTCTTGCGCGGCAGCGCGGTATTGGCGGCTGCGGCCATGGCATTGGTGCTCGTCGCGCGCCAGCCCTGGCTCGCGCTGCTCGGTTTTGCCGGCGTGGGCATTGGCTTTGCCAATGTGGTGCCGATCCTCTTCTCGGCCGCAGCACGGGTACCCGGCGTGGACCCGGCACGCGGCATCGCGGCCGTCTCGGCTGCCGCCTACCTGGGGTTCATGGCAGGCCCGCCGGTGATCGGTTTCGTGGCCCGCGTGAGCTCGCTCGGCCTGGCGCTGTGGCTGGTGGTCGGCTTTGCCGTCGCGCTCGCGGCTTCGGCGCGCCGAGTCGATGCGCCGCGCAACTGAAGGTCAACGCACGGCCGGCGACAGGCGCACGGCGCGGAAGGCGGCGTCGCCCATGGCGGCGCCGAACTTCTTTGCCAGCTTTTCCGCGACGTTCTCGCGCCGCGTGTAGTCGATAACCTCTTCGGCCTTGACCACCTCGCGCGCCACGAAGTCGACGTTTCCAAGCTGATCGGCCAGTCCGAACTCGACGGCCTGTTGTCCGCTCCAGAACAGGCCACTGAACAAGCCCGGCGTCTGCAGCTTGAGGCGATCCCCGCGCCCCGTCTTGACGATGTTGATGAACTGGTCGTGGATCTGATCGATCATCTGTTGCGCATGGGCGCGCTGTGCATCGTTCATCGGGCTGAACGGGTCGAGGAAACCCTTGTTCTCTCCCGAGATGATCAGGCGGCGCTCGACGCCGAGCTTTTCCATCGTGCCGGTGAATCCGAACCCGTCCATCAGCACGCCGATGCTGCCGATGATGCTGGCCTTGTCGACGAATATCTTGTCCGTCGCAGCGGCGATGTAATAGGCCGCGGATGCGCAAGTCTCCTCGACCACCGCGTACACCGGCTTGTTGTACTTGGCCCGCATGCGCTTGATCTCGTCGTTGATGATGCCGGCCTGCACCGGGCTGCCGCCTGGCGAATTGATCAGCAACACCACTGCCTTGGCGCCATCGTCTTCAAACGCAGTCTTCATGGCGGCGACGACGAATTCGGCGCTGGCATCGGCGCCGTTGGCAATCTCTCCCTTGATCTCGACCACCGCGGTGTGGGCCGTTGCCTTCGCCGTGGTCGGCGTCCCGCGCGACAAGCCGAACCAGAGCACGACAACGAAAAATGCCAACCAGCTCAGGCGCACGAAGGTCCGCCAGCGACGCGCCGTCCTCTGCTCGTTGAGCGAGGCGAACGCAAGCTTCTCGAGGGCGGCGCGTTCCCATCCGGCGGACTGCGTCGGGTCGCCTTTGCCCGCATTCGTCGCAGCCGCATGCGAAGAGGCAACGGAGGCCGTAGATTCAAAAGGTTCGAATCCCTCAGGTTCCTTACGGGTGGGGTCAGTCATTTAGGAAGGCCACTCAGAAGGCCAAGGGTTGAAGGTTCCAGGCAGTATGCCAGTGCACCACGCCTTCACGCTCGCTGAGGGCTATCTTCACCAATCCACCTCGGCAAGGGCCACCGGCGCATTCGCCGGTGTCGGGTTTGTAGACCGCGCCATGCGTGGCGCAAAGCAACCATTGGCCGGTGTCGTCAAAGAACCGGTCCGGCTGGAAATCGAGTTCCATCGCCACGTGGCTGCAGCGGTTCAGAAACGCGTGGGCCTGGCCTTCGAAGCGGATCGCAAAGGCGCGGCAGGTCTCGCCGCCGTGGACCACATCGAACGGAACTGCAAGGCCGCCTTCGACCAGGTCAGCCGCATTGCACAGGGGGATGGCTCGCTCAGGCACGACGTTTTCCTTTTCCACCGCGCTATCGAGTGAGCCGCGGCGCATGAAACCAGGACGAGCACGGCGAAGTCTGTTCGGGGGCACCCGCGGAACCGGCTGTGCCGGGCCGCAGGGTGCGCCCCCTGGAGGGGCTCGAGGGGGAGGCGCCGCAGGCGCGTCGGGGGTGCTTCATTTCAGTGCTTCAGCCATTCGCCAGGAGCCAGTCTTGCAGCGACGCAACGGTATGGGCGACGAACAGCGGGCTCAGCGCGTCGAACGCGTCGGGCTCGTGCGCACCGTAGCTCACGCCGACGCTGGCACAACCCGCGTTCAAGGCCAGTTGCAGGTCGTGCGTGGTGTCGCCGATCATCAAGGTGCGCTCGGGCGGAACGGCCAGTTCTTCCATCAGTTCGAGCAGCATGCGCGGATGCGGCTTGCCCGCGGTTTCGTCTGCTGTACGGGAGCTGTGGAAACGATCGTGCAGGGTCGCGGTGGCAAGTGCAGCGTCCAGGCCGCTGCGCGATTTTCCAGTGGCCACCGCAAGCTTGTGTCCACGCGCATGCAGCGCATCGAGCATCGGCACCACACCGTCGAACAGCACCAGATCATTGTGATGGGCGATGTAATGGTGGCGATAGCGCGCGCCCAGTTCGGCGTACTTTGCGCGCGGCACGTCGGGCGCCGCCTTCGCGAGCGCTTCTACGAGCCCCAATCCGATGACCCAGGCCGCATCCTTGTCGGACGGCCGGGCGCCGCCCACATCGACGACGGCCGCCTGGATGCAGCGCACGATCAGGCTCGTGGAGTCGTACAGCGTGCCGTCCCAGTCGAAGGCGATCAGGTCGAAGCGGCGGTTGTAGGGGTCAGTCATTGCGGGACAGTTCGAGAACGGTGGCCGGCGGCAGCAGCCGCAGGAGTTCCGGCGGAAGCGTCGCCTGCAGTGCGATGCGCGCGCCGGTGGAGGGGTGATTGAACTGCAGTCGCCAGGCGTGCAGGAACATGCGCTTGAGCCCCGATTTCTGCAGCGCGCGATTGCGCTCGAAGTTGCCGTACTTGTCGTCGCCGGCAATTGCGTGGCCGTCCGAGGCGAGGTGCACGCGAATCTGGTGGGTGCGACCCGTCTTGATCGTCACGGCCAGCAAAGACATCGGCTGGCTTTCGCCTGGCAATGTGATGCGCGCCTTGACGCGGACCAGCGTCACGGCGCGCATCGCATCCGCATGGTCCTTGGCCACCACGCGCACGCGGCGCTCGCCGTCAGGCAGAAGGTATTTGGCGAGTGGCGCGTCGAGCACCTTCCGGGAGGCAGGCCATTCGCCGTCGACCAGCGCCAGGTAGGTCTTGCCGGTTTCGCGCTCGCGGAACTGATCCTGCAGCGCAACCAGTGCGCTGCGCTTCTTTGCAACCAGCAGCACACCGGAAGTTTCGCGATCGAGCCGATGAACGAGTTCGAGGAACTTCGCGCCCGGCCGCGCCGTACGCAATTGTTCGATGACGCCGAAGCTCACGCCACTGCCGCCGTGGACGGCGACGCCCGCCGGCTTGTCAATGGCCAGCAAGGCATCGTCTTCATATAGAGGTGGAAATTCGCGCGCCGGCGCGGGCGGCACGGCGCCGTCTTCGGACCGGGCCGAAACCCGGACGGGCGGCAGTCGAAGCACGTCCCCGGCCTCGACGCGCGTCTCCGCCTGCACCCGCCCCTTGTTGATGCGCACCTCCCCCGACCGGATGATCCGGTAGACGTGGGTCTTGGGAACGCCCTTGAGGTGGCGGAACAGAAAGTTATCGAGTCGCTGGCCGGCAGATTCGTCATCAACCGTCAAAAACCTAACTTCAGCCGCCGCGGGTCCGGGCTTCGCACCTATAATGTTTTTCACCAGCGCGGTCGTGTAAGTGCTTGATAAAACAGAAGTTTAGAGCACTCAAGTCAGCGCTGTGAGGTCGATGCCGCTTTGGCGCGTCGCCTGCAGGCCAAGCGCAAACGCGCGCGGCGGCAAGCGCAGCGTTCAAGTCAAGCCGACGCCCAACGAAACACCGATACGGAATACCAGCAGACAGGCTCAAGGCTGTCTGCGGATCAAAGCGAGTCCCCCTGTGTTGATGCTGCTGATTCAAATGTGCCTGCGCTGGTTGATGCCAGCGACTGCAAACATTGAGTCGTCCGCAGAGCGCGCCATCATTGCGCACCCCGCTATCAAAAAGATAGCTAATCAACACCGCATCTGGCTCGCGCCCATCCACGCGCCCCCACCCCCGTTGTCCTTGTTGAGCTGATGCTCGACATGGGTCGCCTGCGCTTTCGCGCAAGCGGCCAAGGCAGGCGGGATAAAGCGGCAATTCCCCTCGTTTCGCAAGCGTCGTCCGTGCATCGTGCGCCCGTCATGGGCCGGTAAGAACGATAGAAACAAGGACAACGCATCATGAAGCGGATGCTGATCAATGCCACGCAGGCCGAAGAACGCCGCCTGGCCATCGTCGACGGACAAAAGCTCCTCGACTACGAAATCGAAATAGAAGGACGCGAGCAGCGCAAGGGCAACATCTACAAGGCCGTCGTCACGCGCGTCGAGCCCAGCCTCGAAGCCTGCTTTGTCGACTACGGTGAAGACCGCCACGGCTTCCTGCCATTCAAGGAAATCTCCAAGCAGTACTTTGCCGAAGGCGTGTCGGCCAATTCTGCGCGCATCAACGAAGCGATCCGCGAAGGCCAGGAACTGGTCGTGCAGGTCGAAAAGGAAGAGCGCGGCAACAAGGGCGCGGCCCTGACCACCTTCATCTCCCTGGCCGGCCGCTATGTCGTGCTGATGCCGAACAACCCGCGCGGCGGCGGCGTATCGCGCCGCATCGAGGGCGATGACCGGGCCGAGCTCAAGGAAGCCATGGACCAGTTGGAATACCCGAAGGGTGCCAGCATCATCGCCCGTACCGCCGGCATAGGCCGTACGGCGCCCGAACTGCAATGGGACCTGAACTACCTCATCAAGCTCTGGACCGCCATCGACGGCGCGGCCAAGGGCGGCAAGGGCGCGTTCCTGATCTACCAGGAGTCCAGCCTCGTGATCCGCGCGATCCGTGACTACTTCAATCACGACATCGGCGACATCCTGATCGACACCGACGACATCTACGACCAGGCGCAGCAGTTCATGGCGCACGTGATGCCCGAGCATGCCGCCCGTGTAAAGCGTTATCGCGACGACGCGGCGCTGTTCAGCCGCTTCCAGATCGAGCACCAGATCGAATCGGCCTACGCCCGCACCGTGCAGTTGCCCAGCGGTGGCGCCATCGTGATCGACCACACAGAGGCGCTGGTCTCGGTCGACGTCAATTCGGCCCGCGCGATCAAGGGCGGCGACATCGAGGAGACCGCCACCCGCACCAACCTCGAAGCCGCCGACGAAGTGGCCCGCCAGATGCGCCTGCGCGACCTGGGCGGCCTGATCGTCATCGACTTCATCGACATGGACGAGTCGAAGAACCGCCGCGAAGTGGAGAGCCGCCTGCGCGATGCGCTCCGGCAAGACCGCGCCCGCGTGCAGTTCGGATCGATCAGCAAGTTCGGCCTGATGGAAATGAGCCGCCAGCGCCTGAAGCCGGCGCTCAGCGAAGGCTCGTCGATCCCCTGCCCGCGCTGCGGCGGCTCTGGCCACATCCGCGATACCGAGTCGAGCGCCCTGCAGATCCTGCGCATCATCCAGGAGGAGTGCCTGAAGGACAACACGGCCGCCGTGCATGTGCAGGTGCCGGTGGAAGTCGCTTCGTTCCTTCTGAACGAAAAGCGCCCCGAAATCGCCAAGATCGAACTCAAGCAGCGCGTCACCGTGCTGATGGTGCCGAACAAGACGCTCGAAACGCCCAACTACAAGCTCGAGCGCCTGAAGCACGACGACCCGCGTCTGGATCACATCGAAGCCAGCTACAAGATGGCCGATGAGTTCGAGGATCCGACCTCCGTGACGCGCCGCTCGCAAGAGCCGACCAATCGGCAAACGCCGGTGATCAAGGGCGTGCTTCCCGATGCGCCAGCACCGATCGCGGTGCCGAAGCCCGAACCGGTGCGCGTTCCCGCACCCATTGCCGCGGCACCTGTCGCAGTGCCTGTCGCGCCGCCGGCTCCCGCCGAATCAGGATTCTTCACACGACTCAAGAATTTCTTTGGTGTCGCGCCGACGCCTGCGCCCGCACCGGTGCCGGCCCCTGCCCCGATGGTCGCGCCGGAAGAGGCGCCAAGACAGCCGCGCCGCGAAGGCCGCGACGGTCGCCAGGGCGGCGAAGCTCGGGGCGGTCGAGACGGCGAACAGCGTCGTGGCGGACGCGGTGGCCGTGACGGCGACCGTCGCAATGGTCGCTCGGGAGAGCGTCGCGAAGGACGCCCCGATGGCGAACGTCGAGAAGGGCGGCCCGAAAGCGCACGCGCCGACGCGTCCGTGCGCGAGATGCGCGAACCGAGGGAGCCGCGCGAGCCGCAACAGCAGCGCGAACCGCGTCTTCCCCGTGAAGGCGGTGAGCGCCGGGGTGGCCGTGGCGAACGGCGCGATGGCGAATCGCGCGCACTCCCGATGGCGGCGGCTGGCGAAGGCGTGCCGAACGAGCAGGTCGCCATGGGGCAGGTCGCAGGCGAAGAGAGCTCGGCACCGGCGGAGCGGCAGCCACGATCGCGCGGCGAACGAGGCGAACGCGGCGAACGCGGTGAGCGCGGTGAGCGCGGTGAGCGTCGCGAGCGCGGCGAGGGCCGCCGCGACCGACGCCCCGAGGGCTTGGCCGCGAATGACGCGCCCCTGGGTGACGCGCCGGAGCCGGCCGCACCGACGGGCGCGGCAACCGAAGGACTCGGCGGTACTCAACAGCCCGAAGGAGAAGAACGCCGCGGCCGTTCGCGCGACCGCTACGGCCGCGATCGACGCGACCGGGCTCCCCGCGAGAACGCCGAGGCTTTCGTCGAAACCGCTGGCACGGAGGGTGTTGCCAACGTCGAGGAAAAGCCGGTCCGCGCAAGCGAAGCTCTCGCAGCGACCTCGGAGCGCGACGCTTCCTTGCCTGCGGCAACTCCGATCGAGACCACTCCGGCGCCGGTCGTCGTGGCTGCTCCCAGCCGCGGCCTGCCCAAGGTCACGCCTTTTGAACTACCCATCGCCCAACTGGCCCAGATCGCAGAAGGATCCGGCCTGCAGTGGGTCAATTCCGATGCGTATCGAATCGCGCAGGCCCAGGCCGCCATTGCCGCCGAGCCAAAGCAGATCCACGTGCCGCGCGAACGACCGCCCGCAGTCGTCCTCGACGACGGCCCGCTGGTGTTGGTCGAAACGCGCAAGGATCTTTCGCAGGTGACTTTGCCCATCGAGGAGGCAATGCCCCAGGACAACGCCTTGGCCTGATTCAGGTCAGTTTCCTACAACGCCCTGGCCTGATTCAGGTCAGTCTCCTACGAGCCCCTGGCCGCCTTGCCGGCGCCAGGGGCCTTTTTTTGCGGCGTTTAAAGACAACACATTGCCACGAGCGGTGTTACGGATGCGTGAGTCGAAAGACCTACGGTCCATCACCGGATCTTGCAACGCAGAGGGCAGCGTCGAACGGGCGGTTGGGGGCCAGCGGGTACCTTCCTTCATCGGATGGCTTACGCCTTTTGCTGACAAGACGACGTAGCCCGAATGTGTTCAAATTCTTGCGAATAGTAGTAAAGCGTTACACAGTTAACTTCAGCCGATGCAGTGCCGTATCAGGGGATTTTGATGTTCCGTTCCGATTCCGCCGCTCATGGTCCCGTTGCACCCCGCCTGTTGCCAGGGGGGAGGGGCTTGTTACCGCCAACGACCCTTCCGCTGCCGCGGGGGCTTACCGGGCGCGAACGCGCCGCCAAGCGCACACTCGACATCGTTGGCGCATTGACCTTTTTCATGCTGTTCGGACCGATTTATCTTGTCGTTGCGGTTTCCGTCCTTATCAGCATGGGCCGCCCCATTCATTTCTGGCAGAACCGTCTTGGCGCAGGCGGCGCGCGTTTCCGGTTCTACAAATTTCGCTCGATGCTGCGCAACTCCGAGCAGGTGCTCAATGAGTATCTGAGCCGCAACGACATGGCACGTACCGAATGGGATACTTTTCAGAAGCTCGAAAAAGACCCCCGGATTACACCGGTTGGCCAGTTCATCCGAAAACTCAGCCTGGATGAACTGCCCCAATTCTGGAATGTGCTGATAGGCGACATGAGCCTTGTCGGCCCGCGTCCCTGCATGGAACGCCAACGCAGCTTGTACGGCAAGAACTGGACACACTACTGCGAGATGCGACCCGGCATCACAGGTCTTTGGCAAGTCAGCGGCCGCAATCGGCTGCCCTATGCGAAACGCGTCGAACTCGACGCGGAGTACGTCGACAACTGGTCGCTTTGGCTTGACATTAAGATCCTGCTGAAGACTGTCGGTGCCGTGATCACCGGGGACGGGTCGCGTTGATTGCCAGCCGGTTTGCGCTGTTGATCGGCGGCCGGGCCGTCTCGACGGCGACCGGCGTTGACTATTGAACGCGGCACCTGCCGCTCGACACGCCATGAACGAATTGCAAGAACGCGTATACGTAGCCGGTCATCGTGGAATGGTGGGAAGCGCGATCGTGCGAAATCTCAAGGGCAGGGGCTACAAGACCATCATCACCCGCACCCATGCCGAACTCGACCTGACCGACCAGGCCGCGGTTCGAAGTTTTTTCGCCGAGGAAAGACCCGACCAAGTCTATTTGGCGGCTGCTCGCGTCGGCGGCATCCACGCGAACAATACCTATCCTGCCGAATTCATCTACTCCAACTTGATGCTGCAGACCAATGTCGTGCACGAAGCCTGGCGAGCGGGTGTACGGCGATTGATGTTTCTTGGCTCGAGCTGCATCTATCCGAAGCTGGCGGAGCAACCGATGACGGAAGCCGCTCTGCTCACCGGAAAGCTGGAGCCCACCAACGAGCCCTACGCGATTGCAAAAATCGCCGGCATCAAGCTCTGCGAAAGCTACAACCGCCAATATGGCACCGACTACCGCAGCGTCATGCCAACGAACCTCTATGGACCGGGTGACAACTATCACCCTCAAAACAGCCATGTCCTGCCGGCAATGATTCGCCGGTTCCATGAGGCCAAGGTCGCCGACGCACCTGCGGTCGTGATCTGGGGGACGGGCTCTGCCCGGCGCGAGTTCCTGTATGTGGACGACATGGCCAGTGCCTCAGTCCATGTCATGACACTGTCCGCCGAAGAGTACGGTCGCCGCACTGAGGCGATGGAGAGCCACATCAATGTCGGAACCGGCGAAGACCTGACGATTGCAGAACTCGCGGCACTGGTCGGCGATGTGGTTGGCTACAAGGGACGCATCGAGACCGATCCAAGCAAGCCCGATGGCGCGCCACGCAAGCTGCTCGACGTATCGAAGATCCGGCAACTTGGCTGGCAAGCCGTCACGCCGCTGCGCACGGGAATCGAACTCGCCTATCTGGATTTCGAGCGCTCGCTTCAGGGCGAAGAAGCCATCGCCTGAGACGTGATGTGAGGATACATACACCACCCACCTCACCCTCCAGCAGACAAGTGAGTCGACGATGAGCATGAGCACCGCTCGCAGTGAAGAGCGATCTTCCTTGCCGGATGGCTTCGGCAAGGGCACCGCCCGGCCGACTGTTCCGCAACCTGGCGTGTCGAGTATTGGCGCACAGATGACCCGCTCCGTCCTCGTCACACATCCGGGCCTGCAGCACTCGCATCAACTTGCTCTGGCCCTGTACGAAAGGAAGCTGCTTCAAGCCTTCTGGTCTGGTGTGCTAGTGGCAGAGGGCGGCGAAACGCTGCCGTGGTGGCTGCCGGAACACTTTCGCAAGCGAGTACGCCGCGTCGACATCCCCTCCGAACTTCGTGTTCATCCCATTCGCTTTCAACTGATGCTGCAAGCTTCCATGCGTTTGAACAGCGGCCAGGGGAACGACCGAATGCATCGCCTGTTCCATTGGTTCGACGCGTGGGCGGCCAAACGCGTAGTGGCATTGCGTCCGAAAGTCGTGGTTGCCTACGAAAACTCGGCGTATCACACATTTGCGGCGGCCAAGGCTGTCGGCGCACGCTGCGTTCTCGATGCTGCAGCGTTCCACCACAGGACGGTGTCCACACAGTTGAATCCGCCAGACACGCCCTACACCGGCGAAGTGAATAGACGCAAGGACGCCGAGATTGCAATGGCGGACCTGATCCTGACCTGCTCGCCCCTTGCCGCGGACAGCTACGAGGCCAATGGCGTCGAGCGCACACGGCTCCAGCCCTTGCTGCTCGGCGCAGATCCCAAGCTTGTCACGCCGATCACTTCCGCACGCAAGGCCGGCCCCGCGCGGTTCATGTTCGCAGGGCCGCTGAGTCTGCGGAAATCTGTCGACCTCATCCTCGCCGCATTCACACGCCTGCATGCGGAGGGCTTCAAGTACGAGCTGGACTTTGTTGGCGGCGTTGCCGACCAGGGACTTTTGGCTGCGGTACAACAGACACCCGGCGCCAAGTACCACCCCAGCGTACCGCAGAGCCAGCTTTTCGACTTGATGGGGACCGCCGACTGCCTGCTGTTGCCATCACGATCGGACTCGTTCGGAATGGTTGTCGCAGAAGCCATGGCGTGCGGAACACCTGCGCTGGTGTCGAGCCAAACGGGCGCGAAAGCCATCGTCGAAGCGTTTCCCGGCAGCGGCTGGATCGTCGAGCCAGACGAAGATGCGCTGTACGACGCCCTGCGCGAGTTGATTTGCAATCCAGCGCTCATGCAGCGTGCGCGTGCGCCGGCGCTCATCGCATCCAAGGAATTTTCCTGGGAGCGGTACCGCGCGCGAGCAGGTCGTGTGCTGCAGGAGTACTTGCAATGAATGTGCTCTCGGCGCGAATGCCGCTTCCCGTAGCGAAAACCGGGCTCAGCCGCACGGGGTATATCTTCATCGCCGTGCTGCTCGTCGTCGTATTCGAAGGGGCGGTGCGCAAGTGGGGAACGTCGGCGGCCTCGTTGCCATTGATCCTGCTTCGCGACGCGATGGCTACCTACTTGATTCTTCATGCCTGGAGGAGCGGGCATTTGCGAACGTACAAGGTTCAAACGCAGGTGCTGCTGGCCTGGAGCTGCTGCCTTATCGCATGGGGCATGCTGCAGGTCATCGTGAATGACGGCAGCCCAATCGTATTCTTGATCGGCTTGCGCTTCTGGCTGCTATACATCTGGTTCGGCTTCGCGGCTGCGTCATCCATGACAGAGGTCGACTTTCGCGCGGCGATGCGGACCTGCACGGCGTTGCTGATCCTGCTTGCACCACTGGTGGTGCTGCAATACGCATCGCCGCCGACTGCGCGCATCAACACTGAAATCGACAGCGTTGAAGGTGAGGTGTTCGTCGTGGTCGCAGGCGTGGTGCGAACCACAGGTACGTTCAGTTTTACCAACGGCAACTCCACCTTCCTCGGGCTGGTCATCCCCATAGCGCTGGCCGTCACGGCAGCGACCAAGAGAACGCTCATGCAGGCCTTTCTTGGCGCCGCCGCTTTCGCCGCGTTGGTCACGGAGTCCATGGTGAGTGGCGCACGCAGCGTTGTGCTTTATTCCGGACTCATGATTGCGGTCTACCTGCTCGGCCGCCTTGTTTTTTCCAAGGGTGCCCAAAAGGGGCGGGCGTTGCTGACCCTTGTGCTGGCCATCGCGGCGCTCGCAATTCTTGCGGTGGTCTTTCAGTCCGCGATCGAGAACACGCAGCAACGATTCGGGGAAGCCGCCGAAGCAGAAGACTTCTGGCAGCGGCTTCTCGTGATCTTCGTGGGCGAACCGGTCGCGTATGAAAAATTCACCTTTCTCGGCATAGGCATCGGCCAGTTGTCGAACCTCGCGGGGTACGTCCAGACGGGCAACGTCACGGGATTTACGCTGGCAGAGGCGGAGGCCGGTCGCATATTGCTCGAAGGCGGTCTGCTAGGTGGCATCTACACGGGGCTCAAGTTTGTTGTCATGGGCTTGGGCCTGTACAGGAGTTTCATCATTGCATTGCGTCGGGGGATTCTTTTTCCACTTCTGTTGTGGATATCGCTGGCGATTGCATTGTTGACCTGGTCGGCCATCGGGCAGCTCACAGCCAATGCCTTGCTTGGTTTTGCCCTGGCGTTTGGGCTCGCCGCGCTGCGGTATCCGACGCTTGAAATTTTTCCTCGACGTACTCCCTCGCTTCGGAGGATTCGTTGAGATTTCTTCATGTGATTGCATCGGTCGACCCGCGTGGCGGCGGTCCTATCGAGGGGTTGATGCGCATCCATGGCGCACTGGAAGCCTTGGGGCATCAGGGCGAGATCTTGTGCCTGGATGCACCCGACTTCGAGCATGTGCTGAGCTACCCAGGCCGTATCCATGCCCTCGGCCCTGTTCGGGGTACGTATGGCTACACCAGTGCACTGGCGCCCTGGTTGAGGCAAAACGCCGGCAACTACGACGCGGTGATCATCAACGGACTGTGGCAATACATCGGGTTGGCGGCATGGCGAGCGTTGCGCAACGTCGCGCCCGGCTACTACGTTTTCACCCATGGCATGCTGGATCCGTGGTTCAAGCGGCGCTACCCGCTCAAACACCTGAAGAAGTGGCTTTATTGGCCCTGGGGCGAATACCGCGTGCTGCGCGATGCCAAAGCGGTCTTGTTCACCTGCGATGACGAGCGCTTGCTGGCGCGCCAGTCGTTCTGGCTCTACAAGTGCAACGAAGCGATCAGTTCCTTCGGTACGTCGGAGCCCCCGCTCGACGAACAGTCGCGGTTGTCAGAGGCGTTTCTGACTGCATGGCCGACGCTGCGCGGCAAGCGTCTTGCGTTGTTTCTGGGGCGCATTCACGAGAAGAAGGGTTGCGACCTGCTGATCGAGGCCTTCGCCAAGTCGTGCGGCAATTCGCCCGATGCCCACCTCGTGATGGCGGGGCCCGACCAGGGCGGCTGGGCCGAACAACTGGGCCAACGCGTTGCCGAGTTGGGCATTTCCGACCGGGTGACCTGGACGGGCATGCTCTCGGGCGATCTCAAATGGGGCGCTTTCTATGCCAGCGAAATGTTCTGCCTGCCCTCGCATCAGGAGAACTTCGGGGTCGCCGTTGCAGAAGCATTGGCCTGCGGACGCCCGGCATTCATCTCGGACAAGGTCAACATCTGGCGAGAAATCGTCGCCGATTGCGCGGGCATGGTCGAGCCCGACACGCCGGAAGGCACCGCGCGACTGCTGGCGCGCTGGATCGAGACTTCCTCATCCGAACTCGGGAAGATGGGCGCAGACGCGCGCCGTTGCTTCGAGCAACGTTTTCGCATCGAAACGGTGGCTGCCAATCTCGTGCGCATCGTCGGTTCCGACGCGAACGCATCGGTGACCGGGAGCGGCGTCAATCAGACCCGACACGCTTGAAAATTCTTCTCTACGGCATCAATTTCGCACCTGAGCTGACAGGCATTGGCAAGTACACCGGCGAGATGGCCGCCTGGCTTGCCGCCGCCGGCCATGAGGTGCGCGTGGTCACCGCACCGCCCTACTACCCCGACTGGGCCGTCTGGAAGGGCTACAGCGCGAGACGATTCCAGCGCGAAGCCTGGCGCGGCGCGACGGTATTTCGCACCCCGGTCTGGGTGCCGAGAAAGGTCTCAGGCACCACCCGGCTACTGCACCTGACCAGCTTTGCGCTGGCGAGCCTTCCGAGCTTGTTCGCGCAATGGCGCTGGCGCCCGGACGTTGTATGGATGACCGAGCCGCCCCTGGTTTGCGCACCGGCCGCCTTGGCCTTTGCGCGCCTGCGTGGCGCGCGTGCATGGCTGCATATCCAGGACTACGAAATCGACGCCGCGTTTGACCTGGGACTGTTGCGCGGCGCACGGCTGAGGGCCTGGGTGACCGGCGTCGAACGCTGGCTACTGCGCCGCTTTGACCGTGTGTCCACAATCTCGGAGCGCATGCTCGAACGCGCTGCGCACAAGGGCGTGGACACGGCGCGTTTGCTGTCATTGCCCAATTGGGCCGACGTTTCGTCGATACGCCCGCTCGACACAGCCAGCCCGTACCGTCGCGAGCTCGGCATTGCGGATGATGCCGTGGTGGCGCTCTACTCGGGCAACATGGGTAAAAAACAGGGGCTCGAAATCCTGGCGGAGGTGGCGCTGCGGCTCCGGGGCAATGAGTCGATCCAATTCGTGTTCTGCGGCTTCGGCCCGGGACGCGCCGCGCTTGAAGAGCGCTGCAAGGGCTTGCCCGGCGTACGCTTCCTGGATCTGCAACCGGTCGAACGGCTGGGCGACTTGCTTGGCCTCGCCGACATTCATCTGCTGCCACAGCGCGCGGATGCGGCCGATCTGGTCATGCCCTCCAAACTGACAGGCATGCTCAGCAGCGGTCGTCCTGTGGTGGCCACGGCGCACGCGGATACCGAACTGGGTCGCGTCGTACGCGATTGCGGCCTCGTGGTCGAGCCTGAGCAACCTGAAGCATTGGCTGCGGCCATCGCCTCACTGGCCAGCAATCCGGGCATGCGCGCAGAATTTGGCGCCAACGCCCGCATCTTTGCCGAGCGCCACATCGCACAGGATGCCGTGCTCAGGCAGTTCGAACGCGACGTACTGGGCTGCCTCGCCCAGTGACTGAGCGGCGCGCCGTCACTAGAAAAAAAAGGCTCTTCGGGGCCCTTTGACAAACCAACCCGGATGACTGCTCCTCAGGTTCCGGCATGAAGTTGTGAAGTTGAATCCGCTTCATATGATTTTTCGATCACGCTATCGCGTGACCCGCGACATGAAGCCAGGACGAGCACGGCGAAGTCTGTTCGTGGGCACCCGCGGAACCGGCTTTGCCGGGCCGCCGGGTGCGCCCCCTGAGGGGGAGGCGCCGCAGGCGCTTCGGGGGTGATTCATCTACCCCGCGGTACCGGCTTTGCTGGGCCGCCGGGTGCGCCCCCTTGACGGGAAGCGCCGCAGGCGCCTCGGGGGTGTTTTATTCCACTGTCACATCACTGCTCTTCCGGCAGGATACTTTCGTAGTTGTAGTTGGTGTAACGATAGCGGCCGTATTTGTAGCCGCCGTATGCACGGCGTTTGGCGTCCATTGCATTCAACAGCACGCCAGTAGCCGCCTTGCCGCCCAACGCCAGCCGCCGCGTGCTTTCCCGCAGTTCGCCCATGCTGGACAGGTTGGCGCGCGCCACGAGCAGCACTGTTCCCGCGTGCGTTGCGATGGCGGCGGTATCGGAGGCGACCAGCACCGGTGGGGTGTCGATGACCACCAGGTCGTACTGTTCGGACAGGCGATCGAGGGTCGTCGTGAAGGACTCCGAAGTCAGCAGTTCCGCCGGATTGGGAGGCAACTGCCCGGTTGCCAGGAAATCCAGGTTCGGTACGACCTGACGGTGAACCGTCTGTTGAACAGTCAAGCTGCCTGCGATCAGTTCCGAAAGACCACCATGCCGCTGGAGACCGAGATATTGATGCAAGTGGCCGCGGCGCAAGTCGGCGTCGATCAACAAGGTGCGCTTACCTGCGGCAGCCATGAGCGCGGCGAAATTCGACGTGACGAAGCTTTTGCCGACGCCAGGTGTCGCACCAGTGATCATCACCCGGTTGTTGCTCGCCTCGAGCATCGCAAACTGCATCGCGGTCCGCAGGCTGCGCAAGCTTTCGACCGCAAGATCATCGGGATGTTCGATGGCCAGCAGGCGCACGCCGGTCGCTCCGGTCAATCTGCGCTGGCTGATAGCGGCTTGTTCGGAACTCACCGGGATGGTCGAAAACACCGGCAATGCCGTTTGCGATTCAACTTCGTGCGGGTCCTTGATGCGTTGCTCGATCAGGGCGTTGCGGATCAGGGCCGCAACGACGCCGAGGAACAGGCCCAGGGCCAGCGCAATGGCAACGATAACCTTGCGTTGCGGCTTGACCGGAACCTCCGCAACGCTTGCTTCATCGAGAACACGGACATTGCCGACCTTGCCCTCCTTGACCAGGCGCAGCTGCATCGCGTTGTTGAGCAGCGATTGATAGAGCTCGGTGTTGACCTTGACGTCGCGCTCCATGCGCACCGCTTCTTGTTGTATCGCGGGCAACCCCTTGATGCGCGCCTGGACGTCGCTGATGTCGCGCTGCAAGGCGGCGATCTGCGCGTCGAGGGTCTGCACACTGGGATGGTTGGCCGTAAAGCGGGCTTCGAGTTCTCGCCGGCGTTGCTGCGCCTCGAGCAATTTGGTCTGACGATCGACCGCCGTCCCTAGAATGAGCGTAGCTTCCTCGGTGAACGCGACCGTTCCTTTTTGATTGCGGTAGCGGTTGTATGCCTCTTCCGATTGTTCAAGCTGACGCTTGAACAGCGGCAACTGGACATCCAGGAAGGTCAGCGTCTTTTGCGCTTCGGCTGCCTTGCGCTCGACGTTCTGGCGCACATATTGCGCACCGATGGCATTGAGCACACGTGCCAGACGCTTCGGATCGGTATCCTGCATCGATGCGTTGATGATCCCGGACTGCCTTCCCCTTTCCGAAAGGACCAAGCCAGACTGAAGGCCTTCGACGGTCGACAACTTCGAGCGCTTGAGGAGATTGAACTCAGCGCCGGGCTTGGCCGCAAGCGCGATAACCGTCAGTTCGATCGGGCCGTATTGCGAGTCGACCTTCATCGGCTGACCCACCGTGCCCACCGGAGACTGCGGCAATGCGGCGTGCTGCAGTGCGTATTGCCCACCACCTTTGGCGACGACGATAAAGTTGCTCGCTTCGAGTTGAGCCGGCACGTTGAACTTGTCGACATCGATTTGTTCGGTTCCCGAAACATAGCCCGGCATGCCCAGGAACCCCGGGTCGGACAGCCCTGTGGCGCGCCGTGCCAACCAGCTGCCGACCAAGGGGGCGTACCGCGCAACCGACACGATATCGACCTTGGTGGCGTCGATGGCCTGTGAAATCACGGTGCGCGAACGGATGATTTCCATCTCGGCGGCGGCCGGCGTCTTCACGTTGAACGCGCTGCTCGCCTCGGCCAGAAACGACTTGGCGCCCGCTTCAGTGTCCTCGACCTGGATCAACAGGTTGGATTCATAGGTCGGCCGCTGCAGCACCGCATAGGCCACGCCGATCGCCAGCACCAGCACCGTGATCGCAGCGATCAACCACCTCTGCGCGACGAGCGCCTCGAAATAGTGTCCGAGGTCGAGCTGGTCATCGTCAACAGCCGGCGCGGCCATGACAGCTTGCGAATGTGGGGATTGCGAAACTGTGGAATTCATCGGCTGGACAATCTGGAAATTCGGTTGGCCCACTGCGTCGCGCCATCTTCGATCAGCGCTAACGACGACTGGAACGCAGCGCGTCCCGCTTGATAAGGATCAGGAACGTCTCGCTTTTCATGCTCACACAAGCGGAACACCTTGCCACTGACGAACGGATAGCGTCGCTCGAGATCGCGGCGCTGTTCGAGGTCCATGACCAGGATCAAGTCGGCGCGCTGGCAGAGGTCGAGACTGATCTGGCGCGCGCGATGTTGTTCGATGCTGATCCCGCGCTCTTTCATCAGATCACGGGCGATCAGGTCGGCCGGATGACCGATCATGGCGCTGAGGCCTGCGGACGAGACGTCGCAGTCGGCCAGGGCTTGCGCAAGCAGCGCCTCGGCCATTGGACTGCGGCAGATATTTCCTATGCACACCGCGAGGACGTGTTGGATGACCATGGGCCGCTCAGTTCCGTGGAACGTTCCGTACCGCCGTTGCCGTATTGGCCGACACCAGGACAAGGTTGGCAACGCGACTGAACACCACCAGCGGCACCGGATCGACAAAGACCACGTCCTTGGCCTTGAGCGGGAATCCATCCGCCATCTGAATCGCCGATGCGGTCCGGGCATCAAGATGGAACACCGTCTGACCGCCCTCGGGCAAGCCACGAATCACGTAGATTTGCCGCGGAGCAGACGTGCCGAGATTGAGACCGCCACTTTCCGTGAGCGCATCGTTCAAGGTCAGGCGGCCGTTGCGCATGAGCACGCCGCCCTGCACGTTCACTTCGCCCATGACCGTGACCTTGCTTTCTTCACGGGCCCGAACATTGATCATGTCTCCGTTGCGCAGCAGGATGCGCGAGGGATCGACGCCAGCGTCCGTCAGGATGTTCAGGTCGATGCGCGTGCTGCGGCCATTGCGTGTCAGCGTCACATAGGAGCGGTCGCCGGTCGTGGCCAGGCCACCCGCCCGATTGATGGCCTCGGGCAGCGTCATCGCAATGTCCGTGAACACCAGCAGGCCCGGCGTCCTCACCTCACCGTCGACGTACGCACGCTTGCTGCGGAACGAAGCGACACGGACGCTCACCTGCGGATCCTTGAACACTCTTGACAGGCGTTGAGTCAAGGTGCGCTCCAATTCCTGCACCGTCATGCCGGACGCCTTCAACGTGCCCGCATAGGGAAAGGTGAGGTTGCCCGCGTCGTTGACAATAAAGCCGGGCGCCGGCGCCACGCTGCTCGTATCAATGCCGCCGCCGACCAGTGACGGCAGGCCACTGAAAACCAGTTCGGGGTGATCGAAGACCGTGATACCTATCACATCCCCTGCGCCCAGGCGGTAGGGCTCGGGTTCGCCGCCGATCAGCGCTTGAACGTCTGCGGGCACCGCTGTTACGCGGGCCTTGTTCTGGATCCGGATCAGGTCGGGCGTTATCTCCGTGAGAAAACCGTCGGGCGGCTGATCGCCGTCCGGACCTGCGCCAAGTTTCATATCCGTGTTGACAGGACGATTCTCGCCGTAGCGCATCGAATCGAAGCTCGGCGCGATGGTGCAGCCGCCCAGGAGCGCGCCCACGGCGGCGAGCAACACGGCATGTAAGAAATTACGTTTCAAACCAGGCTCCACAGCGTAACTCAAGTGAATACTTTTGCTAACAGTTACCCAATGTACTGCAGTCGCAACTGAAATAACAACGGTTTGTTGATATAGGGCTTCTGGCAGAGGGGCGACGGAGAAGAGTCGATTGTGCGAGATACATTTCCCAGCAAGTGTCATCTTTTCCCGCAACATGGGCCACCGACTGCACTTGGCAGCATGGCAATCCAAATAACCACGAGAACCTAGAGGTTTTCGACCTGGGCAGCCTGCTTCCACGCCGTCGTGGCCTGTTCGGTGTCGTCACGCGCCTCGGCCAACCGGGCCAGCACCTGCCACGCGCGACGGTGCAAGTCCGGATCCTGGAGACCGAGGGCGGCTTGCGTCAGCAATTGTTGGGCCTTGCCCCAGAGCTGGCGCTTCATGCAGGCCATGCCCGCGATGTATTGAAGGTTGGGGTCGCGCGGATTGTTGCGCTGGGCCAGTTCGATGCGCGAAAGCCAGTCGGCGTCGACCGAATCGAGCCCCGCTTCGAGCGCGCGCACCAGCTTGACGCGCAGCGGGTCTCCGAGGCCGTCAGGCGCCGCCACCATGCGCTCCCAAGCGGGCAGCAGCCACGCCCGCGCAAGCGCCAGGTCGCCGCCTTGCAGCATCACCATGCGCTGGGCGGCATGTATGGCCACCTCGGGCATTTCGCGCTCGAGCTGTTCGAGTTCAGCCCAGGCACCCAGCAGTTGCGCGGGATCGTGAGCGTCGAAGACAAGCTCGGTGGCGAGTCCGCGCACGATGCTTTGAGCCGCCGAAGTCGAAAAGGCGCCGTGCTTGGCCAGCAAGCGCGCGGTTTCCAGTGCTTCGAGGGTGCGGTGATCCTGATGGGCTGCTTTCAGGCGAAGCCTCAGGGCGAAGGTGCGGCGCTGGGCGCCCACCGGCAATTCTTCGAGTCGCGCCAGTGCGCCGGATGCGTCGCGGTCCTCCAGCGCCCAACGGGCCGCACGCAATTGAACGCCCTCGCGAGTTTCGAGCGCGGCCGGCGTACCGCGTTCCGCACTCTCGTTGAGGGCTTGCTGCAAATGCGCGTCGCGCGCCGGGCGATCCTGAAGCGATTGGGCGCTCTCGGCTGCCAGCAGGTGCGAGAGCACCCGGATTTGTTGCGCCTGCGGCAGTTGGGCATCGAGTGCGTCAAGCGTGTGCTCTTGCGCCAGTGCAGCAAGGGCTGCCTTGCGGGCGCGCGAAAAGCGCCCGGCCAGCAATTGGGAGATCGCATCGAGCAGCGCCGCATGCAATGCCCTCTCCTTTTGTTGCATTCGCCATTGGCGGGCCTGGACCGGGAGCGAAAACAGCGCCGACAGCGCGCGCAACGCCACGTGCAGCAGCATGAATGCGCCGGCCAGCAGCATCAATACGAGGTTCAGCGACAAGTCGACCCGCCACGGCGGCCAGAAAACGGTGACCGTGCCTTGGTTGTTCCCCGCAAAAAGCGCGGTCGCGGCCGCGACGCAAAACAGCCCGAGTAGCCAGAGCGCTGCGCGCATGATGACTTAGCGCCCCGCTGCCGCTGTTGCGAGCGCCGCAAGCGTCTCGTCCACGCGCGGCGGGGTGGTGGACTTGACCTGGGCCTGCAACTGCTGCACCAGGGTGGCAGCGGCCTGCGTGCGGCGCGAGGTGGGGTCGAAATACTTGTTCAGGGTGGTGGAGACGGCCGCCAGTTCGGTACGCGCCGTTTCAACCTGGCGTGACACCATTGCAAGCCGCACACTCAGCAATTTGAGCTTGAGGTTTTCGCGCAGGAAAAAGGTCTGCTCGGGTGAGACGAGCGCGGCCTCGGGCCGATCGATCCTGCTGACGCGCAGCAACGAATGGGCTTCCTGGCGCACCAGCAGCAGCGCGCGTTCCCACCACGGCGCATCGGCGGAGACAGCGCCGGTCGAAGCGGTATTCACGCTGAGGCCGCGCACGGCGACCGCGTTGATGGTCGGCAGGTCGTCGACGCCTCGCACCAACTCGTCGAGCTTCAGGAGCGCCTCGCCGCTGTCACCGCTGGCGACCGTGCGGATGCGGTCGGCGTCGCGCTGCATGGCGCGCTGCAACGGCGCAAGACGGGGTTGCGCCGCGCGCGTGATGCGCTGGTCGCCCGCCTTCAGTGCGGCAAGCAAGGGCTCGACGTTGCCGGTGACCTCGGCCTGCTGCAATGCAAGGCGCACAGCCGAATCGATGTCGACGACAAGGTTTTCGTCGCGCGATCGGGAAAGGCTCTGCATCAGCTCCTCGAGTTGGGAGCGTTGCAGCGCCACTTCGGCGAGGCGGGTTTCCGCCAGCGCCAGGCGGGCGGCCGTATCGCGGACGGTCTCTTGCGCCTGACGTGCGAGGGCGCGGGCTTCGGTCGCCTGCGCCAGTGAATCGGCACTCTGGCGCGCAAGCTGCTCCTGCATGCTGTCGAGCTTTTGTCCCAACGTGACCGTCATGACCAGGGCCACCACCGCGACCAGTGCCAGCAGGCCGAAGCCGATGCGCGACAACAGCAGTGCGGCGTCGGCGGGCGACACGGACCGCGTCACCGGCACCGCCGCCGGCGCGGCAGCTTCGGGCGGTGATTCATCGGGCAAGGCGGTGGCGCTCATTCGGTGAATTCTATCGACGCGACCAACGCGGCCACGGTGGGCGCCGATGTGCGCACGGCGCCGAAGCCGGCCGCTTGCGCAGCCTGCGCAATTCGCGCATGGGTGGCGATGGCACGGGCTGCGTGCCATGTCGTGTCGGGCAGTGCACGGCACAGATTCGCAATGGCTTCGGAGCTGCTGAAGAGCCAGGTTGCCCCGCCCTGCGCTCCTTCGATGGCGAGGCGGGTGTCGGCGGCATTGAAGCTCGGCGGCAGGCGTCGGTAGACGACCAGCGTCTGGACGACACCGCCGGCTGCCTCGACCTGGCGCGCGAGCCAGTCGCGGCCCGTGGGGCGGCCGGCCGCATCGCCGCCGCGCACGATCAACAGCCGTGCGCCAGTGCGCACTTGCGGTCGCACGCACGCCCACAGCGCCTCGGAATCGAATTGGGCGGCGTCCTCGGGCGGCACGTCGATGGTGGCGGGGGGGACACCAGCCTCCAGCAGCGCGCGCATGGTGCCAGGGCCTGTGGCCCAGCAACGGGGAGTCTTCATTGCATCGACATCGTTCGCGTGCAACTCGAAGAAGTGCTCGACCGCGGCGGCACTGACGAACATCCACGCGTCATGGCGATCGGGTGGCACGCGGACCGCGTGCCGGCCGACGATCGGCGGCAGTGGCTCGACGACGATCAGGGGCAGCGCCACCGCATCCAGCCCGGCGCCGCGCAGCGCGCCAACCCAGCGCGCGGCCTCTCGCGCCGGGCGGGTGACGATCACGCGGCGCGACGGCATGCGCGATGCACTCAGCGCGCGCCGGCCTGGCGCAGCGCCTCGGCGGCTTGACGGCCGAGCGCTTCGGCTTGCGAACTGCTGCTCACCTCGGCCTCGCGGCGCACGCGCAGCAATTCCGCGACGCCTGCGGAGTCGCCCCACGCCGCGTCGATACGCAGCATGCCGCCGGTTTGCCAGCGCGCATGGGCCGCCAGCGGCATCGAGCAACTGCCGCCCATGGCGCGGCTCACGGCGCGCTCGGCGGCCGTGGCGCGGGTGTCGGCCAGATGCGCGAGCGGGGCGAGGGATTCGATCAGGTCGGCCCGGTCGGCCCGCACCTCGATGCCGAGCGCGCCCTGCCCGGCTGCGGGCAGCATCACGTCGGGGTCGAAGGTGGTACGGATGCGGCTTTCGAGACCGAGGCGCTTGAGGCCCGCCGCCGCCAGCACGATCGCGTCGTACTGGCCCTCGTCGAGCTTGCGCAGCCGGGTGTCGAGGTTGCCGCGCAGCGGTTCGATGCGCAGGTCGGGCCGCAGCTCTTGCAGGAGCACCACGCGGCGCAGGCTGGAGGTGCCGACCACCGCGCCCTCGGGCAATTCGTCCAGCGTGGCATGGCGGGGCGAGACCAGCGCATCGCGTGGGTCTTCACGCTCCAGCACGCAGGCCAGCGTGAAGCCGTCGGGGAGGTCCATCGGCACGTCCTTGAGCGAATGCACGGCGATGTCGGCGCGGCCTTCTTCAAGCGCGAGTTCGAGTTCCTTCACGAACAGGCCCTTGCCACCGACCTTGCTCAACGATCGGTCGAGAATCTGGTCGCCGCGGGTGGTCATGCCCAGCAACGTGACCACATGGCCCCGTTCTTGCAGCAGCGCCTGCACGTGTTGCGCTTGCCACAGGGCCAGTCGGCTTTCGCGCGTGGCGATCACGATATTGCTCACAGCTGTTTTCCGATCATCAAGAAGGCCACCGGAATGCTAGCATGTTGCACTGCAGCAACGCCCTTCCAAATCGCCATCCGAGGAGATAAGCCGAAGTGAAATCCGCCCAGAAAAAGACGTCCGCTCCAAGGCGCCGCCAGAGCGATGACCAGCCATTGATCGACAACATCCGGCTGCTCGGCCGCATCCTCGGCGACGTGATTCGCGAGCAGGAGGGCGATGCGACCTACGACCTCGTGGAGAAGATCCGCACGTTGTCGGTGGCCTTCCGGCGCGATGCTGACCAGAGTGCCGAACGCGCACTCAAGAACGTGCTCAAGGGGCTGAGCGCAGCCGAGACGGTACGCGTGATTCGCGCCTTCACCTACTTCAGCCACCTGGCCAACCTTGCGGAAGACCGTCACCAGATTCGCCGCCGCACCGAAATCGACCGGGCCGGCGAGAGCGTCGAAGGCAGCCTGGAGACCGCGCTGGCGCGCGTGCGCAAGGCGGGCATCACGCCGTCCGCGGTGGTCGAGAGCCTGGCCCATAGCTACGTGTCGCCGGTGCTCACCGCCCACCCCACCGAAGTGCAGCGCAAGAGCATCCTGGATGCGGAGCGCGGCATCGCCCAGCTGATCACCGTGCGCGACGAGATCCTGCAGCGGCAGCAGATCTTCGCGGGCCGGAAAGACGCGCTCACCCCGATCGAGCTGACCGAGAACGAGCATCAGATCCGCACTCGGGTGACGCAGATCTGGCAGACGCGGCTGCTGCGCTTTTCCAAGCTCACCGTGGCCGATGAAATCGAAAACGCACTGAGCTACTACGAAGCGACCTTCCTGCGCGAAATTCCAAAGGTCTATGCCGAACTGGAGAGGTCACTCGGCAAGGACGGCATCGCACCCTTCCTGCGCATGGGGCAGTGGATCGGCGGCGACCGCGATGGCAATCCGAACGTGACGGCGCAAACGCTGGAGTACGCGCTCAAGCGCCAGTGCGAACTGGCACTGCGCCACTACCTGACGGAAGTGCACTACCTCGGCGGCGAACTGTCGTTGTCGGCCACGCTGGTCGACGTGTCGGTCGAGATGAATGCCTTGGCCGAGCGTTCGCCCGATTCGAACGAGCACCGCGTCGACGAGCCATATCGGCGGGCGCTGACCGGCGTGTATTCGCGCCTTGCCGCCACCCTGAAGGAACTGACCGGCGGCGATGCGGCCCGCCACGCGGTGCCGCCGCAGAACCCGTACCACCATGCCGAAGAGTTCCTGGCCGACCTGCGCACCGTCGCCGATTCGCTGCGCGAGAAACACGGTGCCGTGCTGATCGAGCAGCGGCTGGGGCCGCTGGTCCGCGCGGTCGAGGTGTTCGGCTTTCACCTGGCCACGGTCGACCTGCGGCAGAGCTCGGACAAGCATGAGGCCGTGGTGGCCGACTTGCTCAAGGTCGCACGCATCGAAGCGGACTACAGCGCGCTCGACGAAGAGGCCAAGCAGGCCCTGCTGCTGAAACTGCTCGACGACGCCCGGCCGCTGCGCGTGCCCGATGCCGAATACGAGCCGCTGACGACCAAGGAACTGGCAATCTTCGCCGCCGCGCGCACGATGCGCGCAACCTACGGCAACGCTGCCATCCGCCACTACATCATCAGCCACACCGAGACGGTGAGCGACCTGCTCGAAGCGCTGGTGCTGCAGAAGGAGGTGGGATTGCTGCGCGGCACGCTGAGCGCCGGCGCGGTGGTCGACCTGATCGTGGTGCCGCTGTTCGAGACCATCGAGGACCTGCGCAACGCCGCGCCGATCGTGCGGGCCTACTACACCCTGCCCGGCATCGCCGCGCTGGTGCAACGCTCCGGTGCCGAGCAGGACGTGATGCTCGGCTACAGCGACAGCAACAAGGACGGCGGCATCTTCACCAGCAACTGGGAGCTGTACCGCACCGGCACCGCGCTGGTGGCGCTGTTCGACGAACTCGACCTGGGCATTCGCCTGCGCATGTTCCACGGCCGCGGCGGCACGGTCGGCCGCGGCGGCGGCCCGAGCTACGAGGCGATCCTGGCGCAGCCGCCCGGAACGGTTCGCGGCCAGATCCGCCTGACGGAACAAGGCGAGGTGATCGGCTCGAAATACGCCAACCGCGAGATCGGGCGGCGCAATCTTGAAACGCTGGTCGCGGCCACGCTCGAAGCCACGCTGCTGCCACCCGCCAAGGCGGCGCCGGCGTCGTTCATGGACACGGCCAACGCGCTCTCTGCCGCCAGCATGTCCGCCTATCGCAAGCTGGTGTACGAGACACCGGGTTTTGGCGACTATTTCTTCGCAGCCACGCCGCTGCGCGAGATCGCCGAACTCAACATCGGCTCGCGTCCGGCCTCGCGCAATCCCAGTCACAAGATCGAGGACCTGCGTGCCGTGCCCTGGAGCTTCAGTTGGGGCCAATGCCGGCTCACGCTGCCGGGCTGGTACGGTTTCGGATCCGCGATCGCGCACTTCATCGCCTCGGCCAAAGGCGCGTCCGAGCGAAAGGAACGCCAGGCGCTGCTGCAACGCATGTATGCGCAGTGGCCCTTCTTCCGCACGCTGCTGTCGAACATGGACATGGTGCTGGCCAAGAGCGACCTGGCGCTGGCTTCGCGCTATGCCGAGCTCGTGGCGGATCGCAAGCTGCGCCAGAAGGTCTTCTCCATGATCGAGAGCGAATGGCATCGCACTTCCGACGCGTTGACGCTTATCACGGGCGCCAAGCAGCGTCTCGAAGGCAATGCCGACATGCAGCGATCGGTGCGTCATCGCTTTCCGTACATCGACCCGCTGCATCACCTGCAGGTCGAGTTGATGCGCCGCTATCGCGCCGGCGAAGGCGGCGAGCGCCTGCAGCGCGGCATTCACATCTCGATCAACGGCGTCGCAGCCGGTTTGCGCAACACGGGTTGACCGGGCGGAGGGCATGCGCGGCGCCCTCCTACAGCGATATGGGCACGGCACATCGCGCGCCCTCAAGGGTGCGCAGGTACGGTGGCAGGGAGTCCGAGAGGGAGGCATGGTGCCTTCCGTCGTGGACACGCCACAGGACGCCCCGCCATGCCCTCTTTTCAGATCACCCCCCCGGTCGATTGCGTAGTCGGCGACGTGGCCGCGCTGGCAACCCACATGCGGCACTGTGCGCGCTCGCGTGGCGCGATGTTCGGAGTCCGGAATGCACTGCAGGTCGGCGGCACGGTCGCAGCCAGCCGGATCGTGACCGTGGCATGCCTCGGCCTCGGTGTTGCCTTCGCGGTGTTTGCCATGGCCTGAGGCGTGACCGCCGACATCCTTCAGCGGCTCGCAAACCTCAGCGACGAAGCGCGCCAACTTCTACGAACGCCACACGACCCGGCCGAGCCGCCGATCCGTTCGGAGCTGTTCGGCATCCAGCGCTTTGAAGCGCATGGACGCAGCCTCGCGCGCGCACAGGCGGTTGCCGATCCCGCCGCCCCATCGCGGAAGCCAGCCTTTTTTCCGCGCCTCGATGAAAACATCGCCTCGTTGCGCAGCGCCTTCGACTACATCGCGCTGACCTCGCGCAGCGGCCGCTACGTTTCACCGGCAGCCGAATGGTTGCTCGACAACTTTCACCTGGTCGAGGACCAGCTGCAGCAAATTCGCGAAGGTGTGCCGCGCAGCTACTACGCGCGCTTGCCCAAGTTGGCGGCGCCACCGCTGGCTGGCCTGCCGCGCGTGTATGGCATCGCGTGGGCCTATGTGGCGCACACCGACAGCGTACTGAATGCCGAGCTGTTCACCGCATTCCTGAACGCGTACCAGGAGGTTGACGAACTCACGCTCGGCGAGCTCTGGGCATTGCCGACCACATTGCGCGTGGTCCTGCTGGAAAACCTCCGCCGGGTGGCCGAACGCATCGCCCGCAACAAGGTTGCGCGCGAAGTGGCGCATGCGGTCTGGGATACCGCGGACACGTTGACGACACCGGAACTCGACGAGCTGGGCCACCTGATGCAACGCCAGGAACTCAGCGACAGCTATCTGCTGCAACTGTGGCAACGACTGCCCGTCGAAAGCGACGACAAGGCGCCCGCGCTGGCACGCTGGACCGAGGCGCATTGCCAAAACGGCCCTGCACTGATCGATGACGCCCAGACTGCCGCGGTGGCCGCCAACATCACGGTGGGCAACATCATCACCACGCTGCGCCTGGTCGGCCAGCTCGTATGGTCGGACCTGATCGAGCCCTTGAGCCACTCGCTGCGCATCCTGCGCGAGCTGCCGAGCTATGCCCGCGAAAGCGAACTCACGCGCCAGCAGATCACCCATGCCATGGAGCAGGTTGCGCGCCAGAGTGGACAGTCGGAACACCGGGTGGCGCAGATGGTCGTGCGGCGTGCACGCATGGAGTACGCAGGCAGCACCGTCGACGAACCCACCGTCGACCCCTACGCCCGGGCGGAACGCACCGCGGGCTTTCACTTGCTGGGGCCGGGGCGCGCCGCACTGGTGGAAGCACTGCGCAACAGGGACGCACAGCAATCCATCGAGGCGCCGGACTCGCAACCGCCTTTTCGTGCGTGGCGGCTGCCGCTGTATCTGCTGTCGGTGCTCGGCAGTACCGCGCTGCTGATGGTCGCCGTGGCGTATCACCTGGAGCGCATCGACTGGCCGGCAGCCGGAAGCGGCGGTTGGCTGACCAGTCTCTGCCTAATGCTCATGGCGCTGCCGGTGTCGGAAAGCGTGATCGCATTGGTGCATCGCATCGTGGCCGAGTCGGCCCGCATCGAACCCTTGCCCCGACTGGATTTCACGACCGGAATACCTGCGGGCCATCGCGTCCTGGTGATCATTCCGACGCTGTTGACCTCTTCCGACGGCAACGCTCGCCTGGTTCGTCAACTCGAGCTGCACTGGCTTGCGAATCGGCAAGAAGAAGCCCAGTTTGCGCTGTTGAGTGATTGGGCCGACGCGCAGCAGGAGACCCTTCCAGAAGACGCTGCGCTCTTGCGCGATGCGCGCCGCCGCATCGACGCGCTCAATGCGCTTTATCCGCGCAAGCCTGAAAAGCTGGCCCGCTTCCTGTTGCTGCACCGGCCTCGCGTCTGGAGCGACACGGAGCAATGCTGGATGGGCTGGGAGCGCAAACGCGGCAAGCTGGAAATGGTCCTGCGGCTGCTCGCCACCGGAGACGCGAGCGGTTTCCTTCCCGACGCATCGGGTTCCTTGCTGGCCGCGCGCATTCCCTACGTGGTCACGCTCGACGCCGACACCACACTGCCGCCGGGAACATTGCGCGAGCTGGTCGCAGTGGCCGCGCATCCACTGAATACACCGCAGATCGATGCCGACGAGCGCCGCGTAGTGGCCGGCTACGGCATCCTGCAGCCGCGGATCGTGACGCCATTTCCTCCGCATTCACGGCGCTCGCTCTTCCACTGGCTGTTTGCCGGTGCTTGCGGCATCGACCCCTACAGCAGCGGCGCATCCGACATCTACCAGGACCAGTTCGGCACCGGCTCCTTCACCGGCAAGGGCCTGCTCAACGTGCATGCCATGCATGCGGTGCTCGACCGCCGCATGCCCGAAGGCGCGGTGTTGAGCCACGACCTGCTCGAAGGAACCGTCGCACGCTGCGCGCTGCTCAGCGACCTGGTGCTGCTGGAAGACCATCCGCACCATGCTGGCGTCGCCGCCTCGCGCCTACACCGCTGGACGCGCGGCGACTGGCAATTGCTGCCGTTGATGGGGCGCGCGAATCGCTTCGGCATCGATGCGCTCGGCCTCTGGAAGATGAGCGACAACCTGCGCCGCGCCATGGTGCTTCCGGCATCGGCCGCGTTGCTTGGCCTCTGCCTTTTCACCGATGCCATCCCGATTGCATCGGCGTTCGCCGCCGTGGCTGGCGCCCTCGTCCTGGGCCCGTTGCTCGGCGCGCTGGCGGGTTTGGTGCCGACGCGGCGGCGCATCGAGCTGCGTCACTTCTTCGACGTGGGTTCAGGCGACTTGCTCCGGGCACTGGCAGGCGCGGCCTGGCAGTTCAGCCAGTTGTTTGCGCAGGCCTGGCTGTTGACGGACGCAACGCTGCGGGCCGGCTGGCGGTTGCTGGTGAGCCGGCGCCACCTGCTCGAATGGACCACGGCGGACCAGGCACAGGCGCAGGCGCGCTATTCGCCCGGCGCCTTCCTGCGTGCCGGCGGCTGGCCGAGCGCCGCCTGCGTTGTGCTGGCAGTGCTGGCGCTGGGCAGCCCGCATCCATGGCTGGGCACACTGCTGTTCGCCGTGTGGGCTTGCGCACCGCTGGTGGCCTGGTGGAGCAGCCGGCCGCCATCGCGGGCGGGAGCCCTCGCGCAACTGCCCCCGGACGAGCGCGACTACCTCCTGAGCGTCGCGCGCGACACCTGGCGCTTTTTCGAACAGGTGGTCGGCGCCGAGGACAACCATCTGCCGCCGGACAACCTGCAACTCGAACCCGAAAGCACCGTCGCGCACCGTACCTCGCCGACCAACATCGGCGTGTACCTGCTCTCGGCATGCTGCGCGCGCGAATTCGGCTGGATCGACAACGCCATGCTGGCCGCGCGCATCGGCGCCACGCTCGACAGCGTGGACCGCTTGCAAAAGCATGACGGCCATCTCTTCAACTGGTATGACACCCGCTCGCTGCAGATGCTCCGGCCGGCCTATGTGTCGAGCGTCGACAGCGGCAACCTGGCCGGTCACCTGATGGCCACCGCGCAAGCCTGTCGAAGCCATGCGGGGGACGACGACGCTGCACTCGAAGCACTCGCCGTGCGTTGCGATGCGCTCGCCGGTGCGATGGACTTCGGTGGCCTCTACGACGCGAAGCGCCACCTCTTCCACATCGGCCTGCGCGTGGAAGAAAACGTGCTCGACGCGAGCTACTACGACTTGCTGGCTTCCGAATCGCGCCTGCTGAGCTTCATGGCCATCGCCAAGGGCGACGTGCCGCGCCGGAACTGGAGCGCGCTGGGGCGGCCGTATGTCACCGTCGGCCTTCGGCCGGGATTGAAGTCGTGGTCGGGCTCGATGTTCGAATACCTCATGCCCGGGCTCGTGATGCCGGAACCTGACAACGGCTTGCTGCAGGAGGCCTGCATGGCCGCCATTCGCGAGCAGCAAGCCTTTGGCGCCGGCAAGCAACTGCCGTGGGGCGTGTCCGAGTCCGCGTACTTTGCACAGGACCATTCCCTGGCCTACCAGTACTCGCCATTCGGCGTGCCCCGGCTTGCGTTGCGGCGCACACCACTCGCCGACAGTGTCGTGGCGCCCTATGCCACCTTGATGGCCGCGCAGCTCGTCCCGCACGATGCGGCGCTGAACCTTCAGTTGCTGGAGTCGCTCGGCGCGCGAGGTGACCTCGGCTTCTTCGACGCCGTCGACTTCACCGTGTCGCGCCAGGCCGAGGGGCAGGCGTTCAGCGTGGTGCGCAATTTCATGGCGCATCACCAGGGCATGTCGCTGGTGGCGCTGTGCAACCTGCTGTGCACCGAGGCGCCGCGCCGCTGGTTTGGCGCCACGGCGCTGGCCGAGGCCTATTCAGCCCTGCTGCAGGAGCGCACGCCGCGCCAGGTCATCGGTAGCGCCGATCCGCGCACGCCGCCTGAACCTGCGAGTGGCGAACCCGCCCTGGTGTTCCAGCCGCGCACGGTCGACCCGATGGCGCCGGGCTTCCAACCCACGCACCTGCTCTCCAACGGCCGCTACACGGTCGCGTTGCGCGCCAACGGCGCTGGCGTCAGCCGATGGCACGCCTTCAATGTGAGCCGCTGGCGCGACGACCCGCTGCGCGATGGCTATGGCACGTTCTTCTACGTGCGCGATGTCGAGAGCCGCGCGCTCTCGTCGCTCACCGCACTGCCGGCGCCGGGCGAGCAATGGCGCTACCGTGCGCGCTTCATGGCGGATCAGGTGCAGTTCGACGCCAGAGGCCCCGGCCTGCAAGCACGCCTCACGGTTCTGATCAGCCCCGAGGACGATACCGAGCTGCGCACGGTGACGCTGCACAACACCGGCAACGCAGCACGCGAGCTCGAACTGATCTCCTGTTTCGAACCCGTGTTGTCGCTTCCCAAGGCCGACGAGACGCACCCCGCGTTCGCCAACCTCTTCGTCGAAACCCGCTGGGAGCCGACCTGGCGCGCGCTGCTGATGATGCGCAAGCCCCGGCTGCCGGGCGATCCGGAGGTGGCCGCGGCGCACTTCGTCGCGGCGGTCGATGCGCACGTGCTGTCGGTCGAGTGCATGGCAGACCGTCGCGCATTCATAGGACGCAACGGCCGGCTGGCCCTGCCCGCATTGAACCCGCAGCCCATGACGCCCGACGGCGCGCCGATCAACGGACTGGACCCCATTGCCTGCCTGCGGGTGCGGCTGTCGATCCAGGCCGGTGCCACGGCGCGCGTGACTTTTGCAACGGCTGCGGCCGACGGCACCGACCCGCTGATACCCGTGATCGACCGCTACCTGCAATCGACGCACGTAGAGCGCGCAAGCCGCATGGCCGCCACGCTGGCGCAGGTGCGCCTGCGCGACCTCAGCATCGCGCCGGCGCAGAACCTTGCGTTGCAGGACCTGACCACCATCCTGACCTACACGACGCCGCGCGTGATGAGCGATCGCGGACTCGTTGACCTGCGACAGATCTGGCGCTTCGGCATCTCGGGCGACAAGCCGATCGTGCTGGTGCACATCCATTCCAGCACCGGCATGGGCCTGATCAACACGCTGCTGCGCGCCCAGCCCTGGTGGGGCTTTGGCGGGGTGGCCTGCGACCTGGTCGTGCTCAATGCGGAGGTCGCTTCGTATCAGATGCCGCTGCAGCGTGAGATCGAAACGCTGCGTGTTCGCATCAGCCATCAGACGCAGAACAGTTTTCCGCGCAACGACTCTGCCGGCTTCTACCTCTTGCGGGACGAAGACGTGGCCCCGTCGGAGAAGGCCGCCTTGTCCAGCCTGGCGCGCGTGGTGTTCACGGCCGATGGACGGCCGCTGGAACTGCAAGTGGCTGCGCTTTGCGAGGCCGCGCCGATCGCGCAATCGGCGAACAACGCGGGGGCCACTACAGGCGTGCCGTTGCTGCCGCCCATTCAGCGCCCGGACGCCGCGGCCGATGCCGCACGCGCGCCCGTCGGCGACTTCGATGCGGCCACCGGTGAATTCCGCTTCGACGTCGACACGAACCGCCGGCCTTCGCGTCCCTGGATCAACGTCATTGCCAACGCCGGTTTCGGCTTCCAGATCTCGGAAGCCGGCGCGGGCTATACATGGGCCGTCAACAGCCAGATGCACCAAGTGACGCCGTGGTCGAACGACCCGGTGCAAGACCCGGCCTTCGAGCACTACCTGTTGCAGGACCTGGACTCGCGCGAGCTGATCCCGCTCACCCCCGCGGTGCGCAGCGCGGGCGGCAACGTTGCGCATCGCGTTCGACACGGGCAGGGCTACACCGTGTTCGAGTGCAGGCATCGCGACCTGGTGCTGACGACCACCTTCTTCGTTGACCGCGACGACAGCATGAAGCTTGTACACGTCGAGGTTCAGCACGCGGGCACCGCTGCGCGCAAGTTGCGTGCGCTCGCGATGGCCGAATGGCAACTCGGCCCTGCCCGAGGCGCTCGCCGCACCGTGCATTGCTGGAAGCCCGACGATCTTCCGGCGGTGTTCGGCCAGCAGCGCGAATCGAGCACCGGCTTTGGTGGCAGCACGGCGTTCCTGATGTTGTCGGGGTTGCAGGGCGCGGCGCACTGGACTTGCGACCGCAACGAGTTCTTCGGCCGCGGCGGCGTGGAGATTCCCGACACATTCGGGCGGCGGGCGGGCAGCGGCCTCGACGCCTGCGCCGCCATCGGCGCCGACTTCACACTCGCGCCGGGCCAGACGACGCGCGTCACCTTCGCACTTGGCTACGCAGCCGATGCGACGGCCGCCACGCAGCTCGCTACGCGATGGCAGCAACGCGATGTGCCTGCGGCGCAACGGCAAGTGCGTGGCTTCTGGGACGAGCTGCTGGGCCGCGTCCGGGTGCGCACGCCCGATCCGTTGTTCGATGTGCTGGTGAACCGGTGGCTTCTCTATCAGACGCTCGCGTGCCGCCTGTGGTCACGCGCCGGTTTCTACCAGGCCGGTGGCGCTTTCGGCTTTCGCGATCAATTGCAGGACGCGATGGCCTTCGCGACCATCGACCCGGCGCGGTTGCGCGACCAGATCCTCACCAGCGCCGCACGCCAGTTCCCCGAAGGCGACGTACAGCACTGGTGGCACATGCCGGGCGGCGCTGGCGTGCGGACGCATTTTTCCGACGACCTGCTGTGGCTGCCATTCGCCTGCGCGCACTACGTCGACGTCACGGCCGACACCAGCCTGCTCGACCAGCGCGTGCCTTTCATCGAAGGTGCGCGGATTCCACCCGGCGCAGAAGACGCCTACTACGAACCCCAGCTCAGCAGCCAGGTCGCCACGGTCTACGAACACGGCGCGCGTGCCATCGACCACAGCCTTGCCAAGGGCGCGCACGGGCTGCCACTGATGGGCACGGGCGACTGGAACGACGGCATGAACCGCGTGGGCAGTGAAGGCAAGGGCGAGTCGGTGTGGCTGGCCTGGTTTCTCTGCGCGGTTGTCGAACACTATGCGCCGCTGGCCGACGCGCGGGATGAACATGAGCGCGCGTCGAAATGGCGAACGGCGCGCGGCGGGTGGATTGACGCGCTGCACGCTGCCGGCTGGGATGGCGCATGGTTTCGCCGTGCCTTCTTCGACAACGGTGCGCCGCTCGGCTCGTCGGCCAACAGCGAATGCCGCATCGACTTGATTGCGCAGGCATGGTCGGTGTTATCGGGTGCCTCCAAGCCCTTGTTCATCGACAAGGCGATGAAGGCGCTGGAGCAGCATCTCAGCGACGACAAGGCCGGCCTGTTGCGACTCCTGACGCCCCCGTTCGAGCACTCGACTCCGAGCCCTGGCTACATCCAGGCCTATCCGCCGGGTGTGCGCGAAAACGGCGGGCAGTATTCGCACGGCGCCGTGTGGGCCATGATGGCGCAGGCACTCAGGGGCGATCACGACGCAGCGTGGCGCAGCTTCGAGGGCTTGAGTCCGGCGCACCGGACGAAGCATCCGGAACGCGGCCCGGTGTACGAAATCGAGCCCTATGTGATGGCCGGCGACACCTACGGCGCCGCGCCCTACGTCGGCCGCGGCGGCTGGAGTTGGTACACGGGTTCGGCCGCCTGGATGCATCGCGCTGCGGTCGAGACGCTGCTGGGGCTGGAACTGCGAGGGCGGCAATTGCGCATGAGTCCGCGCGTGCCGGCGCACTGGCCCGGCTTCGAAATCGCGTTACGCCTCGACGGGCGCGAACTCAAGGTGCACTACGGCAAGGTCGGCAGCCCGGACGCAGCCACATCCTCAGTCGATGCCGGCGAGTGGATCGACTGGCATTCGCTGCCGGCAAACGCCGTGCTGCGGGTGGTGCGGGGGAACTGACTAATAACTGAAGAATTAAAGGCCCTTCTCGACCATGTCCAGCAGCCTCTGCCCCAACACCCCGGCCTGATTGTCCGGCATCGCCCGCAAGGGACCATCGATCATCAGCAGGGCAAGGCCATGAACCGCTGCCCACGCCAGAAACTCGGCACCCTGCCGGCGCGCCGTGGGCAGCACGCCTGCGGCGACCATCCGGTCCAGCGCCGCGCCGAGCAATTGAAACGGGTTGAGTCCGCCGGGGCCCCCTGCCGCAGGTCCGGCGGCCAATGCCGCGAATACCTGGGGCTCGGCAAAGAACGCCGTGCGAAAAAGCCCTGTCTCGGCGCGCGCGAACCGAAGGTAGCCCGTGCCGACGGCGCGCAAGCCGGCGCGCGCGAGGTCCGCCGGCTTTCCTTTCGCCGGCAGCATGGCCAGTTCCTCTTCCATCGCCGCGGCCACCGAAGACAGCGCGGCGGCTCGCACTTCCCGCAGCAGATCGAGCCGGCTCGCATAGTGGCGGTAGGCGGCATTCGGCACCACGCCGGCGCGACGCGTCGCCTCGCGCAACACCACAGCCTCAGGGCCGCCACCGCGCGCGAGTTCGATACCCGCGTCCAGCAATGCACGCCGCAAGTCGCCGTGCCGATAGCTGGCGCGAGCGGGCGGTGGCCGGGATGGTTCTGTGCGCATTTGTTTCGAATGTGGACGCTGTCCATTATGTCTGCTATGTTTTGTGGACGGCGTACACAAACTCGCCTTTTCCCCACCGAAGCCAATCCCTGATTCATTCGCAAGGAGATACATCATGAAAGTCCAGTCCTACCTGTTCTTCGACGGCCGCTGCGAAGAAGCGCTCGAGTACTACCGCCTCCACCTCGGCGCCAAGATCGGCATGATGATGCGCTTCAAGGACAACCCCGAGCCGCAGCAGCAGCCGGGGATGAGCGCACCGAGCGTCGCCGACAAGGTGATGCACGCGGAGTTCTCCATCGGCGAAACCACGCTCATGGCCTCCGACGGCTATGCGCAGGGCAAGCCGGAATTCAAGGGCTTCTCGCAATCGATCGCCACGAAGGACGATGCCGAAACCAAACGCATCTTCGACGCGCTGGCCGATGGCGGCCAGGTGCAGATGCCGCTCGGCAAGACCTTCTACGCGTCCTCCTTCGGGATGGTGGCGGACCGTTTCGGCGTGCCGTGGATGGTGATCACCGAGAACTCGGGCGCCGTGAAGGGATGACGCGCCCGATGCACGAGCGCAACCGCTGGCTGGCACTGGTGGTGCTGTGTACCTGCTGCCCGCCGAACCACGACATGCAAAGGGTGAGCGGCTCGACGTGGGCGGCGCGGTGACGCTCACCCTGGCACTGATGCTGGCGATCTATTCGATCGTGAACGGCAACGAGGCCGGCTGGCTGTCGACGCAAACACTGGGGCTGCTGGCCGCCGCAGCCGTTCTGTTCGTGCTGTTCCTCTTCATTGAGGCGCGCGTCCGGCATCCCTTGATGCCGCTCGGACTCTTCCGGCTGCGCCAGTTGTCGGCCGCGAACGTCATCGGCGTGCTGTGGTCGGCCGCGATGTTCGCCTGGTTCTTTGTCTCGGCGCTCTATCTGCAGCGCGTGCTGGGCCGCAGCGCGATGGAAGTGGGCCTCGCCTTCCTGCCCGCCAACATCGTCATGGCGATCTTCTCGCTCGGCTTGTCGGCCAGGATCGTCACGCGCTTCGGCATCCGGGCGCCGCTGGCAATCGGGCTGTTGCTGGCGGCGATCGGGCTGGCGCTGTTCGCGCGTGCACCGGTGGAGGGCAGCGTGGTTCGTGATGTCCTGCCCGGCATGCTGCTGGCCGGCCTCGGCACCGGGATGGCACTCAACCCCTTGCTGCTGGCCGCGATGAGCGACGTGAAGCCGAGCGAATCAGGCCTGGCATCGGGCATCGTGAATACCGCCTTCATGATGGGCGGCGCACTCGGACTCGCAGTGCTTGCCAGCGTGGCCGCGGCGCGCACCGGGACGCTCGCTACCGTGGGTGCCGCCCCGCGCGACGCACTCAATGCCGGCTATCAACTTGCGCTGATGGTCGGCGCATGCTTCGCGACACTGGCGGCTGCGCTGGGCGCGCTCTTGATACGCAGCGGCCAGCCAGCCCCGTACGATGCAACTACTGCTGGTTGGCCTGCAGCATCGCCGCCATCTTCTGGTGAATCAGGTTGATGGCCTTGAGCGGACGCAGCATGACCTTGAACTCCACGATCTGGCCTACGTCGTTCCAGGTGATCATGTCGACGCCGTTCACGCTGATGCCATCCATCTCGACCTGGAACTCCAGCACCGCATGGTCGGCCGCCACCGTCTCGCGCACATAGCGAAAGGTCGGGTTGAAGAACACATGGAAGGCGGCGCCAAGGTACTGCAGCGTCACCGCCTTGCCCGCCTGCGGCGTGTGGACCACCGGCGAATGAAAAACCGCATCGTCCGCCAGCAAGGCGTTCAAGCCCCGGGCATTGCGCTCGCGCACCAGTTGGTGCCATGTGGCGAGCACCTCGCCGCCGATCCCGCTCGAGTTGTTCATACCGGTGTCCCTTCGATGCCAAGTTCCGAGCACACACGCGCAACCAGCGCCTTCAAGCCGGCGACTTCCGCTTCGAGGCGCGCCACATTCGCCTTGAGCGCCTCCACTTCGCCAAGCGATACGTCGGCTCCGGCCGGCTCTGGCCCCGCGGCATCTTCCGGCGGCGGCCCGCTGAGCAAGTGGGCCCAGCGGTTTTCGCGCGCGCCGGGCAGCCGTGCCAGCTTCACGACCAGCGCGCCGGCCGGCCTTTCGGCCAGCTCTTCCAGAAAACCCTCCACCGAGGAGATGTCGGCGAAATTGTGCATCCGGTCGCAGGCGATGCGGAGCTCGCCGGGCGTCTGCGGGCCACGCAGCATCAGCGCGGTCAGCAGCGCGATCGACTGCGACGGAACCTTCAGCACCCGATCGGCGTTGTGCGCATAGCGGAACGCCCGGCCCCCGCTGGATTCGGAGACGAGGCTGTAGCCCTTGAGGCTATCGAGCGCGGCTTGCGCCTGGGCGTCGGTGACCTCCAGCACCGGGCTTCGGCTGGTCTTCTGGTTGCAGCCGGAGACGACCGCGTTGACCGTCAGCGGATAGCTGTCGGGCACGGTGCGCTGCTTCTCGGCCAGCACGCCGAGCACGCGGGTTTCGATCAGCGAGAGAAAAGGCGGGCTTGTCGACATGGCTGCTTCAACCTCCCGCAATGCGGCTCACCAGCGCCTTCGTGAAGGCGGCCGTGCCGGCGTTGCCTCCGAGGTCGCCGGTTCGCACCTTGTCGATGTTGAGCGTGTCGTCGATCGCCTTGCGCAGGCGGGCACCAAGCTCCGGCAGCTTGCAATGCTCGAGCATCAGCGCAGCGGCCAGCAGCAGCGCTGTCGGGTTGGCGATACCCTTGCCGGCGATGTCGGGCGCGGAGCCGTGCACTGCCTCGAAGATGGCCGCGTCGGCGCCGATGTTGGCGCCGGGCGCCATGCCCAGCCCACCCACCAGCCCCGCCACCAGGTCCGACAGGATGTCGCCGAACAGGTTGGTCGTCACCAGCATGTCGAACTGCCAGGGATTGAGCACCAGTTTCATCGCGCAGGCATCGATGATCACCGTGTCGAGTTCGAACTTTCCCTTGAACTTGCGCTCGTAGAGGTCGATCCCCGTCTCCAGGAAGATGCCGGTCAGCGCCTTCATGATGTTGGCCTTGTGCACGATCGTGACCTTCTTGCGGCCGGTCGCGACGGCCGTCTCGAACGCATATTCGAGCAGGCGCCGGCTGCCCTGCCGCGTGTTGATGCCGGTCGCCATCGCCACGGCGTGCGGATCGCCGTCGATCGGCACATAGTGCTCATGGCCGATGTACAGGCCTTCGAGGTTCTCGCGCACAACCACCAGGTCGATCTTGTCGAACCGACCGCCCGGAATGATGGTGCGCGCCGGACGCAGGTTGGCGTAAAGCCCGAACGCCTCCCGCAAGCGCACGTTCGATGAGCGGTAGCCGCCGCCCGATGGCGTTTCGAGCGGGCCCTTCAACGCAAGGCGGGTTCGGCGGATGCTGTCGAGCGTGGCCTGGGGCAACGGGTCGCCCGATGCCTGCACGCCGCCGAGTCCCGCGATCTGGCGATCCCATTCGAAGGGTGCCTTCAGTGCGTCGAGCGCCTCCAGCGTGGCCTCGACGATCTCGGGGCCGATCCCGTCGCCGGGAATCAGGGTTGCAGGAATGGGAGTTGTCATCAAGCGGATCTCGGTGAGTCGGGTGGGTGGCGTACCTGCTGGTCGCCCGAAGACGAAAGCATACGCCGGGCCCGGGCCTGCCCACGCCGCCTAAAATGCCCCTCCCGCCGGCGCCGCGCCTCCCTCGGCCCGCCCGGCATCGTCCCTCCCCCAGAAAGCGCCCTCTCCGATGTCTGCCCCGCGCAAGCTCTTCGTCACCACCGCCCTGCCCTATGCCAACGGCAAGTTCCACATCGGCCACATGATGGAATACATCCAGGCCGACATCTGGGTGCGGTTCCAGCGAATGAACGGCGCCGAGGTCAACTTCGTCTGCGCCGACGACGCGCACGGCGCGGCCATCACCATCGCCGCCGACAAGGCCGGTGTCACGCCGCAGCAATTCGTTGCCATGATCGCGGCCGGCCGCAAGGAGTATCTCGACGGCTTCCATATCGCCTTTGACAACTGGCACTCGACCGACGCGCCCGAGAACCACGAACTGGCGCAAGCCATCTACCGCGACCTGCGCGACAAGTCCGGCCTCATCACCAGCAAGAGCGTCGAGCAGTTCTACGATCCCGAGAAGAAGATGTTCCTGGCGGACCGCTTCATCAAGGGCGAGTGCCCCAACTGCCATGCGAAAGACCAGTACGGCGACAACTGCGAAGTCTGCGGTGCCGTGTACGCGCCGACCGAACTGATCAATCCGTACTCTGCGCTCTCCGGCGCGACGCCCGAACTGCGCAGCTCCGAGCATTTCTTCTTCAAGCTGTCCGACCCGCGCTGCGAGGCCTACCTGAAGGAATGGACCGCCGCGCCCGGCCACGTCCAACCCGAGGTGCAGAACAAGATCCGCGAGTGGCTCTACAAGGACGACGAAGGCAAGGGCGGCCTGGGCGACTGGGACATCAGCCGCGACGCGCCCTACTTCGGCATCGAGATTCCGGATGCGCCCGGCAAGTACTTCTACGTGTGGCTCGACGCGCCCGTAGGCTACCTGGCGTCGCTGAAAAACCTGCTCGACGGGCGCTGCATCGAGTCCGGCGGCGACGGCATCTCCTACACCGAGTACATGGCCGACCCGGAGCTGGAGCAGGTGCACTTCATCGGCAAGGACATCATCACCTTTCACACGCTGTTCTGGCCCGCGATGCTGCACTTCAGCGGCCGCAAGGCACCCGACCACATCTTCGTGCATGGCCACCTCACCGTGAGCGGCGAAAAGATGAGCAAGAGCCGCGGCACCGGCATCGACCCGCTGCGTTACCTCTCGGTCGGGCTCAATCCGGAGCACCTGCGCTACTACATCGCGGCCAAGCTCAGCGGCCGCAACGAGGACATCGACTTCAACCCCGATGACTTCGTGGCCCGCGTCAACAGCGATCTGGTCGGCAAGTTCATCAACATCGCAAGCCGCAGCGCCGGCTTCATCGGCAAGCGTTTCGGCGGCAAGCTCGGCGTGGTGACGGGCGACGGCGAGGCGTTGCTGGCCGCGCTGCGTGCCGAAGCCGACAGCATCCGCTCCCTGTACGACGGCCGCGACTATGCCCGTGCATTGCGCGACACCATGGCGCTGGCCGACCGCGTGAATGAATACGTCGATGCCAACAAGCCTTGGGAACTGGCGAAGAAGCCGGACATGGAAGCCCGGCTGCACGACGTCTGCACCGTCTGCATCGAAGCCTTCCGCCTGCTCGCGCTTTACCTCAAGCCGGTGCTGCCGGCGCTGGCCAGCAGCGTCGAGGCGTTCCTCAATGTCGAAGCGCTGGCGTGGCCCGATGCCGCGAACGCGCTCGGTGCGGGCCACGCGATCAACGAGTACAAGCACCTCATGCAGCGTGTCGATGCGAAGCTGCTCGACGCCCTGTTCGAGCCCGCCGAGGGAGAGCCGGCAGCGGCACCCGTCGAATCGGCGCCCTTGCCAGGCGGAGAGGAAATCGCCCCGCTCGTCACCATCGACGACTTCGCCAAGATCGACCTGCGCATCGCGCACATCGTGGCCTGCGAATCCGTCGAAGGTTCCACCAAGCTGCTGCGCCTGACGCTCGATGCAGGGGAAGGCCGCACGCGCAATGTCTTCAGCGGCATCGCCAGCGCCTACAAGCCAGAGCAACTTGTCGGCAAGCTCACCGTGCTGGTCGCCAACCTCGCGCCGCGCAAGATGAAGTTCGGTGTGAGCGAAGGCATGGTGCTGGCCGCAAGCCACGGCGACGAGAAGGCCAACCCCGGCATCCACGTGCTCGAGCCATGGCCCGGCGCGACCCCTGGCATGCGGGTTCATTGAAGTTCAGAATCCGCCCATGATTCGTCAACGCCTGATCCTTGTCGCCGTGCTTGCGGCGGTCCTCAATCTGTTGGCCGGCTGCGCCGTGGTCAGCGTCGCCGGCACCGCGGTGAGCGTGGGCGCCGGCGCGGTCGGCCTCGCGGCCGATGCGGCCATCGGCACCGCGCGCATCGGCGGCAAGGTCATCGGCGCAGCGGCCGATGCGGTGCTGCCGGACAGCAAGTAGTCCAACTCACGGCGGGGCTGCGCACACAATAGGCGCATGTCTTCCCGCCCGCAGTTCGCCCGTTTCCGGCCCCGGCTGATCGACACGCTTTCGGACTACAACCGCGAGCGCTTCTTCAGGGACATCGGCGCCGGCGTGACAGTCGGCATCGTGGCGTTGCCACTCGCCATGGCCTTCGCCATCGCGTCCGGGCTCAAGCCCGAAGCCGGCCTCTGGACCGCGATCATCGCCGGCTTCCTGATCTCGCTGCTCGGTGGCTCGGCCGTGCAGATCGGCGGGCCGGCCGGCGCGTTCATCGTCATCGTCTACGGCATCCTGGAGCGCTACGGGCTGGCGAACCTGCTGATCGCCACGGCCTGCGCGGGCGTGGTGCTCTTTCTTCTCGGGCTGTTCAAGCTCGGCACATTGGTGCGCTATGTGCCGGTGTCGATCGTGGTCGGATTCACCAACGGCATCGCCATGCTTATCCTGATCTCGCAGTTGCGGGACTGGTTCGGCTTGCGCATCCAGAAGATGCCGGCCGACATGTTCTCGCAGTTGACGACGTTGGCTTCCAATGCCCACACCTTCAATCCCTATGCCTTCGGGCTCGGCGTCCTGTGCCTCGCTGGCCTGTTCGCCTGGCCGCTGCTGTTGCGCGGCGACTCGAGGCTTGGCCAGATGGTGCAACAGGTGTTCGGCCGCGTACTCGAAGCGCGCGCCATCCAGTTGGGCTCCCGGCTGCCCGGGCCCATCGTCGCGCTCGTCACGCTGAGCCTGGTCTCATGGCTTTTCAGTTTTCCGGTGGAGACCATCGGCACGCGCTTCGGCGGCATTCCGCAAGGGCTACCGGCCTTCGAGTTGCCGGCCTTCAGTTGGGAAACCGTCAAGCAACTCGTCACGCCGACCGTGACCATCGCCTTGCTGGGCGCGATCGAATCGCTGCTGTGCGCGCGGGTCGCCGATCAGGTCAGCAGCCAGCCGCGCCACGACCCGAACCAGGAGTTGATGGCCCAGGGCATCGCCAACATCGTCGCACCATTCTTCGGCGGCATGCCGGCCACGGGCACGATCGCCCGCACGGTGACCAATGTGCGCTCCGGTGCAAGTTCACCCGTCGCCGGCATCGTGCATGCGCTCACCTTGCTGGCCGTGGTGCTGCTGCTGGCACCGCTGGCGGTGCATGTCCCGCTTTCGGTGCTGGCCGGCATCCTGCTTTTCGTGGCGTGGAACATGGGCGAATGGCGCGAGTTCACGCCCTACCGCCTGCGCCATTTCAGCCGGCATTACCGGCTGTTGATGCTGGGGACGTTCTTCCTGACCGTGGTGTTCGACCTCACGGTGGCGGTGCAGGCCGGTGTCGTGCTGGCCTGTGCACTGTTCATCCGGCGCATGAACACCCTGTTCACGGTCGAAATGGTGTCGATGCAGCCCCCGGTCATCACCTACAGGCTTTACGGTGCGCTGTTCTTCGGAGCCGCGGCCAGGCTCCACGAAACCGTCCTCGCCGTGGAGCGCGCACCCCGCGGAATGACCGTGGTGCTGGACGCGATGTACCTCATTTGCATCGACGCCACCGGCCTGGATGCGCTGCGGCAGTTGCACAAGGCAGTGCTCTCGCGCGACGGCGTCATGCGCATCGAATCGCTGCAGCCCCAACCACGCGAAGAGATCGAGCGTTCGGGCTTCGCCGAAGAGCTGGCGAATGGCTGGGCAGCGCCGAACTGAATTCCAGGTTCCGGGGCTGCGAAGCGAGCCGGATCATGACACCGGCCAGTTGCAGGCGATCAAGTCGCCAGATTGCGTTTCTCGCGCTCGGAAAACCAGATTCCAAGCATCGCGTATTGGTAGAGAAAGTGCCCAAGGCTGGTGGCCACGCCGAGCGCAAGAACCGCCTGCAGGCTGCGAACACCAAAGACGGACAGGCACAAGACCTGCAATGCCAGGACGAAGAACACCACGAAGGTCTGATGACGCGTATGTCCACGCGATGTCAGCGTCATGAAGGCGAACTGGGCGCAATTGAGCAACAGCGTGGACAGGAAAACCATCCACAACAGAGACTGCTGCCCCTTGTAGTGAGGTCCGATCAGCAGCATCCAGTACTGGGGCCAAAGCAGCGCGCTCAGGAACACCATCAACATGATGCCGACGTAGGCTGCATGAGCGCGCAACACCATCAATACCAGGCGAGGCCCGTCTGCCGCACGTGCAATTGCCGGGAACAGCACCGTGGCCGCGACACGATCGAACACGATCAGCAGCATGGCGATCCGGCCGAGGGCTCCCACTTCCGCCAACATGCTCGCCGTACCGAACAGCGACACGATGAACACCGTGATGACACCCTGAAACTGAAAGAAAAGCGCGGGCAGCACCAGTGGCTTGGCCATTCGATACATCGCCGCATCGACCGCGGCCGCCTCTGCCTTGGCCAGCACATGTGGCCGCACCTCGTGCGCAGCCAATCCCCGTCGATACAGGACAACGCTGAGCATGCTGGCGGCAAGTGTGGCCGCGACCACCGCCGCGATGGAATAGGATGCCACCGGCAGCAGCAGCAGCACTGCGGCGATCAGCAGCGCACGCGTGGCCAACCCATAGAAGTTCACCCGGTTCAATGTCGCAATGTGGCCCAGGATCAAGAGCACCGTGTTGGAATAGAACGCACTCAGCGAGAAAAACACCAAGACCAACATGCAGGCGGATGCAATCCAGTAAGGCCAGTCCGACCAACCGTGTTGATGTGTCGTAACCCACCAGTACGGCACCACGATCAGCGTGCCCAGGCACAGCAGCCAGCCCCGCTTGCGAAAGACCTGGTAGCAAACGCCGACCACCCAGGGCGTTTCGCTGGCACGTTGCCCGACCAGCGGCAGGCAGCAATGCGCGAGTCCGACATCGGTGATGCCCAACATCCACGTCATGCAGGTTATGAGGAACGTGTATTGCGCATACTGGTCTTTGGGGAGCAGGTTGACGATCAAGAGTCCCGCAAGACCGCCGACGACCACGCCCAGCGATTCAACGCTGCCAACCGCCAGCGCTTGGCGCAATCGAGCCTTGAAATTCATGCGAAGGCCGCGCACTTCATGCGCCGACCGATCGCGCAACTTGCGCCCGGAGGATTGGATGCCTTGAGAATCATTCGGTAACTATAGGGCCTTGTCCCGACCCGGCTGCCTGCGGACTCGGAATCTCCAGGCAGGGGAGCGTGAATTGCTTCCGCACCATCAAGCGCGCCGCTTGCGGAGCCTACACATCGCCCCAGGCATGGACCGCACCATGACTGTCTGACGCCTTGGGTGGGGAGCGGTCAGTTGCCGCGGCGCGCAGTCACCATCAGCCTGGCGCAACGGTCCGCAGCAAGGTCAGCACCAGATCCTTGCCGAGCGCCGCGCGACCGAAGGCCGGGACCAGCTTTACGGCGCGGTTCATCGTCCGAAATTCCTGAAAAGAGCGCCACCGTCCGCCACGGCTCGTATGGGCATCATGAACGGCAGCGCGCGCATGCCAGAGAGCCGCCGCCTCGCGGAAATAGCGCGAAAGCTGGACGATGCCCCGTGGCGGATCGGGAAACATCCGCTCCATGAATACCACTTCAGCCGCCCATTTATCGGCTTGGCGCTGGTAGTTGAATTCCGCAAATTGAATCAGCTTTGCCCTGCGCGCCAATCGCTGAACCCAGCTTCCTGTCATCGTCTGCGTCGCGGTCACGTTCGTCGCGTGAATCCGGTAATGCGTCAGCGGCTTCGAGATCAGCACGACAGGCCGGCCAATGCACCAGGCATAGACCAGCTGGTCATGCCCGAGCGGAGAACCGAACTCGCGGCGGAACTCGTGGTAGACGCCCCAATCCCAATCGCGCAGCATTTCGTCGATGACGGTTTTGCGAACCGTCATCGCGAAGCCTTTCGAGCCCTGGTGGTATGGCGGCGACTCGGGGTCGGCTCGCAGTTCTGCGTGATCCGGAAGCTTCGCACCGGTAGGGATTCCGTCCGCATCGACGACCAGGCCTTCGTGCTGATAGAGATCGGCGGCCTGCTCTCGCATCGACGCGTCCAATTCCGCCAACTTGGTGTCGGCCCACACGTCATCCTGGTCGCAGAACACCACATAGTCTCCGGTGCATTCACTGGCGATATTCATGAAGTTGCCCGTGAAGTGCAAGTTGACCTCATTGCGGATGACGCGCACCGGGAACGCGCACTGCGCGACAAATTTTTCGAGAATCTCCAGCGTGCCATCCGAGGAGCCATCATCCCCCACCACCACCTCGTAAGGTTGGCAGGTCTGGCGAAGGATGCTGTCAAGCTGCTCAGGCAAATAGCGTTCGCCGTTGAATGTGCCCAGCGCAATCGAGAGCCGTGGTGCAGTGCGGGGTGGTGATGTGGAAATCGTCATCGGTCGAGAAATTCCATGGTGATCGGATCATAGTTTCGTCAAACAAGACGCATGAATCCTCGTCCTTCCGGCTCGAATGCGGATCGCCCGTCAAAGAAATCGAACCGCGAGGACACTTCTTCACATGCGGATTTGTGTCATCTGCACCCGGGCAACTCGAACTTGATGACTTCCGGAACCCGCGGCTGGCACCCCCGCGACTTGGGGGTGCGCTATCAGTTTGCTTCCGTGCCACGATCGGGCGACGACCCGCTGCGCACCACGCGCTGGTCGCTGTCGAGCACCGCCGTGAACACCATCGGCGAATTCGGCGGCTGCATCCAGCGCCAATCCCACTCGGTCTCGTTCTTCAGCGGATACGGCGTCACCTTGGCGGGCTTGCCAAGCATCTTGCGCAGGTTTTCCATGGGCATGCCCGGCTGGATCTTCGCGAAGTTCTCGGGCGTCAAGACCTGGCGCAGCGCGCTCATCTTGCCGTCAGGGCCGATGGTGATCATGTAGTTCTTCTGGCCGGCAGGCTGGCGGTTGTATTCGAAGATGCGGCCGCCGGCAGTTCCGTCCCAGATGTTTTCCGGCTGGCCGAACCGAGCGCGCACGTCGGATTCAGTGGCAACGCCCTCTTCCAACTCGCTGATGTTCTTGTTGTCGCAAGCTGCGAGTGCAAGTACCGCACCCAGCCCCGCCACGATCAGGCGCGTTCGCGCGGCCCTGAAAATGCCTTGATTCGTCTGCGCCATCCCGTCCCCGGTAAAATTCGTGCCAAAGGCTCAGTCTATGTCCATCTTCAATCGCCCCCACTACCGCTCCGACGTCACCAACTTCATCGATGAGTTGAAGCGGCAAAAGCCCAACCTCGAGGCCGAGCAGCGCGCCGGACGCGCGCTCCTGTGGGACAAGCACGTCGATCGCAGCCTGCAGGAAGAGTACGCCGAAGGCGAAGTGCCGCAGCAGCCCTACGTCTACCAGACGCAGGTCAAGTAAGCCGCCGTAGCCCGCAGCGCCGCGCCACTTGCGCGGATCGCTATCAATTTCATATCGGACCCATGAACAGCGAGCTCGCCGACGACGCAGGCGCCACGGTGGTGGCCGTCATGCCCGACGTGGTCGACCAGGTAGCGCTCGCACGCCTCTATGGCGAGCCGCTGTTCGCGCTGCCGAACGACCTTTACATCCCGCCCGAGGCACTGCAGGTGTTCCTCGAGGCCTTCGAAGGCCCGCTCGACCTGCTGCTCTACCTGATCCGCAAGCAGAACTTCAACATCCTCGATATCCCCATGGCCGGCCTGACCCGGCAGTACCTGACTTATGTCGAGGAGGTGCGCCGCACCAACCTCGAACTTGCAGCCGAGTACCTGTTGATGGCGGCCATGCTGATCGAGATCAAGTCACGCATGCTGCTGCCCCCGCGCAAGACCGCCGAGGGCGAAGAGGCAGAAGACCCGCGCGCCGAACTGGTGCGGCGCCTGCTCGAATACGAGCAGACCAAGATGCAGGCCGCTGCCATCAGCGCCCTCCCGCAGCATGGTCGCGACTTCTGGAAGGGACAGGTCTACATCGAGCAATCGCTCAAGCCCCGCTTTCCCGATGTGAATGTGGTCGACCTGCGCGACGCCTGGGCCGATATCCTCAAGCGCGCCAAGCTGGTGCAGCACCACAAGATCTCACGCGAAGAACTCAGCGTGCGCGAGCACATGAGCATCGTGCTGCGCAAGCTGCAGGGCCGCCAGTTCATCGAATTCGAGAACCTGTTCGAGGTGGAGCGCGGGGTGCCGGTGCTGATCGTGACCTTCATCGCGATGCTCGAACTGGGCAAGGAAACGCTGATCGAGATCACGCAGGCCGAGGCTTTTGCCCCGATCTACGTGCGGCTGGCCTACTCGCCGACCTGACAGCGCCGGCGGCCGCTGCCCCGCCGCCCTTCACGCCTTACTGCGCGAAGCAATACATCAAGCCCGCACCGCCGGTCTTCTTGAGCGCATCCATGCCGCAGCCCTGCGTTGCGTGCGACGAATTCCACGACTTGGCCGGCGCCGAATCATCCAGGCCCTTGCGGTCGTGGTGGCCGACGATGGCAGAGCCATCGCCGCTCTTGGTCCAGTTGCCGCAGGTGGTGTCCTTGTCACCGCTGACCGCGCGGCCATCGGGCGACGAGCCGGTCAGGATGTCATGCATGGTGACTGCGTCGCCGCTGCCCATGATCGTCTGCCCGGTTTCGGTCAGTGCGGATTGCTTGGACAGCATGTTGGAACCGTGCAACTCGTCGATATTGGCTGCCACCATCGCACCCTTGGCGTTGTACCAGGGTCCCTTGCCGATGCGGTCGCGCGCATTGACGGCGGGGCTGCCCGTGGTACTCAGATAGGCGCGCCATGTGCGCCCCCCAGCGCCAGCCTTGGCAGCCAGGCTTTGGCAATAGTTGTCGGCACCGGCCAGCCCGCCGAAGTTGGCACCCTGTCCGGGATTGACACTGGTCACGAAAAAACTCATGGGCTTCGCGCCCAACGAAGACATGGGCCCCCCGGAGCCGCAACCCGCCAACGCCACGGCAGCCAGTGAAAGAACGAGCAAACGGGTTTGTCGACGGATCATGTAGTCTCCTGGTGGAATAAGGCGCCAACGCTAACCGACTCTGGTGGGCGCTTCAATCGGCCATCACCCCGACTACCACCTGACTTCAGCGAACAAATTCAACCAGGTTCGGCCGAAGGTTCACGTCCCATGAGGTTCGCCAGCGCCTGCGCCGGGCTGACCGCGCCATCGAGCAGGGCGACCACGCCTTCGGCAATCGGCATTTCAATGCCGAGCAGGCGCGCCCGCTGCACGACGGTGCGCGCGCAATACACGCCTTCAGCCACATGCCCCAGGGAATCGACTGCCTGGGCAAGCGTGCGCCCCTGGGCCAGCAGCAATCCGACCTTCCGGTTGCGCGAGAGGTCGCCGGTGGCGGTGAGCACCAGGTCGCCAAGACCTGACAAGCCCATGAAAGTATCGGCCCGTGCACCGAGCGCGACGCCGAAACGGGTCATTTCCGCGAGTCCACGCGTAATGAGCGCGGCGCGGGCATTGAGTCCCAGAGCGAGCCCGTCGCACAACCCGGTGGCGATCGCCAGCACATTCTTGACGGCGCCGCCGACTTCCACGCCGACGATGTCGTCGTTGCCATAGACGCGAAGTGCCGGTCCATGAAAGGCCTCTACCAGGAGATCGCGCACCTGCGCATGCGCGCTGGCAGCCACCACTGCGGTGGGTCGGCCCTGCGCAACTTCTTGCGCAAAGCTCGGGCCGCTGAGAACGCCCGCCATCAAGTCAGGCGCGACCTGCGCCCGGATTTCGTGGGCGAGCAGGCCGTAAGGCTGCGAACTGTCGGCCGCGGGCTCGACGCCCTTGGACAGCCAGGCCACCGGTGCGGCAAGGCCGCGCAAGGCAAGCAGTTGGCCGCGCAAGGCGGCCATGGGCGTGGCAATGATGACGAGGTCGGCTCCCGCGTGCGCCCGCGCGGCGTCGCCGGCCTGAACCGACAGCGTCCCTGGAAAGCGCGAGCCCGGCAGGTAACGCGCGTTTTCACGCGCGGCATTCATGTCGTCGGCTTGCGCCGGATCACGCGCCCAGAGCGTGACACTGTGGCGCGCACCGGCGTTCACCGCAAGCGCGGTGCCCCAGGCCCCTGCGCCGAGGACGCAAATCTTCATGCGGCGACGGGGCGGTATGGCTTACTGCGTGACGGCGGGCGCAGGCTGGACGGCGGCCTGGGCTTGCTGCTGCTCGTACATCGCCTGGAAATTGATTTCGGCCAGGTGCACAGGCGGGAAGCCGCCGCGCTGGATCACATCGGCCACGTTGCCGCGCAGATACGGGTACACGATTTGCGGGCAGGCGATGCCCAGGATCGGGCCCATCTGGTCTTGCGGCAGATTGCGCAGTTCGAAGATGCCGGCTTGCTTGGCTTCGACCAGGAACACGGTCTTGTCCTTGACCTTGGTCTGCACGGTGGCGGACACGGTCACTTCAAAGATGCCGTCGGCCACGGGCTGGGCGTCGACGCCCAATTGAATGTCCACGGTCGGTTGCTCGGCCTCAAGCAGGATGGCGGGCGAATTGGGTTGTTCCAGCGACAAGTCCTTGAGGTAGACGCGTTGGATCTGGAATACGGGGTCTTGGGAGTTGTCTGCCATGCTGAGCTTTCGATTGTCAAAATAGTGCCCGCCGCGGAGGTCCCCCTGCGGGCTTTTTAGGAGCCTTGGATTATGGCCTGCCGCCCGTAGGGATCGGGCTCGACAGACGGTCAGGAAGCCTGCAAGAGAGGCACCAGCCCGCCGCGACCATCCAGAGCAATAAGGTCATCGCAGCCGCCGACGTGGGTCTCGCCGATGAATATCTGCGGCACCGTGCGCCGCCGCGTGACCTCCATCATCGTGGCGCGTGCCTCGGGGTCCATGTCGATGCGGATTTCCTCGATCTCGGCAACACCCTTCGATTTGAGGATTTGCTTTGCGCGAATGCAGTAGGGGCAAACGGCGGTGGTGTACATCTTGACGGGTTGCATGTCCGGATTCAGGCCTTTTCGATGGGCAGGTTAGCGTCTTTCCAGCCCTTGAGTCCGCCAGCGATGGCTTGGGCCTGTTCATAACCCAGCTTCTTGGCGGTGGCCACGGCGCGGTTGGCGCGGGCGCCGGTGGCGCAGACGAGGATCAACGGTACGGTCTTGTTCTTGACGGCGCCCGGGAGCTTTTCCTCGAGCAGGTTGAGCGGCACGTTCTTCGAACCGGTGACGTGGCCGGCCGCGAATTCCTCCGGCTCGCGCACGTCCACCACCTGCGCGCGGGCCCGGTTGATCAGCTGCACCGCCCCCTGCGCCGTCAGCGTGCCGGTGTTGGCGCCACGCAGCAGAGGCCAGGCCAGCATGCCGCCCGAGCTGAGCATGATCAGCAGCAGCATCCAGTTGTCGACGATGAATTTCACGATGTTCCTTGGGAAATTGGGATTGGCAAAGGCTGGGATTTTAGAATGGCGGGTTCCGCAGACCCTGCACCCCAACGCCAAAGGCCCTCCCACATGCACAAGCTGGTACTGATTCGCCATGGCGAATCGACCTGGAATCTCGAAAACCGCTTCACCGGCTGGACCGACGTCGACTTGACCGAAACCGGCATCGAGCAGGCCAGGCAAGCCGGCCGCCTGCTCAAGGCGGAGGGCTATGAATTCGATGTGGCTTACACCAGCGTGCTCAAGCGCGCCACCCGCACGCTCTGGCACACGCTCGACGAACTCGACCGCACCTGGCTGCCGGTCGTGCATTCCTGGCGCCTGAACGAGCGGCATTACGGCGGCCTGCAAGGCCTGAACAAGGCCGAAACCGCCAAGAAGTATGGCGACGAGCAAGTTCTGGTCTGGCGCCGAAGCTACGACACGCCGCCGCCGCCGCTCGCAGCCAACGATCCGCGCAGCGAACGCAGCGACGTTCGCTATTCCAAGCTGACGCCCGACCAGGTGCCGCTGACCGAATGCCTGAAAGATACGGTGGCGCGCGTTTTACCCTTCTGGAACGAATCGATGGCCCCGGCCATCCGCAGCGGTCGCCGGCTCGTGGTGGCAGCGCACGGCAACTCGATCCGGGCACTCGTCAAGTACCTCGACGGCATCTCCGACAGCGACATCGTCGGGCTCAACATACCGAACGGCATTCCGCTGATCTACGAGCTCGACGACGAACTCAGGCCGCTGCGCAGCTACTACCTGGGTGATGCCGAAGCGGCTGCCAAGGCCGCCGCCGCGGTCGCGTCCCAAGGCAAAGCATAAAACCACATCTGTTGACAGTTGCGCGGAACCACACACGGCAATCTTGTTCGAAGGTGTGTATATTGGTTCGGGCCTCAACGCCGACACTCTCAGGAAGCTCCACATGGGCCAAAAACTCAAGACCACCGGTTGGGTTGCAGCAGGCGTAGTTGCCGGCGTTCTCACCACCGTTTCACTGCAAACCGTCGCGCGCGGTTCATTGGCCCCGTTGCCGCTGGAAGAACTCCAGCAACTCGCCGCTGTCTTCGGCATGGTCAAGACCGACTATGTCGAGCCTGTCGACGAGAAGAAACTGATCTCCGACGCGATCTCGGGCATGGTGGCCGGGCTCGATCCCCACTCCCAGTATTTCGACAAGAAGTCCTTCAAGGAATTCAAGGAAGGCACGAGCGGCCGCTTCGTGGGTGTCGGCATCGAAATCTCGCAGGAAGACGGCCTCATCAAAGTGGTGTCGCCCATCGAGGGCTCGCCCGCCTTCCGCGCCGGCCTCAAGCCGAATGACCTGATCACCAAGATCGACGACACCGCGGTGCGCGGCCTGAGCCTCAACGAGGCCGTCAAGCGCATGCGTGGCGAGGCGAACACCAAGGTGCTGCTGACCATCTTCCGCAAGGACGAGAACCGCACCTTCCCGGTCACCATCACGCGTGAGGAAATTCGCACGCAGTCGGTGCGTGGCAAGATCATGGAGCCGGGCTATGCGTGGGTCCGCCTGTCGCAGTTCCAGGAGCGCACGGTCGACGACTTTGTGAAGAAGATCGACGAAATCTACAAGCAGGACCCGAACCTCAAGGGCATGGTGCTCGACCTGCGCAACGATCCTGGTGGTCTGCTTGACGCGGCCGTCGCCGTTTCCACCGCGTTCCTGCCGCAAAACGTGACTGTCGTGTCGACCGACGGCCAGTTGGCGGAAAGCAAGTCCATCTACAAGGCTTCGCCCGAGTACTACCAGCGCCGTGCCGGCAACGACCCGCTGCGCAACCTGCCGGCCGCGCTGAAAAACGTGCCGCTGGTGGTGCTGGTGAACGAGGGCTCCGCTTCAGCCAGCGAGATCGTGGCCGGCGCGCTGCAGGACCACAAGCGCGGCACCGTCATGGGCAGCCAGACCTTCGGCAAGGGCTCGGTGCAGACAGTGCGCCCGCTCGGCCCCGACACCGGCCTGAAGATCACCACCGCGCGCTACTACACGCCAAGCGGCACCTCGATCCAGGCCAAGGGCATCGTGCCGAACGTGCTGGTCGACGAGAGCGCCGAAGGCAGCCCGTTCGCCGCGCTGCGCATGCGCGAGGCCGACCTCGACAAGCACCTGAACAGCGGCCAGGGTCCGGAAGACAAGAGCCCCGAGCGCGAAAAGGCCCGCGACGAAGCCCGCAAGCGCCTCGAGGAAGAAGCCAAGAAGCCGCCGCAAGACCGCAAGGTGCCCGAGTTCGGCTCCGACAAGGACTTCGCGCTGATGCAGGCCCTGAATCAGCTCAAGGGCCAGACCGTGGTGGTCAGCAAGACGCAGACCATCATCGAAAACAAGGAAGAGAAGAAAGAGAACTGATCTCCCCGCCATCGGCCTCCTCGGAGGCCGATGTTTCTTGGGGGGACAGGTTTCCTGCCGGGCTGTATGGAAGACCACGACCTGTTGCGCTACTCGCGCCACATCCTGCTGGAAGAGTTCGGCATAGACGGCCAGGCGCGGGTTTCGGCAGCGCATGCGCTGGTGATCGGGGCCGGCGGGCTGGGTTCGCCGGCAGCGCTTTACCTGGCGGCCGCGGGCGTCGGCAGGATCACGCTGGTCGATGACGACGTCGTCGACCTCACCAACCTGCAGCGTCAGATCGCGCACACCACGGCACGCGAGGGCCAGGCCAAGGTGGCATCGGCGGCCGCGGCGATGCTTGCGATCAACCCCACGATCGCGGTCGAAACGCTCGCCGTGCGTGCCGACGCCGATGCGCTGGACAGGCTGGTCGCAAGTGCCGACGTGGTGCTCGACTGCAGCGACAACTTCGTGACACGCCAGGCCGTCAACCGCGCCTGCGTGGCCCATGCCAGGCCGCTGGTGGCGGGCGCGGCGATCCGTTTCGACGGGCAACTCAGCGTGTACGACGTGCGCGATGCAGCCTCCCCCTGCTATGCCTGCCTCTTCCCGCCGGACGCCGAATTCGAGGAAACACGCTGCGCCGTGCTGGGGGTGTTTGCGCCGGTGGTCGGCACCATCGGCACCTTGCAGGCACACGAGGCGCTCAAACTGCTGGCGGGCATTGGCGGCTCGCTGACCGGCCGGCTGCTGATGTTCGATGGGCGCGCCACGCAATTCGATACGCTGCGCACCGTGCGCGACCCGCAGTGCAGCGTCTGCGCGCAGCGGCCGGCCTCCTGAAACTGCTCAGTTTTGCGGCTGCCTTGCACCGGTGGCCTGGGCAGCGCCTTTCGCGGCCTCCGCGGTACCCGGCTTGCTTGCCTCGGCCAGCACGGCCTTGCAATCGGCGTCCGCGCCCGGGCCGGGCTCGAAGGTGGCGGCCAGCGACAGTAGCGGCGTGATGGCGCCGAGCGCCAGCGCGGCCAAGCCACGCGCGGCCAGCGGGCCGGGCTCGACGCCGATCGTCGGCGAGCCGAAGCTGCCGCCGATGATCAACGGCGTGCGCAGCGAAAGAATGCTCTTGTCCTTGGGCCGCTGGTCGATCACGAAGCGCATGGTCTCGGTCGCCAGGTTGGCTTGTCCGGTGGCGCGGAACACCGTGTCGGTGGTGTCGAACACCAGCCCGCGGCCCTGCGCGACGCCCTTGTTCACGTCGAAGGCCACGGCGGCGCAGCGCAGCGTGACGGTTTGGTCGCCGCGCAGGATGAACTTGATGATTTCGCCGCCGTCGAGCCCCGCAAACTCGAGCAGAAGGTTGCTGAACTCGCCACGCCCGGTAATGGCCGCCACGTCGCCCGACGCGGCGCCGAGCCAACTCGCCACAGATGTCCCGCGGCCGGACAGGTTGATGCGGCCGTCGAGCTTGCCGAAACTGGTCTTCAACGTTTCGACCTTGGGAATCAGCCGGTTGATCTGCATGCCGCGAACGTCGAGCGATGCGCGGATGTCCGCCGGAACCTGCCGGGCGTCGATGCGGATCGCGCCAGCCACCTTGCCATTGGCCACGCCGAGGTCGAGCGGGTCCAGCGTAAGCACGCTATCGAGCAGCTTCACATGAACGCTGCCGCGGTCGAGCGGCACGTCGCGCACGTTGCGGATCTTGTCGGCGGTGTATTGCACGTCGGCATTCATGGCGCGCAGGCGCTCGAAGTCGAGTGTGGCGGTCGGCAACACCTTGCGGCCGGCGTCGCCGCGCCGGCGCTTGACCTGCGCGATCGAGGGCGGCGGCTCGACGCCCTCGATGGCTTTCGCGGAACGCTCTGTCGGCGGGAGACCGATCAATGGGCCGAGGTCGTCCATGTCCAGCACCTTCGAGCGCAGCTTGCCGCCGAGTTGCGGCGTCTTCGGTGCCTGGTCGAACCGCATGTCGCCGCCGATGTCCGACAGGCCGAGCCGGCCTTGCAGGCCCTTGACTTCCCATAGCTTGGCGCGCTTTCGCAAGTCCCCGCTGAGCGCATAGGGCGAGGTGTGCGGCAGCGCGATGCCGAGCAGCGGAAAGAGGTCGCCAAGCGTCTGGCCCTTGAGCTGGAACTGCGCGTCGATGCCGTCCAGGTCGGCCAGCGCGGCGACGGTGCCCTTCGCCGAAAGTTGGGTCTTGCCGGCGGCGGCCTTGATCTCCAGCGGGAATGGCGGCTGGCCCTCCGAGGTGAGTTGCAGCACGTTGCCAGTGCGGCCTTCGGCGGTCAGCGGCTGGCGCTTGTATTTGCCCTTGATCCGGAAGTCGAGCGGGAGTTCGCCACGCGCGGTGTCATAGGTGAAGTCGGCATGGATGTCGACGCCAAGGTGCTCGGCCAGGAAATCGACGCCACCGCCATCGACCTGCAGCAGGCCGATGGTCGGCACGGTGGAGGTATCGCCGGTGTCTTTCCCGAGCGCCCAGGTGCGCCGGCCGTCTTCTTCCATTTGCAGGCTGATCGTGGGCGAAATCAGGGCCAGCCGCGGTATCACCACATGACCCGAGAGCAAAGGCCAGAGCCTGATCTCGAACTCGGCCCGCTTCGCCCGTACCAGATAAGGCTCGCGCGCCCACGGGGGATTGGCGAAGTCGACCCCGTCAAAAATGATGGTGGCGCCCCGCCAGCCCGGACGCACGGCCAATTGCCGCGAAATTTCGAACTGGCGCCCGGTCTTCTCGCTCACGTAGCGATTCAGCGGCACGCGCATGACGTCCCACGGAAAGAACAGCACAACCAGCATGAGCACCGCCAGCAGCACCGCGCACGCGACCACCAGTCGCATCCAGGGCGACGACGGGTGGCGTGAAGGTTCTGGGGCGGCGACCATATCGCCACGCTACGGCAAGGAAGGCGCGCACGAGGTCGGCCCGAGGCCGCAGCAAGTGTGGGGTAATGCCTACCATTCAACCGATGGTGGGAATGGTCCTACAGCCCAAGGGGCCGCCAACTTGCATGATGTGAACTACCACAAGCGGGAATAGGCAGCGCGGGCATGGCCCAGACATTGAAGACCTTTATCGTCGAAGACAACCAGACGATTCGCGAGAACCTTGCGGGCACGCTTGAGGAGTTGGCTGCGGTCACCGCCATCGGGTACGCGGCAACCGAGAACGAAGCGCGTGCATGGCTGCGCGCGAACCGCGAAGCATGGCACCTGGCGATCGTCGACCTGTTCCTGAAACAGGGAAGCGGGCTGGGCGTATTGCAGGAAATCCTGGTGCGCCAGGCTTGGCAGCAGGTGGTGGTGCTGAGCAACTACGCCACGATCGAGGTACGCAAGCGCTGCGCCGCGCTGGGTGTGGATGCCGTTTTCGACAAATCCAATGAAATCGACGCGCTGGTCGACTATTGCGTCGCGCAAGCCGCGCGGATCAACAATCCGGGTGGCTGAGCTGAACGCAACGCTGAGCTCAATCGATCAGCTTGTTCTTCAGCGCGTAGTACGTGAGGTCGCTGTTGGACGACAGATTCATCTTCTCCATCAGGCGCGTGCGATAGGTGCTGACCGTCTTGACCGACAGCGACAGGGTCTTGGCGATGTCGCCGGCCGTCTCGCCCTTGGCCAGCTTCAGGAAGACCTGGAACTCGCGCTCCGACAGTTGCTCGTGCGGTGCGGCGTCGTCCTTGCGGTCGAGCTGGCGGGCCAGCAATTCGGCCACTGCCGGCGTAATGTAGCGCCGGCCGAGCGCGATGGTGCGGATGGCGTTGACGATCTCGATCGGGTCGCATTCCTTGTTGAGGTAGCCGCTCGCGCCCTGGCGGATCAGGTTCATCGCGTAATGCTCTTCGGGATACCCGCTGAGGATCAGGATGCCCACGTCGGGCGCCTTGGCGCGGATCATGGCGAGTGCGTCGATCCCGCTCTGGCCGGGCATCGAAAGGTCCATCACGAGCACATCGAGTTCGGTGGTCCGCACCAGTTCGATGGCCTCGCGCCCGCTGGCCGCTTCGCCCGCCACGCGCAGATCCACATGCTCGGAGAAAAACTGCCGCAGCCCGGAGCGGACAATGGCGTGGTCATCCACAATGCCGATCTTGATCATCATTTACTTTCGAGGTTTCCTGTCGGTCTTGCGCGCCGCCATTTGCCGCTCCCCGTTCGGCGTCGATTATTCCCGAATTTGAGTTCGGCACGTTCCGCGGAGACCTCATGCGCTGGCTAGCGTTACCCAGGATTGCCCTCAGCTTGACGCTCGCGGCATTGGCTGCGCTTGTGCTGATCGGCATCAACGAGGCAGGATATCGCGAATCAAGTTTCGCATTGCAGGAAATCAGCGAGGCGCAGCGATCCCGGCTTGCGCTCAATAACCTGCTGCAGGATATTCTCGACGCCGAGACCGGCCAGCGCGGCTATCTGCTGACCGGCGAAGTTCGTTATCGCGAACCTTACGACACCGCGGTCACGGAAGTCGGCGGCAACCTCGCCACCCTGCGCGCCCTCTATGCCGACCGGCCCGATGAGCGCGCGCGCCTTGAACAGTTGGCCGACCATGTCGCGCGCAAGCTGGCCGAGCTGGATGTGAGCGTCCGGCTGCGCGAAAAAGGCAGCGAGGATGCGTGGAAGTTCGTGTTGACCACCGACGTCGGGCGTGAGGAAATGAACGCGATCCGCAGCCAGGCCACGGAACTCGTTGCCATCAGCAACCGTTCTCTACTGGTGGCCCAGACGCAGATCTCCAAGTCGCTCAGGCTGGCGCGGCTGGGCATCGCAGTGGTGGCGTTCGCGGGGCTGGTCGCGCTGTGGCTCTACCTGAGGCAAACCGAAGCGCTGCGGTCCGCCGGCGAGCGCCAGCAGGAAGCATTGCAACGCGAGCGCAATGCGCTCGAGGCCGAGGTGAGCGAACGCACCGCGTCCCTGACCGAACTCGCCACCCACCTTCAGAATGTGCGCGAGACGGAGCGCGGCTTTCTTGCACGCGAGCTGCACGACGAACTCGGCTCGCTACTGACCGCCGCCAAGCTGGACGTGGCGCGCCTCAAGTCACGCCTGGCCGATTCGCCCGACGCCGCACAGCGCCTGCAGCACCTGACCGAACTGCTCAACAGCGGCATCGCGCTGAAGCGACGCATCATCGAGGACTTGCGCCCCTCCTCGCTGTCCAACCTGGGGCTGGTGGCGTCGCTCGAAATCCTCGGACGCGAATTCGCCGACCAATCGGGCATTCCAGTCGAAATGGCGCTGGAGCCGGTGACGCTCGACGAATCGCGGGAGCTCACCATCTACCGCATGGTGCAGGAGTGCCTGACCAATATCGGCAAGTACGCGCAGGCCACCGAAGCGACCATCGTGCTCAAGAACTACGAAAACCATGTGATCGTCGAAGTCAGCGACAACGGCAAGGGCTTCGACATGAACAGTGTTCGCCCGTCGACGCACGGGCTGGCCGGCATGCGGCATCGCGTGCAGGCGGCCAACGGCAAGCTCACGGTGGCCTCCCGTCCCGGAGAAGGTGCACGACTGACCGCCATGCTGCCCGCGTCGCGAGACCGCGACCGGACATGAGCCACACCACACACGAGCCGCAGGCGAGCCCCCATGAGCCGCCATGAGCCGGACGTTGCGGCTGCCACACGTGGCGCCTCTCCTACGCTCCTCACCCCCGGCTGCTGACAGGTCATCAGAAGGCCGCCCCGTAGTCTTGCGACTGGCCGTTCAAGTCTTGAACGTCTTCATCTCAACCTCGAGGGCAACCTCGGTCTGGAGTTCGACATGTTGCACTATGCAGTCGTTTTTCTGGTGATCGCGTTGATCGCCGCGCTGTTCGGGTTCGGCGGCATTGCCGCCGGCGCGGTGGGCATCGCCAAGATACTTTTCGTCATCTTTCTCGTGCTCGCGCTTGCAAGCCTCATCGCTGGCTTGATACGCAGGGGCTAGCGCCGCTACGATTCGAACCCTGTCTTCATAACAAACTTCATTTTCAGGAAAGGAACCACCATGAACGCAACTGCCAAGACCGCTTCGCAACTGGCCGAGGATGCCCGCCAGGTGGCGAACGATGCGGTCGAATCGACGCGCGCCTATGCGCAGAACGCCGTCAACGCCGCGGGCGAGAAGGTGCGCGACCTGCGCGGCTCGATGGAGCCCGGGGTCGAGCAGCTCGCCAACCGTGTGCAGCAAGCCGTCCAGCGTGGCCTCGATTCGGCGACAAAAACCGGCGCGCGCGCCCAGCGCCAGCTGGGTCAGGCCGCCGATGTGACGGGCCGCTACATTGCGGACCAGCCGGTGCGCTCGGTCCTGATGGCGGCCGCTGCGGGCGCCGCGATTACGGCGCTGATCGTGCTGGCCAGCCGCCGCCGGGACGATTGACCGATGAATTGAGGTGACCCGCCAGCGTCCGGTAATCGCAGCAACTCCCCAGCACCATGCTCCATCCGATTTTCTCCACGGTGCTAGGGCACCCCGAACTCTTTGCGGACCATCTGGCGAACTACGCCGCGCTCCTTCGTGAGGAAGGCGCCGTCGCCGGGCGCGCCATCGTCGCCCGGCTGGTCGCTGGCGTGCTGGCCGCGGTCAGCGCCATGCTGGCCCTCGGCCTCATCGGCATCGCCGTGATGCTGGGGGTGCTGCACGGCAGTTTTCACTGGGTGTTGGTGGCGGTGCCCGCCATCGCGGTGCTCCTTGCCGTGATGGCAGGCCTTTATGCCAGCCGAACCACCCCGTCGCACGCTTTCGAGGAAGTGCGCGCACAACTCGACGCCGACGTCCGCGCGCTGCACATTGCCGGAGAGCGCGATGCCCATTGATCGCAACGCACTGACAGCACAACAGCGCCTGGCCATTTCGCGTCGTGCGCTGGTCAACGCCCTCAATGGCGGCACGCCGCCCGAGCTGCCGTCGCGGACGCGTTTGAACCCCTCCGGCCCGACTACGCCAGGGCATGGGCTGTCCGGATTCCTCAACAAGTTCGAATGGGCAGCGGTCGGACGAAAGGTCGTCGAGCGCTGGTGGCGCCGCCATCCAGCCAACGCTGCGAGCCAGCTGGCCCGCCCATTCCTCGATCGATATGCGAAGGAACAGCCCGCCAAGCTCGTGTTGATTGCCGCGTCGACGGGCGCGCTGATCGTGTTGGTAAAGCCCTGGCGGCTTCTGTCGGTCACGGCTGTGGTGACTGCCCTACTGAAGTCGTCTGATATTGCTGACATGGTGACGACGGTGATGCAGAAAAACTCGTCAGTTCCACGAAAGGACGAAAAATGACCACTGCGACTCTGGAAGCGCCTGTCGAGCATCTGGTGCTGGACGAAAAGGCATTGAAGGCGGCATCGAGCAGCCTCGACGAAGGCGCGGTGACGCCGAGCTACGGGCCCTGGCGCGACGACATCGTCAAGCTGCTGAACGACGCACTCGCGACTGAGTTGGTGTGCGTGCTGCGCTACAAGCGCCATTACTTCACGGCCGATGGTGTGCAGTCACCGGCGATCGCCGATGAGTTTCTGGTGCACGCGAACGAGGAATCGGCCCATGCCGACAAGATCGCCGAACGCATCGTGCAGTTGGGCGGTGAGCCGGACTTCAGCCCTGATTCGTTGCAGGGTCGCAGCCATGCGCAGTACGACGATTCGAAAGACTTGCAGGCGATGGTGCGTGCCAATCTCGTCGCTGAACGCATTGCCATCGAGGCCTATCGCCAGATGATCTCGTTGATCGGCGACAAGGATCCGACAACGCGCCGCATGCTCGAGGAAATCCTCACGCAGGAAGAAGAGCATGCCGATGAACTGAAGGATTGGCTTGGCCACTGAACTGCGCTTCAGTTTTCACGACGCTATCGCGTGACCCGCGACGCATTGAATCCAGGACGAGCACGGCGAAGTCTGTTCGTGGGCACCCGCGGAACCGGCTTTGCCGGGCCGCTCGGTGCGCCCCCTCGAGGGGGAGGCGCCGCAGGCGCTTCGGGGGTGTTTCTTTCCAATGAAAAAAGCCCGGCACCGACCGGGCTTCTTTGATTGCGCGAGACGCGGCTGCCGGACTACATCTTTACTTCGAGCCTGTTGTCGACCGAACTCACGCCTTCTACGCCCTTGGCAATGGCTTCGGCCCGCGCCTTGGCGGCCGCGCTCGGCGCGGGTCCGTTGAGCGTGACCATGCCGCCCTTGGTGTCGACATTGATCTTGATGGCGCTCAAGTCCGGATCCTTGGCCAGACCTGCGGAAACCGATGCAGTGATGGCCGCGTCGTCCACCTTGCCCGCGACGGTGGAGCTCGCGTCCTTGACGGCTTGCTTGGCATCGGTGGCGCCCTGCTTCATGCTCGATTCAGCGGATGCGGCGCCTGCCTCTGTCTTTGCCTTGGCATCGGCGGCGGCTTCCTTGGTGTTGGCGACGGCCGAGTCGACCTTTTCGCCCATGGTGGTCTTGGGTGCCCTGTTGTCGCATGCGCCCAGTGCCAGAGCGCTGCCGGCGACAAGCACCGCGAGCAGGGTATGTGATCGCACCAGATATCGGTTCGATGTGTTCATGGCATATACCTCCTGAGATTCAATGATCGATGACAGGCATCGAGGCGCGGCGCGGCGCAATGCGGCCGGCTGTGTGGCTGTGTATCAGAGCTTGTCGGCGCCCGACTTGATCGAGTCCTTGAGCTTTTCCTTGGCGTCGCCATAACCGCTCTGCACCTTGCCGGCGGCCTGGTCGGCGATGCCTTCTGACTGCAGCTTTTCGCTGCCCGTGACCTTGCCCGTCACTTCCTTGATCTTGCCCTTCGCGTCCTCGACGCGTCCTGCAACCTGGTCCTTGTTCATGGCGTTCCTTCCGTTGGGTGGTTTCAACTGATCCATGGCCCGGATCCGGGCCACTGGGTCAATCTAGACGCCCACACCTGTCGCGCGAGGGGCACAACGCCCGACCTGCTGTAGGACGGGTCAGGCGCTGACGATCCAGCCCTCGAGCGGATCCACGCCAGTCGGCAAGCCCCAGCCCGGCCGGACCGACGCCCAGGCCGTCTGCACGAGGCAGAGCACTGCATCGAGCCGATCGCCCTGCGCGTCTTCCAGCAAGGCACTCCGCTGGGGCGCTTCCAGCGCCAATCGGATGCCCAGGCGCGCGCTGCCGGGCGTACGGAGTGCATCGAGCAGATCGGCGCGTGCGGCCCGACGCTCGAGTGTTTGCCTTGCCCGGTCGTCAGCCTTGTAGCTGCGCCGGCCGATCAGTTCGCGCGCCAGCAGGCCCGGATAGGCCTCGAGCGCAATCCGCGTGGCCTCGGTATCGGTCAATGCGTCATGGGCCGGCAGCCGCGCGCCCGCCGCCAGCAAACGCGGCACACCGGCATGGAGCATCAAGGCCACGGGCGGATTGACCCACTTCATCGAAGGGCTCGAACGCGCCGGGCCATCCGTCGCGCGATGCGCAAACTTTTCGCCGGCCGGCCGTGCTGCGCAGAAGGCGGCAAACTCGGCCCGGATCTCGGCGCGGCTCAGGCCCGCGTAATGCGCCATCGATGCGGGCCACTCCGAGGGCCAGCCCAATTGCTCGACCAGTGCGCGCGGCAGGCCGAATGGAAAGTCGAAACCGCCCACCCAGGCCGGTAGGCTGGCGAGCCATTCGCCCCACGCATCGAGCGTGGCAAAGGTGTGCAGTTGCTCGAGCGAGACGACGTCGCCGTCCAGCGCGCCTTGCGCAATGACGATGGGCTTGCGCGTCGTCGGCGCACTCGAAAAATCGCAGCCGAACAGCAAGGCCACCGCCACTCAGCCGAGCGCCAGTGCAATCACGCCGGCAGCGATGAACGCCGCCCCGATCAGCCGCAGCAGCCGATCGCCCTCCTGCAGCAGATGCCCGCCGATCAGCGCCGCGAACAGCATCGACACCTCGCGCGCCGGCGCCACGTGCGAGATGGGGGCCTGCTGCACCGCATACAGCACCAGCACATACGACACCGGGCTGATCACCGCCACCAGAAGCGCATATTTCCATTGCAGGCGCCAAAGCCGCGCCGCCTCCGCGCGGTTGCGCAGCGCCGCGGGCAAAAGCAGCAGCACGCGGACAAAGCCGCCGAAGTAGTCGACCAGGATGGGCGACATTGCCACCACCTTGACCGCGTAGCTGTCGGTCACGGTATAGGCCGCGATGAAAGCGCCGGTCAACACGCCATAGCGCAGGCCCTTGTGCACGCGTTCGCGCCGCGCCGGGTCTTGCGTCGCGCGCCAGAGTTGCGGGCCGCCCGCGATGAGAAACACGCCGAGGACCACCCCGACAATCCCCGCAAACCCGGCAAGGCTGATGCTTTCACCGAGGAACAGGATCGCGAACAGCGAGGAGAGCAAAGGGCCCGAGCCGCGTGCCAACGGGTACACCACAGTGAGATCGCTCTTGCGGTAGCCGCGCAGCAAGGCGACGTAGTAGACCACGTGCAGCACGCCGCTGGCGACGACGAAGGCCCATTCGGTCCAGCCCCACAGCGGCACGACATGCCACCCCATCGCGATGCCAAGCGGCGCCCAGACGATCATCAGGAACACGCCGCTTTGCAGTGCGAAGCGCGCGTCGCCGTTGGCCTTCTTGGCCGCGATATTCCAACTGGCGTGGATCACGCCGGCCAGCAAGATCAGCGCGAAGGCGGAAAGCGGCAAACCCTCAGGGCCGGCCGACGATCGCGGCGGTTGCCATCAGTTCTTCGAGCAGCGCCATCGACGCCTTCCCGGAGACGGCATACGGGTCCAGTTCGGGCTTTTCGAAGTAGCGTAGCAACGTGGCCTGGTGCACCTTGGTGAGATGGACTTGCCCCATGGTCCAGCCACCAAAACGGCGCTCGCCGATTTCCTCGTAGGCCAGCAGCATCACGTCCTTGTGGCGCGAGTCTCGCTGGATGTGGCCGTAGAGCTCGCTGACCTGCATCCGACCGCCCTCGATCGCCTGCAGGAAGATGCCGGCGCCATAGCAAAGGATGCCCGTGATGCCGCACGAGGTGTTGTGTACACGCGATTGCGCAAGGATCGCGTCGACGGCGGGCGCGCTGCTGTCGGCGGCGCGGCTGGCGTAGAGGAGGCGGACGAGCATGTCAGGCCTCCCGCCGGGCCGCCCCAAGGGAGGCCTGCGCGCCCTCGAGGGGCGGCGAGTATACGCAGTGACGGAGAGTGGGGGTCATGACTCAGCCTTTTCGGGGGAGAAGAGACAGGAACTCACGCCGCAGCGATGAGTCCTTGAGGAACACGCCGCGCATGACCGAGTTGATCATCTTGCTGTCCATCTCCTTTACCCCGCGCCATTGCATGCAGAAGTGCTCGGCCTCCATGACCAGGGCCAAGCCGTCGGGCTGGGTCTTCTCCTGGATCAGGTCGGCCAGTTGCACCACGGCTTCTTCCTGGATCTGCGGCCGGCCCATCGTCCACTCGGCGAGGCGCGCGTACTTGGACAGGCCGATCACGTTGGTGTGCTCGTTCGGCATCACGCCGATCCACAGCTTGCCGATGATCGGACAGAAGTGGTGGGAGCAGGCGCTGCGCACAGTGATCGGGCCGACGATCATCAGCTCGTTCAGGTGCTCGGCATTGGGAAATTCCGTCAGCGAAGGCGGTGGCACGTAGCGGCCCTTGAACACCTCGTTGAGGTACATCTTGGCGACGCGACGCGCGGTGTTGTCGGTGTTGTGATCGTTCTCGATGTCGATGACCAGGCTTTCGAGCACGGCCTTCATCTTGACCTCGACCTCGTCGAGCAGCGCCTCGAGCTCGCCCGGCGCGATGAATTCGGCAATGTTGTCGTTGGCGTGGAAGCGCTTGCGCGCCGTCAGGAGGCGCTCGCGGATTTTCACCGAAACCGGTGTCCCCTCGTCCTCGTCTGCCCCGCCTTGGGGGCGCTCTGCAACGTCGATTTTCTTCAGCATCAGCGCATCCTAACCGCGCCGCGCAGGCGGGCGGAAACAGCTATCATTTTGATAGCGAAAAGTCGGTGACCAGCGGCAGGTGATCCGACATGCGTGCCCAGATCGGCCCACGCGGGACATGGCAAGCCGTGGGCGAAAGGTGGCGGCCATAGATGAAGTCGAGTTGCGTCACCGGCAATCGCGACGGGTACGTCAATATGCGCGGGCCCGGCAGCTCGTGCGAATCGCGCAGGCCCATCGCATTCATTGCCGAGCGCATGCGGGCGCCCCAGTCGTTGAAGTCGCCGGCCACGATCACCGGCTCGCCCCGCGGCACCTCGCGCGCGATGAACTCGTTGAGCTGCGCCACCTGCCGGACCCGGCTTCCCTTGATCAGGCCCAGATGCACCACGATGGCGTGCACCGGCTTGCCCTCCACTTCAATCACCACATGCAGCAATCCGCGCTGCTCGAAGCGATGGTCGGATATGTCCTGATGGCCCTGGCGCAGCACGGGCCATCTCGTGAGCAACGCATTGCCGTGCTCTCCGTGCCGCGTGATCGCATTGGTTTCGTAGACCGCCGTATAGCCTTCGGGCGCCAGGAAATCGGCCTGCGGCATCTGGGGCCAGCGCGTGAAGCGCGCAGCGGCCTGGCGGTTCATCTTGCGCACTTCCTGCAGGCAGACGATGTCGGCGTCGAGTTGCTCGATCGCATGGCCGAGGTTGTGGATCTCCAGCCGCCGCGCAGGCCCGATACCTTGCACACCCTTGTGGATGTTGTAAGTTGCGACCCGCAAGTTCATGCTCATGGCGCAAATTGTGGCAGCAACAGGATGGCTTCTGCGTTCGACGGGGAAAAGCAGGCGTCCGCCGCTTGCCGGTACGGCAGCCATTGCCAGGCGGTGTGCTCATGCGGGTTCAGCACCGGCTCGATGCGTTCCAGCACGCACAGGCCAAACAGATGCTCGGTGTTGCGCGTCACGCCCGGGGCGTAGCGGGCACGCCAGCGTGGATAAATCTCGTAGATGTTTTGCAGCCGCCAGTCGACCAGTCGGGCGGACAGCGCGCTGCCCTCGCCGCAGAGGATGCCGGTTTCTTCGGCGACCTCGCGTGCCGCCGTGAGACGCAACGGCTCATCGACGAGATTCTTGCTGCCGGTGACCGATTGCCAGAACTCGTCGGCGTCGGCGCGCTTGATGAGCAACACGTCGAGTGCGGGCGTGTGGATGACGACCAGCACCGACTCGGGGATCTTGTAGGGAAGCATCAGCTTGGCGGGCAAGAGGTTTGCGCTACCGACATCCAACCGGCCTTCCGTCTCTGCCCGATTGACGGATAGTGGACGAATCGCATGATTTCATGCCTCATGGCAACAGGTCGTCATTCGGGAATTCGACGAAACAAAAGGGGCGCCGTAAAGCGCCCCTGATTCTGTCCGCCACTCGCTTACGCCGGCTGCACGTTGCGCAAGCGAATGTGCAACTCGCGCAGTTGCTTCTCGTCCACCGGGCTCGGCGCCTGCGTGAGCAGATCTTGCGCGCGCTGCGTCTTGGGGAAGGCGATCACGTCGCGAATGGATTCGGCGCCCGTCATCAGCATGACCAGGCGGTCCAGGCCGATGGCAATGCCGCCGTGCGGCGGTGCACCGTATTGCAGCGCATCGAGCAGGAAGCCGAACTTGAGTTGCGCGTCTTCCGCATTGATCTTGAGCGCGCGGAACACCTTGCTCTGCACTTCCTCACGGTGGATACGCACCGAGCCGCCACCCATCTCGATGCCGTTGAGCACCATGTCGTAAGCCTTGGCGATGCACTTCTCGGGCGCGGTGTCCATGAGGTCTTCATGGCCGTCCTTCGGTGCGGTGAACGGGTGGTGAACGGCGGACCAGCGCTGGCCATCCTCGTCGAATTCGAACATCGGGAAGTCGACCACCCACAGCGGCGCCCAGCGGTCGTCGAACAGGCCGTTCTTCCTGCCGAATGCGCTGTGGCCGATCTTCACGCGCAGCGCGCCGATCGCGTCGTTGACGACCTTCTCCTTGTCAGCGCCGAAGAACAGGATGTCCCCGTTGCGGGCGCCGGTGCGCGCGATGATCTCGGCCAGCGCCGAATCGTCGAGGTTCTTGACGATCGGACTCTGCAGGCCTTCGCGGCCGGCGGCCGCATCGTTGACCTTGATGTACGCCAGGCCCTTGGCACCGTAGATCTTGACGAACTCCTGATACGCATCGATCTCGCCGCGCGAGAGGCCGCCTTCGGCGCCGCCGCCCGGCACACGCAGCGCGACCACGCGGCCGCCCTTCATCGTGGCGGCGTTGGAGAACACCTTGAACTCGACCCGCTTCATGATCTCGGTGAGTTCGGTGAACTCGAGCTTGACGCGCAGGTCGGGCTTGTCCGAGCCGTACTTGAACATCGCGTCCGCGTAGCTCATGGTCGGGAACACGGGCAGGTCGATGCCGGCCGCGTTGCGGAACACGTTGCGGATCATGCCTTCGAACATGTCGCGGATTTCTTCTTCCGCGAGGAATGAGGTCTCGATGTCGATTTGCGTGAACTCGGGCTGGCGGTCCGCGCGCAGGTCCTCGTCGCGGAAGCACTTGACGATCTGGTAGTAGCGGTCGTAGCCGGCAACCATCAGCAACTGCTTGAAGAGTTGCGGGGATTGCGGAAGCGCGAAGAAGCTGCCGTCGTGCACGCGGCTGGGCACCAGGTAGTCGCGTGCGCCTTCGGGCGTGGACTTGCCGAGCATCGGCGTCTCGATGTCGATGAAGCCGTTGGCATCGAGGAACTTGCGCGTTTCCATCGTGACCTTGTAGCGCAGCATCATGTTGCGCTGCATCGCGGGGCGGCGCAGGTCGAGCACGCGATGCGTGAGGCGCGTGGTCTCGCTGAGGTTGTCGTCGTCCAGCAGGAACGGCGGCGTGACCGACGGGTTCAGCACTTTCAGTTCATGGCAGAGCACCTCGATCTTGCCGCTCTTGAGGGCGTCGTTGGTCGTGCCCTCGGGGCGCGCCCGCACCAGGCCCTTGATCTGCACGCAGTACTCGTTGCGCAGGTCTTCGGCCACGGCGAAGGTGCTGGCGCGATCGGGGTCGCACACCACCTGCACATAGCCTTCGCGGTCGCGCAGGTCGATGAAGATCACGCCGCCATGGTCGCGGCGGCGGTTGACCCAGCCGCACAAGGTGACGGTTTCGCCCATCAGGGCTTCGGTCACGAGACCGCAATAGTGAGAACGCATGGCCATATGAATTTCCGAGCGCCGCTGCGGCGCATGTTGTTATCGGGTCGTCGGGAGGGCGGTGGGGCCGGGGACGACCACGCCCATCGAGACGATGTACTTGAGCGCCTCGTCGACGCTCATCTTGAGTTCGATGCAGTCGCTGCGCTTGAGCATCACGAAGTAGCCGCCGGTCGGGTTCGGCGTGGTCGGCACGTAGACGCTGAGGTATTCCGCGCCGTCCAGGTGCCGGATGACTTCGCCGCCCGGCGCACCGGTGACGAAGGCGATGGTCCAGACGTGTTCACGCGGCCACTGGATGAGCACGGCCGTGCGGAACGCGTTGCCATTCTCGGAGAACAGCGTGTCCGACACCTGCTTGACGCTCGAGTAGATCGAGCGCACCACCGGGATGCGCCGCACCACGGCATCGCCCCAGCCAAGCAGGCGCTTGCCGACGAAGTTGCTGGCGACGGCTCCGACCACCAGCAGGATGGCCAGCGTGAGCAGCACGCCGAGGCCGCGCACATTGTTGTCGTAGAGCCATCTCTGCCACACGGCTGGCAGCACCCACAACGTCTGGTCGAGCGTGTCGATGATCCACTTGAGCACCGCCAGCGTGATGAACAGCGGCACGATGACCAGCAAGCCGGACAGCAGCCATTTGCGCAAGGCGTGCATCGAAGGGCCTCAGTCGCTCTTGGCGGCAGCAGGTGCCGGACTCGGAGCAGTGGCGGTCGCTGCGGCGGGAGCGGGTGCAGTGTCGGCGGTGGCAGGGGCAGGGGCAGCAGCGGCTGCGTCGCCGCCCGGCGTGGCGGCTTCGCCGTTGGCAGCGGCGGCAGGCTTGCTCTCGCCCGCCTTCTTCTTGCCGTCACGGAAATCGGTCACATACCAACCCGATCCCTTGAGTTGGAAGCCGGCGGCCGTGACCTGCTTTTCGAACGCGCTCGCGTGGCAGGTGGGGCACACCGACAGGGGTGCGTCAGACATTTTCTGCAGCACGTCCTTGGCAAAGCCGCAGGCGCTGCATTTATAGGCGTAGATGGGCATGGAATGGGGGGACCGAAAGGAGCAGCAGAGAAACCGCTCGCAAAGCCCTCGATTATAGGGCCCGCCCCCGCAAGCATTCTCAGGCGCTGGCCGTGGCGAGCGGGCGATGCGGCGTGCGCTGATTCGGCACCCACTGCGGCGCCAGCGAGCCAGCCACCATGCCGGAAAGGGAGGCGAACACACCGGCCAATTGGGCCGGAAATGCCGCGCCCCAGGGCATGTTCAGGAACAGCACCCACACGCCAATGCCCAGCACGACGGCCGCCACCGCCCCCTGCGTGCTGGCGCGCTGCCAATAGAGCCCCGCAACCAGTGGGATGAAAGCGCCCACCAGTGGCACCTGGTACGCGCTCGACACCAACTCGTAGATCGGCGTGCCCTGCATGCGGATGGCGTATGTCAGCACGGCGGCGCTGAACAACAGCACCGTGATCCGCATCGTCATGAGGTTCTGCCTGTCGGTTCCCGCCGGGCGGAACTGGCGCCAGATGTTCTCCGTGAAAGTCACGCTCGGAGCGAGCAACGTGGCCGAAGCGGTCGACTTGATGGCCGACAGCAGCGCGCCAAAGAACAGCACTTGCATTACGAACGGCATCTTCTCGAGCACCAGCGTGGGGAGCACCTTCTGCGGATCTTCCTTGAGCAGCGTCGCAGTCTGTTCCGGCATGATCAGAAGCGCGCTGGCCACGAGGAACATCGGCACGAACGCGAAGAGGAGATACGCCACGCCCCCGATGACCGGGCCGCGCGTGGCCGACTTGACGCTGTTGGCCGACATCACGCGCTGGAACACGTCCTGCTGCGGAATCGAGCCGAGCATCATCGTGATGGCCGCCGCGAAGAAGAAGACCATGTCGTGGAAGTTCGGCTCGGGCCAGAACTTGAACAGGTCACGGCTCAGGGCCAGGTCGACCACTTTTTCGGCGCCACCGGCCATGTTGCCCGCGAACATCGCGATCACTGCCAGGCCGCACACCAGGATGATCATCTGGATGAAGTCGGTGACCGCCACCGACCACATGCCGCCGAACAGCGTGTAGGCCAGGATCGACACCACGCCGATCGCCATGCCCACCGGAATGCTCACGGCACCCGCTGACAGCAGGTTGAACACCAGCCCGAGCGCCGTGACCTGTGCCGAGACCCAGCCCAGGTAGCTCAGCATGATGATCAGCGAACACGCGATCTCGACCGTGCGGCCATAGCGTTCACGGTAATAGTCGCTGATCGTCAGCAGCGTCATGCGGTAGAGCTTGCCTGCGAAAAACAACCCCACGAGGATCAGGCACGTGCCCGCGCCGAAAGGGTCTTCGATCACGCCGTTCAAGCCGCCTTCGATGAACTTGGCCGGAATGCCCAGCACCGTCTCCGACCCGAACCAGGTCGCGAACGTGGTGGTCACGATCATGTAGAGCGGCAGGTGCCGCCCGGCAATGGCGAAGTCGGTGGTGTTCTTGACGCGGCGGGCCGCGATCAGCCCGATGGCGATGGTGATCAACAGGTAAAGGATGACCAGGGTCAGCAACACGGCGGCTCTCCTGAGGCAATGGAGGTTGCGAAAAAAACTAGAAAAGGCGAACGCGCAGCACCAGCTGGAAGGCGATCAATCCCAATACAAACCCGATGCCACCGTAGAGGAGGGCCTGGAGGAGCTTGTTGGTGCGCTTCTGTGCGGCCAGCAATTCGAGTAATTCGCGCCGGTGGTCTGCTGGCCGATTTTCCATGAAGTCATGCAGCAGGCGCGGCAGTTGCGGCAGCAGCTTGGCATAGCGCGGCGCCTCGGCGCGCAATTGCGCCATGAGCCGCTTCGGGCCGATCTGGTCGACCATCCATTTCTCGAGGAACGGCTTCGCCGTGGCCCACAAGTCCAGCTCCGGATCGAGCTGGCGTCCCAGGCCTTCGATATTGAGCAGGGTCTTCTGCAACAACACGAGTTGCGGCTGAATCTCGACTTGGAAGCGGCGCGAGGTCTGGAACAGGCGCATCAGCACCATGCCTAGCGAAATCTCCTTGAGCGGCCGGTCGAAGTAAGGCTCGCACACGGTCCGGATGGCGGCTTCCAGTTCGTCGACACGGGTACTCCGGGGCACCCATCCGCTTTCCACATGCAGCTCGGCCACGCGCTTGTAGTCGCGCCGGAAAAAAGCCGCGAAGTTCTGCGCCAGGTATTCCTTGTCGACCTCGGTGAGCGTGCCGATGATGCCGAAGTCCAGCGAGATGTAGCGCCCGAAGGTGGCGGCGTCCAGGCTCACCTGGATGTTGCCGGGATGCATGTCCGCGTGAAAGAAGCCGTCGCGAAATACCTGCGTGAAAAAGATCGTGACGCCGTCGCGCGCCAGTTTGGGCACATCGATGCCGCCCGCGCGCAGCCGGTCGATCTGCGCGATCGGCACGCCCCTCATGCGCTCCATCACCATCACTTCCGGGTGGCAGAAGTCCCAGAACATCTCGGGAATGAGAACCAGATCCAGCGCAACCATGTTGCGGCGCAACTGGGCGGCATTGGCGGCCTCGCGCACCAGGTCGAGCTCGTCGTGCAGGTACTTGTCGAACTCGGCAACCACCTCGCGCGGCTTCAGCCGCTTGCCGTCGGGGGACGCCTTCTCGATCCAGCCGGCCATCATGGCCATCAGCGCCAGGTCTTTTTCGATCACGCCGCGCATGTTGGGACGCAGCACCTTCACGGCCACGTCGCGCAGTTGGCCGTCACGCGTGCGCAGGGTCGCGAAGTGCACCTGGGCAATCGACGCGCTCGCCACGGGCTCTTCCTCGAACTGCACGAACACTTCGCCGACGGGCCGGCGGAACGCACGCTCGATGGTCGCGATTGCCACGCTCGACGGGAACGGAGGCACCTGGTCCTGCAGGCGTGCGAGTTCGTCGGCGATGTCGGGCGGCAACAGGTCGCGCCGGGTCGAGAGAACCTGGCCGAACTTCACGAAGATCGGGCCCAGGCCTTCCAGCGCCTCGCGCAGGCGCTGCCCGCGAGGCGCGTCGAGGTTGCGGCCCACCGCCAGCATTCGGGCGACCCTGACGAGCCAGGGCTTGTCGAAGCTGGTCAGGACCAGCTCGTCCAGGCCGTAGCGAAGTGCGACCCAGACGATGTAGATGCCGCGGTAGAAACGCCTCATTCGTCGCCCGCCGATGCCGCGGCACGACCGGCGCGGTCACCGACGAACTGGCGCAACGCGCCCACCACGCGACGGGCGCCAGTGCCGATGGCATGGGCCGGCACGTCGCCAATCAGGCGGGCCAGGTCGTCCTCGACGTCCCAGCGCACGTGATCGACCAGCCAGTTGACCTCCGCCGCCAACTGCACGTCGCCGACGATCTGCACCTCCGGCTTGTCGCCGCGAAGGCTGCTGCGCACGATGTCGAGCGGGGATTCCTGCATGACGGTCAGCGTGAGATCGGCGGCCGCGCCTTCGGGTGCGAGATCGAGCAGGCCGGCCGGCGTGGCAACCAGCTGCATCGTGATGAAACGCCACTGGAATCGCACCACATTGCCCTGCTGGCGAATCAACCGCTGCTGCGCTTCCGGTTCCTGCTGCAGCACATGGTTGAGGAACAGCACCGCGCGGTGCTGGATTTCATGAACCACCCACGGCGGCGGCTGCAGGCGCTCGCCGACGCGGTTGAACAGGTCGCCGAGAAAAGCAAATGGGGACGATGGTGTGGCCATGTCCCCATTATCGGTTGAGCCGGCACGCAAGCCGGTGGATGCACGCTTATTGCAGTGCTTGCACGCCGGCCACCAGCCAGCCGCCCTGACCGCCCGCCGTGGGCTTGCTCATATTCCACACTTCGCGGAACGGGCTCGGGCCGGCCGATGCGTCCTCCCGGATCATCCCCGAGAACTCGACGCTGGCGAGGTAGAGGTCCGGCGTTTCCTCGATGCCGAGCAGCTTGGCGTCGAGCATCACGACCTCGGTCTTGTTCGGCTGGCCGCCCGTGTGGGTTTCGCGCTCAGCCAGTTGCATGCGGATTTCACCAAGCATGCTGTCCGTCATCATCGAGCGCAGCATGGTGAGGTCGTTGCGATCCCAGGCGTCCTGCAGCGTCACGAAGTTGCGCTTGGCCGCGGCAAGAAAGCCTTCGGTGTCGAAGCCTGCCGGAATGCCCCAGCTTTGCGAGCCGGCCAGTGCCGACCCGATCATGCTGCCGCCGCCCGCACCCGCTGCGCCGGCCATCGACGAGCCATGCGCGGGGGTAGCGTCGAACGCGGCGGCTTGCTGTTCCCACGGACGCGCCGAGGCGTCGTTGCCGACATCCGCAGTTCTGTATTGCGCCGGTGCGCCGGCATTGGCCGGACTGCCTGCACCTTCGAAGGCCAGACCACCCGTGCGCGCAGCCGCGGGACGCGAACGTGCTGCAAAGATACGCCACACGACGACCGCGGCCAGGACCAGCAGGCCGATCAGGAGCATGTTGCCGAACGCGGCACCAAGACCGAGCGAATTCGCGAGCCATGCGAGGCCGAGGCCGGCAGCGAGGCCGCCGAGCATGCCCATCCAGGGCCGCTTCGGTGCCGCGGCAGGGGCTGCCGGGGTTGCAGGCGCCGGCGTTGCGGGCTTTGCCGCGGCGGCATTGTTGGTCACGTTCTGCGACGGCGCGGACGGTGCCGCAGCCTCCCGTTGCGTGACGTTGCTCGACTGCCGACCCATCGACTTGCCGCCACCCAGGCGTGCCGCGTCGGCCTGCACGCTGACCAGCGCCATGGCGCAAACCAGCAAGACCGATCCAATTCTTCTCATGACGTCTCCTCTGTCGTTGCCGATCAACGGCTGTTTGTTCAACACTTGATTCCAACATGCAGGGCGACCACGCCACCCGTCATGTTGTGATAGTCCACATGGCCGAAACCGCCCTCTTTCATGAGGGTCTTGAGTTGCTCCTGCCCCGGATGCATGCGGATGGATTCGGCCAGGTAGCGGTAGCTCGCGTCGTCGCCTGCCACGAGCTTGCCGAGCCTGGGCAGCACGCTGAACGAATACCAGTCGTAGGCCTTGGCCAATGGCTTGGCGACCTTGGAGAACTCCAGCACCAGCAGCTTGCCGCGGGGCTTGAGCACCCGGTTCATCTCGCGTAACGCCACGTCCTTGTGCGTCATGTTGCGCAGGCCGAAGGCGACAGTGACCACATCGAAATGATTGTCGGGAAACGGGAGCTTCTCGGCATCGCAGACCAGCGTCGGCAGCGCGACGCCCGCATCGAGCAGGCGGTCGCGGCCGGTGCGCAGCATGGCTTCGTTGATGTCGGTGTGCACCACCTGGCCACTTGCACCCACTTTCTTGGCAAATGCCAACGCGAGGTCGCCGGTGCCACCGGCGAGGTCCAGTACCCTGGAGCCTTCGGCAACGTTGGCGACCATGACCGTATAGGCCTTCCATGCACGATGGAGACCGGCCGACATGAGGTCGTTCATGACGTCGTAGCGGGACGCGACCGAGTCGAACACGCCGCGAACGCGCTTCGCCTTGTCCTTCTCGTCGACCGACTCGAAGCCGAAGTGGGTTGTACTCATGCGCCCGATGTTAGGGCGTAAGTGCGGATAACAAGCCGACGACCCCGTTGGGCGGCGGGAATTACCCTCGGTGGTGCATCAAGCATCGATTCAATGCGAAGCGCAGCCGTGGCCGCCCTTGCCGGCCATTGGCGCATCGCGATCGACGCCGGCTGCTGCAAGTCGCGCTTCGTATTCGGCCCACAGCTGCGACTGCTTCGAGCCCAGCTCGTAGAGAAGGTCCCACGAGAAAATGCCGGTGTCGTGGCCGTCGCTGAAGACCGGCTTGACCGCATAGTTGCCCACCGGCTCCAGCGCGACCAGGGTCACATCGCGCTTGCCAGTCTGGAGCACCTCCTGGCCGGGGCCGTGCCCCTTTACCTCGGCCGAAGGCGAGTAGATGCGCATCAGCTCGAACGGGATGCGAAAGCTCGCACCATTGGAGAAGCCGATTTCCAGCACACGCGAGGCGCCGTGTACGGTGATCGATTGCGGCGTCGGTGCGCCGGCTTGAAGGCCCGCCATCCATCTCTCCTTGGTTACACGAGCACGCGCTCGATGCCACCCTGGTTGGCGGCGGCGACGTATTCCGGCAGCCACTGTTCTCCCAGGATCTGCTTGGCCATTTCGACAACGATGTAGTCGGCTTCGAGCAGGCCATTGTTCAGGTCGTTGCCGTAGCGGCTCAGGCCTTGCAGGCAGCTCGGACAGCTCGTGAGGATCTTGACGTTTTCCTTCGCGCCGATCTTGCCGGACTCGCGCAATGCAGCCTCGCCCTTCTTCAGTTCCTCTTCCTTGCGGAAGCGGATCTGCGTCGAGATGTCGGGCCGGGTCACGCCCAGCGTGCCGGATTCGCCGCAGCACCGGTCACTCTTGAGCACGTTGTCGCCGACCAGGGCCTTCACGGTCTTCATCGGGTCCTGCAGCTTCATCGGGCTATGGCAGGGGTCGTGGTAGAGGTATCCCGCGCCCTGGCTCGCGTTCAGCGTGATGCCCTTCTCGAGCAGGTACTCGTGGATGTCGATGATGCGGCAGCCCGGGAAGATCTTGTCGAACTGGTAGCCCTGGAGCTGGTCGTAGCAGGTGCCGCAGCTCACCACGACGGTCTTGATGTCGAGGTAGTTCAGCGTGTTGGCGACGCGGTGGAAGAGCACCCGGTTGTCGGTGATCATCTTCTCGGCCTTGTCGAACTGGCCGCTGCCGCGCTGCGGGTAGCCGCAGCACAGGTAGCCCGGCGGCAGCACGGTCTGCACGCCGGCATGCCAGAGCATCGCCTGCGTGGCCAGGCCGACCTGGGAGAACAGGCGCTCGGAGCCGCAGCCAGGGAAGTAGAAGACGGCCTCGGTCTCCGACGTCGTCTGTTTCGGGTTGCGGATGATCGGCACGTAGTCCGGATCCTCGATGTCGAGCAGCGCGCGCGCCGTCTTCTTCGGCAGGCCGCCCGGCATCTTCTTGTTGATGAAATGGATGACCTGTTCCTTCACCGGCGCCGGACCCAGCGTGGCCGGTGGTGCGGCGGTCTGCTTCTTCGCGAGGCCGCGCAGCAGGTCATTGGCCAGGCGCTGCGCCTTGAAGCCGATGTCGACCATGCCCATCCGCATCGCCTTGATGGTCTGCGGATTGGTCGCGTTCAGGAACAGCATCGCCGCCGCATTGCCCGGACGGAACGACTTCTGCCCCATCTTGCGCAGCAGGTTGCGCATGTTCATGGAGACGTCGCCGAAGTCGATCTTCACCGGACACGGCGTCAGGCACTTATGGCACACGGTGCAGTGGTCTGCCACGTCCTCGAACTCTTCCCAATGCTTGATGCTGATGCCGCGCCGGGTCTGCTCTTCGTAGAGGAAGGCTTCGACCAGCAACGAGGTGGCGAGGATCTTGTTGCGCGGCGAATAAAGCAGGTTGGCGCGCGGCACGTGGGTGGCGCACACCGGCTTGCATTTGCCGCAGCGCAGGCAGTCCTTGACGCTTTCGGCGATCGCGCCGATGTCGCTCTGCTGCATGATCAGCGATTCGTGGCCCATCAGGCCGAAGCTGGGGGTATAGGCGTTGGTGAGGTCGGCGTGCAGGGCCTCGGGGTGCGGGGCCGTCTCGCGCACTAGCTTGCCCTTGTTGAACCGCCCTTCCGGATCGACCTTCTTCTTGTAGTCCATGAACGGCCGCAGTTCGTCGTCGCTCAGGAACTCCAGCTTGGTGATGCCGATGCCGTGCTCGCCCGAGATCACACCGTCGAGTGACCGCGCCAGCGCCATGATGCGCACCACGGCCGCATGGGCGGTCTGCAGCATCTCGTAGTTGTCGCTGTTGACGGGGATGTTGGTGTGCACGTTGCCGTCGCCCGCGTGCATGTGCAGCGCAACCCATACACGGCCCTTGAGCACGCGCTGGTGGATGGCGTTGCACTCGTCGAGGATGGGCGCGAACTCGGCGCCCGAGAAGATCTGCTGCAACGGTGCGCGCAACTGCGTCTTCCAGCTCGCGCGCAACGTGTGGTCCTGCAACTGCGGAAACAGACCGTCGATGTCCCGCATCCAGCCCGCCCACAGCGCGCGCACTTCCTGGACCAGCGCAATGGCCTGTGCGACCCGGTCTTCCAGCAACTCGGCGGACGGGATGTCATTGGCATCGTCGGTCTTGCCCAGCGGCAGGTTGCCGCGAGCGAAGAAGGCTTCCAGCTCGTCGGCAAAGGCCAGCTTGTTCTGCAGGCTCAGCTCGATGTTGATGCGCTCGATGCCGTCGGTGTACTCGGCCATGCGCGGCAGCGGGATCACCACGTCCTCGTTGATCTTGAAGGCGTTGGTGTGCCGGCTGATCGCGGCGGTGCGCTTGCGGTCGAGCCAGAACTTCTTGCGTGCTTCCGGGCTGATGGCGATGAAGCCTTCGCCACTGCGCGAGTTGGCGATGCGTACCACCTCGGAGGTCGCACGCGCCACGTCGTCAGCGTTGTCGCCGGCAATGTCGCCGAACAGCACCATCTTCGGCAGGCCGCCGCCGTGCTTCTTCGACTTGGTCGCGTAGCCGACGGCCTTCAGGTAGCGGTCATCGAGGTGCTCGAGGCCGGCGAGCAACACGCCGGTGCGCTTCTGCTCGGCGAACATGAAGTCCTTGATCTCGACGATGCTGGGCACCGCATCCTTGGCGTTGCCGAAGAACTCGAGGCAGACCGTGCGGGTATGCGCCGGCATGCGATGCACGACCCAGCGGCAACTCGTGATGAGGCCGTCGCAACCTTCCTTCTGTATGCCGGGGAGGCCCGAGAGGAACTTGTCGGTCACGTCCTTGCCGAGGCCTTCCTTGCGGAAGGTCTTGCCAGGAATATCGAGGCGTTCGGTGCGCAGCTTCGTCTTGCCGTCGGCCGCAAAATACTGCAGTTCGAACACGGCGCTCTCGACGTCGTGGATCTTGCCGAGGTTGTGGCCGATGCGCGTGACCTCCAGCCACTCGGCCTGCGGCGTGACCATGCGCCAGGAGGCGAGGTTGTCGAGCGCGGTGCCCCACAGCACGGCCTTCTTGCCGCCGGCGTTCATGGCGACATTGCCGCCGACGCAGGACGCTTCCGCCGAAGTCGGGTCGACGGCGAAGACATAGCCCGCACGCTCGGCCGCATCGGCCACGCGCTGCGTGACCACGCCGGCCTCGGTCCACACCGTCGGCACGGGCGCATCGATTCCCGGCAGCGAGACCATCTCGACCTCGGTCATCGCCTCCAGCTTCTCGGTGTTGATGACGGCGCTGTTCCACGTCAGCGGAATCGCCCCGCCGGTGTAGCCGGTGCCGCCGCCGCGCGGGATGATGGTCAGGCCCAGTTCGATGCAGCCCTTGACCAGCAGCGCCATTTCGGCCTCGGTGTCGGGGCACAGGACGACGAACGGGTATTCCACGCGCCAGTCGGTCGCGTCGGTCACGTGCGAGACGCGCGACAGGCCGTCGAATTTGATGTTGTCCTTGGCCGTGAGCCTGCGGAAGGCGCGCGTGGCCTTGCGGCGCAGCGCGGCGACGTCGCGGAACATGGCGTCGAAGGTGGCGATGGCTTGCGACACCAGGCCAGCCAGTTCGCCAACCAGCGCATCGCGCTGCGCGTCGATATCGGGCGTGCGGCGCTTTCCCACTTCGGTGAGCCGGTGGTTCAACGCATCGACCAGTTGCCCGCGCCGGCGCGGATTGTCGAGCAGGTCGTCGACCAGGTACGGATTGCGCTGCACGACCCAGATGTCGCCCAGCACTTCATAGAGCATGCGGGCCGATCGGCCTGTGCGGCGCTCGCTGCGCAGCACTTGCAGCAGTTCCCAGCCGCGTGCGCCAAGCAGGCGGATCACGATTTCGCGGTCGGAAAAGCTGGTGTAGTTGTACGGGATCTCGCGGAGTCGCACGGGCTCTTCGGCCTGCGACAACAACGCGGTCAACGCGGTCGGAGCATTCATCGGGATGGGGTCTCGGTCGGGCGCTGCGCGCCCACTAACCAGTGGTCGGCGATTTTAGGTCAGGGTGTGAAGGCTTGCGGATTGCGGGGGATGGTGTCTGGAATCCTTCTTCGCGGAGAGCGCGCGGTACGCGGTGCGCAGCTTGGGGGCCGGCGAACGCCTCGCGCCTCTCGGAGTGCGACTGCCCTCACCCCGGTCCTCTCCCGAGGGAGAGGGAGATCGACCACGACCGCGTCCGCGGCGGCGATCCGGGATGCGTCCAGGCCGCCCGTCGCCGCACTCCGAACGAACCCGATACCGATACCGATACCGATACCGATACCGATACCGATACCGATACCGATACCGATACCGATACCGATACCGATACCGATACCGATCATCAAGCCTAAAACAACACCCGACTCCGAATCGTCCCCGGCACCTTCGCCAATTTCTCCAGCGCCAGGTCCGACGACTCCGCATCGATGTCGATCACCACGTACCCCACCTTCTCGTTCGTCTGCAGATACTGCGAGGCAATGTTGATCTCGTTGTCCGCAAACACCTGGTTGATTGCCGACAGCACCCCCGGCACGTTGCGGTGGATGTGCAGCAAGCGATGCTTGCCCGGATGCGCCGGTAGCGCGACTTCGGGAAAGTTGACCGACGACGTCGAGGTGCCGTTATCGCTGTACTTCACCAGCTTTTCCGCCACCTCGAGGCCGATGTTGGCCTGCGCCTCCATCGTCGATCCGCCGACGTGCGGCGTCAGGATCACGTTGTCCAGTCCGCGCAATGGCGAAGTGAACTCCTCGTTGTTGCTGCCCGGCTCCTGCGGAAACACGTCGATCGCCGCGCCCCACAGCTTCCTGGCCTTCAGCGCGTCGGCCAACGGCTCGATCTCGACCACCGTGCCGCGCGCCGCATTGATGAGGATGCCGCCCGGCTTCATCGCCGCGATCTCTGCCGCGCCGATCATCCACTGGGTCGACGGCAATTCGGGAACGTGCAGCGACACGATGTCGCTCTGCGCCAGCAGATCATGCAGTTTGCCCACTTGCCGCGCATTGCCCAGCGGCAGCTTGCTGACCACGTCGAAGAACGCCACCTGCATGCCCAGCGCCTCGGCCAGGACCGACAGTTGCGTGCCGATCGAGCCGTAGCCGACGATGCCCAGCGTCTTGCCGCGAATCTCGTGCGAGTTGGCAGCCGACTTGAGCCATTTGCCGCGGTGCGCCAGCGCGTTTTTCTCCGGCACGCCCCGCAACAAGAGGATGGCCTCGGCCAGCACCAGTTCGGCCACCGAGCGGGTGTTGGAATACGGCGCGTTGAAAACCGCCACGCCACGCTCCCGCGCCGCGTTCAGGTCGACCTGGTTGGTGCCGATGCAAAAGCACCCGACCGCCACCAGCTTCGACGCACTCTCCAGCACCTCGGCCGTGAGCTGGCTTTGGGAACGGATGCCGAGGAAGTGCACGTCTGCGAGCTTTGCCTTGAGCTCCTCGCCTTGCAATGCCTTCGGCAGGGTTTCGATCTGCGTGTAGCCCGCGCCGCGAATCACTTCGAGGGCGGAAGGGTGCACGCCCTCGAGCAACAGGAACTTGATCTTGCTTTTGTCCAGGGAGGTCTTGGTCATGCTGCAAAGGCTAGCATGGTGCGCCGCAACATACACCCCGTGCGGCCAAGTCCGAAAGGGTTTCCCCGGTTGGACCCGCCACCTGCCGCATGCGACAAAAGCGCCTCACCCGTGACATACACGTGCCATAACATCCGCGCCTTTCCCATCCCGCCTCAGGAGTTTTCATGCGATTCAAGACGCTCGCCGTTGCCTCGATGCTGGCCGCAGCCACGCTGGCCGGCACGGCACAAGCCCAAACCGAGATCCAGTGGTGGCACTCGATGGTTGCCGTCAACAACGAGTGGGTCAACGACCTGGCCAAGCAGTTCAACGAGAGCCAGAAGGAATACAAGATCGTCCCGACCTTCAAGGGCAGCTATGACGAGTCGATGACGGCGTCGATCGCCGCATTCCGCGCCGGAAACGCGCCGCACATCCTGCAGGTGTTCGAAGTGGGCACCGCCACCATGATGGCCAGCAAGGGCGCGATTGTCCCGGTCGGCCAGGTCATGAAGGACGCGGGCGAGAAGTTCGACCCCGCGGCCTATATTTCCGCCGTCGCCGGGTACTACACCGCGCCGAATGGCCAGATGCTGAGCTTCCCGTTCAACAGCTCGACCACCATCTTCTATTTCAACAAGGACGCCTTCAAGGCGGCCGGCCTGCCCACCGACAAGGCGCCGACGACCTGGCCCGAGGTGATCAACGCGGCCGCCAAGCTCAAGGCTGCCGGCCACAAGTGCCCCTTCACGACCGCCTGGCAGGGCTGGACGCAGCTCGAAAGCTTCTCTGCATGGCACAACGTCGAGTTCGCGACGAAGAGCAACGGGCTGGCCGGACTCGACGCGCGCATGAAGATCAACTCGCCGCTGCACGTTCGCCACATCGAGAACCTGGCCAACATGGCCAAGCAGGGCCTGTTCGTCTACAAGGGCCGCGGCAATGTCCCGGAGGCCTCGTTCGTCTCGGGCGAGTGCGCCATGATCAACACGTCCTCGGGCTTCTACGGCAACGTGGCCAAGAACGCGAAGTTCGCCTATGGACTCGCGCCGCTGCCCTACTACCAGGACGTGCCCGGCGCACCGCAGAACACCGTGATCGGCGGAGCCAGCCTGTGGGTGATGTCAGGCAAGAAGCCAGCCGAATACAAGGGCGTGGCCAAGTTCTTCAGCTTCATCTCGACGCCTGAAGTGCAGTCCGCCAGCCACAAGCGCACCGGCTACCTGCCGATCACCACCGCCGCCTACCAACTCACCGAGAAGACGGGCTTCTACAAGGAGAACCCCGGCACCGACGTGGCCGTGACGCAGATGATCCGCAAGGTGACCGACAAGAGCCGCGGCATCCGCCTGGGCAACTACGTGCAGATCCGCGCGATCGAGGACGAGGAACTCGAGCAGGTCTGGAACGGCAAGAAGACCGCCCAGGAAGCGCTGGATGAAATCGTCAAGCGCGGCAACGAGCAACTGGAGCGATTCCAGAAGGCCAACAAGGGCTGACACACCAGTAGACTCGCGAAGCCCGCCGACAACAGCCGGCGGGCTTTTCTTCATTTGAGGCCCCATGGAAAAACGCGTCACCTTCCGATCCGGCTGGCTGCCCTGGGCACTGCTTTTGCCGCAGATGGCGGTCATCGTGGTGTTCTTCTTCTGGCCGGCCGGTCAGGCGGTCCTGCAGTCGATGCAGCAACAGGACGCGTTCGGTACATCGGTCGACTTCGTGGGCATGGACAACTTCAAGCAGTTGTTCGAGGACCCGGCCTACATCGCATCATTCAAGACGACGGCGATCTTCTCGGCACTGGTGGCCGGCATCGGGATCGCCATTTCGCTGGCGCTCGCGGTGTTTGCCGACCGCATCGTGCACGGCGGTGTGTTCTACAAGACCATGCTGATCCTGCCGTATGCGGTGGCGCCTGCCGTGGCTGCGGTGCTGTGGGTGTTCATGTTCTCGCCTTCGCTGGGCGTGGTGGCCTATGCGCTCGGAAAGCTCGGCTTCAACTGGAACCATTTGCTCAACTCGCGCCACGCCATGACGCTGATCGTCATGGCGGCGATCTGGAAGCAGATCTCCTACAACTTCCTGTTCTTCCTGGCCGGCCTGCAGTCGATTCCCAAGTCGCTGATCGAGGCCGCCGCCATCGACGGCGCCCGCCCGTGGCGGCGCTTCTGGACGGTCCAGTTCCCGATGCTCTCGCCGACGACCTTCTTCCTTCTGGTGATGAATGTCGTGTATGCGTTCTTCGAGACCTTCGCCATCGTGCATGCGGCCACCGAGGGGGGGCCCGGGCAGGACACATCGATCCTCGTCTACAAGGTCTATCACGACGGCTTCAAGGCGATGGACCTGGGCGGCTCAGCGGCGCAGTCGGTGGTGCTGATGGTGATCGTGGTCGTGCTGACGGTGATCCAGTTCCGCTACGTTGAGAAGAAGGTGCAGTACTGATGGCACCCCCCCGAAGCGCCTTCGGCGCCTCCCCCTCGAGGGACCTCGAGGGGGCGCACCCGGCGGCCCGGCGAAGCCGGTTCCGCGGGTGCCCACGAACTGACTTCGCAGCGCTCGTCCTGGCGCCGGGTACGTGAAGCGCGGTGGATCAACTGAAATGAAACACCCCGAAGCGCCTGCGGCGCCTCCCCCTCGAGGGGGCGATACCAGCAGCCCGGCGAAGCCGGTTCCGCGGTATCCCTGGCATTTGACGGCGCCGGTTTCGTGCGTCGCGGGTCATGCGATAGCGCGCTGGAAAACTGAAATGACACTCCGGCGGAAGACTGATCATGGTTGAAAAACGCGGTTCCAAAGGCATCCTTGCCCAGGTGGTGGTGGGGCTCGGCGTGCTTATCGTCGCCTTTCCTATCTACCTCGCCTTCGTGGCGTCGACGCACACGGCGCAGGAGATCGTGCAGGCACCGATGCCGCTGCTGCCCGGCAACCATATGCTGGAGAGCTACAAGTCGGCGCTCTTCGGGCGGGCGACGAGCGCGGGGTCGAACGCACCGGTGGCGCACATGCTGTGGGTGAGCCTGGTGACGGCGCTGGTCATCGCCATCGGCAAGATCTCGATCTCGCTGCTGTCGGCATTTGCCATCGTGTACTTCAAGTTCCCGTTCAGGAAGATCTGCTTCTGGATGATCTTCGTCACGCTGATGCTGCCGGTGGAAGTGCGCATCCTGCCCACCTACAAGGTGCTGTCGGACCTGCACATGCTCAACACCTATGCGGGCCTCACGGTGCCGCTGATCGCCTCGGCCACGGCCACCTTCCTGTTCCGCCAGTTCTTCATGACCGTGCCCGACGAGCTGACCGAAGCCGCGCGCATGGACGGCGCCAGTCCGATGCGTTTTTTCTTCGATGTGCTGCTACCGCTGTCGAAGACGTCCATTGCAGCGCTGTTCGTGATCCAGTTCATCTACGGCTGGAACCAGTATCTGTGGCCGCTGCTGGCGACCACCGGCGAAGACATGTACCCGATCGTGGTCGGCATCAAGCGCCTGATCGCCGGTGGCGATTCGCAGAACGAGTGGAACGTGGTCATGGCCACGGCCATCCTCGCGATGCTGCCGCCGGCGCTGGTCGTCGTACTCATGCAGAAATGGTTCGTCAAGGGCCTCGTGGACACCGAGAAATAAGAGAAATCAATGGCCTCCCTCTCCCTTCGCAACGTCATCAAGCGCTATGGCCATGGGCCAAAGGCCAACCAGGTGATCCACGGCGTGAGCGCCGAGATTGCCGACCGCGAATTCATCGTCATCGTCGGGCCCTCGGGCTGCGGCAAGTCCACGCTGCTGCGCATGGTCGCGGGGCTGGAGGAAGTGTCGGCCGGCGAGATTCGCATCGGCGACCGCGTGGTGAACAACCTTGAGCCTTCGGAACGCGACATCGCGATGGTGTTCCAGAACTACGCGCTCTATCCGCACATGAGCGTGTTCGACAACATGGCCTACGGGCTCAAGATCGCCAAGGTGCCGGTGCCGGAGATCAGGACGCGCGTCGACAAGGCGGCGAAGATCCTGGAGCTTGGCCACCTGCTCAAGCGCAAGCCGCGCGAGTTGTCTGGCGGTCAGCGCCAACGCGTGGCGATGGGGCGCGCGATCGTGCGGCAGCCGCGGGTCTTCCTGTTCGACGAGCCGCTGTCCAACCTGGACGCCAAGCTGCGCGCGCAAACGCGCATCGAGATCCAGAAGCTGCACCGTGAACTGGGCATCACCTCGCTGTTCGTCACGCACGACCAGGTCGAAGCCATGACGCTGGCCCAGCGCATCATCGTGATGAACGGCGGCGTGATGGACCAATTCGCAACCCCCGAGGAGGTTTACAACCGCCCGGCCACCACCTTCGTCGCGAGCTTCATCGGCTCACCGCCGATGAACCTGCTGGTTCACGCGCCCGGCGTGCGTCCCGGTCAGATCCTCGGCATTCGCCCCGAACACCTGGCGCTCGACGAGAGCGGCTGGACGGTGCAGGTGGAATCGGTGGAGTTGCTGGGCGCCGAGCGCCTTGTCTACGGCCGTATCGGCGAAGAGCAGATCATCATGCGCACCGACGAAAGCGATCACCCGCCGGTCGCCGGCGACACCGTGAAGATCGCGGCGCGCGTCGACAAGCTGCACTGGTTCGATGCCGGCTCCGGCAAGCGCGCATCGTGAGCCTGAATCACTGGCCCTACCCGCTTTGGATCGCGCATCGCGGCGCCGGAAAGCTGGGGCCTGAGAACACGCTGGCTGCGTTCAGGGTGGGTGCCATGCACGGCTATCGCATGTTCGAATGCGACGTCAAGCTCAGCGCCGACGATGTGCCCTTCCTGATGCATGACGCCACCCTGGAGCGGACCACCAACGGCCGGGGCATCGGCGGCGAGCGGCCCTGGGCCGAGTTGTCGCTGCTCGACGCGGGCAGCTGGCACTCGCGCACATTTGCCGGCGAGCCGCTGGCAAGCTTCGAGAGCATTGCGCACTTTTGCCTGAACAATGGCCACCTGCTGAACATCGAGATCAAGCCGACGCCCGGTTCGGCGGAGCGCACCGGCAGGGCAGTGGCGAAGCGCGCACAAGCGCTCTGGGCGAACGCCGAAGTGCCGCCGCTGCTGACCTCTTTCGAGCCCGATGCGCTTGCTGGCGCGCGCGAGGCGGCGCCCGAATTGCCCCGCGGCCTGCTGCTCGACACAATGCCTCCGCATTGGCTGGAAACTGCGCAGAAGCTCGGCTGCGCCGCGATCGTTTGCAACTACGCCCTGTGGGACGCGCCTACCGTATCGATGGTCCAGGCAGCCGGCATGCGCACATTGAGTTACACGGTCAATGACGAGTGGGCAGCCGAACGGCTGATCACGCTGGGCACGGACGGCATCATCACCGACCGCGTCGACCTTTTCAGCCCCGTCGCGTAGCCGTTCACCCGGCAGGCGGCAGAGACCGCCTCCTATGATGTGGCGATGAACCCGATTTCATGCTGCCGCACCGCGCTGCTGCTGGCGGTGCTGATGCTGGCGCCGGCCTTCGCGCAAGAGCCCGCGACCAGCGCATCCACGCCAACCCTTGCCACGCAGGCGCCCACCGACACGGGCATTGCCGAACTGCGCGGCCGCTTCACCAGACTGCCGAGCACGGCCGAAAACAATGACGACCTGCGCATCCTGCTCGCGCAGATCAACGCCATTGCCGCGCAGACCGATGCCTTCATCACCTCGCGTACCGCGTCGCTCGCCGACCTCAACGCCCGACTCGGTGAACTCGGCGCGGTCCCCACCCTGCCCGGCGCCGAGGATCCCAGCATCACACGTCAGCGCGTCGCCCTGACCAAACAACGCAACGCACTCGATTCCGATATCCGCCTGGCCAAGCTGCTGGCCATCGACGCACAGCAGCGAAGCAGCGACCTGCTGACCCAGCGGCGCAAGCTGTTCGAGGCAAAGCTCACCGAACGCGCGCACTCTCCGCTCGGGCGCGCCTTCTGGTCGGACATCGGCGACGCATGGGATGACGACCGCGACCGGCTGAGTGACCTGGGGACCGAGTTTCGCAACGGCATGGCCGTCGTCCGGCAGCCGCAAAACCTTCCTACCGTTCTGGTCAGCATCGGTGCCGCGCTGCTGCTGGCGTTGCTGGGCAACTGGCTGGCGGAGATCGGCCTGGCCCGGCTCGCGGCGCGGCTGCTGCCGCCGGGGCGATTGCGACGATCGCTGTTGGTGATCGCCATCGTGGGCACGAACGTCCTGCTGGTCGGCGTCGCCGCGCAGTGGTTGCTGTCGGCGCTCGATGCGCAAGGCGCCTGGGGCCCACTGACGCGGAAAGTGGCGCAGGCGCTGGTGGCATCGAGCATCTTCATCGCCTTCGTGGTCGGCCTCGGTCGCGCGCTGCTGTCGATAAGCCGGCCGTCCTGGCGCTTGCCACCCATCCCGAACGCGTTGGCGAAGCGGCTGGCGCCCTTCCCCTGGCTGATCGCACTCGTCGGCGCCGCGGTATGGGCGCCGGCACAGATCAACGCAGTGGTCGATGCGAGCGACGCCGCCGTGCTCGCCACCCATGTGTTCACGGCGCTCTCCTTGACCGCGTTGATCAGCACGATCGTGATGCGCCTGGGCATGAGCGGCCCGTCCGCGCCGGCCGCTGCAGAAACCCCTGCTGCAGACGCAGGCGCTCCCGCGAGCGACGCCGCAGATGCCGCCCCGATGCCGGCCAGGGCTGTGTGGGTGGGCCTGTTGCTGAGCACCGTGATGGTCGTGGTAGTGGTGATCTGGGTGCTGGTGGCGATCGGCTACGTGGCCATGGCGAGCTTCCTGGCAACACAACTCAATTGGGGCGGCATCGTATTGGCGGCGTTCTACGTCCTGTTCAAGTTCGCCGACGACCTGTTCGCCGCGATCGTGTCGTCGAAGAGCGGCGTCGGCATGCGCCTGCAACGCAGTTTCGGCTTCGCGCCCCAAACGCTGGACCAGGCGGCCGTCGTGCTGTCGGGGCTGAGCCGGGTCGCCCTGTTCTTCTACATGGTGATTGCGCTGTGGGCACCGTTGGGCACGAGCCCGGGCGAAGTGTTCCAGCGCAGCGGACAGTTCGGCTCGGGCTTCAAGATCGGCGAGTTCGAACTGGTGCCCGGCGCCATCTTCAGCGGAGTCGCCGTGGCGATGGGCGGCCTCATTGCGCTGCGCGTGTTGATGCGCTGGCTGTCCCGGAGCTACCTGCCCAGCACCGCGCTCGAGCCCGGCATGCAAAGCTCGATCACCACGCTGCTCGGCTACGTCGGGGGCGTCCTGGTGGTGGCGTTTTCGCTTTCAGCGCTCGGCATCGGCGTCAACCGCATTGCGTGGGTCGCGAGTGCGTTGTCGGTCGGTATCGGCTTCGGCCTGCAGGCGATCGTGCAGAACTTCATCTCGGGGCTGATATTGCTGGCCGAGCGGCCGGTAAAGGTCGGCGACTGGGTCGTACTCGGCACGTCCGAGGGCGACGTGCGGCGCATCAACGTGCGTGCCACCGAAATCCAGCTCGGCGACCGCTCCACGCTGATCGTGCCGAACTCGGAGTTCATCACCAAGATCGTGCGCAACATGACGCTTGCCAATGCCGAAGGGCGCGTGCTGATCCGCTTGCCGATGCCCCTGTCGACCGACGCAATGAAGGTGCGCAGCCTGATGCTGGCCGCCTGCAACACCCACGCCACGGTGCTGCCGGAGCCCGCGCCGACGGTCACGCTCGAAGGAGTCGAAGGCGGCGCGCTGATTTTCCAGGCCATCGCGTTTGTGCCAAGCCCGCGGCTTGCCGGCGGAGTGCGCAGCGACCTGATGTTCGAGATCCTCGACGCGCTGCGGACGGCCGACTTGCCCTTGTCGGTGCCGACGATGGTGGTCGCACCGGGTGCCTTGGCGCCGACGGTGATACCGGCCGAAACCCCGCCGCTGCCCGTGCAGACCTGAGCTTCAGTGCCGCCAGCCCCGCGCCAGCAACCACTGGCCAGTGCCGCAGACGACCACCAGCGCCGCATAGGTCGCCATCATTCCGTCGTGCCCGAAATACGCGAGGCCGCCAACCAGCACGGCAAGTCCCGCTATGAAATTAAGAGCAAACTGGACCCACCGGGCGGGCGCTCCGGCGGCGTTCGGCATCAGGAAGCCGGCCAGCAAGGCCAGCACGCCCGCCACAAAAAAAGCCGGCGCGGCGAAGTTCAGCAGGTGGTTCAAGAGGTCGAGCGCAGACATCGAAGGCAGCGGAAAGGCAGGTTCTACGCCCCAATTGGAGGGATTGGCGCTGGCGGCGCCCGCAGGGGCGCGGCAAATTTTATAATCGCAGCATGTCTGTCTGGGCCCTCGGGTTGAACCACACGACCGCGCCCCTCGACCTGCGCGGTCGTTTCGCGTTTGCGCTCGACCAGATTGCACCCACTTTGCACAGCCTGCGCAGCTCCTTAGGCAGCGGCCGCCATCCGCAGGTCGAGGCGGCCATCATCTCCACCTGCAACCGCACCGAGATCTACTGCGCGGCCGAACACGTCGCGCTGGACCACACGGTCGGCTGGCTGGCCGAAAGCGGTGGTGTGGCGCCGAACCTGCTGCGCTCGCACACCTACACCCTGCACGACCAGGAAGCCGCGCGCCATGCGTTCCGCGTCGCCAGCGGGCTCGATTCGATGGTGCTCGGCGAGGCGCAGATCCTCGGCCAGATGAAGGACGCAGTGCGTGCCGCCGAGACGGCGGGCGCACTGGGCAGCACCCTGAATCAGCTCTTCCAGCGCTCCTTTGCAGTGGCGAAGGAAGTGCGGACCGCCACGGAGATCGGAGCGCATTCGATCAGCATGGCGGCCGCCTCGGTGCGGCTCGCTTCGCAGCTTTTCGAAGACCTTGCAAAGACCCGCGTGCTATTCGTCGGCGCCGGCGAAATGATCGACCTCGCCGCCACGCACTTCGCGGCGCGCAACCCCAAGTCGATGGTCATTGCAAACCGCACTTTGGAGCGCGGCGAAAAACTCGCTTCGCGCTTCGGCGGCGAGGCGATGCGGCTGGCCGAGTTGCCGGGCCGTCTTGCCGACTTCGACATCGTCGTGAGTTGCACGGCCAGCACGCTGCCGATCATCGGCCTCGGCGCCGTGGAGCGCGCGCTCAAGCAACGCAAGCATCGGCCGATGTTCATGGTCGACCTGGCAGTGCCGCGCGACATCGAGCCTGAAGTCAAGGCGCTCGAGGACGTGTACCTCTACACCGTCGACGACCTCGCCCAGGTGGTGAAGCAAGGCCACGCCAACCGCCAGGCCGCCGTCGCGCAAGCGGAGGTGATCATCGACGCCGGTGTCCAGAACTTCATGCGCTGGCTCGAGGCGCGCGGCACGGTGCCCTTCATCCAGCAGCTCAATGCGCAGACCGACGAGTGGCGCACCGCGGAATTGGCGCGCGCCCGCAAGCTGCTGGCCAAGGGTGAAGACATCGACACGGTGCTCGAAGCCCTGTCGCGCGGCCTGACGCAAAAGATGCTGCACGGCGCGATGGCCGAACTGCATGCCGGCGACGCCGCTGCGCGGGAGCAGACGGCGCAGACGTTGTCGCGGCTTTTCCTGCGCAAAGAGCGTTAGCGACGCTCTCGCTGTGCGTCCGCCGTCGAAAGCGGACAGCGAACGCAAAGCCGCAAGGGTTTCGCAGAGGTCGCACAAAGACCTCCAGGAGTTGCCTTTGCATTCTGACCCGCCTTCTGCGAGACCTTTGCACCCCTGCGTCCGGTTCCCGCTTCCGATTTCTGGCCCCGCAAATGAAGAACTTCCTCCGTCAACAACTCGACCGGTACGCCCAGCGCCTCGAAGAGCTCGACTTCCTGCTCTCGCGCGAGGACATCATGGCCGACATGGCGCAGTACCGCGTGCTGTCGAAGGAGCATGCGCAGGTCACCCAGATAGCAGGCCGCTACCTGCGCTTCAAGCAACGCGAGGCCGACCTGGCCAGCGCGCGCGAGATGCTCGATGACCCGGACATGGCCGAGATGGCTCAGGAAGAAATCACTTCGGCCGAAGACGAGTTGCTGAAGCTCGAGGACGAGCTGCAACGCCTGCTGCTGCCCAAGGACCCGGACGACGCGCGCAACGCCTTCATCGAGATCCGCGCCGGCACCGGCGGCGACGAATCGGCCTTGTTCGCGGGCGACCTGCTGCGCATGTACACGCGCTATTGCGAGCGCGCCGGATGGCGCTGCGAGATCGTGAGCGACTCCCCCAGCGAACTCGGCGGCTTCAAGGAAGTCGTGATCCGTGTGATCGGCCGGGCCGACGACGGCCCCTCCGGGTCCGGCGTGTTCGGCAAGCTGCGTTTCGAATCGGGCGGCCACCGCGTGCAGCGCGTACCCGCCACGGAAACGCAGGGCCGCATCCACACCAGCGCCTGCACGGTCGCGGTGCTGGCCGAGCCCGACGAAGCCGTTGCCGTGCAGATCAACCCGGCCGACCTGCGCATCGACACCTATCGTGCCAGCGGCGCGGGCGGCCAGCACATCAACAAGACCGACTCGGCCGTGCGCATCACGCACATCCCGACCGGCATCGTGGCCGAGTGCCAGGACGACCGCTCGCAGCACCGCAACAAGGCCAAGGCGCTGCAGGTGCTGTCGGCCCGCATCCAGGAAAAGGACCGCAGCGAACGCGCCGCCAAGGACGCCGCCGAGCGCAAGGGCCTGATCGGAACCGGTGACCGTTCCGACCGTATCCGCACCTACAACTTCCCGCAGGGCCGGCTCACCGACCACCGGATCAACCTCACGCTCTACAAGTTGCTGGCCATCATGGAAGGCGACCTCGGCGAAGTGCTGGGCGCGCTGCAAGCGGCGCACGAGGCCGAGCAGTTGGCGGAGCTGGAATCGGCCTCCTTGCCCGCCTGATGTCGACGTCGATCCTGCAGGCGCTGAAAGCCGCCACCGCGCTGGGCGTCGATCGGCTCGACGCCCAGTTGCTGCTGCTGCACGCGATGGGCCGACCGGTGCACGAGCGCGCGTGGCTGCTCGCGCACGACTCCGACGATCTGGCCGATACGGCATGGGAGGCTTTCGAGGCGCTCTGCGCCCGTCGGGCGGCTGGCGAGCCTGCGGCCTATCTGCTCGGCGAAAAAGAATTCCATGGCATCGCGCTGCAGGTCGATGCGCGCGTGCTGGTGCCGCGCCCGGACACCGAGACGCTGGTCGAATGGGCGCTGTCGCTGATGCCCCAGGCGATCAGACCGCGCGTGCTGGACCTCGGCACCGGTAGCGGTGCCATCGCACTCGCGCTGCAAGACGCGCGGCCGGACGCGGCTATCGATGCAGTCGACGCAAGCGCCACCGCGCTGGAAGTGGCGCGCGCCAATGCCGAGCGGCTCGCGCTCCCCGTGCGCTTTGCGCAAGCCGACTGGCTGGCTGGTGCGGACAACGGCTACCACCTGATCGTCTCCAACCCGCCCTACATCGCCGCCGGCGACGCCCATCTCGCCGACTTGCGCCACGAACCCCTGAGCGCCCTGGCCTCCGGCCCCGATGGCCTCGACGACATCCGCCGCATCGTCCAGGACGCCCCCTCCCACCTTGCAGACGGCGGCTGGCTGCTGCTCGAACACGGCTTCGACCAGGCTCCCGCCGTGCGCGCCCTGCTTGCCGAGCGCGGATTCGCCGACGCGCAAAGCCGCAACGACCTCGCCGGCATCGCGCGCTGTTCCGGCGGAATCTGGCGCGCAGTGAAATAATCCGCCCCAACCCACCATTCAAGGAGCCTGCCCATGAGCGACGCCCAGCAACGCATCGACGAACTCGTCAAGTCCAATGACATCCTGCTCTTCATGAAGGGCAACGCCAGCTTTCCGATGTGCGGCTTCTCCGGCCGCGCGATCCAGATCCTCAAGGCCGTCGGCGTCGACACCAAATCGCTCAAGACCGTGAACGTGCTCGAAGACGACGGCATCCGCCAGGGCATCAAGGAATACAGCCAGTGGCCGACCATTCCGCAGCTCTACGTCAAGGGCGAGTTCATCGGCGGCTCGGACATCATGATGGAGATGTACGAGTCGGGCGAACTGCAGCAAGTGGTGAACGGCGCCAACGCCTGACTCCACCGTCTCGATGAGCCACGACCACGCCGGCCACGGCCACTCGCACGACGAAAGCGTCGAGCCGGCGTGGAAGCACGACGGCGTGCGCGTCATCCCCGGCAACCAGCTCGACGGCAACACGGCGCAAACGCCGGGCATGGACCGCAAGGCCGCCATCAACTTCGCCCGCGTCGGCGCACAGAAGCTCTGGGCCGGCACCGTGACCATCCATGCGAACGCCAAGACCGGCGCCCATCACCACGGACACCTCGAATCGGTGATCTACGTGGTCAGCGGCAAGGCCCGCATGCGCTGGGGCGAGCATCTCGAATTCACCGCCGAAGCCGGCCCGGGCGACTTCATCTATGTGCCGCCGTACGTGCCGCACCAGGAAATCAACGCCAGCCCAACCGAGGTGCTGCAATGCGTCCTGTGCCGCAGCGACGGCGAGGCAGTCGCCGTGAACCTCGACATCGAGCCGGTCGAGAAGCCGGATACGGTCCTCTGGGTCGACCCCACGCACCCGCACGGCGGCGTGTAAAGCCCTGCCTTCTCTGTCGCAAAAACCCAAAAAGCGAGAAAACTTAGACAGACACCGGGATTAGGCACGGCTTATGCTCCTGTATCGAAGTGTTCGAAACCGGAGGTGTCCATGGATTCCCGTAGTCTCGTCCCTGCTTCCCCCGCCTTTCAATTGCCGGTCGCCAACCTGCGCAGCGTGTTCCAGACGCACGATGTCGAGCGCAAGCTCGCCAAGCTGCCCGATCGGGACCACGAAAACCTCCGCACCACCTACGAGCGCATGCTCGAGCGCGGCCCCGAGCGCTTCCAGGTCAAGCCCAGCGGTGTGCCGGAGATGGCGGCCCTCTACGCGCAACTGCCCAACTTCACCGAAGTGCTCGACGACGTGCGCCGGCATGTGGCGCTCGCGCAGGACAGCCGCGATGGACTCGAAGTCACGCCGATGCTCCTGCTCGGCCCGCCCGGCATCGGCAAGACCCATTTCGCGAAGAAGTTGGCCGAACTGCTCGGCACCGGCATGTCGCTGGTGCCGATGAATTCGATGACCGCTGGCTGGCTGCTCTCGGGTTCGTCGTCCCAATGGAAGGGCGCCAAGCCCGGCAGGGTGTTCGAAACGCTGGTCGACGGCCAGTACGCCAACCCGGTGATCGTGATCGACGAGATCGACAAGGCCGGCGCCGATGCCCAGTACGACCCGCTCGGCGCGCTCTACAACCTGCTCGAGCACGACACCGCCCACCACTTCATGGACGAGTTCGCCGAAGTCGCCATCGATGCAAGCCAGGTCATCTGGATCACCACGGCCAACGATGAGCGCAGCATTCCCGAGCCGATTCTCAACCGCATGAACGTGTTCGAGATTGAAGCGCCAACGCCCGAGGCCGCGCGGCAGATTGCGCGCAGCCTCTACGCATCGATTCGCGGTGAACACGACTGGGGCCGCTTGCTCAACCCCGAGCCCACGGACGACGTCATAGACCACCTGTCCACCTTGGCGCCACGCGAAATGCGCCGTGCGCTGATGACCGGCTTCGGCAATGCGCGCCTCTCGCATCGCGACGAAGTCCGCATCGACGACCTGCCTCGCGCCTCGGCGAGCAAGAGCCGCATCGGTTTCGTGCAGTAGCCTGGAAAGGTCATGGCACCATCGCGGTCTGTAAAGACCGTGCCATGACCCTGACCCAAAGCCTGCTCGTGATTGCCCTCCTGATCGCCGCGAGCGCATTTTTCTCGCTTGCCGAGATTTCGCTCGCCGCGTCGCGCCGCCTGCGCCTACGCCAGATGGCCGACGAAGGCGATGCGCGTGCCGATCGCGTGCTGCGCGTGCAGGAGCAACCCGGCCACTACTTCACCGTCGTGCAGATCGGACTCAACGCCGTCGCCATCCTCGGCGGTGTCGTCGGCGAAGGCGCCTTCTCGCCCTGGTTCGTACAGATCTTCGCGCAATGGACCAGCCCGGAAGCGGCCGGGCGCTGGGCCTTCGTCTGCTCGTTCGTCGTCGTGATCTCGCTGTTTCTCGTGTTTGCCGACCTGTTCCCCAAGCGATTGGGCATGGCCGACCCCGAGCGCCTTGCCGTGCGCATGGTCGGGCCGATGAACCTGCTGATCACCGCATTCAAACCACTGGTGTGGCTCTTCACGCGCAGCACCGATGGCCTCTTCAAATTGCTGGGCATGCCATTGCAGCGCGACGAGAAGATCACCTCGGCCGACATCCTCGCCATGACCGAGGCTGGCGCCCGCGCCGGCGTTCTGGCCGTGCGCGAGCAGCAGGTGATTGCCAACGTGTTCGAACTCGACACGCGCCTCGTCAGCAGCGTCATGACATCGCGCGACCGCATCGCATGGTTCCAGAAGGACGACCCGGAGTCCGTTCTGCGCGCACGCATCGTGGCCGAGCCGTTTTCGGCCTACCCGGTCTGCGAAGGCGATATCGACCACGTGCTGGGTTATGTCGACGCCAAGGACATGTTCCAGCGCGTGCTGAGCGGCCAGCCGCTCGCTTTCGACCAGGGCCTGCCGCTGCACAAGGCGCTGGTCGTGCCCGACCGCTTGTCGCTGACGGAAGTGCTGGAGCAGTTCCAGCAGGCGCACGAAGACTTCGCGATCATCGTCAACGAGTACAGCCTGGTGGTCGGCGTCATCACCCTCAACGACGTGATGAGCACAGTGATGGGCGACCTGGTCACCGCACTCGACGAGGAGCCGCAGATCGTCCGGCGCGACGACAACTCCTGGCTCATCGACGGCGTCACGCCCATGCAGGACGTGCAACGCGCACTCGACATCGAATCGCTGCCACATGCCGACGAATACGAAACGATGGCCGGCTTCCTGATGGTGATGCTGCGCCGCGTGCCACGCCGTACCGACCGCGTCGTCGCGGGCGGCTACACCTTCGAGGTGATGGACGTGGACAGCTACCGGATCGACCAGGTGATGGTCACGCGCGGTACGGCTTCAAGCGTTTGACGCGCGATCCACGAACACCCAATTGCGCTGATTGGCGAACACGGCATTCGGATACGGAGCCTTGCCCCGGCTGCCGTTGTAGCGGCCCAGCGTCAGGAACAGGTCGCCATTCTCCAGGCCCAGGTAGTGGCGAAGGATGACGCAGCCAAAGCGCAGATTGGTCTGCATCCGAAACAACTGCGCCGAGTCTCCGTCGCCGATCACCCGGGTCCAGAACGGCATCACCTGCATGAGCCCTCGCGCGCCAGCGCTGGACACCGCGAACTTGCGGAAGTTGCTTTCCACCTGGATCAGTCCCAGCACCAGGCTCACGTCCAACGCCGAGCGCCTGGCCTCATACCAGACCGTTTGCAGGAACTCGATGCGCGCTTGCGGCTCCGGCACCTTCTTCTTGAGCCGCTCGCTCATTTCACCGAGCCATCGCAGGTAGGCCAGCCTCGAATCGGTGTCCTTGAACTCCGGAATCGGTGGCGCGCCGCTTCGTATCGACGCGGTCAATGCGTTGCGCACCGCGTCCATCATCGGCTCCTCGAGCTGCGCGCCGGCCCTCGCCGCACGCGGCAGCGCCATCGACAGCGCACCAGCTGCCGCGGCGCCCAGGCACGAACGCCGCAAAAGTGTCACCGGGCGATCTCCATCGTGCAAGCTCTCGCAGCGCTGCCGGGCGATCCGCTCATGCCGCGAGCTTGGCTCGGATATGGGCGGCAGCCTCGGCCGAGGGCACCTTGGTCGCCGCCGTGTCGCGCCGATGCTGGTACTCGTACTGCCCTTCCTTGATGCCGCGGTCGGAAACGACGATGCGATGCGGCACGCCGATCAGTTCCCAGTCGGCGAACATCGCACCGGGTCGCTCGCCGCGATCGTCCAGCAGCACGTCGACGCCAGCACCGCGAAGCTCCTCATAGAGCGCCTCCGCGGCCGCCTTGACGTCCGCGCTGCGATCCATGCCGATCGGACAAACGACCACGGTGAACGGCGCGATCGCGTCCGGCCAGATGATGCCGCGCTCGTCATGGTTCTGCTCGATGGCCGCTGCCGGCAGTCGCGTGATGCCGATCCCGTAGCAGCCCATTTCCAGGAACTGCGGCTTGCCGCCTTCGTCGAGGAAGGTGGCATTCATGTCCTTGCTGTACTTGGTGCCGAGCACGAACACATGGCCCACCTCGATTCCGCGCTCGATGGCGAGCAGGCCCTTGCCGTCGGGCGAAGGATCGCCGGCGACGACGTTGCGGAGGTCGGCGACAAGCTCCGGCTCGGGCAGGTCCCGGCCCCAGTTCACGCCGGTCATGTGGAAGTCGAGCTCGTTGGCGCCCGTGATCCAGTCGGCCATCATCGCCACCTCGCGATCGGCCACCAGCCTGACCGGCTTCTTGGTGTTGAGCGGGCCGAGGTAGCCCGGCTTGCAGCCGAAATGCGCCTCGATCTCGCCGACGGAGGCAAAGCGGAAGCCCGCATCCAGCCCCGGTACCTTGCCCACCTTGATCTCGTTCATGTCATGGTCGCCGCGCAACAGAAGCAGCCAGACCTGCACGCCGGCGATGTTGCCGGCGGCGTCGAGCGTATCGGTGGCCAGCACCAGCGACTTGACGGTGGTGGCCAACGGCACGCCGAGCAACTGCGCGACGTCTTCGCAGGTGCTCTTGCCGGGCGTCGGCGTCTTCGCAAGCGGGTTGGAAGCCGCGGGGCGCGGTCCGGCCGGCGGCATGGCCTCGGCCTTCTCCATGTTCGCTGCGTAGTTGCTGTCGGGGCAGTAGACGATCGCGTCTTCGCCGGTTGCGGCGATCACCTGGAACTCCTCGCTCATGTCGCCGCCGATGGCGCCGCTGTCGGCTGCAACCGCCCGGTAGGTCAGCCCGAAGCGGTCGAAGATGCGGCGATAGGCCTGCGCCATGTTCTGGTAGCTCGCCTTCGCACCGGCCAGGTCGCGGTCGAAGCTATAGGCATCCTTCATCGTGAACTCGCGCCCTCGCATGAGGCCGAAGCGCGGGCGGCGCTCGTCGCGGAACTTGGTCTGGATCTGGTAGAAGTTGCGCGGCAGTTGCTTGTAGCTGCGGATCTCCTGCCGTGCGATGTCGGTCACGACCTCTTCGCTGGTCGGCTGGACCACGTAGTCGCGTTCATGCCGGTCCTTGATGCGCAGCAGCTCGGGGCCCATCTTCTCGAAGCGCCCGCTTTCCTGCCAGAGCTCGGCCGGCTGGACCACCGGCATGGTGAGCTCGACAGCCCCGGCCCGGTCCATCTCTTCGCGCACGATCGCCTCGACCTTGCGAATCACTCGCAAGCCCATCGGCATGTAGGTGTAGACACCCGCGCCAAGCTTCTTGATCATGCCGGCGCGCATCATGAGGCGATGGCTCGCCACTTCAGCGTCAGTCGGTGCTTCTTTGAGGGTTGAGACAAAAAAACGGGAAGCTTTCATCTTGCGCGCCAGGAACAGTGAGGGGGTGTGAGGGCTCGGTGGCCTTCGAACCGGTCGCTTGCCGTGCGTAACACGGCGTGCATAATCGACTCAGTTCATAGAAATTTGGGGTTTGATTATGCTCGACCGGGACGGCTTCAGGCCCAACGTCGGCATCATCCTGCTCAACCAGAGAAACCAGGTTTTTTGGGGCAAGCGCATACGCACCCACTCCTGGCAGTTCCCGCAGGGTGGCATTGATCGCGGCGAAAGCCCCGAGCAAGCCATGTTCCGCGAGCTGCACGAGGAAGTGGGCCTTCAGCCGGAGCATGTGCGCATCGTGGCCCGTACCCGCGACTGGTTGCGCTACGAGGTGCCGGATCGGTTCATCCGCCGTGACGCACGCGGTCACTACAAAGGCCAGAAGCAAATCTGGTATTTACTGCAATTGACGGGGCACGACTGGGATCTCAACCTCCGGGCCACGGACCATCCGGAGTTCGATGCCTGGCGCTGGCATGATTACTGGGTGCCGCTCGATGTCGTCGTCGAGTTCAAGCGCGGTGTCTATGAGATGGCCCTGACAGAGCTGGCGCGTTACCTGCCGCGCCAGGATTTCCGCAACCGCTTCTTGCGCAGCAACGTGCGGGGGCGGGAATTCGATCGCCATCCGTTCGATGCCGGCGCACCGGTCGGCATGGATCTGCCGCCCGGCGGCTCATTCGATCCGAATCCCAATATTTCTTCTGCAAGCGATGAGTCTTCTCCCAACAACGCGCCTTTCGTACCCACGCAGCGCTGAGCTTGCGCTCGCCCTTGCCGCCTGCTGCTTCCTCGCTGCATGCGCCTCGTCGAGCGGACGCAGCACTGACAACCCGGACTGGGCCCAGGCCGGATCGCCCCCGCCTCCTACGGTGACCTCCAGCGACGTCGAGTGGAAGGAAACCGACGTGCCACCGCCGCCGGCCTTTCTCGAGAGCCGTGCGATTCCCATCGACATGCCGAGCTACACGACCCTCAAGTTCAGCATTGATCCCGCGACCATCGCGATCACCAATGATGGCGTGGTCCGATATGTGGTGATTGCGAGCCGGGCAGGCGGCGCGACCAACGCGCTTTACGAAGGCGTTCGCTGCTCCAGCGAAGAGGTCAGGACCTATGCCCGCTTCAACAACGGCAAATGGGACGAGGCCACGAACCTCGAATGGAAGCGTTACCGGCTGATTCCGACAAGCTACGTGACGCGACTGACCTACCAGGGCCTGTGCCGCGGCCACGCGCCCCAGTTGTCGGTGCAGGAGACGGTGCAACTGTTGCGCAAGCCCGTGCGTGAAGTCGAGTAGGGCAATAGCCTCCGGGCTCCGAAGTCCGGGCCGCAGAGGCAGCGCCCGGACTCCTCAGCTGGAGGCCGGCATCAGGACCATGTTGTCCCGGTGCACCATCTCCGGCTCGGCCACGTAGCCGAGCAACTGCTCGATCTGGGCCGACGGCTTGCGGCACAGGAGCCGAGCCTCGGCGCTCGAATAGTTGGCCAGCCCGCGCGCCAGTTCGGCGCCGGCCGGGTCACGCACCGCGATCACATCGCCGCGAGAGAAGTCGCCTTCCACTGCGGTCATGCCGATCGGCAACAGGCTCTTGCCTTCAGCCCTGACCTTGGCCGCCGCGCCGTTGTCGACCAAGACCGCGCCACGCATCTGCAAGTGATCGGCCATCCAGCGCTTGCGCGCCTGGTGCTTTGCGGTCTGGGCAACCAGCAGCGTGCCGATGGCTTCGCCGCCCGCCAGCCGCTGCAGCGCATCGTGTTCGCGGCCCCACGCGATCACCGTCGAGGCACCGGAGCCCGCAGCGCGCTTGGCCGCAAGAATCTTGGTAATCATCCCACCGCGCCCGAGGCTTGATCCGGCCCCCCCGGCCATGGCTTCGAGCGCCGGGTCCCCGGCCACGGCCTCGTGCACGAAGGTCGCGGACGAATCCTTGCGTGGGTCCGCCGTGTACAAGCCCTTCTGGTCAGTCAGGATGACGAGCGCATCCGCCTCGACCAGGTTGGCGACCAGTGCACCCAGGGTGTCGTTGTCGCCGAACTTGATCTCGTCGTTGACCACCGTGTCGTTCTCGTTGATGACCGGCACCACGCCATGCGCGAGCAGGGTCACCAATGTCGAGCGCGCATTCAGGTAACGCTCGCGATCCGCCAGGTCGGCGTGGGTCAACAATACCTGCGCGCTGCCCAGGTTGTTCTCGCGCAGCTTGGTCTCGTACATCTGTGCAAGACCCATCTGCCCGACGGCCGCCGCCGCCTGCAATTCATGCACCTCATGCGGCCGCGTACGCCAGCCGAGGCGCTTCATGCCTTCAGCAATGGCACCGCTGGACACCATCACCACTTCGCGGCCCTCACGCACCAATGCAGCCAGTTGACGACACCATTCACCGATTGCGGCTTCATCGAGGCCACGGCCTTCGTTGGTGACCAGGCTCGAGCCGACCTTGACCACGATGCGGCGCGCATCACGCAGGGCGGTGGAACGGGGGCGTTGGGTCATTTCGGGCTGGGGCGGACGTGGGTTGGCGAATGAAAGCTATCTTTTTGACAGCAAATGAGAAGCTCGAGACCTCAAACGGATTCGGTCGGCGGCGGCTCGGGAGCAAAGCGGGGATCGACTTCTGCCGGCGCCTGCTCGGCAACCTGTTCAGCTTTCACATGCTGATAGATCGCCTTCACCAAAGGCTCGCAACCCTCGCGCGTCAGTGCCGAGATCTCGAACACCGGCCCCTTGAAACGCAGCCGCTTGACGAAGTCCTTCACGAGCGCGGCGCGCTCATCCGAAGGCACCATGTCAAGCTTGTTGAGCACCAGCCAGCGCGGCTTTTGATAGAGCGCTGCGTCGTACTTCTTCAACTCACCAACGATGGCCTTGGCTTGTGCAACCGGGTCGATGCTGTCGTCGAACGGCGCCATATCGATCATGTGCAGCAGGAGGCGCGTGCGCTGCAGGTGGCGCAGGAACAAATGACCAAGACCCGCGCCCTCGGAGGCGCCTTCGATCAACCCCGGCAGATCGGCGACCACGAAACTCTGTTCGGGACCCACGCGCACCACACCAAGGTTCGGGTGCAACGTAGTGAACGGGTAATCCGCAATGCGGGGCCGCGCATTCGAAATCGCGCTGATCAGCGTTGACTTGCCGGCGTTGGGCATTCCCAGCAATCCGACATCGGCCAGCACCTTGAGTTCGAGCTTCAGGCTCTTCTTCTCACCGGGCCAGCCGGGCGTCTTCTGCCGCGGTGCGCGGTTGATCGCGCTCTTGAAACGCATGTTGCCGAAGCCGCCATCGCCGCCCTTCGCGATGGTGATGACTTCGCCCGGTACCAGCAACTCGTACAGCACTTCGCCGGTTTCGGCATCGGTAATGATCGTGCCTACCGGCATCTTCAGCGTGATGTCGTCACCGGCGGCGCCGAACATGTCCGAACCCATGCCGTGCTGTCCGCGCTTGGCATCGTGCCGGCGCGAATAGCGGAAGTCGACCAGCGTGTTGAGATTCGGATCGGCCACTGCGAAGACGTGACCCCCGCGGCCACCGTCGCCGCCGTTCGGGCCTCCGAACTCCTTGTACTTCTCATGTCGGAACGACACGCAGCCGTTGCCGCCATCGCCGGCAGCGATGTCGATGAACGCTTCGTCAACGAACTTCATGGGATGTGCAGTCTATAGAGAGAGGCGCCCGGGTTGGGCGGAAAACAAAAAAGCCCCGACGAGCGGGGCTTCGAAGCGGATCGAAGTGACCTGGGCTTAAGCCGCAGGGGTCACATTGACCGTGTGCTTGTTCAAAGCACCCTTGGCGCCGAACGACACGTGGCCGTCGACCAGGGCGAACAAGGTGTGGTCCTTGCCCACGCCGACGTTCACGCCGGGGTGGAAGCGCGTGCCGCGTTGACGCACGATGATCGAGCCTGCGCTGATCAGTTCGCCGCCGAAGGCCTTCACGCCGAGCATCTTGGGCTTGGAATCGCGCCCGTTTCGCGTGGAGCCGCCGCCTTTTTTCTGTGCCATTTCAGCTCCTTAACCGGCGATCGCACCGATTTGCAGTTCGGTGAACTGCTGGCGATGGCCTTGACGTTTCTGATAGTGCTTGCGACGACGCATCTTGAAGATGTGCACCTTGTCGTGCTTGCCGTGTGACAGGACTGTCACCGTGACGGATGCGCCGGACACCAGGGGCGTTCCGATCTTGATATCCGAGCCGTTGCCGACTGCGAGAACCTGATCGATCACGATTTCCTGGCCTACGTCCGCAGCAATCTGTTCTACTTTAATTTTTTCGCCGGAAGCAACGCGATACTGCTTGCCGCCGGTTTTTATGACCGCGTACATGTTGACCTCTTTGACCCTGTGAAGTGACCCCGTGAAGGGTTTTTCGGGAGATGGCTCCACGGACGGATTTCCGCAGAGCCCAAGATTATAGCCCGAGATCCCCAATCATCGCCAGCAGACCTCTCCACCGGAGTGAAGCCTGCAGGGCGCTCCCTATAATCCGGCCAACCCGGCCGCGCAGGCCGCCCTCAGAATCACCCGTCGCGGCGCCTTTCGTTTTGTCAGTCTCCTCTGCTGCCTCTCCCACCAACGCCGTACTTGACCTGATCGCCGAAGACATGGCCCAGGTCGACCGTGTGATTGCCACCCGACTCGACACCGGCGTTCCGCTGGTCAGCGAAGTTTCTCGCTACATCATCTCGGCCGGCGGCAAGCGCCTGCGCCCTGCGTTGCTCCTGTTGATGAGTGGCGCGCTTGGCTACTGCGGAGCGCAGCGTTTCAACCTGGCGGCAGTCGTCGAGTTCATCCACACCGCCACGCTGCTGCACGACGATGTGGTCGACGAGTCGACGCTGCGTCGTGGCCGTGCCACCGCCAACGAGTCCTTCGGCAACCCGGCCAGCGTGCTGGTCGGCGACTTTCTCTATTCGCGCGCATTCCAGATGATGTTGGACGCCGACAACATGCGCGTAATGCAAATCCTGGCCGAAGCGACCAACGTGATTGCCGAAGGCGAGGTGCTTCAGTTGATGAACATGCACGACGCCACGCTCGACGAGGCGGCCTACTTGCGCGTAATCCGATCGAAGACAGCCAAGCTCTTCGAAGCAAGCACCCGCCTGGCGGCGGTGCTTGCCGGCAGCACGCCTGCGGTCGAAGAAGCCTGCGCCACGTTCGGGCAGGCGCTGGGCACGGCATTCCAGGTGATCGACGACGTGCTCGATTACGCCGGCGACTCCAGCGAAACCGGCAAGAACCTCGGCGACGACTTGCGCGAAGGCAAGGCGACGTTGCCGCTCATCCTGGCGATGCAGCGCGCGACGCCGGAAGACAGTGCCCTCATTCGAAAGGCGATCGAGGCCGGCGACACCGAAAAGCTCCCCGCCATCGTTGCGATCGTGCGGGCAACGGGCGCCCTGGACGCTACCCGTGCCGCCGCGGCAGCCGAGGCTCAACGGGCCATCGATGCCCTGCATGGCATGCCCGCGAATTCGTACTCGCAAGGTTTGCTACAATTAGCGGCTCAGTTGCTTGAGCGTCGCACCTAAGTTACCTTCAAAGTCTTACGCAGGTCGTTTCTCTGTTTTTTGCAACCATCGGGGTGTAGCTTAGCCTGGTAGAGCGCTACGTTCGGGACGTAGAGGCCGGAGGTTCGAATCCTCTCACCCCGACCAGCTATTTGCGGCTGGGAATTGCCAAATGCTTCGCAGGTTGTTGCCACTGTTGCACGACTGCGATTTACAGCATAGGGTCGATCAGCGATGATCGTGAATCAATTTTTCACGTTTTTTACAATCGTTGATTGAATGGCCGCTGCCGAACCTCTTGTCAAAGAAACCTCGCCTGTCGCGCTACCGGGACTGGCTCGCGCGCTGATATCGGCTGGCAAGTTGGCGGCAAAGACAGCTGAAGAGATCTATCAAAAGTCGCAGTCGAGCCGAACGAGCTTCATTGCGGAATTGACGGGCACCGGCGCGGTGTCGGCGGCGGATCTGGCTCACACGCTTTCCAACGCGTTTGGCGCGCCATTGCTGGATCTCGATGCGATCGACCAGCAACGTCTGCCAAAAGACCTGCTCGACCCCAAGCTCTGCCAAGCCTACCGGATCGTGGTGCTGAGCAAGCGGAGCAACCGCCTCATCGTCGCCACGGCCGACCCTTCGGACCAGCAGGCGGCGGAAAAGATCAAGTTCGCCTCGCAGATGGGTGTCGACTGGGTCATCGCCGAATACGACAAGCTCTCGCGCATGGTCGAAGCCGCCGCGGTCACCGCTGCGGAAACCATCGACAACATCGTCGGCGCCGAATTCGAATTCGACGACGCAGCCACCGAGAGTGCAGACACCGAGCAAGCGGTCGCGGAGGTAGAAGACGCACCGGTTGTGCGCTTCCTGCACAAGATGCTGCTCGACGCTTTCAGCATGCGCGCCTCGGACATTCACTTCGAACCCTATGAGACTCAATACCGCGTGCGCTTCCGGGTCGACGGCGAATTGCGCGAGATTGCCACGCCGCCCATCGTCATCAAGGACAAGCTGGCGTCGCGCATCAAGGTGATTTCGCGCCTGGACATCTCCGAAAAGCGCATCCCGCAAGACGGCCGGATGAAGCTGAAGATCGGCCCCGATCGCGTGATCGATTTCCGGGTCAGCACACTGCCCACGCTCTTCGGCGAGAAGATCGTGATCCGTATCCTGGATCCGAGCAGCGCCCGTCTCGGCATCGATGCACTGGGTTACGACCCCGACGAAAAAGAGCGCCTGCTGGCAGCCATCGCCCGGCCCTACGGCATGGTGCTGGTGACTGGCCCGACGGGCTCCGGCAAGACGGTTTCGCTCTACACCTGCCTTAACTTGCTGAACAAGCCAGGCGTGAACATCGCGACCGCCGAAGACCCTTCTGAAATCAACCTGCCGGGCGTCAACCAGGTCAATGTGAACGAAAAGGCCGGGCTGACCTTTGCCACGGCTTTGCGCGCTTTCCTGCGACAGGATCCGGACATCATCATGGTCGGCGAAATCCGCGACCTGGAAACGGCCGACATTTCGATCAAGGCCGCGCAGACCGGCCACCTGGTGCTGTCCACGCTGCACACCAACGACGCGCCGACCACGTTGACGCGGATGCGCAACATGGGCATCGCGCCGTTCAATATCGCGTCGAGCGTGATCCTGATCACCGCGCAGCGCCTGGCACGGCGACTGTGCACCGTGTGCCGGGAGCCGCACGAAGTACCGCGCAAGGCGTTGATCGATGCCGGCTTCAGGGATCGCGAAATCGACGGCACCTGGAAGCCGTACCGCCCGGTCGGCTGCTCCGCCTGCAACGGGGGCTACAAGGGCCGCGTCGGCATCTACCAGGTGATGCCGGTCAGCGAAAAGATCCAGGAGATCATCCTGCGCGACGGCAGTGCGTTGGACATTGCCAGGCAGGCCGAAGCCGAAGGCGTGCGCTCATTGCGCCAGTCTGGGCTCAAGAAGGTCATTCAGGGGCTGACATCGCTTGAAGAAGTGGTGGCGGTCACCAACGAGTAACACGGCGCACGAGGATTGAATGGCAACCGCAACATCCGCACGGAACATCAAGGAAACGGTCTTCGAATGGGAAGGCCGAGACCGCAATGGCAAGCAGGTACGCGGCGAGATGCGCGCATCCGGCGAGAACCAGGTGCAGGCCTCGCTGCGGCGCCAGGGTGTGCTGGCGACCAAGATCAAGAAGCGCAAGATGCGCTCCGGCAAGACGATCAAGCCGAAGGACATCGCGATCTTCACGCGCCAGCTTGCAACCATGATGAAAGCCGGCGTGCCGTTGCTGCAGGCTTTCGACATCGTCGGGCGGGGCAATGCGAATCCGAGCGTTGCCAAACTGCTGAACGACATCCGGGGCGACGTCGAAACGGGTACATCGCTATCCGCCTCGTTTCGCAAATTTCCCAAGTACTTCGACAACCTGTACTGCAACCTTGTCGAAGCGGGTGAGGCGGCCGGTATCCTGGAAGATCTGCTGGACCGCTTGGCCACCTACATGGAAAAGACCGAGGCGATCAAGTCCAAGATCAAGTCGGCGCTCATGTATCCGACATCGGTGATCGTGGTGGCCTTCGTGGTGGTCGCGGTCATCATGATCTTCGTGATCCCGGCATTCAAGCAGGTGTTCAGTTCCTTCGGCGCCGACCTGCCCGCACCCACCTTGATCGTGATGGCGATCAGCGAATTCTTCGTGGCCTACTGGTGGCTGATCTTCGGCGTGGTCGGCGGCGGCGTCTACTTCTTCATGCAAGCCTGGAAGCGCAACGAGCGCGTGCAGAAGTTCATGGACCGCCTTTTGCTGAAGATGCCGATCTTCGGCACGCTGATCGAGAAGTCGTGCATCGCGCGCTGGACTCGCACGCTCGCCACCATGTTCGCCGCCGGCGTGCCGCTGGTCGAGGCGCTCGACTCGGTGGGTGGCGCCTCGGGCAACTCGGTGTATGCCGATGCAACGGTCAAGATCCAGCAGGAGGTGTCGACCGGTACCAGCCTGACCGCGGCGATGACCAATGCCAACATCTTCCCCTCGATGGTGCTGCAGATGACGGCCATCGGCGAGGAGTCAGGCTCGATCGACCACATGCTCGGCAAGGCCGCCGACTTCTACGAGTCGGAAGTGGACGACATGGTTGCCGGACTTTCGAGCCTGATGGAGCCCATCATCATCGTGATCCTCGGCGTCATCATCGGCGGCATCGTGGTGTCGATGTACCTGCCCATCTTCAAGCTCGGCCAGGTCGTCTGATGTGGATGTCGGCGGGGGCTGAGGCCGCTGTGGCGGCCGGCCTGCTCGGGCTGCTGATCGGCAGCTTTCTCAATGTCGTGATCTACCGCAAGCCGGCCATGATGTACCGGGAATGGCTGACGGATTCGGTGGCGGGTCTGACGCCATCGCCTGACGTGCCGAGCCTGTGGGCGCTGGTTTTCGGAGGCAAGTCGACCACGCCCCCCGCGCTGGAAGCCGCCGCCACCCCTGCCCTGGCGCAGATCGAAGCCTTGAAGCCGCTGAGCCTGTCGACGCCGCGCTCGCGCTGCGGCACCTGCGGACACGCTATCCGCTGGTACGAGAACATTCCGGTGCTCAGCTATCTCGCGCTGCGCGGCAAATGCTCGGCCTGCAAGTCATCCATCAGCATTCGCTATCCGCTGGTCGAACTGTCCGTCGCGGCCCTGTTCGCGCTGGTGGGGTGGCGCTACGGCATCAGCCCGGTGGGGGGGCTGTGGGCCGCTTTCATCGCGTTGCTGGTGTGCCAGTTCCTGATCGACCTGGACACGCAGTTGCTGCCGGACGAATACACCTACGCCTTGCTGTGGCTGGGCCTGATCGGTGCGGCACTGGGCTGGACCGGGGTGACGCTGAATTCGGCCGTCTGGGCCGCCTTCTCCGGCTACCTGTTCTTCTGGACGATCGCCTGGTTGTTCCAGAGGATCCGCGGCAAGGAGGGCATGGGGCATGGCGACTTCAAGTTGCTGGCAGCGATCGGCGCATGGCTCGGCGCCGACTACCTGCTGGCGATCGTGCTCGTGTCCTCGATCGTGGGCGTCATCCTCTGGGTCGTGCTGCGCATCATCGGCAAGGTGGCGCACAAGGACATTCCCATTTCCTTCGGTCCGTGCCTGGCCGGCACGGGGATCGTGTGCTTCGTGATCGGGCCGGATGCGGTGCGCCTGCTTGCTCCGTTCGCATTTCCCCTTTCGCTGGCTTGAGGGCCGGCGGCATGCGTCGCATCGGCCTGACGGGCGGCATCGGCAGCGGCAAGAGCACAGTCGCCACCATGCTGGTGGAGCGCGGCGCCGCGCTGATCGACACGGACGCCATTGCACGCTCGCTCACATTGCCGGGCGGCGAAGCGATGGCGCCGATCGCCACGCAATTCGGTCAGGACGTCGTGCAGGCGGACGGCAGCCTGAACCGGGACCGCATGCGCGAAATCGTGTTCCAGGATGCGTCCGCCAAGCGGCGGTTGGAGGCCATCCTGCACCCGCTGATCGGCACGGCCTGCGATCGCCAGGCGGCGCAGGCGGAAGGCCGCATCGTCGTGTTCGATGTGCCGCTGCTGGTCGAGTCGGGCCGTTGGCGCGCGCGCGTCGACCGTGTGCTGGTGGTCGATGCCACCGAGGCCACCCAACTGAGCCGGGTGATGGCGCGTTCCGGGTGGTCGAGCGAAGCGGTGCAGGCAGTGATTGCGCAGCAGGCCAACCGTGAGGCAAGGCGCGCCGCAGCGGATGCCGTGATCTTCAACGAGGGCCTGAGCCTCGCGGAACTCGAAGCCGAAGTTGCCGCGCTGTGGCTGGAGTGGTGGGGCGCCGACGCGCGATAATTGCACTCCCGCCGGTGTCGCTCCGGCAAACGATGCCAACAACAATGCGACGCGCTTCCGGGCTCACCGGGCAACGCCACACGATTCGATGCTTTTCAACTCCTACGCGTTCATCTTCGCCTTCTTCCCGATCGTGCTGATCGGGTTCTTCCTCATCGGCAAGCACAACATCCGGGCGGCCGCAGGTTTTCTCGCGCTGGCCTCGTTGTTCTTCTACGGTTGGTGGAGCGTGAAGGCGATGCCGCTGCTGGTGCTGTCGATCTGCTTCAACTACTGGTCGGGCCTGCGCCTGACACCAGGTCCGGGACGATCCGACAAGCAGCGCAAGCGCATGCTGGTGGTGGCGCTGACGATCAACCTGGTCGTCCTGGGCATCTTCAAGTATGCGAACTTCTTCATCGCGAACGTGAACGACGCGTTGACCGCAGCCGGTGGCACGCCGATCTCGATGCTGCACATCGCATTGCCGATCGGTATTTCTTTCTACACCTTCACGCAGATCGCCTTCCTGGTCGACTGCTGGCAGGGCAAGGTGCATGAGCGAAGCTTCGTGCACTACGCGCTCTTCGTGACCTACTTTCCGCACCTGATCGCCGGGCCGGTGCTGCATCACGCGCAGATGATGCCCCAGTTCGCGAACCCGTCGACCTATCGCATCGACCTGAACAAGGTCGCGCTCGGCCTGGCAATCTTCACCTTCGGCCTGGCCAAGAAACTGCTCATCGGCGACAAGATGGGCCAGTACGCCGACATGGTGTTCAACGGCGTGCATGGCGGCATCCTGCCTTCGCTCTACACGGCCTGGTTTGGCGTGCTCGCCTACACGATGCAGATCTACTTCGATTTCTCCGGGTACTCCGACATGGCGGTGGGCCTGTCGCTTTGCCTCGGCGTGCGGCTGCCGCTCAACTTCAACTCGCCCTACAAGTCGACCAACATCATCGAGTTCTGGCGCCGCTGGCACATCTCCCTGTCGACCTTCCTGCGCGACTATCTCTACGTGCCGCTGGGCGGCAACCGCAAGGGGCCGGCGCGACGCTATCTCAATCTGTTCCTGACGATGCTGCTGGGCGGCCTGTGGCACGGCGCCGCATGGACCTTCGTGATCTGGGGCGCGCTGCACGGCACCTTCCTCATGATCAACCACCTGTGGAACGCCAAGGTCCGCCGCAACATTCCGCCGGGTCCCATCGCGAAGGTGCTTGGCTGGCTGCTCACGTTCATCTGCGTGATGATGGCTTGGGTGGTCTTCCGCGCGGAAAGCATGACCGCGGCCATCGAGATCTACAAGGGCTTGCTCGGCATGCATGGCACGCCGGACGGTGCCTTCGGCGAATTCCTCGTGCCCTACCGCAAGCCGGAGTTCTTCCAGACGCTGCTGGTGGCGCTGGTGGTCTGCCTGGCGCTGCCGCCGACCATCACGCTGGAGCGTTGGGTGCCGCAGCCGATCTTCCTCGCGACGCGCCCACGGGCGGGCTCGGTCGCAACCGTCGTGATGGCGCTGGTGACCGTGACGATGCTGGGCTTCTGCGTGTCGCAACTCGGCTCGTACAGCCCCTTCCTCTATTTTCAGTTTTAGGATGAAACACGCCCGACGCGCTTTCGGCGCCTCCCGCTCGAGAGGGCGATACCAGCTGCGCGGTGCAGCAACCGGAATGAAGACCGTCTTCCGGTTTGCGAACGTCCCGCGCATTGCGACCGAGTCGTGGCAATGAGTCCGGCAAAGCTTTGGCTGCGGGTGTACTTTGCCGGTTTCGTCGTTATCGTGGCGATGCTGATACTGACGCTTTTCACCACCGTGCCCTATGGCGACCTTTCGCGCCTGAGCCGCCTGTCCGATGCCGAATTCGGCTGGCAACAACCCCCGCCCAAGCTGCCGGAGAAGGCATACATGCGCGCGGTACCACTGGCCGAGGCCGACATCATCGTCATCGGAGACAGCTTTTCGATGACGCACGTCTGGCAAGCCGAACTGGTGCGCGCCGGCTACAAGGTCACGACGATCTATTGGGGTTCCTACCGCGAAACGATGTGCGGCGATGTGCAGCAATGGCTGATCGACGCAGGCTTCCGCGGCAAGCTGGTGATCTTCGAGTCCGTGGAGCGCCTGCTGAAGGAGCGACTCAAGCTCAGCAACCAATGTGCGCACATGACCGCGCCGTTCGTGCCGCGGCTCAATCCCCCCGTCGTGGCACTGGCCGAAAAGCCGGACTTCGCCCTCAATTCCACCGCGACGCTGCCGACGGGCATCATTACCTGGGACCGTACGCGGCGCGCGCGGGAATCCCCGGGCGACATCAGTTTCGACGAAACGCAGGTCCGCGTCGTGCCGGACGGGTGCGCCCTGTTCAGCAACGCCCTGTGCCCCAAGGCTCTCTTCTTCAAGCAGGACCTCAAGGCCGGCGAACTCGATGCCAGCGACTTCGAGCGCATGAAGGAATTCAACGCGAAGCACACCCTGATCCCCTATGTGTGGATGGTTCTCCCCGACAAGACCACCACCTACCTGGACCCAGGCCATTCGAAGGCGTTCCGCGACGTCTACATGCCCGCGAAACTCGGGCCCGACTTTTTCACGATGGCTGCCGAGAATCACGACAAGGTCAAGGATTTCTATTTTCCGAACGACACGCACATATCGACGTACGGGCAGGAAATCATGGGAAAGATGATGCTGCAAACGGTGCGCGAGGCACTGGCCAAGCCCGCTGCCGCGCCGCAATAGCGTGGTGAACGCAACGTGGTGACATGAATCCCGCCAAACTTTGGCTGCGCGTCTTCCTTGCAGGCTTCGTCGTCATTGCGGCGCTGCTGGTCGTCACGCTGTTCACGCCCGTACCTTATGGCGACCTGTCGCGCATAGGGCGAGTGTCCGAGCACGAGTTCGGCTGGAAACTCAAGCCGCCGGCGATCGTCGAGAAAGACCTGTACGAGTCGCCTGTGACAGAGGCCGACATCCTGGTCGTGGGCGACAGCTTCTCGATGACACAGCAATGGCAGTCCGTGCTCGTGCATGCCGGCTACCACGTGACCACCACCTATTGGGCCACCTACAGCGAGGCGCTGTGCGGCGACTTCGAGCAGTGGCTCGCCGACGCCGGCTTCCACGGAAAGCTCATCATCTTTCAAAGTGTCGAGCGCCTGCTGGACGACCGCATGCAAAAGTCGGAGGCTTGCGCGAATGGCCGGATGAGCAGGAAATTCACGGCCAAGCCCGAACCGTTCGTCCCACCCTTCAGGGAAGTGCCAGCCTTTGGACTCAACTGGACGGCCAGGCTGACCACCGGCGTCATCACCTACCGGAACACCCGGCGCGCCAAGGAGGCCACGTCGGACGAGCTTATTTCCAGAGCCACCGTCGTGCGCCTGGTGCCCAAGGGCTGCGAACTCTTCAGCCACCGCCTGTGCGACCGCGCCCTCTTCTACTCCGACGATGTCGACAACGGTCCGCTGACGCTCAAGACGCTGGAGCGCTTCAAGGCCTTCACTGCCGCACGCAAGACGACGCCCCTGTTGTGGATGGTGATTCCCAACAAGACCACAACCTACCTGAGGCCGGACAATTCCAGGGAATTCGTCGAGGGCTTCAACAAACTCGGCGTGGGACCGGACCTGTTCGCCCTCATGCGCGAGCAGCGCACCAAGACCCGCGACCTTTATTTTCCGAACGACACGCACCTTTCCATGCACGGCCAGGTCTTGCTAGGTCAACTGATGCTGCAGGAGGTACGCAAGATACTTCCTCCTGCACCGGGCACGCCGCCTTGAAGCTATGATCCCCGCAATAGCCCTCCCATACGCGTGATCCTCTACGAGTACCCCTTCAACGAGCGCATCCGGACCTACCTGCGCCTCGAGCACCTTTTTCGCCGACTCGGCGAACTGGTGCCGGCCGATTCGGCGCTGTTGCACCACTACGCGCTCGTCACGATCTTCGAGATCATGGACGTCGCGGCTCGCGCCGACCTCAAGGCCGACGTGATGCGCGACCTCGAGAAGCACAAGCACGTCTTCAACAGCTATCGCGGCAACCCGGCGATTTCCGAGGCGGTGCTCGACCAGGTGGTGGCCCAGCTCGAGCGCAACTTCAACACGCTCAACACGGTGCCCGGCAAGGCCGGTCAGTCGCTGACCGAGAATGAATGGCTCATGAGCATCCGAAGCCGCGCGGGCATCCCGGGCGGCACATGCGAGTTCGATCTTCCTGCCTACCATGCGTGGCAGCATCACAAGGCATCGGCGCGGCGCGTGGACCTGGAGCGCTGGTCCGCCACGCTCTCGCCGCTGGCCGAATCAATCTACCTGCTGCTCAAGCTCCTCCGCGATGCCGACGTGCCCTACAAGGTGATCGCAGCCAATGGACAGTTCCAGCAGACGCTGCCGCAGGGACGGACCTTCCAGTTGCTGCGCATGCGCATCGACCCGGCGATGGGCCTCGTACCTGAAATCAGCGGCAATCGCCTGATGGTGTCGGTGCGCCTCATGAAGCTCGGCGACGACGATCGGCTGCATCAGAGCAGCGAAAATGCACCATTCGAACTCACGCTCTGCGCATGACGGATCCGGTGAATTTTGGCGAACGCATCGTTCGCTGCCCCGGCTGTGGCGAGGACACCTACTACTCGCCACGCAACCCTTATCGCCCGTTCTGCAGCGCACGCTGCAAGGGCCTTGACCTGGGCGCGTGGGCCAGCGAATCGTTCCGTGTGGCGGCCGACGCGCCGCCCGATGACGAACCCTTTGGCGATCCCAAGCTTCAATAGGCCGCGGCGCCCATGCCGGGCGGGCAATCCGGCGTCAAGCTGAAAGCGTCGGGAGACCGCGTTCTTCCGCAAGCCATGCCAACACCGGCATCGCCCCAGGCAATACCGGCGTCACCTCGAGCGGCAACTGTTGCCAGCACATCTTCTGGCCTTCGCGCATTTCGAACTCGCCGCTCCAGGCATGCACCTTGCACCAGTGCAGGCGCACCAGCGCATGTGGATAGTCGTGTTCAGTGACCTTCCAGGTCGAGGCGCCGGCAATCGTGACGCCGAGTTCCTCGTGCAACTCGCGTCGCAGCGCCTGCTCGACAGTTTCGCCAGCCTCGATCTTCCCGCCCGGGAACTCCCAGTAGCCGGCGTAGGCCTTGCCTTCCGGCCGTGTCGACAGGAGCATCGCACCGTCGCCGCGCACCAGGATGCCGACAGCTACTTCAGTGTGCTTGCGCGCCTCGGTCATGCCACCGCCCTTCCGGCGTAGTCGCGCGCGAACTGATAGGCCACGCGCCCACTGCGCGAACCCCGCTCCAGCGCCCAGACCAGCGCATCCGCGCGCGCCGCGTCGATGGCAGCTGGCGCCACGCCGAACGACGAAAGCCACTGCGCGACGATGGCGAGGTATTCGTTCTGGTTGAATGGATAAAAGCTGACCCAAAGGCCGAAGCGCTCCGACAGCGAAATCTTTTCCTCGATGACCTCGCCCGGATGCACCTCGCCGTCCTCGGTGTGGGTGTAGCTGAGGTTGTCCTTCATGTACTCCGGCAACAGGTGGCGCCGGTTGCTCGTTGCGTAGATCAGCACGTTGGCGGTCGACGCGGAGATCGAGCCGTCGAGGATCGACTTGAGCGCCTTGTAGCCCGGCTCGCCCTCGTCGAAGCTCAGGTCGTCGCTGAACACTATGAACTTCTCGGGCCGGTTCGCGACCACCTCGACGATGTCGGGCAAGTCGGTGAGTTCGGCCTTGTCGACTTCGATCAGGCGCAAGCCCTGCGGCGCATAGGCGTGCAGGCAGGCGCGTATGAGCGACGACTTGCCGGTGCCGCGCGCGCCCGTGAGCAACACATTGTTGGCCGGCTTGCCTTCGACGAACTGGCGCGTGTTGCGATCGATCTTCTCCTTCTGGACGTCGATTTCCTTCAGGTTGTCGAGCGCCATCGCGGCCACGTGGTGGACAGGCTCCAGCACGCCATGCCCGGTGCTGCGGCGGCGGTAGCGCCAGGCGATCGACGCATTCCAGTCCGCGGGCGCGGACAGGGGCTGCGGCAACACCGACTCGATACGGGTGATGAGCTGCTCGGCGCGCTCGATCAGGCGCTGGAATGCCTCGTTCATATCGACGCGGGCCTGGCCGGCCGATGGGTCTCGGTCGCCCCCTCGAAGGGCGGCAGCGAAGTACGCGATGTGACGAACGTGGGGGTCATCAGGATCTGTAGTCGGCGTTGATGGAAACGTAGTCGTGGCTCAGGTCGCAAGTCCAGACCGTGTCGCTCGCGTCGCCACGGCCGAGGCCGATGCGCACGGTAATCTCGCTCTGCTTCATCACGCGCTGGCCGTCTTCCTCGCGATACGAAGGGTTGCGGCCGCCCTTGATGGCCACGTGCACATCGTCGAGATACAGGTCGATGCCGGTCTGGTCCAGGTCGTCGATGCCCGCATAGCCGACCGCGGCCAGGATGCGGCCGAGGTTGGGATCGCTGGCAAAGAACGCCGTCTTGACCAGTGGCGAATGCGCGACCGCATAGGCCGCCTGCCGGCACTCTGCCGCATCGCGGCCGCCTTCTACGCGAATCGTGATGAACTTGGTCGCGCCTTCGCCGTCGCGCACGATGGCCTGCGCGAGCAGGCGCGCGACGTTGCGCATCGCCTCGACCAACGCGCGGCCGTCCGCCGAATCGAGCGAGGTGATGGTGGCGTGCCCGGCCTTCTGCGTGGCAATGACAACGAACGAATCGTTGGTGGACGTGTCGCCGTCGATCGTCACGCGGTTGAACGACGAATCGGCAAGCGTCCTGGCCAAGGGCTGGATCAATGCCGGGTCGATTTTCGCGTCCGTTGCCATGAAACCCAGCATGGTCGCCATGTTCGGGCGGATCATGCCCGCACCCTTGCTGATGCCGGTGATCGTGACGGTCGCCCCGCCGATCTGCACGCGCTGGCTGAACGCCTTCGGCAACGTGTCGGTGGTCATGATGCCTTCCGCAGCGCGCGCCCAATGGTCGGCCGATGCGTCCGCCAGCGCGGCAGGCAAGCCCGCCTCGATACGGTCGATGGGAAGCGGCTCCATGATCACGCCGGTCGAGAACGGCAGGATTTCCTCGGGGGCGATGTCCAGGTGGCGTGCCAGCGCGATGCAGGTGGCGCGGGTGCGCGCCAAGCCGTCTTCGCCGGTTCCGGCATTGGCATTCCCGGTATTGATCAACATCGCACGAATGCCGAAGTTCTGCGCAAGATGCTCGCGGCAAACCTGCACCGGCGCCGCGCAAAAGCGGTTCTGCGTGAAGACGCCACCGACCGCGGCACCTTCGTCGATCAGCACGACCGTCAGGTCCTTGCGATTGGCCTTGCGCACGCCGGCTTCGGCGACACCGATGCGTACGCCAGGCACCGCGAACAGGGCGGCAGGATCAGGGGCGGTCAGGTTCACGGGCATGAAAAGATTCTCCAGACGGGCACGTTCGATTCCAGAAGCACCGCGGAACCGGTTTTGTCGAACCGCTGGTGCTGCCCCTGGACGGGGGTTGGCGCTGCGACACAATCAACACAACGCCGAGGTGAACTCAGGTTCTCAGGTCAGCTTGCCGTGGCACTGCTTGTACTTCTTGCCGCTGCCGCACGGGCATGGGTCGTTGCGCCCGACGCGCGCGAACGCGGCCGCGCCGACGCTGAGGCCACCGCCAACTGCCGCACGGCGAATGCTTTCCTCGTCGACACGCGTCTCGGCCTCGCCCGTTTCGGTGGGCGCGGTGTAGGTGATGTTCGAGATGGCCTCGGCGCGGCTTTCCATGGCGTCGGCTGCTTCGTCGAGTTGCTCACTCGACTGCACGCGCACGGTCATCAGCTGGCGCGTGACTTCGTTCTTGACCGAGTCGAGCAGTTGGCCAAACAGCTCGAAGGCCTCGCGCTTGTATTCCTGCTTCGGCTGCTTCTGCGCATAGCCGCGCAGGTGAATGCCCTGTCGCAGGTAGTCGAGCGACGCCAGATGCTCGCGCCAGTGCGTGTCGATACTCTGCAGCAGCACCATGCGTTCGAACTGGGTGAAATTATGCTGGCCGATCAGTTCGACCTTGGCGGCGAACGCAGCGTTGGCGGCTGCAACCACCTTTTCGACCACGTCCTCGTCGGAGATCGCCGTTGCGGCCTCGACTTCCTTCACCAGCGGCAGGTCCAGGCCCCATTCGGTGGACAGCGCCTTTTCGAGGCCGGGCAGGTCCCATTGCTCTTCGACGGATTCGGCCGGCACGTACTGGCGCGCCAGGTCGGTGAAGCAACCTTCGCGCAGCGCCGCGATCTGCGCCGTGAGGTCGCTCGCATCGAGGATGTCGTTGCGCTGCTGGTAGATCACCTTGCGCTGGTCATTGCTCACGTCGTCGTATTCGAGCAATTGCTTGCGAATATCGAAGTTGCGCGCCTCGACCTTGCGCTGCGCACTCTCGATGCTGCGCGTGACGATGCCGGCTTCGATGGCCTCGCCGTCCGGCATCTTGAGCCGGTCCATGATCGCCTTGACGCGGTCGCCCGCGAAGATGCGCATCAGCGGATCGTCCAGGCTCAGGTAGAAACGCGAGGAGCCGTTGTCGCCCTGCCGGCCCGAACGGCCGCGCAACTGGTTGTCGATGCGGCGCGATTCATGGCGCTCGGTCGCAATGATGCGCAGGCCGCCCTGAGACGTCACGAACTCGTGCTCCTTGGCCCAGTCGTTACGCAGCTTTTCGGCCTCGGCCTGGCGCGTGGCCTCTTCGAGCTCGGGGTTGGCCTCGAGCGTCTCGATCATCTTCTCGACATTGCCGCCGAGCACGATGTCGGTACCCCGACCCGCCATGTTGGTCGCGATCGTGATCATCTTGGGGCGACCCGCCTGCGCAATGATTTCCGCTTCGCGTGCGTGCTGCTTGGCGTTGAGAACCTGGTGCGGCAGGCCCACTTCGTTCAGCAGTCCATCGATGATTTCCGAGTTCTCGATCGACGAGGTGCCGACCAGCACCGGCTGGCCGCGTTCGTAGCACTCGCGGATGTCTTCAATGGCGGCCTGGTACTTCTCGCGCGTGGTCTTGTAGACGCGATCGAGCTGGTCGTCGCGCTTGCTGGCGCGGTTCGGCGGAATCAGGACGGTCTCGAGACCGTAGATCTCCTGGAACTCATAGGCCTCGGTATCGGCCGTGCCGGTCATGCCAGCCAGCTTGGTGTAGAGGCGGAAGTAGTTCTGGAACGTGATCGAAGCCAGCGTCTGGTTCTCGGCCTGGATCTCGACGCCTTCCTTGGCTTCGACGGCCTGATGCAGCCCGTCGCTCCAGCGGCGCCCCGTCATCAGGCGGCCGGTGAACTCGTCGACGATGATCACTTCGCCCTGCTGCACCACATAGTGCTGGTCGCGGTGGTAGAGATGCCGCGCGCGCAAGGCTGCGTTCAGGTGGTGCATCAACGTGATGTTGGCCGGGTCGTACAGCGACGCGCCTTCGGGCAGCAGCTTGAATTCCGACAGGACCTGCTCGGCCTTCTCATGGCCGTCCTCGGTCAGGAACACCTGGTGCGTCTTCTCGTCGACGGTGAAGTCGCCCGGCGTGATGACGCCCTCTCCCGTACGCGGATCGGCCTCGCCCTCCTGCTTCTTCAGTAGCGGCACGACCTTGTTGATGGCGAGGTACAGGTCGGTATGGTCTTCGGCCTGGCCGCTGATGATCAGCGGCGTGCGTGCCTCGTCGATCAGGATCGAATCAACCTCGTCCACGATGGCGTAGTTCAGGCCGCGCGCGACGCGATCCCCCACTTCGTACACCATGTTGTCGCGCAGGTAGTCGAAGCCGAATTCGTTGTTGGTGCCGTAGGTGATGTCGCAGCGGTAGGCGGCCTGCTTTTCCTCGCGCGGCATGTTCGGCAGGTTGATACCGGTGCTAAGGCCCAGGTAGCCATAGAGCCGGCCCATCCACTGTGCGTCGCGATTCGCGAGGTAGTCGTTCACCGTCACCACGTGCACGCCCTTGCCCGACAGCGCGTTCAGGTACACCGGCAACGTCGCCGTCAGCGTCTTGCCTTCGCCCGTGCGCATCTCCGAAATCTTGCCGTTGTGCAATGCCATGCCGCCGAGCAACTGCACGTCGAAATGGCGCATCTTCATGATGCGCTTGGATGCCTCGCGCACCGTGGCAAAGGCCTCGGGCAACAGGTCGTCGAGCGTTTCGCCCTTGGCGAGGCGATCCTTGAACTCCTGGGTCTTGGCCTTCAGTGCTTCTTCACCGAGTTTTTCAAAAGCAGGCTCCAGCGCATTGATGCGGTCGACCGTCTTGCGATACTGCTTGAGGAGACGGTCGTTGCGACTGCCGAAAAGTTGGGTCAGGAAGTTGGTGGCCATGAGTGGAGGATGGACGGGCGCCCGACAGCGTCAGGCACTGCGGCCGAAATCCCTAAGATATGGTGGATGCAAGTGGGCGCGCTTTGCGCAATTGCAAGTTCTTCAAGAATGCAGGCTCGCCCGGCCAGCGCGAACGCCGGCCAACCGCAGATTTTAGCCCGCTTGCCGGAACCCTTTCACACCCCATGAGCAGCCGATTCAACGCCATCACCCTTCAGCAAGCGACCGAAGCTTCACCGACGCTCGCGAGCCTGGCGGCCCGTGTGCGCGACACCAACGAGAGGTTGCGCGTGGTGCTCGATCTGATCCCGCTCGAGATGCGCTCGGCCATCCAGGCCGGACCGGTAGAGGATGGCGTGTGGTGCATGTTGGTCCAAGGCAGCGCCGCGGCCGCCAAACTGCGCCAACTGGTGCCGTTGCTGCAGTCCAGGCTCCAGAACAAGGGATGGGACAACGCCACGATCCGCATCAAGGTGCGGTCGAAGCGCTGAATGAAGAACCGGCAAATCCGCAATGGCTGCCGGGCGCCAATGGCCGAGGCGGCTCTGGTTGCTGCCGGCCGAATGGTGCCGCTTGTCGGAATCGAACTGACGACCTTCCGCTTACAAGGCGGGTGCTCTACCAACTGAGCTAAAGCGGCGTAATTGCGGATTTTAGCGGGCAGCGCCCCCGCGCTTGGCTGCGTTTCACTACTTGATGCGCTTGAGGGAGGGCCGTGCACCGCCGCCCGCAGGCGGACGCGGAGGCTCGTCAAGGTCTGCGTGACTGCCGACCGTGCCGGCACCATCGTCAGGCACCAGGTGCACCACCTTGCCCGCATCGCCATCGGCGGCGCCGCGCCCGGATTCGCGCAGCGGCGTGCGCGCGGCGGGATTCGGAACGGGCAACGCCGGCATTGCGGGCGCTGGCACCGGCGGTTCTGCCGGCGCAGGCGCCGGAAAAGCCATACCCTGCCCGTTCTCTCTCGCGTAGATCGCGATCACCCGGCCCACTGGCACGCTGATTTCACGCGCCGTGCCGGCAAATCGCGCCTTGAACTCGATGAAATCGTTCCCGAGCTTGAGCGAACTGGTGGCATCGAAACTGATGTTCAGGACGATCTCGCCATTCTTCACGTACTCGCGCGGTACCTGCACCGAGTCGTCGACCTGCACCGCCACATACGGCGTGAAGCCGTTGTCGGTGCACCACTCATACAGGGCCCGGATCAGGTAGGGACGGGTGGAAGACGATTCGAGGGCGTTGATCATTTACAGCGTAGTTTGCCTAATTTTGCAAACCTACTTGCGCATCACCTTTTCGGACGGCGTCAGCGCTTCAATGTAGGCCGGGCGCGAGAAGATGCGCTCGGCGTACTTGAGCAGCGGCGCAGCATTCTTGCTGAGGTCGATGCCGTAGTAGTCGAGGCGCCAGAGCAGGGGTGCGATCGCGACGTCGAGCATCGAGAAATTGTCGCCCAGCATGTACTTGTTCTTCAAGAACACCGGCGCCAGTTGCGTCAAGCGGTCGCGGATGTGCGAACGGGCCTTTTCGAGCGCCTTCTCATTGCCCTTGGCGGTGCGGTTCTCGAGCGTCGAGACGTGCACGAAGAGTTCCTTCTCGAAGTTGAGCAGGAACAGGCGCACGCGGGCACGGTCGACCGGGTCACCGGGCATCAGTTGCGGGTGCGGGAAGCGTTCGTCGATGTACTCGTTGATGATGTTCGACTCGTACAGGATCAAGTCGCGCTCGACCAGGATCGGCACCTGGCCGTAGGGGTTCATCACGTTGATGTCTTCTGGCTTGTTGTAGAGATCGACGTCACGGATTTCAAAGTCCATGCCTTTCTCGAACAACACAAAGCGGCAACGATGGGAGAAAGGGCAGGTTGTTCCTGAATACAAAACCATCATGGCGAAAGGCCTCCTAAAAATCAAAAAGAGTGGGTCGCGTTGGCAACCCACTCTGCGGGACCGGACGCGGTGCATCCGATCGGCGTTGGACTACTTGACGTCTTTCCAGTACGACGCGTTGAGGCGCCAGGTAAAGACCACGGCCATCACCAGGAACAGAAGCACCCAGACGCCGACGCGCACGCGCGTGTTCTGGGCAGGTTCAGCCATCCACTGGAGGTAGTTGACCAGGTCGCCAACGGCCTGGTCGTACTGCAGCGGCGTCATCGTGCCGGGCGTGAGTTGCTCCCAGCCCTTGAATACTTCGATCTCGTGGCCGTGTGCCTCGATCTTGTCGTACACCGGCCGGCGATCGCCCTGCAACTCCCACATCACGTGCGGCATCGCAACGCTCGGGAATACGAGGTTGTTCCAGCCCGTGGCCTTGGTCTCGTCGCGATAGAACGTGCGCAGGTAGGTGTAGAGATAGTCGGCACCAGTGCCGCCATGGCCGGCGCGCGAACGTGCCACCAGCGTGAGGTCCGGCGGCACCGCGCCAAACCACTCCTTGGCCTGACGCGGATCGATGTTGGCCTTCATCGTTTCACCGACCTTCTCGGTCGTGAAGAGCAGGTTTTCCTTGATCTGCTGCTCGGTGATGCCGATGTCCTGCAGCCGGTTGAAGCGCATGAACGCCGCGGAGTGGCAGTTGAGGCAGTAGTTGACGAACAATTTCGCGCCGTTTTGCAGCGAGGCAACGTCGTTGGTCTTGTTGGGCGCCTTGTCCCAGGCAATCCCTTCTTCGTTGGCATGTGCGCCGCCCATCAGGGCGAGCGTGGTCATCAGCGTGAGGATCAGTTTCTTCATTGTTCTTGTCTCCTGTCTCAGTGCGCAGCAAAAACCACGCGATCAGGGACAGGCTTGAATTCGCCCAGTCGGCTCCACACCGGCATCAGCAGGAAGAAGCTGAAGTACAGGAGCGTGCCGATTTGCGAGATCGTTTGTGCAATGTCGAGCGTGCCCGAACCGATCGGCATCGTGCCCCAGACGCCCGGCGGCTGGATGCCCAGGTAGCCAAGGATCAAAAAGAAGAAGACGAACACACCGTAGACGTACTTGTGCCAGCTCGGCCGGTAGCGGATCGACTTGACCGCGCTCTTGTCGAGCCACGGCAGGAAGAACAGGATGATGACGGAGCCGCCCATTACCACCACGCCCCAGAATTTGGCGTCGAAGGTGTTCAGGAGATAGATCACCACGACCGCAAGCACGGCGGCTGCAATCTTGAGGCCCAGGCCCATCTTGCCCTTGACGAAGGCGTAGACCGCGCAAAGCGCCACGATCAGCGAGAACACCTTGACCATGTCATCGGTAGTCGCACGCAGCATCGAATAGAACGGCGTGAAGTACCAGACCGGGGCAATGTGGTTCGGCGTCTTCAGGGAATCGGCCGGGATGAAGTTGTTGTACTCGAGGAAGTAGCCACCGGCCTCGGGCGCGAAGAAGATCACGGCCGAGAAAACGGTCAGGAACACCACCACGCCAAAGATGTCGTGCACCGTGTAGTACGGGTGCGACGGGATGCCGTCGAGCGGATGGCCATCCGGGCCGCGCTTGGCCTTGATCTCGATGCCATCGGGGTTGTTGGAACCCACTTCATGCAGCGCGATCAAGTGCGCGACCACGAGGCCCAGCAGCACCAGCGGCACGGCAATCACGTGGAAGCTGAAGAACCGGTTCAGGGTGGCGTCGCTCACCACGTAGTCGCCGCGGATCAGCAGCGCGAGGTCAGGGCCGACGAAAGGAACGGCGGCGAACAGGTTCACGATCACCTGCGCACCCCAGTAGCTCATCTGGCCCCAGGGCAGCAGGTAGCCCATGAAAGCCTCGGCCATCAGGCACAGGAAGATGGCACAACCGAACACCCAGATCAGTTCACGCGGCTTGCGATAGCTGCCGTACATGAGCCCGCGGAACATGTGCAGGTACACGACGATGAAGAACGCCGACGCGCCCGTCGAGTGGATATAGCGGATCAGCCAGCCCCACGGCACGTCGCGCATGATGTATTCGACCGACGCGAACGCCTGCGCGGCGTCGGGCTTGTAGTGCATCACGAGGAAGATGCCGGTCACGATCTGGATCACGAGGACCAGCATCGCGAGCGAGCCGAAGATGTACCAGATGTTGAAGTTCTTCGGCGCGTAGTACTGGCCCCACTGGTCGTTCCAGAGCTTGGTCAGCGGGAAGCGGTTGTCGACCCAGTTGAGGAGCTTTGCGCCGCCCGGTGCGTTGGGGGAGATTTCCTTGAATTCGGCCATGTTCTTCTGCCTCAGGCTTTCTTGTCTTCGCCAATCAGCAGGCGCGTGTCCGAGAGGTACATGTGCGGCGGCACCGGAAGGTTGTCGGGCGCAGGCTTGTTCTTGAACACACGGCCGGCCAGGTCGAAGGTCGAGCCATGGCAGGGGCACAGGAAGCCGCCTTCCCAGTCATTGGGCAAGGACGGTTGCGGGCCGGCCTGGAAGCGGTCGGTCGGGGAGCACCCGAGGTGGGTGCAGATGCCAACGACGACAAGCACGTCAGGCTTGATCGAGCGGTGCTCGTTGAGCGCGTACTTGGGCGTTAATTCGTCTTGGTGGCGCTTCGACTCGGGGTCGGCCAACTGGCCGTCGAGCTTTGGCAGCTCCGCGATTTGAGCAGGCGTGCGCTTGAGGATCCAGACCGGCTTGCCGCGCCATTCGACCGTCATCTTCTCGCCGACCTTCAGGGCTCCGATGTCGACTTCAACCGGTGCACCCGCGGCCTTGGCTTTTTCCGAGGGTTCAAAGGTGCTGACGAACGGAATTGCAGTGGCCACGCCGCCCACGGCGCCTGCGCAGCCGGATGCGATCAACCATGTCCGCTTGCTGGTGTCGACCCTGGGGCTGCCGACGGGGATGTCACTCATGGGGGTCCTCAAATCTTCGCGGGATGCTTCGGTCAACCCGGGATTGTAGCGGAGCGTTGCAGGCCGATTCAACGAAGCAAACGCGTCGAGCGGGTGGTGCGCGCGCCGCATAACGCCTAGTATTCGGCCAGTTTCAATAACCCGTAGAGAGGACGGTCCAGATGAGTTTCATGAAGGAATTCCGCGAGTTCGCGGTCAAGGGAAATGTCATCGATCTTGCCGTCGGCGTGATCATCGGCGGGGCGTTCGGCAAGATCGTCGACTCCCTTGTGGCGGACATCATCATGCCGATCGTGGGCATGGTGTTCGGCAAGCTGGATTTCTCGAACCTCTATATCGTGCTCGGCACGCCGCCCGCGGGCGTGGCCAATACGCTGGCCGATTTGAAGAAGGCGGGTGTTCCGGTTCTTGCCTACGGGAACTTCATCACCATCGCGGTGAACTTCATCATCCTTGCCTTCGTCATCTTCCTCATGGTCAAGCAGATCAACAGGCTGCGCAACACCGAGGCGGCCGCGCCGCCCGCGCCAGCCGAAGACATCGTGTTGCTGCGCGAGATTCGCGACAGCCTCAATCGCCGCTGATCAGGGTTGGGCCAGCGCTCGCGCCATGCGAATGGCCGCGAGCAGGCTGGCGGGATCGGCAACGCCTTTGCCGGCGATGTCGAACGCGGTGCCGTGATCGGGGCTGGTGCGCACCAGTGGCAGCCCTAGCGTCACATTCACGCCCTGCTCCACACCGAGGTACTTCACCGGGATCAAGCCCTGGTCGTGGTACATCGCGATCACCGCATCGAACTCGCCGGTACGCGCACGCATGAACACGGTGTCGGGTGCGTAGGGGCCATGGGCATCGATGCCCTCCGCGCATGCGGCCCCGATGGCGGGGGCGATGATCTCGCGCTCTTCGGACCCGAACAGGCCGCCCTCGCCCGCATGCGGATTGAGCCCGGCCACCGCGATCCTGGGCGCTTTTCCCAATGCGGCCTTGAGCGCCGCGTGCGTGATGCGCAAGGTCTGCAGCACGCCGTCGAAGTGCACGGCTTCGATCGCGTCGCGCAGCGACATGTGGATGCTGACCAGCACGGTACGCAGTTCATCGTTGGCCAGCATCATGCGTACGGGCACGTCTCCCAACGGTCGATTCAGGTGCGCGGCGGCCTCGGCCTGCAGCAATTCCGTATGGCCGGGAAAGGCGAAGCCGGCCGCGTGCAGCGATTCCTTGTGCAGTGGCGCCGTAACGATCGCGGCAACATCGCCGCGCAATGCGGCGCGTGCAGCCCACACGACCGCATCGCCGGCTGCACGGCCCGCGGCAGCGCTGACCTGGCCCGGCACAACGCCCTGCGGCGATGCGATGGCCTGCAACACCGGAACGCAGTGCGGCGGCACATTGCCAGCGTGCTCCACGAATTCGATGAGCGCCACCGGCACCGGCGGGCGACCGGTTGCCGCCAACGACTGGCTGGCCTGCCGCATGGTCGCGAGGTCTCCGACGACGAAGCAGCCACGCGTGATCTCCAACTCGTCGCGAAATGCCTTGGCAATGATCTCGGGCCCGATACCGGCCGGGTCGCCCTGTGTGACGGCGATGGGCTTCACGCGGGGTTGTCGATGTCGATGAACTCGTGTTTAAGGCCGAGCGTCGCTGCCACATGTCCGGCGACCGCGGGCGCGCCGAAGCGCTCGGTCGCGTGGTGGCCGCAGGCCAGGAACGCGACGCCCATCTCACGAGCGTAATGCGCCTGCGGCTCGGAAATCTCGCCCGTGATGAAGGCGTCGGCGCCGGCGGCGATGGCGGCTTCAAAGTAGCTCTGCGCGCCACCGGTGCACCAGGCGATGTTCTTGATGGGGCGGTGCGTCGGGTCGACCAGCGCGACCGGCCGCTTGAGCACCTTTTCGACATGCAGCGCCAGCGCTGTTGCACTCGAGAAGCTTTCGCCGTTGGTACGCCCGCCGAAGAAGCCGAGGTCCTGCTCGCCGAAGCGCCCGGCCGACCCGGGCTGCGCGATCAATCCGAGCTGAAGACCGAATTGCGCGTTGTTGCCCAGTTCCGGGTGCGCATCGAGCGGGAGGTGATAGGCGAACAGGTTGACATCGTCCCCCAGCAGCAAGCCGAGCCGCTGCCGCATCCAGCCGGTCACACGGCCGTCCTGACCGCGCCAGAACAGGCCGTGGTGCACGAAGATCGCGTCGGCATCGACATGGATGGCCGCCTCGATCAGCGCCCGGCTCGCGGTGACGCCGGAGACGATCTTGCGCACCGTGGTGCGCCCTTCCACCTGCAGGCCGTTGGGGGCGTAGTCCTTGAACCGGCTCGGAGCCAGCAGCAGATCGAAGGCGTGCAACAGTTCGTGGCGAGTGGTGCTCATGCCGCGATTGTGGCTCCGTCTTGCCTCCAAGTGCATATGCGGGCTGTCTTCCCGCGCAGGCCGTTGGGGGACAATGCCGACTCTGGTGTGCGGGGGCCTCCCGGCCACCGCTGCGCAACCCCTTTTCGTGCCCTTTTTCCATGAAACGCACCTGGCTGCTATTTGCCCAAACCGTGACCGTCCTGCTGGCGGCCTACTTCGTCGTTGCCACGCTCAAGCCCGAATGGCTCAACCGGCGCGGCACGCTCGGCGGACTGGTCTCCGTGATCGAAGCGCCCGTCCCGGGACCAGCGCCAATGGCGCCCGGCAGCCTGAGTGCCGCGGCAAAGAAAGCGTCTCCGGCCGTGGTCAGCATCAACACCAGCAAGGCGGCCCAGCGCCATCCGCGCAGCAATGACCCATGGTTCCGCTTCTTCTTCGGCGACCAGGGCGATGAGCAACCACAAATGGGCCTCGGCAGTGGGGTGATCGTCAGCACCGACGGCTACATCCTGACCAACAACCACGTCGTCGAAGGCGCCGACGAAATCGAAGTCACCCTCAACGACAGCCGCCATGTCCCCGCCAAGGTGGTCGGCACCGACCCCGATACCGACCTCGCCGTGCTGAAAGTCGAACTCGACAAGCTGCCCGTCATCGTCCTGGGCAACTCCGACACGCTTCAGGTCGGCGACCAGGTGCTGGCGATTGGCAACCCGTTCGGCGTCGGCCAGACCGTGACGAGCGGCATCGTGTCGGCGCTCGGCCGCAACCAGCTCGGCATCAACACCTTCGAGAACTTCATCCAGACCGATGCCGCCATCAATCCCGGAAATTCGGGCGGCGCGCTGGTGGACGTCGTCGGCAACCTGGAGGGCATCAATACGGCGATCTATTCGCGCTCCGGCGGCAGCATGGGCATCGGATTCGCCATTCCGGTGTCGACCGCCAAGCTGGTGCTGGAAGACATCGTGCGCGACGGCAAGGTCACGCGCGGCTGGATCGGCGTGGAGCCGAACGAGCTCTCGCCCGAACTTGCGGAAACCTTTGGCGTCAAGGCCAGCAAGGGCGTGATCATCACGGGCGTGCTGCAGGCCGGCCCGGCCGCCAAGGCGGGTATTCGTCCTGGCGACGTGATCACCAGTGTGGGCGAAAAGAAGATCGACAACGTGCAGGAACTGCTGACCGCCGTGGCCGGCCTCAAGCCTGGCAGCGCCGCGCGCTTTGCGCTGCAACGCGGGGGCGACAAGCTGGAACTGGACGTAACCTCGGGCCTGCGACCCAAGACCTCGCCGCGCCGCGTGCCGCAGCAGGAACCTGAATAAGTCAGGGCGCAGGCGAGTCGGCGCTTTCGTCGGGCGCCTTGGCCTTGGTATGGCGCACGAAGTACTGGGCCCCGATGATCCCGATTTCATAGAGCAGGCACATCGGCACGGCCAGCGCCAGTTGCGACACCACGTCGGGCGGCGTCAGGACGGCCGCCACGACGAACGCGATGACGATGAAGTAGCCGCGAAACGACCGCAGCTTCTCGACCGTGACCATCTCGAAGCGCACCAGCAGCATCACCACGATCGGTACCTGGAACGCCACGCCGAAAGCGATGTAGAGCGACAGGATGGCCTCGACGTAGGACGCAATGTCCGGCGTGGCCTGCACCGAGGGCGGCGCAAAGCGCTGGATGAAGGTGAACATCTTGTCCAGCACGAAGAACTGCACGAACGCGATGCCCCCATAAGCCAGCAGGCTACCGAAGAAGATCAGCGGCAATGCAAAGCGCTTTTCATGGCTGTAGAGGCCGGGCGCCACGAACATCCAGATCTGGTACATGAGCCACGGCAGCGCCAGCAGCACCGCCGTCATGCCCAACACCTTGAGCGGCACGAAGAACGGCGAGAACACCCCGATGGCAATGAGCTTGGCGCCCTCGGGCATGTGGGCGCGGATCGGGATGGCGATGAAGTCGATCAGCCCGCTCGGGCCGGGCCAGATGGCCAGCACGGCCGCCGCCACGGCCAGGCCATAGCAGCAATAGAGCAGGCGGTCGCGAAGCTCGACCAGATGCTGCACGAACGGCTGTTCTGTGCCTGCGAGTTCGTCTTCTTTGTTGTTCGTGGGTTCGGCCATTGGAGAAGGTGCATTGACCGGTGCGAAGGCCGGAGCGCGCGGACGCGGAGAGAACTCAGTTGATCTTGTGCGGACGGAAGCGGGCCACGCGCGCCGCGCCGGAGAGCGCCTTGGTGCGCACGCCGTTGCGCGATTTGTACCACCGCGGCGTAGCGCCCTGCTTCAGGCGCCAGTTCTTGCGTGGATGTTTGTATTCGGGGAACACCGGCGCGACTTCGGACAAAGCCGTGTTGTCGTCGATCTCCCTGAAGCTCTTCTCGATCGAATTCGCCTCGCTGTGGATGCTTTGCTCAACATCGCGCGCCGCGTCTTCGACGGTGCTTTTCATCTTGCGGAGTTCGTCCAACTCCATCGAGCGGTTGACCTCCGCCTTCACGTCATTGACATAGCGCTGCGCCTTGCCGAGCAAGGTGCCGACGGTGCGTGCTACGCGCGGCAGCTTTTCAGGCCCGATGACGATCAGCGCCACCACGCCGATCAGCGCCATCTTTTCGATACCGAGGTCGAGCACGCGCGATCAGGATTTTTGACGGGCTTCGACGTCGATCGTCGGCTTGTCGGTCGTGGTGGCGGCCGTCACTTGCGCGGGGGGCGTAGCGGTGGCGTCAGTGGCGGCGCCGTCCTTCATGCCGTCCTTGAAACCCTTGACCGCGCCACCGAGGTCGCTGCCCATGTTGCGCAGCTTCTTGGTGCCGAACACCATCACCACGATCAGCAGCACGATCAGCCAGTGCCAGATTGAAAATGAACCCATGGATGACTCCTGAAATTTGTGGCCAATTTTAAGCGGGGCGCAGCTTTAGCCCCTTAGCCATGGGCGGGGGCCGCCCATGACGTGAACATGGAGATGGTGAACCTCCTGCCCACCCTCGGCGCCGGTGTTCACCATCACGCGGAAACCGCCTTTCGGATACGGATTGCACCCCGCCTCGACCGCGAGCCTGGGCGCGAGCGTCATGATCTTGCCCATCAGCGCGGAATCTTCCGGTGTCAGCTGCGCCATCGACGGGATGTGGCGCTTCGGCACCAGCATGAAATGGACCGGCGCCCACGGCGCGATGTCATGGAAGCCGAACAGTTCGTCGTCCTCGTACATCTTCCTCGACGGAATCTTGCCTTCGATGATTTTGCAGAAGATGCAGTTTGGATCAGATGGCACGCGTTGACTCCACAGGTTGGCCGGCGTTCATGCGCACCATGCCTTTGATGATTCGGTACAGAAACCACAACGAAATCAGTGCCCAGGCGATCCAGCCCGGCACGAAAAGCAACAGCCACAAGGGCGCCGTCACCACATAGAGCAAGCCGGCCCACAGCACCGAGCGAATTCGCCAGGCAAAGTGCGATTCCTGCCAGGTGCCGACCGCTTCGTCGCGCTTGACCAGGTCGATGACCAGGGCGATCAGCAGCAGGGCGATGGACGGTTGTGCGCTGGGCAGCACTGCGGCCACCGCCACGATCAGATGCATGAAATAGCTGATCCAGCCGATCGTCTTGAGCGAGTCGCTCGGGGATGCCGGGACGATGTCGTTCGCCATGATGTGCCCTTTGTTCAATCGTTCGACGCATCTCGATCCTGCGCCTTGCGCAGGGCCTTTTCCTCGATGCCGCTGGTGCCTTCGCGGCGCATCAGTTCGGCAACCACATCTCGCGGCGACAGGCCATAGTGCGCCAGCGCCACCATGCTGTGGAACCACAAATCGGCTACTTCGTTCACTATTTTCGCGCGGTCGCCGCCATGGTCGGCGTCTTTTGCGGCCATGACAACCTCGGTGGCTTCCTCACCGATCTTCTTCAGGAAGGCATCGGGGCCCCTGTGCAGGAGGCGGGCCACGTAACTCTTGTCCGGATCGCCGCCATGCGCGGGCAGTCGGCTTTCGATGACGGCGGCGAGGCGGTCCAGGGGGGCAATGTTCATGTCATTCATCACTTGTAGATCGACTCCGGGTCTTTCAATACCGGCTCCACCGCCGTCCACTGGCCGTTCTCGAACTTGCTGAAGAAGCAGCTGTGGCGTCCGGTATGGCAGGCGATGCCCGGCTCGTGGCCGAGTTGCGTGACCTTCAGAAGCACCACGTCGTTGTCGCAGTCGAGCCGAATCTCGTGCACCGTCTGCACGTGGCCGGACTCTTCGCCCTTGAACCAGAGCTTGTTGCGGGAGCGGCTGAAGTACACGGCACGGCCCAGTTCAGCCGTCTTGCCGAGCGCCTCGCGATTCATCCAGGCGAACATCAGCACGTCGTTGCTGCCCTGCTCCTGCGCGATCACCGGCACCAGGCCGTTCGCGTCCCATTTCACTTCATCGAGCCAATTCATCCGCGCATTGTCGGTGATTGGAAAAGGCGCCGCCGGGCCGCTGGCATCGCGCTCGCGAGGGCATGTACCCATCCGCGGGCATGCCCGGTGGTGCGTCAAATCCTGACGGGTATGCCTCGCGCCGCCATGCGCTGCTTGGCCTCGCCTACGGTGTGCTCGCCATAGTGGAAGATGCTCGCAGCGAGCACCGCGTCGGCGCCGCCCTGCTGCACGCCGTCGGCGAGATGGTCGAGGTTGCCGACACCGCCGGACGCGATCACCGGCACGCTGACCGCGTCGCTCACGGCACGGGTCAGGGCCAGGTCGAAGCCGCTCTTGGTACCGTCGCGGTCCATGCTGGTGAGCAGAATCTCGCCGGCGCCGCGGCGGGCCATTTCGGTGGCCCATCGAACGGCGTCGAGGCCGGTGTTCTTGCGGCCGCCGTGGCTGTAGACGTCCCAGCCGGGTCCGGCTGCCTTGCCGTCGGCGCCGATGCGGGTCTCCTCCTCGGCCGTGCGGCGCTTGGCATCGATGGCGACCACGATGCACTGGGCGCCGTATTTGTGCGATGCAGCATCGATCACGCCCGGGTCGGCGATGGCGGCCGAGTTGAAACTGGTCTTGTCGGCACCGGCATTGAGCAGTCGGCGCACGTCGGCCACGGTGCGCACGCCGCCGCCCACTGTCAGCGGAATGAACACCTGCGAGGCGACGGCTTCGATGATCGGCAGGATCAGGTCGCGGCCGTCGCTGGTGGCGGTGATGTCCAGGAAGGTCAGCTCGTCCGCGCCCTGCGCGTTGTAGCGCGCCGCGATCTCGACCGGATCGCCGGCATCGCGCAGTTCCAGGAAGTTGACGCCTTTCACGACGCGGCCACCGGTGACGTCAAGGCAGGGAATGATGCGTTTGGCAAGCATGGGGGTTCAGGGAATCAAAGGACGGTGAGTTCTTGCCACGCCTGCCATTGGGCGCCGGGCAGGAGCGTGACGTTGTCGTCGATGCGGGCCGCTTCCACGCACAGCATGTGGCGGTAGCCGTCGTCAGGCATGTCGGCCAACTTGGCGCTGAGCGCGGCGCCGGGGTTCCAGACCACGGTTTCGGTGCAGGTGATGCTCTGGGCGATCTGCAAGGTGCCTGATGGCTGCACGAGTTTCAGCGGCGCGGCGGGAGCGGTGTATACGCTGTCGAACTCAGCGGTGAAGCGCAGCGCTTCCGCCGTCTCCGCGTAACGCAGGTCGCGCAAGGAATCCCAGCATGGGGCGCCATGCAATCCCTCAAGCCTGGCGTGCGCGATGTCGTCGACTCGCAAATAGCTGTGCAGCGCAAGGGCGAAGCTGAGCGGCGCCGCATCGGTGTTGGCCACATCCAGCGTGATACGGAGTTGCCGCGGCGCAAGGGCTACCGTGAGTTGCAGGCCGAAGGCATGCGGCCACATGGCGCGCGTGGCGCCGTCGTCGCGCAGCGTCATTGCCAGTTGGCCATCGGCGGCGGGCGTCGCTTGCCAGGGCAGGTTGCGCGCGAAACCATGCTTGGGCAGCGATCCCCGCACGTTGAATTGTGGCCAGCAGACCGGAATGCCGCCGCGGATGGCGCTCTTGCCGTCGAAAAGCGCTTCAGGGCTCAGGTAGATGCGCTCCGTGCCGTCTGCTGTGGTCCACGAAAGCAGGTGCGCGCCATGCAGCGCAACGACCGCGCGGTCGCCGGCCGGCAGGGTGAGCGCGAGCGCCGGTTGGCCGCGGAACTGAAGGGGTTGGATCGGCATGCCTCCGATTCTAGGTAGCACACGCAGGCCGTTCGGTGCAGAGTGCATATCGTCATGGCGGATTTGCATGCCAACCAGTTGGCGGCGACGCGGATTTGTCATGAAATCGCTGTCGGAGATCAAATTCAAAAAAATTCCACCTGGAGAGGTTTGCAGCATGAAAAAGAAATTCCCCCCGGCCTTGTCGATCCTGATAGCGATGGTGATCGGCATCCTGATCGGCTACATGATTTTCAAGAGCTTCCCCGACAAGAAGACTGCTGCGGAAATCGCGGGGTACGTGTCCATCATGTCGGACGTATTCCTGCGGCTAATCAAGATGCTGATCGGTCCGCTCGTGTTCTCCACGCTGGTGGTGGGCATCGCGCATATGGGGGATGCAGCCTCGGTCGGCAGGGTTTTCGGCAAGGCGCTGGGCTGGTTCATCACGGCATCGCTGATCTCGCTGATCATCGGCCTCGTCATGGCCAACTTGCTGCAGCCTGGCATCAACCTCGGGCTGCCGCTGCCTGACATCGGCTCCTCGGCCAACCTGGCCACCTCCAAGTTCACTGTGAAGGACTTCGTGAGCCACCTGGTGCCGAAGTCGTTCGCCGAGGCCATGGCCAACAACGAAATCCTGCAGATCGTCGTGTTCTCGATGTTCTTCGGCGTGGCGCTGGCATCGCTGGGCGACAAGGCCAGGACGCTGGTCAACGCGATCGATGAGTTGTCGCACGCCATGCTCAAGATCACCGGCTACGTGATGAAGCTGGCCCCATTGGCCGTATTGGCAGCCATGGCTGCTACCGTCGCGGTGAACGGGCTGGAGATCCTGCTGAAGTTCGCCGTGTTCATGGGCGACTTCTACCTGGGGCTGTTCGTGCTCTGGGGCGTGCTGGTCGGTGCTGGCTTCCTGTTCCTTGGCCCCCGGGTTTTCAGGTTGCTGGTGCTCATCAAGGAGGCGTTCCTGCTGTCGTTTGCGACCGCGAGTTCCGAAGCGGCCTATCCGAAGATCCTCGACGCACTCGACCGTTTCGGCGTCAAGCGGAAGATCTCCAGCTTCGTGATGCCGATGGGTTACTCGTTCAACCTCGACGGCTCGATGATGTACTGCACCTTCGCCGTGCTGTTCATCGCGCAGGCCTACGATATCCACCTGGCGCTGGGCACGCAGATCACCATGCTGCTGATCCTGATGCTCACGTCGAAGGGCATGGCGGGCGTGCCGCGTGCCTCGCTGGTGGTGATTGCGGCGACGCTGAACCAGTTCAACATCCCCGAAGCCGGCCTGTTACTGATCCTCGGCGTGGACACCTTCCTCGACATGGGCCGCTCGGCCACCAATGCGGTCGGCAATTCGATCGCCACGGCCGTGGTCGCCAAGTGGGAAGGCGAGTTGTTGCCCGTGGCCGAGGCCGAGGCCAATGCGCGCAAGCTGGATGTCGAAAGCGCCGCCACGCTGGCGCATCCGGTGCACGCCTGAAACCCCATGAATTCCGCATGGAAGCGGCTGGCGGCCGCAACACTGATGGCCTTGGGGCTTGGCATTGCCAGCGCCCAGACACTGCCCGACGCTGCGCTCGCCGGCACGCTCGAAAAGGTGCGCGGCGCCGGTGTAGTGGCGATCGGCTACCGCGAATCATCGATCCCGTTCTCCTACCTCAATGACCGCAAGGAGCCCATCGGTTATTCGATCGAGCTGTGCAAGCAGCTGGTCGACGCCATGAGCGATGCGGTCCACAGGACACTCGCGATCAAGTGGGTGCCGGTGACGGCGGCCTCGCGTATCGATGCCGTGGTCAATGGCCAGGTGGACATGGAATGCGGCTCGACCACGAGCAATCTGGAGCGGCAGAAGCGCGTGGCTTTCTCGCCCACGATGTTTGTCTCGGGCACCAAGCTGCTGGTCAGGAAAGGTTCGCCGGTGAAGGACTACCGCGAACTGGCCGGCAAGACGGTGGCGGTGACTTCCGGCACGACGAACGAGAAGACCATGAAGGACTTGTCGGAGCGCTTCAAGCTCAACTTGAACATCGTGGTGTCGAGGGACCATGCCGAATCGTTCGGCTTGGTGAAGAGCGGGAAGGCCGACGCATTCGCGACGGATGACGTGCTGCTTTACGGCTTCATTGCCGAAGACAAGGCCGCATCCAAGGGCCAGACCGACTACCAGGTGGTCGGCGACTTCCTTTCTTACGACCCCTACGGCGTGATGTACCGCAAGGACGATCCCCAGATGGCCAAGCTGGTCAATGAATCGTTCCAGATCCTGGCGCAGGACGGCGAGATCGAGCGCCAATACAAGCGCTGGTTCCTGCGCAAGCTGCCATCTGGCACCAGCCTCGACCTGCCGATGAGTCCGCAACTCGAAACCATCCTCCAGACCATGGCGGTCAAGACGGAATAGAAGCCGAAGCAACCTGTAGCTGTCACACGCGGCCCGCACCGGCAACGGTTGCGGGCTTTTTTTACGCAGCGTGCGCTGCCGAGGTCAGGCGGCGTCGGCCAGTTCGTCGGCGCGCGCCTGGGCGGCCGCAAAGTCCAGGTCGCCCGAGTAGATTGCACGGCCGCAGATGACGCCTTCGACACCATCGGGCTCGACCGCGCACAACTTCTCGATGTCATCCATGTTCGACAGCCCGCCCGATGCGATTACCGGGATGGTCAGCGCCTGCGCCAGCCGCACCGTGGCCTCGATGTTGATGCCCGACAGCATGCCGTCGCGCCCGATGTCGGTGTAGATGATCGATTCGACGCCGTAGTCCTCGAACTTCTTGCCGAGATCCGAGACTTCATGACCGGTGAGCTTGCTCCAGCCGTCGGTGGCGACCTTGCCGTCCTTCGCGTCGAGGCCGACGATGATGTGCCCGCCGAACGCACTGCAGGCATCTTTGAGGAAACCGGGGTTCTTGACGGCGGCGGTACCGATGATCACGTAGCGCAGGCCGTCGTCGATATAGCGCTCGATGGTATCGAGATCACGGATGCCCCCACCGAGCTGCACCGGGATTTCGTCACCGACGGCGCGAAGGATCGCGCGGATGGCACCGTGGTTCTGCGGCTTGCCGGCAAAGGCGCCGTTCAGGTCGACCAGGTGCAGTCGCCGCGCGCCGGCTTCGAGCCACTTGCGCGCCATCGCGGCCGGGTCTTCACTGAAGATGGTGGACTGGTCCATGTCGCCCTGTTTGAGGCGAACACAGTGACCGTCCTTGAGATCGATGGCGGGAATCAGCAGCATGGCAAGGCAACCCGGAGGAGGCTTTAAGGGTTCCAGTGGAGGAAGTTGCGGTAGAGCTGCAACCCGTGGTCCGCACTCTTTTCGGGGTGGAACTGGGTCGCAAAAATATTATCGCGTGCGATGGCGGCCGTAAAGCGCGAACCGTAGTCGGCTTCGCCGACGCTGTGCTTCGCGTCGGCGGGCCGCGCGTAGAAACTGTGCACGAAATAGAAGTAGCTGTTGTCGGGAACACCAGCCCACACCGGGTGCGGCTGCACCTGCTGGACCTGGTTCCAGCCCATCTGGGGCACCTTGAAACGGCTACCGTCGGGCTGGGTACGGCCGGCAAGATCGAACTTGACGACGCGGCCCGGAATGAGGCCGAGGCCATCGGTCGGACCTTCGTCGCTGGCCGACAACAGCATCTGCATGCCGACGCAAACGCCGAACAGCGGCTTGTTGGCGGCAGCCTCGAGCACCGATTCCTGCAGGCCAGAGTCGCGCAGTTCGCGCATGCAGTCGGGCATGGCGCCCTGCCCCGGCAACACGACGCGGGTGGCCTTGCGCACCACGTCAGGGTCTGATGTGACGAAGACCTGCACACCGGCCTGATCGGCCGCATGCTGGACGGCCTGCGACACCGAACGCAGGTTGCCCATGCCGTAGTCCACCACTGCGACTGTGTTTGCTATCGAATTCATAGCTGGACGCGCACGCGGAGCGATCGCTGCAAACCGAACGAACTTGAAATTTTCAGAGGGAACCCTTTGTGGAGGGAATGACGCCGACGGAACGCGGATCGAGTTCAAGCGCGCCGCGCAATGCACGCGCAAAGGCCTTGAACACGGTCTCGCACTGATGGTGCGCGTTCACGCCCTTGAGGTTGTCGATGTGCAGCGTGACCAGGGCATGGTTGGCGAAGCCCTGGAAGAATTCGTAGGTGAGCTGGCTGTCGAAGGTGCCGATCATTCCGCTGGTGAAAGGCACATGCATTTCGAGGCCCGGGCGGCCGGAGAAATCGATGACCACCCGGCTCAGTGCCTCGTCGAGCGGCACGTAGGCATGGCCGTAGCGGCGGATGCCCTTCTTGTCGCCCACGGCCTTGAACACGGCCTGGCCCAGCGTGATACCGACATCTTCCACCGTGTGATGTCCGTCGATGTGCAGGTCGCCCTTGCAGTCGATGTCGAGGTCGATCAGGCCGTGGCGGGCGATCTGGTCGAGCATGTGGTCGAAGAAGCCGATGCCGGTCGAGAGCTTGGCCTTGCCGGTGCCGTCCAGATTGACGCTGACGGTGATTTTGGTTTCGGCGGTGTTGCGGGTGACGGTTGCGGTGCGCGCGCCGGCCGCGACGACTGCTTCGGGTGCCGTGGGGGTGTTCATAGGGATGCTTCGAGCGCTGCCAGCATCTGCACATTCTCGTCGGAAGTCCCGACAGTCAGCCGCAGGCAGTTGGCAAGCAATGGGTGCATTTTAGAAACGTTCTTGACGAGTACGCCGCGTGCCTTCAGGCCGTCGAAGGCCTTTGCGGCATCGGGTACACGGATCAGCACCATGTTGGCGTCGCTCGGCCAGCTCTTCACGGCATTCATGCGGCCCAGCGCGAGGAAGATTCGCGCACGCTCGGCACGGATCTGGGCGGCCTGCGAATCGAAGACATCGGCATGCTCCAGCGCGAACAGCGCGCACTCGCAGTTGAGCACGCTGACGTTGTAGGGCGGGCGCACCTTGTCGATCTCCGCGATGAGCGCGGCCGGCCCCATCAGGTAGCCGAGCCGCACGCCCGCCAACCCGAATTTGCTCAACGTGCGCATCAGCAGCACGTGGCTGTGCTGCGCCGCCTTGCCGATGTAGCTCTTGCCGGCGAAGGGCTGATAGGCCTCGTCGATGACGACCAGGCCGCCCTGCTCCCCTTGCGCCGCGATGACGCGGTCGATGACGGCTTCGCTCCAGAGGTTGGCGGTCGGATTGTTCGGGTAGGCGATATAGACGATGGCCGGCTTCTCCTGCGCAATGGCGGCGAGCATGGCGGCCTCGTCAAGTTCGAAATCGGCGGTGAGCGGCACGCCGACGAACTTCAGGCCCTGCAGTTGCGCACTCATCGCGTACATGACGAAGCCCGGCACCGGCGCGATGACGGTGGCGCCCGGGAGGTCGCAGGCGATGGCCAGCAACGAAATCAGTTCGTCAGAACCGTTGCCCAGCATCAGGTCGAAGCCGGCGGGCATGCCGGCGTGGGCGGCAAGCGCACGCTTGAGGTCATTGCCGCGGTCGCCGGGATAGCGATTCAGCGCGAGCGCGCCAAGGCGCTGGCCGAGCGCCGCCTGCAACGCGGGCGGCAGGCTGAAGGGGTTCTCCATCGCGTCGAGCTTGAGCAGCCCGCGTGCATCCTGCACCGCGTAGGCGTGCATGGATTGGACATCGGCCCGGATGCGGCCGAGCGCTCCGCCGGCGGTTTGGGAAACGTTCATTTGTTTCAGTGGGTACAGCGATAGCTGGTTTGCAGCGCATTCGACATGACGAACTGCACCGGCATGTCGGCTTCGTAGCTGTCAGCGTTGCGGGTGAGTTCGCCCTGGTAGATCGAACGGGCCATGGACGGCTCGAGGCGGCGGCCCTCGACGCAGAACAGCGGCTTGCGCCCGGCCCGTTTCTCGGCATCGCTGGCCTCGCGCAGCCCTTCCAGGACGCCGACCAGGTAGTAGCTGGCGTAGGCCTTGCCGTCTTTCTCGTTGGCTTCGAGCGTGCGCATTTCGCGGATCGTCATGGCCTGGACGCCGATGGCAGCGCAGGCCAGCACAGCGCCCAGGGCGGCCGTGCGCATCATGGCTTTTCAAGCCGCATTTCGGCCGCGCGTGCGTGCGCCTGCAAGCCTTCGCCGTAGGCCAGTTCCGCCGCGATCGGGCCCAGCACCCGGGCCCCCTGCGCGCTGACCTCGATGAGGCTGGAGCGCTTCTGAAAATCGTAGACGCCCAGCGGCGACGAGAAGCGCGCCGTTCCGGAGGTTGGCAGCACATGGTTCGGCCCCGCGCAGTAGTCGCCCAGGCTCTCGCTCGTGAATGCCCCGAGGAAGATCGCGCCGGCGTGCTTCAGCAGCGGCTCCCAGCGATGCGGCTCGTGGCTGCTGACTTCCAGGTGCTCGGGGGCGATGCGGTTGCTGATCTCGCAGGCCTCTTCCATGTCGCGCGTCTGGATCAGCGCGCCGCGGCCGTTCAGCGATGCGGTGATGATCCGGGCCCGCGGCATTTGCGGCAGCAGTTTGTCGATGGACGCCTGTACCGCGTCGATGTAGGCCGCATCGGGACACAGCAAAATACTTTGCGCCAGTTCGTCGTGCTCGGCCTGGCTGAACAGGTCCATCGCAACCCAGTCCGGTGGCGTGCTGCCGTCGGCCAGCACCAGGATCTCGCTCGGGCCGGCGATCATGTCGATGCCCACGGTGCCGAACACCCGGCGCTTGGCCGCGGCCACATAGGCGTTCCCGGGGCCGGTGATCTTGTCGACGGCCGGAATGGTTTCCGTGCCATAGGCCAGCGCCGCGACGGCCTGCGCACCGCCGATGGTGAATGCGCGCGTCACGCCCGCCACAAAGGCAGCGGCGAGCACCAGCACGTTGCGTTCGCCCTCCGACGACGCGGCGGCGCCGGAACCGCCGGTCGCCACGCTGCCCCTTGCGGGTGTCGGCACGACCATGATGATCTCGCCGACGCCGGCAACGTGCGCCGGGATCGCATTCATCAGCAGGCTCGACGGATAGGCTGCCTTGCCGCCCGGCACGTAGATGCCGACGCGATCGAGCGGCGTCACCTTCTGGCCGAGCAGGGTGCCGTCGGCATCGCGGTAGCTCCAGCTTTCGCCGCTCGCCTTCTTCTGTGCCTCGTGATAGCTGCGCACGCGCGCCGCTGCCGCCTGCAATGCATCGCGCTGCGCAACCGGCAGCGAGTCGAAGGCTTCCTTGAAATCGGCCTGCGTCAGTTCCAGGTCTTGCATCGATGCCGGGCCAAGGCCATCGAAGCGGCGCGTGTACTCCAGCACCGCGGCATCACCGCGCTGGCGCACATCGGCCAGCACATCGGCGACCACTTTTTCGATGGCCGCGTCGGCGTCGGCGGACCAATGCAGCCGCGCCTTGAATTCAGCGTCGAAAGTGGCTGAAGTCGTCGAAAGGCGAAGAGGAGCGGCTGTCAAGGTCATGGCGTCAGGATTGCGGAATGGCGGACGCGAAGGCGTCGATGATGCGGCGAATCGGCTCGCGCTTGAGCTTGAGGGCGGCCTGATTGACGACCAGGCGGGCGCTGATGTCCATGATGCGCTCGACCTCGACCAGGTGGTTCGCCCGCAGCGTGTTGCCGGTCGAGACGATGTCGACGATGGCATCGGCGAGCCCCGTGAGCGGCGCGAGTTCCATGCTGCCGTAGAGCTTGATCAGGTCGACATGCACGCCCTTCGTGGCGAAGTGGTCGCGCGCGATGGCGACGAACTTCGTTGCGATCTTGAGGCGCGCTCCCTGGCGCACGGCGTGCGCATAGTCGAAATCTTCCCGCGCGGCGACGCTCATGCGGCAGGCGGCGATCTTGAGGTCCAGCGGCAGGTACAGGCCAGCGGTGCCGTGCTCGATCATGGTGTCGAGGCCGGTCACGCCCAAGTCGGCACCGCCCCATTGCACGTAGGTAGGCACGTCGGAAGCGCGTACCAGGAGCACGCGCACATCCGGTTGCGTGGTCGGCAGGATCAGCTTGCGCGATTTCTCGGGGTCTTCGGTGACCTCGATGCCGGCAGCGGCCAGCAGCGGCAGCGTCTCGTCGAAGATGCGGCCTTTGGAGAGGGCGATGGTGATGGTCATGGGCCGGCTCGCTCGCTGACCCGTTCGATATCGGCGCCGATGCCCCGCAGCTTGGCCTCCATGCGGTCGTACCCGCGGTCGAGGTGGTAGATGCGGTCGACCAGCGTTTCGCCGTCGGCCACCAATCCGGAGATGACCAGGCTGGCCGAGGCGCGGAGGTCGGTCGCCATCACGGTCGCGCCCGACAGTTGCTCCACGCCTTCGACGATCGCCACCTTGCCGTCGGTCTGGATGTGCGCGCCCAGGCGGAGCATTTCGTCGACATGCATGAAGCGGTTCTCGAAGATCGTCTCGGTCACCGTCGAGGTGCCGATCGAGATTGCGTTGAGCGCCATGAACTGGGCCTGCATGTCCGTCGGAAAGCCCGGATATTCGGTGGTGCGGAAGCTTTGCGCCTTGAGACGGCCGGAGGCTTGCACGCGCACGCCGCCTTCGACAGCCATCACTTTCGCGCCGGCTTCGATCAGCTTCTCGACCACGGCATCCATGTGGTCGGCGCGCGCATGGCGCAGCAGCACGTCGCCGCCGGCCGCGGCCACGGCGCAGAGAAAAGTGCCGGCTTCGATGCGATCGGCCACGACGCTGTGCGTGCAGCCGTGCAGGCGCTCCACGCCCTGGACGTGGATGCGGCTGGTGCCATGGCCTTCGATCTTCGCGCCCATCGAAATCAGCATCTCGGCCAGGTCGGGGATCTCCGGCTCTTGTGCCGCGTTCTCGAGCACGGTTTCGCCCTCGGCCAAGGCGGCGGCCATGAGGAAATTCTCGGTGCCGGTAACCGTGACCATGTCGGTCGTGATGCGTGCGCCATGCAGGCGTTGCCGCCCGTCGCGCAAGCCGGCCACCATGTAGCCATGCTCGACCACGATGTCGGCGCCCATGGCCTGCAGTCCCTTGATGTGCTGGTCCACCGGACGCGACCCGATCGCACACCCGCCCGGCAACGAGACCCGTGCCTTGCCGAAGCGCGCCAGCAGCGGGCCCAGGGCGAGCACTGAGGCGCGCATGGTCTTGACCAGTTCGTACGGCGCCTCCAGGTTGTGCAGTGGGCCGGCGTCGATGCTGACCGTGCCGTTGTTATCGCGCTCGGCCGTCACGCCCATGTTGTGCAGCAGCCTCAACATGGTCGTCACGTCCTGCAGCCTCGGCACGTTTTGCAGCGTGACCGGTTCGTCGGTCAGCAGCGCGGCGCACAGTTCGGGCAACGCGGCGTTCTTGGCGCCTGAAATCAGCACCTCGCCGCTGAGCTTGCGCCCGCCGCGAATCAACAATTTGTCCATCAGGAATCCAGCGAGTGGCCTGCGAGGCCGTATTTTTTTCTACTTCTGCGCCGCCCATTCGGCCGGCGTGTAGGTCTTCATCGAGAGTGCATGCACCTCGTCGGTATGCATTTTCGCACCGAGGGTTGCGTAGACCTTCTGGTGACGCTTGATCGCGCGCTGCCCCTCGAACTCGGCCGACACGATGGTCGCGAACCAATGCCGGCCATCACCCTCGAGCGAGAGGTGTTCGCACGGTAGCCCGGCAGCGATGATGGATTTGAGTTCTTCGGCGGTCATGGCGTGAATGCGTATTCATTCGGGAAACACTGTGGAACCGGCATTGCCGGGCCGCTGGTGTTGCCCCCGGTAGGTGGGAGGAGTGCACGAAGTGTGCGGAGCCTTGGGGCGAGCAACATCACCCCCGAATCTTGTAGCCGATGCGAAGCAGGTGAACTGCCACGGCGCTGACGAAGAGCCAGGCCGTGCCCACGATGCCAAAGCTCAACCAGGGCGACGCATCGCTCACGCCGAAGAAACCGTAGCGGAAACCGTCGATCATGTAGAAGAACGGATTCAGGTGGCTGACCTTTTGCCAGAACGGGGGCAGCGAGCCGATCGAATAGAACACGCCCGACAGGAAGGTCATCGGCATGATCAGGAAGTTCTGGAACACCGCCATCTGATCGAACTTCTCGGCCCAGAGACCGGCGATGAGCCCCAACGTCCCGAGTATCGCGGCGCCCAGGAACGCGAAGATGAAGATCCACAGCGGTGCGACGAAATCCGGCAGTGCGAAGAACATTGTCACGGCGAATACGCCGGCGCCCACGACCAGCCCGCGGATGATCGACGACCCGACATAGGCCATGAACCAGCCCCAGTGCGACAGCGGCGTGAGCAATACGAACACGAGGTTGCCCATGATCTTGCTCTGGATGATCGAGGACGAACTGTTGGCAAAGGCGTTCTGCAGCACGCTCATCATTACCAGGCCGGGCACCAGGAACGCGGTGTAGCCGACGGTGCCGTAGACCGTCACGCGGCCTTCGAGCACATGGCCGAACACCATGAGGTACAGCAACGCCGTGAGCACCGGGGCCCCGACGGTCTGGAAGCCGACCTTCCAGAAGCGCAGCGTCTCCTTGTAGAGCAGCGCACGCCAACCGGTGACGGCGATCATAGGGTCCCCTTCGCGGCGCCGCTCATCTCGAAACCTCCAGCGGCGTCTGCTCACCCGCCATCAGATCGATGAACACGTCTTCAAGATCCGCCTTGCGCATCTCGACGTCTTCCACGGCAACGCCGGCTTCGCGGATCGAGGCCAGCAATTGCTCCACCTCGAGCGCATTGCGCGCGGGCAGTTGCACGATGCGGCCGGTGATGCGGGCATGCTGTGCGATGGCCCACGGCAGATCGGCATCGGTCTTGAATCGCAGCACATTGCTATGGGCCGAACTCAACAAGGCGCTGGTGCTGTCGAGTGCGATCACGCGCCCCAGCTTCAACATGGCAATGCGATTGCAGAGCGCCTCGGCTTCTTCGAGATAGTGCGTGGTCAACAGCACTGTGCTGCCCTGCTTGTTGAGTTTGGCAACGAACTGCCACAGCGTCTGCCGCAGCTCGACGTCGACCCCGGCGGTGGGCTCGTCCAGCACGATCACCGGGGGCTTGTGCACCAGCGCCTGCGCCACCAGCACGCGCCGCTTCATGCCGCCTGAAAGCTGGCGCATGTTGGCCGAGGCCTTGTCGGTCAGGCCGAGGCTGTGCAGCAGTTCGTCAATCCAGGCCTCGTTGTTCCGGATGCCGAAATAGCCCGACTGGATGCGCAGCGACTCGCGCACATTGAAGAACGGGTCGAACACCAGTTCCTGCGGAACGATGCCGAGCTGGCGGCGCGCTTCGCCGTAGTCGCGCTGGACGTCGAATCCGCGCACGCTGATGGCGCCAGCGGTGGGCCGCGAAAGGCCGGCGAGCATGCTGATGAGTGTGGTCTTGCCGGCGCCATTGGGGCCGAGAAGGCCGAAGAATTCGCCCTCTTCGATCTGGAATGAGACCTCGTCGACCGCACGCAGGCCCGATTTACCTTGGGCCCGTTGCTGACGTGAGGGGGAATAGGTCTTGGAGACCGACTGGAACGAGATCGCGGGCATGGGAGCCGGCGATTTTATGCTGCGTGCAGTTTGATCAGGGTGCGGCGGGCAAAAGCCCTGCCACGCCGTACAACGCGGCAAGCTCGCGCAGCCTTGGCGGCAAGCCCTTGACCGCGAACCCGCGACCCGCCGCGCTGGCCTCGCGGCGGCACTCGAGCAGCACCGCAATGGCCGACGAGTCGAAATGCGTCAACGCGCTGGCGTCCACGACCGTCACCGAGTCATGGGTGGCCGACTGCCCTTGCTGCAGCATGCGCAGGCAGGCTGGGGCGTCGTCATGCAGCAGGCGGTTGGGCAACACCAGCATGTTGGTCAGCTCTTGACGCTGCCCTTGTTGCGCGCGGCCAGCGTGGCAATCAGGCCGTCAATTCCCTTGCTGTTGATTTCTTGCGCAAACTGTGTGCGGTAGGTATCCACGAGCCAGATGCCAAGCACGTTCAGGTTGTAGATCTTCCAACCGCTGCCTTCGCCCGGCGTCTTTTCGAGCCGGTAGTCGAGTTGAATCGGCTCTCCGCCGTTGGCGCCCCTGACTTCGGTGCGCACCAGCACGTCCTTGTCGTCGGGCGAGCCGCGCAACGGCCGCACGGTAACGGTCTGGTCTGTCACCTGGTCGAGCGCGCCGGAGTAGGTGCGCACGAGCAGGATCTTGAATTCTTCCTGCAGGCGTTTTTGTTGCTCGGGCGTCGCCGTGCGCCATGCCTGGCCGACAGCCGACGCAGTCATGCGCTGGAAATTCAGGTTCGGCATGACCTTGGCGTCGACCAGCGCCATGATCTTGTTGATGTCGCCCGCCTTGATCGACTTGTCATTGCGCAGCGTGTCGAGCACCTCCGTTGTCAGTCGCTTGACCAGGGCGTCTGGCGCCTCGTCGGCGGCGCGAGCCGGGCTCACGTAAACGGCAGCAGCACTGAATAGCAGCGCACTCGCCAGGGCAAAACGACCAAATGCGCGGCGTTTCAGAATCTGGTTCATCAGAAAAGTCCTTTTTGTCAAAAATGGGCCTCAAGGGCCCTCAACGCTTCAGAGCGGCGCGCGAGGGACACGGTTCCCGCAGGGCGAGGGCGCCCCCGCAACCAAATGCAAGCAAAGTGTGATCAACGACCGCGTCCGCTGTCGTCATCGTCACGCGGCTTGCCGTCGTCCACTTCGGCCTGGCGGCGCTGCAGGTAGATATCACGCGTGAACGAGTACTTGTCGAGAGCAGCATCCCCCAGGATTTGGCCGGCCCTCAGGAACTGCGCGCGCGCATCCACGACGCGCAGGACGTAGCTCACGTCGCGTGCCGCAACCGGCTTGATGGCGGCCACTCCGTCTGCATTGAGGTCAACCAGAAGCGCCGCGGTGTCGCGCACCGTCGACGGCCCCAGCACCGGCAACAGGATATACGGTCCCGACGGAACGCCCCAGCGACCCAGCGTCTGGCCGAAGTCTTCGCGATGCCGCTCGATTCCGAGTTCGGTGGCCACATCGAGAATCCCGCCAAGCCCGAACACCGTATTGACGTTCAGGCGCATGAAGGTCTGGGCGCTGTTCTGCGCCCGCAACTGCATCACGCTGTTGGCAAAGCTCCAGACGTCCCCGATGTTATTGAAGAAATTGGTCACACCGGTGCGCACGGGCTGAGGCAGCACTGCGCGGTAGGCCCTCGCCGCGGGCACGAGCACGGCTTCGTCGACCGCCTCGTTGAGGCGAAAGACGCCGCGGTTGAACGGCTCGAACGGGTCGGCGGGATTGGTGGTTTGAGCGCCGGCATGGCCAGCGATCAAGGCGAGGCCGGCTGCGGCACCGGCCAATCGTGCGCTCTTGGCCATCTTCCGGATGGCACTGCGTGGTACAGGACTGCGTTTCATTTCTTGGAGTTGTTGTTCTGCGAGCTGCCGCCTTCGGCTGCCTTGCTGTAGAGGAACTGACTGATCAGGTTTTCCAGCACGACGGCGGACTGCGTGGCGGTGATCGTGTCACCAGCCTGCAGTGTTTTCTCTTCGGCGCCCGCTTCGATTCCGATGTATTGCTCGCCGAGCAAGCCACTGGTCAGGATCTTGAGCGAACTGTCCTTGGGGAAACTGTAGCGACTCTGCAATGCCAACGTGACGCTGGCCTGGTAATTCTTGTCGTCGAACATGATGGATTCGACACGCCCCACGACCACTCCCGCGCTCTTGATGGCAGTCTGGGGTTTGAGGCCGCCGATGTTGTCGAATCGCGCCGTGACGGAATACGTTTTCTGGAAATTCAGACTCAGCAGGTTAGCCGATTGCAATGCGAGAAACAGCAATGCTGCCGCGCCGATCAGTACGAACAGGCCGACCCAGATGTCTTTGTTGGAGCGTTGCATTTCAATCTTTCCACATTTCTACCTGATGTCCTGGTGACTGCATTCGGGAGACACCGCGGAACCGGCTTCGCCGGGCCGCTGGTGTTGCCCCCGACAAGGGGGTTGGAGGCCACACGAAGTGGGCAAGCCTGGGGTGTACCTGTTCATATGCTGAACATCATGGCGGTCAGCAGGAAATCGAATCCGAGCACGGTAAGCGAAGCCATCACCACCGTGCGCGTGGTGGCGCGCGAGACGCCTTCGGGCGTCGCTTGCGCTTCATAGCCCTGCAGCAGCGCGATGAATGTGACGGCGAACCCGAACACGACACTCTTCACTACGCCATTGCCCACATCGCGCCACACATCCACGCCGCCCTGCATCTGGCCCCAGAACGAGCCCGGATCGACGCCGAGCATGAGCACGCCGACGACATAGCCGCCGATCACGCCAACCGCGCTGAATACCGCCGCAAGCAATGGCATGGTGATGACGCCCGCCCAGAAGCGCGGCGCAAGGATGCGCAGCACCGGATCGACCGCCATCATCTCCATGGCGCTGAGTTGTTCGCCCGCCTTCATGAGACCGATCTCCGCCGTGAGCGACGTACCGGCACGCCCGGCGAAAAGCAACGCGGCAACGACCGGGCCGAGTTCCCGGACGAGGCCCAGCGCCACCAGCAGGCCCAGGGCCTCGGCCGAACCGTAGCGCTGCAATGTGTAGTAGCCCTGCAGGCCCAGCACGAAACCCACGAACAGGCCGGACACGGCAATGATCGCGAGCGAATAGTTGCCGAGGAAGTGAATCTGGTCGCGCACCAGGCCGAAGCGGCGCAGCGCCTTGGCACCCGGACCCAGGAGCCGCACGAACAACCCGGCCGCATGGCCGATGTTCGCGAGCTTGCTTCGCACGGCGAAGCCGATGTCGGAGGGCCTCCACCAACTCATTGCGAATCCTCCGTGCTGCGCACTGCGGTGCGAGTGCCTTCGGGCGGCCGGGCGGCGCTCATCTTGAAAACCTCCGTGCTGCGCACTGCGGTGCGAGCGCCTTCGGGCGGCCGGGCGGCGCTCATCTTGAAAACCTCCGTGCCGCGCACTGCGGTGCGAGCGCCTTCGGGCGGCCGGGCGGCGCTCATCTTGAAAACCTCCGTGCTGCGCACTGCGGTGCGAGCGCCTTCGGGCGGCCGGGCGGCGCTCATCTTGAAAACCTCCGTGCTGCGCACTGCGGTTCGAGCGCCTTCGGGCGGCCGGGCGGCGCTCATGCCCGCCCCCCTTCCGAGTTTCCGAAGTCGTCCGCCACGCTCACGGCCGGATAGTGAAAATGCACGGGCCCATCCGGCAGTGCATTCACGAACTGATGCACCAGCGGGTCGGCGCTCTTGCGCACGTCGTCCGGTCGGCCCTGCGCGGCGATGCCGCCGTTGGCCAGGATGATCACGTGGTCAGCAATTCGGAAGGTTTCCTCGAGGTCGTGCGACACCACGATGCTGGTGAGGCCAAGCGTGTCGTTCAGTTGGCGGATGAGCCGCGCCGCGGTGCCGAGGGAGATCGGGTCGAGGCCGGCGAAGGGCTCGTCGTACATCACGAGGTCGGGATCGAGCGCGATCGCACGCGCCAACGCGACGCGCCGCGCCATGCCCCCCGACACCTCGCTGGGCATCAGGTCGCGCGCGCCGCGCAGTCCCACCGCATCGAGCTTCATCAAGACGATGTCGCGCACCAGCGCCTCGGGCAAATCGGTGTGCTCGCGCAATGGAAACGCCACGTTGTCGAGCACGCTCATGTCGGTGAACAGCGCACCGAACTGGAACAGCATGCCCATGCGGCGCCGGGCCCTGTAGAGCTCTGCCGGCGCTATCTTGCCGATGTCCTGGCCGTCGAACAGCACCTGGCCCCGCTGGGCGCGCTGCTGCCCGCCGATGAGGCGCAACACGGTGGTCTTGCCACCGCCGGAGGCGCCCATGAGCGCCGTGACCTTGCCGCGAGGCACGCTGAAGGACACGCCGTCGAGGATGGCGCGCACGCCATAGCCGAACCTGACGTCCTTGAATTCAACCAATGGTGGGGAAGCAGTACTCATCAAATGGAAAAGCCGGGACCCTCTTCAGGCATCCCGGCTCAGCGGAGCCCCCATGATAAATGAACCGAGGGGCCTCCCTTCGGCAGCAGTCAACGCGGAAGGTCGCTATAGCCCATGAGGAACTCGTCCACCGCGCGCGCAGCCTGGCGGCCTTCGCGGATGGCCCAGACCACGAGCGATTGCCCGCGGCGGATGTCACCGGCCGCGAACACCTTCGGCACGCTGGTCGCGTAGCCGCCGATGAATTCCACCGTGGCCTTGGCATTGCCGCGCGCGTCCTTCTCGACTCCGAAGGCATCGAGCACGCCCGCGACCGGGCTCACGAAACCCATCGCCAACAGCACCAGGTCGGCCTTCAGCGTCTTCTCGCTGCCGGCGACCTCGACCATCTTGCCGTCCTTCCACTCGACGCGAACGGTCTTCAGGCCCGTGACCTTGCCCTTCTCGCCGATGAATTCCTTCGTGGAGATGGCGAACTCGCGCTCGCAGCCTTCCTCGTGGCTCGAGCTGGTGCGCAGCTTGATCGGCCAGTAGGGCCAGGTCAGCGGTCGGTTCTCTTCCTCGGGCGGCTGCGGCATCACCTCGAACTGGGTCACGCTGACGGCGCCATGGCGATTGCTCGTGCCCACGCAGTCGGAGCCGGTGTCGCCACCGCCGATCACGATGACGTGCTTGCCGTCGGCGCGGATCTGGCCCTTGACCTTGTCGCCGGCATTGACCTTGTTCTGCAGCGGCAGGAACTCCATCGCGAAATGGATGCCGTCGAGGTCGCGGCCCGGCACCGGCAAGTCGCGCGATTGCTCCGCGCCGCCGGTCAGCACCACCGCATCGAACTCCTTGTCGAGTTCTTCGGGCGTGACGATTTCCTTGGCCCAGTTGATGACCTTGGAGCCCTTGCCGAGCGGGTCCTTCGCGGCACCGACCATCACGCCCAGGCGGAAGGTGACGCCTTCGGCCTTCATCTGCTCGACGCGGCGGTCGATGTGCGACTTCTCCATCTTGAAGTCAGGAATGCCGTAGCGCAGCAGGCCGCCGACACGGTCGTTCTTCTCGAACAGCGTGACGTCGTGGCCGACACGCGCCAGCTGCTGGGCCGCCGCCATGCCGGCTGGGCCAGAGCCGACGACCGCGACCTTCTTGCCGGTCTTGTGCCGTGCCGGGCGCGGCTCGACCCAGCCTTCGTCCCAGGCGCGGTCGATGATCGCGTGCTCGATCGACTTGATGCCGATCGGGTCGTCATTCACGTTCAGCACGCAGGCTGCCTCGCAGGGCGCGGGGCAGATGCGGCCGGTGAACTCGGGGAAGTTGTTGGTCGAGTCGAGCACCGCGAAGGCGCTTTGCCAGTCGTCGCGGTACACCAGGTCGTTGAAGTCCGGAATGATGTTGTTGACCGGGCAGCCGCTGTTGCAGAACGGCGTGCCGCAGTCCATGCAGCGCGCGCCCTGCACCTTGGCTTGCGCAGGCGTCAGGCCGACGACGAATTCCTTGTAGTGCTTGACGCGTTCCCCGACGGGCTTGTAGCCCTCTTCGATGCGCTCATGCTCCATGAAACCGGTGATTTTTCCCATCGTGAAATCCTCTGTTCGTTCTTGTGTGCGCCGGCTCAAACCTTCGCAGGCTTGCGCGTCGCGTGTGGCTCCAGGCCGGCATGCGCATCGTTGCCGCTGCTGGCGAGCTCAACCTGGCGGTCGTGGATCTCGGCGAGCGCGCGCTTGTATTCGTTCGGGAACACCTTCACGAACTTCGTGCGGGCGGTCGGCCAGTCGTCGAGCAACTCGCGTGCGCGCTTGCTGCCGGTCCAGCGGTGGTGGTCCTCCAGCAGCTTCTTGAGTTGCGCCTCGTCGGTCTGGCCGGTGTGCCAGATCTTGCGGTGCATGCTCGCGGTCTGCTCGGCGCTGGTCAGCACCTTGTCGAGCGAGACCATCGAGAGGTTGCAGCGCGATGCGAACTGACCGTCCTCGTCGTAGACGAAGGCCACGCCGCCGCTCATGCCGGCCGCGAAGTTGCGGCCGGTCTTGCCCAGCACCGCGACCGTGCCGCCGGTCATGTATTCGCAACCGTGGTCGCCGGTGCCTTCGACGACGGCCGTCGCGCCCGACAGTCGCACGGCAAAGCGTTCGCCGGCCACGCCGCAGAAGTAGGCCTCGCCCGTGGTCGCGCCGTACATGACGGTGTTGCCCACGATGGTGTTGCGCACCGCCTCGCCGCGGAAGTCCAGGCTCGGCCGCACGACGATGCGCCCGCCCGACAGGCCCTTGCCGGTGTAGTCGTTCGCGTCGCCGATCAGGTACAGCGTGATGCCGCGCGCCAGGAAGGCGCCGAACGACTGGCCGCCCGTCCCTTCGAGCTGGATGCGGATCGAATCGTCCGGCAGGCCCTCGGGATGCACGCGGGTCAGCGCGCCCGACAGCTTGGCGCCGACCGTGCGGTTGACGTTGCGGGCCACCTCGATGAACTGCACCTTCTCGCCCTTGTCGATGGCCGCACGCGACTTCTCGATGAGCTTGGTGTCGAGGTTGTGCTCGAGGCCGTGGTCCTGGTTCTCGACGTGGTAGCGCGGCACGTCGGCCGGCACCTCGGGCAGCGCGAACAGGCGGCTGAAGTCGAGGCCGCTGGCCTTCCAGTGGGCGATGCCCTTCTTCATGTCGAGCAGGTCGGCGCGGCCGATCATGTCGTCGAACTTGCGGATGCCCAGCTGCGCCATGATCTGGCGCACTTCTTCCGCGATGAAGAAGAAGTAGTTGACGACGTGCTCCGGCTTGCCCGAGAACTTCTTGCGCAGCACCGGGTCCTGCGTGGCCACGCCCACCGGGCAGGTGTTCAGGTGGCACTTGCGCATCATGATGCAGCCTTCGACGATCAGCGGCGCGGTGGCGAAGCCGAATTCGTCGGCACCCAGCAGTGCGCCGATGGCGACGTCGCGGCCGGTCTTCATCTGGCCGTCGGCCTGCACGCGGACGCGGCCGCGCAGGCGGTTCAGCACCAGCGTCTGCTGCGTCTCGGCCAGGCCGATTTCCCACGGACCGCCCGCGTGCTTGATCGACGACCAGGGCGAGGCGCCCGTCCCGCCGTCATGGCCCGCGATGACGATGTGGTCGCTCTTGCACTTGGTCACGCCTGCGGCCACGGTGCCCACGCCCACTTCGCTGACCAGCTTGGTGCTGATGCTGGCGTGCGGCGCGACGTTCTTCAGGTCGTGGATGAGCTGCGCCAGGTCTTCGATCGAGTAGATGTCGTGGTGCGGTGGCGGTGAGATCAGGCCCACGCCCGGCACCGAGTAGCGCAGCGCGCCGATGTAGTTCGACACCTTGCCGCCGGGCAGTTGGCCGCCCTCGCCGGGCTTGGCGCCCTGCGCCATCTTGATCTGGATCTGGTCGGCGGAGGTCAGGTATTCGGCCGTGACGCCGAAGCGACCCGAGGCCACCTGCTTGATCTTCGAACGCAGCGAGTCGCCGGCCTTCAGCGGCAGGTCGACTTCGACGTTGGCTTCGCCGACGACGCTCTTGAGCGAATCGCCGAGCTTGATCGGGATGCCCTTGAGCTCGTTGCGATAGCGCAAGGGGTCTTCGCCGCCTTCGCCGGTGTTGCTCTTGCCGCCGATGCGGTTCATTGCGACGGCCAGCGTGGTGTGCGCTTCGGTGCTGATCGAGCCGAGCGACATCGCGCCGGTGGCAAAGCGCTTGACGATCTCGACAGCGGTCTCGACCTCTTCCACGGGAATCGCCTTCGCCGGATCGATCTTGAACTCGAACAGGCCGCGCAGCGTCATGTGGCGGCGGCTCTGGTCGTTGACGATCTGGGCGTATTCCTTGTAAGTGCTCCAGTTGTTGGCGCGCGTGCTGTGCTGCAGCTTGGCGATCGCGTCGGGCGTCCACATGTGGTCTTCGCCGCGCGCGCGCCAGGCGTACTCGCCGCCGGCGTCGAGCATGTTGGCCAGCACCGGGTCGTCACTGAAGGCGGCGGCGTGCGTGCGCAGGGTTTCCTCGGCAATCTCGAACACGCCGATGCCCTCGACGCGGCTCGCGGTGCCGGTGAAGTACTTGGCGACGGTGTCGCTGTTCAGGCCGATGGCTTCGAACAACTGGGCGCCGCAGTAGCTCATGTAGGTGCTCACGCCCATCTTGGACATGATCTTCGACAGGCCCTTGCCGATCGCCTTCACGTAGTTGTAGATCGCCTTCTCGGCCGACAGGTCGCCGGGCAGGTCGGCGTGCATGGATGCCAGCGTTTCCATCGCCAGGTACGGGTGCACGGCCTCCGCGCCGTAGCCGGCGAGCACGCCGAAGTGATGCACTTCACGCGCGCTGCCGGTTTCGACCACGAGGCCGGCGGTCGTACGCAGGCCTTCGCGCACCAGGTGCTGGTGGATTGCGCTCGATGCGAGCAGTGCCGGGATCGCCACCTTCGTCGCGCTCAGCGCACGGTCACTCACGATCAGGATGTTGCTGCCGCCCTTGATCGCATCGACCGCTTCGGCGCACAGCGAGGCCAGCTTGGCCTCGATGCCTTCACGCCCCCAGTCGGCCGGATAGGTGATGTCGAGCGTGCTGCTGCGGAATTTGCCCTGCGTGTACTTCGCGATGTCGCGCAGCTTCGCCATGTCGGTGAAGTCGAGGATCGGCTGCGTCACTTCGAGCCGCATCGGCGGGTTGACCTGGTTGATGTCCAGCAGGTTCGGCTTGGGGCCGATGAAGCTGTTGAGCGACATCACGATCGCCTCGCGGATCGGGTCGATCGGCGGGTTCGTCACCTGCGCGAACATCTGGCGGAAGTAGTTGTAGAGCGGCTTGTTCTTGCTCGACAGCACGGCCAGCGGGCTGTCGTTGCCCATCGAGCCGATGCCCTCTTCGCCGGCTTGCGCCATCGGGCTCATGAGGAACTTGATGTCCTCCTGCGTGTAGCCGAAGGCCTGCTGGCGGTCGAGCAGCGACACGTCGCTGGCAGGCACCTTGGCCGGCGGCGCTTCCACGCTGTCGAGCTTGATACGCAGGTTCTCGATCCACTGCTTGTAGGGCTTGGTGTTGACGACGTTGGCCTTGAGCTCGTCGTCGTCGATCATGCGGCCCTGCTCCAGGTCGATCAGGAACATCTTGCCGGGCTGCAGGCGCCACTTGCGCACGATCTTGTGCTCGGGCACCGGCAGCACGCCGGATTCCGAGGCCATGATGACCAGGTCGTCGTCGGTCACGCAGTAGCGCGAGGGGCGCAGGCCATTACGGTCCAGCGTGGCGCCGATCTGGCGGCCGTCGGTGAACACGATGGAAGCCGGGCCATCCCACGGTTCCATCATCGCGGCGTGGTATTCGTAGAAGGCGCGGCGGCGCTCGTCCATGTTGCCGTGCTGCTCCCACGGCTCGGGAATCATCATCATCACGGCCTGGCTGATCGGGTAGCCGGCCATGCTCATGAGTTCGAGGCAATTGTCGAAAGTGGCCGTGTCGGACTGGCCGGCAAAGCTGATCGGGTAGAGCTTCTTGAGGTCGGCCGCGAGCACGGGCGAGGACATCACGCCTTCACGCGCCAGCATCCAGTTGTAGTTGCCGCGCACCGTGTTGATTTCGCCGTTGTGGGCAACGTAGCGGTACGGGTGGGCCAGCGGCCACTTGGGGAAGGTGTTGGTCGAGAAGCGCTGGTGCACCAGGCCCAGGGCCGAGACGCAGCGCTCGTCGGCGAGATCCTTGTAGTACACGCCGACCTGGTCGGCCAGCAGCAGGCCCTTGTAGACCACCGTGCGGCTCGACATGCTCGGAACGTAGTATTCCTTGCTGTGCTTGAGCTCGAGGTTCTGGATGTTGGCGCTGGCGGTCTTGCGGATCACGTAGAGCTTGCGTTCGAGCGCGTCCTGCACGATCACGTCGTTGCCGCGGCCGATGAAGACCTGGCGCAGGATCGGCTCGGTCTTCTTGACTGCCGGCGACATGGGCATTTCACGGTTGACCGGCACGTCGCGCCAGCCCAGCAGGACCTGGCCCTCGGCCTTGATTGCGCGCTCCATCTCCTGCTCGCATGCCATGCGCGAGGCATGTTCCTTGGGCAGGAAGATCATGCCGACGCCGTATTCGCCGTAGGGCGGCAGCGTCACGCCCTGCTTGCTCATCTCCTCGCGATAGAGCGCATCGGGGATCTGGATCAGGATGCCGGCGCCATCGCCCATCAGCTTGTCGGCGCCCACTGCGCCCCGATGGTCGATGTTCTCGAGGATCTTGAGAGCCTGGGTGACGATGTCGTGGCGCTTCTCGCCTTTGATATGGGCTACGAAACCGAGGCCGCAGGCATCATGTTCGTTGGCGGACGAATACAGCCCGTGTTTTTCGAGGTGTTGGATCTCTGCGTCCGTGGTCATGGGCGTACTCCTTCTTCAATTCTTTCGCGGGGAAACGGAGAATATTGCATTGCACAAATAGTGCCAAGAACTTTAATTGGGGTCAGATTCCAATTATCTGTCGATTCTGTCGCTTATCCATTATTTGGGGACACATCAAATTTGATAGCACTGGTGTGAGGTGAAATATGCACCGGAGGCAATTTTTACCCTTCTTTTTCTCGTGTCTTCGGCCGGCGCCCCGCCTGAGCCTTCGCCACCCGGCGTGGCGTGGCCGCTTGCAATTTTTCGACGAAACGCGCGTCCCCCGCGGCCCAGCCCTGCAGCGTCGATTCCGTAAGCAAGATCTGGTCTCGCGGTGAAATGCCGGCGCGCACCAAATCAGCATAGGCCGCTTCGCGCGCAAACGGGGTGTTTCCGAGCGCCCAGTACAGCGGATGGGGTGTCACCAGCCGATCGGTGCGCAGGCCCGCATAGTGGTTGTGGCTCGACCACGGATAGTCGCGCGCCTCGCGAACGATGCCTGCGCGAACCGGATTGAGGTCGATGTAGGCCATGCAGGCGAGAAGGTACTTGTCTGCCTGGATCAGCGTGGAGCGATAGCGCCCTTCCCACAGGGTTCCGCTGCGGTCGTGCCGGTCATTGAACCAGCGCACGTAGCTTCGCCCGACTGCCTGCATGAGCTTGGGCAATCCGTCGACTGTAGCGGGCGTGGCGAGCAGATGAAAGTGATTGCCCATCAGGACATACGCATGCAGCGCGACGGCAAAGCGCGGCGCATGCTCGCCGAGTAGCGAGAGCATGCGTTCATGGTCTTGCGAGTCGATGAAGATCGGTTGCCGGTTGTTGCCACGCTGGATCACGTGATGCGGCTGATCCGCGAGCGTCAGGCGGGGCAGGCGGGCCATGAGGACCGGACTCAGGTTGCCAATTCGGCGAGATCTGGCGAACGCGGCGCTTCGGGCAACGGGAAACGCGTCTGCTGCAGTGCGTCGAGCCCGAATTCCGCCAGCAATTCGCGCAAGCGCTGCGCGGCGCTGGCTTTGCGATGGCCGGTCCGGCGCGCGATGATCAACTCGTTCTTCATGCTGTGCTCCCAGCCGACCAGTTCGGTCACCGTGACCTGGTAGCCGTGCGCCTCGAGCAGCAGGCAGCGCAGCACGTTGGTGAGTTGGCTACCGATTTCGCGTGTATGCAGCGGATGCCGCCACAGTTCGGCCAACGGGGTGCGCGAGAGCGCCAACGCCTTGGTCTCGCGCAGGCACGCCGCGAGTTCCGCCTGGCAGCAAGGTACGAGCACCATGAAGCGTGCATTCTTCGCGAGTCCGAACGCGATCGCGTCGTCGGTGGCGGTATCGCAAGCGTGGAGCGCGGTGACCACATCGATCTGCGCCGGCAGTTCGTCAGAACGCGCGGACTCGGCCACGGTCAGGTTGAGAAACGACATCCGGTCGAAGCCGAGTTGCCTTGCCAGCGCCGTCGACTTCGCCACCAGTTCGCCGCGCGTCTCGATGCCGTAGACATGCCCGCCACCCAGCGCCTTGAAGAACAGGTCGTAGATGATGAACCCGAGGTACGACTTGCCCGCGCCGTGGTCGGCCAGCGTCGCGGTCGCGCCTTCGCCGGGCAATTCGCGCAGCAGTTTTTCGATGAACTGGAACAGGTGATAGACCTGCTTCAGCTTGCGACGCGAGTCCTGGTTGAGCCGGCCCTCGCGCGTGAGGATATGCAGTTCCTTGAGCAACTCGATCGACTGGCCCGGCCGCACGGCATCGGCCAGTTCGGCCTCGGCCTTGAGGGCCTTCGCGGTCGTCTTCATGGCGTCGCCGCCCCGGGGCCGGTGTCGAGCGCAGCCCAGCCTTTCGCGCCCAGCTTTTCCAGGGTCTCGATGTTGCGCTCGAAAATCTCTTCCGCTTCAGGGAACGCCTCTACCGCGCGGCTCACGCTTTCCTCGCGCAACAGATGCAATGTGGGATATGGGGCGCGATTGGTGGCGTTTCCGATGTCGTCGACCTCCGTGCCTCCGAACTGGAATTGCGGATGGAAGGTAGCGAGTTGCAGCACGCCGTCATAGCCGGCGCGCGCGAGCAGCCGCTCGGCACGCACGGCGAAATCGTTGAAGTCCAGAAAATCAGGCAAGGTGTTCGGCGCGATCAAAAGCGTAGTGTCGCGCACTGCAGCCTCGCATGCGACGAGCGCCGCCGCCTCGGCCAGCAGCGTGTCGACCAACCCGTCCTCACCGGCGGGCAGGTAGGCCGCCCAATGAATTTGCGCCTTGACGTGCACCGCCTTGGCGAACGGGCAGAGGTTGAGTCCGATCACGGCACGCTCGAGCCAGCGGCGGGTATCGGCAATGGCTTGCGCCTCATTGGTCATCGAGATCATTCCTCCGATGCGCTCATAAGACACGCTCCGCGCCTTGCGCTGCGGCGCAGGCGCCGTCGGGAGGCCAGCGCACGCTCACGCCGTCCCGCCCCGTGAGGCGGCAGGCAGGCGCGAAGCCAGGATGATGCCAGCCAACGAACACATCAATGTCACCGTCCAAGTCCACTGCCAGCCACCCACGCGATGCGCGATCCATGCGACGAGCGGCGGGGCGATGAATTGGCCGAGTGCCGAGGCCTGCTGCATCATGCCCACGGTCGTCGAGACGGTCGCAGGCCCCGGAGCCAGCCGCACCGCGAGCATGAACAGCGTTGCAGGCACCGTGCCGCCAAGCAGTGAGAAGACACACGCCGCCAGATACCGCAAGGCAGGCGGCAAGGCCACGGCATCGACCCCCTGCCCCCATTGCCCGAACGCAGCAATGCTGCCGAGCGCCATGACACCGTAGCCGATGCGCAGCAGGCGAGCCGGCGCCATGCCTCGCTGCAACCATCGCCCGCCGACGACGTTGCCGACAATGTTCATGGCCGCCGCCGTCGCGGTGAGCACGGCGCTCCAACCCGAGGGCACTCCGGCCTCCGCATAGATCGCGGGAAGGAACCCGATCACCGCCATCCACTGCGACGAATAGACGGCAAAGGCCAGCGACACGAACCATGGCCCGGAGGAACACAGCGTGATCTTCAGGCGACTGCGCCAGTCCGTCGCAAGGGAGCCCGTGCCGCGCCGGACATCCGAGGGAACCACGCGAGCGACCCACACGGCAGCGCCGGCCGACAGCAGCGCCAGCACCCACCACCATCCAGGCCAACCCGCCCACGCGATCAGGCCCGGGCCGCACAGCAACGCCAGCGCCACACCGAACGGCATGTAGGCACCCCAGATGCCGAGGGCGGCCTTCTCTGCGCCGGGCGGCGTCATCACGCGGATGAGTCCTGGCGCCGGCATCACCACCAGCAGGAATCCCACGCCCTCGAATGCGCGCAACAAGAGTAGCCAGACCACGATGCGGGGCGGTGCAAGCAGCCCGACCGCACCGCCCAGGAGGCTTGCCACCGTCGCAATCGTCAGTCCGATCATCATGCTGCGCCGCAAACCGATCGCGTCGGCTGCCAATCCGATCGCAAGGCCGAGCGTCATGCTCGCCAGTTGGACCAGCGACAGCATGAAGCCGGCCTCGACCAATGAAAGTCCAAGCGTGGATTGCAGCGCAGGGATGGCCGGCGAGAGCTTGCCCAAGTGCAATGCCACGCTCACGCCGGCCGCGACCACGGCCAGCGCGGCGAGCGGTACGCGCGCGGTCATTGCAGCCCCCGCGCCCGGCAAATCGTGTCCTCGCCGCCCCAAAAGGGAGCGCGTGCTTGCTTGGGGCGGCCCGGCGCTGCGGTCAATTGGCAACCTCCGTGCTTCGCACTGCGGTGCGAGCGCCTTCGGGCGGCCGGGCGGCGCATTGGATAACCTCCGTGCTTCGCACTGCGGTGCGAGCGCCTTCGGGCGGCCGGGCGGCGCTCATGCAATCCACCGTCGGCCGGTCAGCCGTTCGTGCTCGCGCATCGCGAAACGATCGGTCATGCCGGCAATGTAGTCGGCCACGGCGCGCTCTCTGTCGGGTCGGCCAGCAAAGGAGTCGGGCATCTCCGTAGGCTTGTCGAGGTAGGCTGCGAAGAGGCCGGCAACGGCCTCCCTGGCCTGCTCGGTCGTCTGCATGACCTGCGGGTGGCGGTACAGGTTGCGCAAAAGAAAACGTTTCAGCGCGGCCGATTCGATGCGCATCGCCTCGCCGAACAACACCAGTGGCCCGCCTTGCCGCGCAGCGTCCACATCCCCAGGCGCGGCGACCGCCAGGGCCGCGCGGGTGGTGTCGATCACGTCGTAGACCTGCGCGCTCAGCATGCGCCGAATTGCCTCGTAGAGCACCCTGCGCCCCTGCAGGCCGGGGTACTCGGCGAGCGCCTGGGCCCGATGGCGCTCGAACAGGTCGACCTCCGCAAGATCCTCGATGCAAATCAGACCCGAGCGCACGCCATCATCGATGTCGTGTGCGTTGTAGGCGATCTCGTCGGCCAGGTTGCAGAGCTGCGCTTCCAGCGAGGGTTGCACGCGGTCCAGGAAACGGCGCGCAACGCCGTCGGGCTCCAGCTTTTCGAGTCGCTCCGCGTTGGCACGCGAACAGTGCTTGAGGATGCCCTCCCGCGTTTCGAAGCTCAGGTTGATTCCGTCATATTGTGGATATCGGTGCTCGAGTTCGTCGACGACGCGCAGGCTTTGCAGGTTGTGCTCGAACCCTCCGTGGTCCGCCATGCAGGCATCGAGCGCATCCTGCCCCGCGTGGCCGAACGGCGTGTGGCCGAGGTCATGGGCCAGCGCAATGGCCTCGACCAGATCCTCATTGAGCGCCAGCGCACGGGCAATTGAGCGCCCGAGTTGCGCGACCTCCAGCGAATGCGTGAGCCGCGTGCGGAACAGGTCGCCTTCGTGATTCAGGAAGACTTGCGTCTTGTAGACCAGTCGCCGAAACGCCGTGGAGTGGACGATGCGATCGCGGTCACGCTGGAACGCGTTGCGCGTGGGCGCGGGCGGCTCCGGATAACGCCGGCCGCGCGACTGCGCGGGGTCGCAGGCATAGCAGGCAAGCGACGGCGTCATTCCGATTCAAGGTTGAGAGCGTGAATTGCGGAATCAGGCTTGGCAGCACCGCGACAGCACCTCTCGCACCAAGGCCTCGGGTGCGGCGCGCATCACGGCCGATCCGGGTCCGTCCAGCACCACGAAGCGGATTTCCCCGCCCTCGGATTTCTTGTCCACGCGCATCAGTTCAAGGTAGCGCTCCGTCCCCAGTGCCGGTCCGACGACGGGCAAGCCGGCGCGTTCGATGAGCCGCGTCAGCCGCGCTACGAAAGCCGCATCCACGCCTCCAAGGCGCTGCGAGAGCTGCGCCGCCATCACCATGCCGCAACCGACCGCTTCGCCGTGCAGCCACTCTCCGTAGCCGAGACCCGATTCGATGGCATGGCCAAAGGTGTGGCCGAAGTTGAGGATGGCGCGCAGCCCGGCTTCGCGCTCGTCCTGACCCACCACCTCGGCCTTGATTTCGCAACTGCGCTTCACCGCATGGGCGAGCGCGGCGCCGTCGCGCGCCACCAGCGCATCCATATGGGCCTCGATCCAGTCGAAGAACGCCATGTCGTAGATCGGCCCGTACTTGATTACTTCGGACAGGCCCGCGCTGAGCTCACGCGGCGGCAGCGTCTTCAGCGTGCCAAGGTCGCACAGCACCAACTGTGGCTGATAGAACGCGCCGATCATGTTCTTGCCAAGCGGATGGTTGATGGCCGTCTTGCCGCCGACCGAGGAATCGACCTGCGCCAGCAGCGTCGTGGGCACCTGGACAAATGGCACGCCTCGCATGTAGCTGGCCGCGGCGAATCCGGTCATGTCGCCCACCACGCCACCGCCCAGCGCAAACAACACGGTCTTGCGATCGCAGCCATGCCCAAGCAGTGCATCGAAGATCAAGTTGAGGGTAGTCCAGTCCTTGTAGACCTCCCCATCGGGCAGCTCCAGCAGATGGACAGTGCGATAACGCTGCTGCAGGACGGCGCGCAGGCGCTGTGCGTACAGGGGCGCCACCGTCGTGTTGCTGACGATCAGCGCACCGGCGGCTGACGGCAGGGCATCGTAGTGCGCCGCATCGTCCAGCAAATCGTCGCCAATCAGGATCGGGTAGCTGCGGTCGCCGAGTTCTATCTCGACACGTTCCAGGGTCGCGGTCAAAGGCATCCTGCGAGTTTAGGGGCAGCCGGCCCGCCACTCAGTCGTGTGGTTGAACTGGCGGAAGATCGGGCTGCGCCGCAGGCACGACGATGCCCGCAAGCTCCAACTGCATCACGATGATATTGACGAGCATGGCCACGGAAGGACGTCCGGTCTCGACCACGTCATGCGCGGTCTCCCGATAGAGCGGATCGCGCGCGGCGTGCAGCTCACGCAGACGCCCGAGCGGATCGGCCACCTGGAGTAGCGGTCGCTTGACGTCGTGGCGAAGTCGGCGAAACAGATCTTCCGGCGAGGAACGCAGGTAGATCACATGGAAACTGGCGCGCAGCCTGTTCCGGTTCGCCTCGCGCAGCACCGAGCCACCGCCGGTCGCCACCACGCCGGTGGCGGTCTCGGCGAGGTCGGCAATGACCTGCTGTTCGATGTCACGAAAGCTGGCTTCACCTTCACGTTCGAAGTAGTCGCGAATCGAGCAGCCGATTCGCTGCTCGATGACGTTGTCACTGTCGATGAAGGGAAGTTGCAGGCGCTGCCCCAAGCGCCTGCCCACTGCAGATTTTCCGGCGCCGGGCAGCCCGACGAGCGCGACCGCCATGCGGTTCAGCAACGACCGCGCATATCAGCGCGCGGCGTTGCGGTCAGTGATCATTTTCGGGGTGATGAAAATCAGCATTTCAGTCTTGTTGGCAGTGCGATTGCGCGTTCGGAACAGGCCGCCAAGGTAAGGCACCTCGCCCAGCACCGGAACGCGCGTCTCGTCGGTGGCTTCGGTGAGTTCGAAGATACCACCGATGACCACCGTACCGCCGTTCTCCACCAGCACCTCGGTCTGCACGTGCTTGGTGTTGATCGCAAAACCGGCCGTCGTCGCCTGGCCGACAGTGTCCTTGTTGACGTCGAGCGTCAGGATGATGTTGCCTTCCGGCGTGATCTGCGGCGTCACTTCGAGCTTCAGGTTGGCCTTGCGGAAGGCGATGGAAGTCGCGCCGCTCGACGTGGCAACCTGGTATGGCAGTTCGGTACCTTGCTCGATCAGTGCCTTGGTCTGGTCAGCCGTCACGACACGCGGGCTGGACACCACCTTGCCCTTGCCGTCTTCCTCCAGCGCGGAGATCTCGAGGTTCAGGATTCGCGACAGGTTCGAACTGAACAACGACAGTGCAAACGCACCTGGCTGCGCACCGCTTGCCAGCGCCGCCGGCAAGTTGATGAAGTTGCTGTTGGCAAAACTGGCCGTCGACGAGTTGGCCGTCGAGTTGGTGTACGTCGTGCTCGTGGCTCCGAGAAGCGCGTTGTTGATGATGTTGTTGGCCAAGGTTGGCGGCGTCAGAGTGCCCGGGCCGTAGGTATTGATGCCCGCGGTACGCACGCCGGTCGTGATCACTGGCTGCGTGCCGAAACTGCTGGTGGAATTCAGCACGCCACCGCCCAGCTTGACACCCAGCGACTTGCCGAAGGTGTCCGATGCTTCGACGATCCGGGCCTCGATCAGCACCTGGCGAACCGGCACGTCGAGTTTCTGGATCATTTCCGTCACTTGCACCAGCCGCGAAGGAATGTCGGAGACGAAGAGCTGGTTGGTTCGGGTCTCGGCAATCACCGAACCGCGTGCGCTCAGCAGACGAGTCGTCGTACCTGCGCCTCCGCCCGACACGCCACCACCGCTCAGCTGCTGCTGGACAATTGCAGCCTTGGTGTAGTTGAGCTGGTAGGACTGCGTGCGCAGCGGCTCCAGCGTCTCGATCGCGGCCGCGGCTTCGAACTCGACCTTCTCCTTGGCGTTGATTTCGTCCTTCGGCGCGATCCACAGCACGCTGCCGTTCTTGCGCATGCCGAGGTTCTTGGCCTGCATGATGATGTCGAGCGCCTGGTCCCAGGGGACATCCTTCAGGCGCAGCGTCAGCGAACCCGTGACGGAGTCGGAGGTCACGATGTTGAAGTTCGTGAAGTCGGCGATGACTTGCAGCAACGAGCGGATCTCGATGTTTTGGAAGTTCAGCGACAGTTTCTCGCCGCTGTAGCCCGGGCCGCGTGTGAGCTTGGTCGGGTCGATCTTGCGGGCGCGCACTTCGACCACAAACTGGTTTTCGCTCTGATAGGCGCTGTGTTCCCATTCACCGGTGGGCTCGATGACCATGCGCACGCGGTCGCCCGACTGCTGCGTGGTGATCAATTGCACCGGCGTTCCGAAATCGGCCACGTCGAGGCGGCGGCGCAGGCCTTCAGGCAGCGTGGACTTGGTGAATTCGACCACCAGGTTCTTGCCTTGCTGGCGAATGTCGACGCCGACCTGGTTGTTCGGCAGGTCGACGATCACGCGACCTGTGCGGTCAGGGCCCAGGCGGAAGTCCACATCCCTGATCGGCAGCATGTCGCGATTGCGGTTCTCCGCAAACGCACCTTGCTGCGACGCAACCAGCGCGGGACCAGCGACCGGCTCCAGCAGCACGAGCAACGACTTGCCCTGGATTTCCGTCTTGTACGCGGTCGCCTGCTTGAGGTTCAAAACCAGCCGCGTACGCTCGCCGGCCTGCACAACGTTGACCGAGCGAAGGTTGCCCTGGTTGATGTCGATGGCCGAGCGGCCGATGCCATTCGTCACGCCGGGGAAATCGAGTGCGATACGCGCGGGAGTCTGGATCGCAAAGCCGGTCGGCGGTGCCGTCAGTGGCTGCGTCAGGTCAACGCGGATCACTTCCGCACCGGACTGCATCGAGCTGGTCACAGATTCGATGGCATTCTGCGCATGAACGACCGCGGCGACGCCAAGCGTCAGCAGCGTCACGCTGGCGGCACGGAGCCACTTGGCGGCGGTGATTTTTACTTGCTTCATTTGGTCGGCCTCTCTTGCAGTTGCAGCGTCGCCACGCGTTCGATCCATTCACCGGCGGCGTCCTGCACGATTTCACGCAAGCCGAGTTCGGTTTCACTGATGCGGGTGATAAGCCCGTAGTTAAGTCCCAGGTGCTCGCCGACGCGCACCTGGTAGAGCAACTTGTCGACAGCGATCAGCGCAACGGGCTTGCCGTTTCGGTTCAGGCTTCCAACCATCGCCATCGAATCCAGCGGGAAAGCCTCGAGTGCCTCCTTGCGCCGCGCCAGCTCAGGCCCGATCAGTCCCGAATTGGTGGGCTGGGCCGAGTCGCGCCGGAGCGCCTGGGTGAGCTTCTGGATGTCGAACGGCTCCGTCGCGCCGACCTCGGTGTAGCCTTGCGGCGTGAACCTCTTCGGCTCGGAGATGGGCGTCACCGTGGGCTTCACCTGGGCGCGCTGCTCGATCATCCATTGTTGCAATTCCTCGCGGCCGGAGTCGCCGCAGCCGGCGAGACCGACGACCGTCGCCGTCATCAACAATATGTGCAGGAACTTCATTTCTTCGCCCCCGCTGCCGCCGCGGCTGCCTTCTTCTGCATGTTCTGCTCTTCCGCATCCAGGTAGCGGAAGGTGCGCGCCGTGGCATCCATGGTCAGTGAACCATCTTTCGCTGGCGCCAGCGCGATGTTGTTCAAGGTCACGATTCGCGAGAGGTTGGCAATGTCTGCCGCAAACGCGCCCATGTCGTGATAGCGGCCGGTCACGCGGACCGCGATGGGCAACTCGGCGTAGTAGTCCTTGACCACCACGGTGCCGGGTCGGAACAGTTCGAACTGCAGGCTTCGGCCCAGGCCGGCCTGGTTGATGTCCGACAGCAATGCGTCCATCTCGGCCTTGCTCGGCAGTTGCTTCTCAAGCAGCGTCACATACTGCTGGACTTGTTCGCGCTGCTTCTTGAGCGCGTCCAGGTTCGCCGCCAGCACCACCTTCTTCTGGTAGTCGGCACGCAGCGTCACTTCCTTTGCGCGCTCGGCCTCGAGCGTGTCGTTCGAATTGGTGAGCCATACGAACCAGAGTGCCACCAGCACCACGACCGTCACCAGCACGCACAGCGCGTAGCGCGGCACGGCCGGCCAGACGGAAGGGTCGTTGGGATTCAGGCCGCGGAACTGGTTGCCGAAGCGGCGCAGCGATGCGGCAACATCGATGTTCGGAGCAGAGCGTCGTGTAGCCATGGCGCTTATCCTTTCGCCGCTGCCGCGGGCGCAGCGGGTGCAGCGGGTATCGCACCGGCTGCCGGCTTTTGCGCGTCGGTCGGCCGCTTGAGGCCGATCTTCATCGTGAAATTGGAAACGCGGCGCGTATCGCGTGGACTCAACGCCACCGTCCCGGCAGTGATTTCAACCAGCTCCGGCTTGACCAGCCAGGGACTGTTGTTGCCCAGGTTGCGCAGCAGTTCGGACACGCGCTCGTTGGACTGCGCCACGCCTTGCAACGTCACAGCCTGGTTGTCCTGCTTCATGTTGATGAGGTAGACGCCGTCAGGCAGTTGCCGCACCAGTTCATTCATCAAGTGCACGGGCAGATTGCGGTCGCCCTGCAGGTCTTCCACGGCTTGTTGCCGGGCGCGCAACGCGGCAATTTCGGCCTGCAGCGTGGAGATTTCCTTGATCTCGGCCTCGAGCTTGGTGATCTCGGATTGCAGGTAGGCATTCTTGGCCTGCTGCGCCGAGATTTGCGCCTCGAACCAGACGTAGGCCGCACCGGCAATCAAGCCGCCCGCCAGCGCGGCGGCGCCCAGCGACGCATAGAAGGTCTCGCGACGCCGCTTTCGCGCCGCCTCCCGGTGAGGGAGCAAATTGATCAGGATCACTGCACGAACCTCCGCATGGCCAGGCCGCAGGACGTCAGGTAGGACGATGCTTCGCGTCGAACCTTCTTTTCACGGATTCCGGGACCCATCTCCATGCCGTCGAACGGGTTCAATAGCGAACAGGCGAATGACGTCTGGCGCGTGACTGCGCTGGTCAGCCCAGGCAATGCGGCGGACCCACCGGCCAGCAACACATAGTCGACGCGGTTGTGCGGCGTGCTGGTGAAGAAAAACTGCAGGGCGCGGGCGATTTCCTGCGCAATGCTTGCCACGAAAGGCTTGAGCACACCCGCGCCATAGTCGTCCGGCAGGTCGCCGCTGCGCTTCTTTGTTTCCGCTTCTTCCGCGGAAAAGCCGTACTGGCGCACGATCAGTTGCGTCAGTTGCGCGCCGCCGAAAGCCTGATCGCGGTCGTAGAGCACTTCCTGGTTGCGCAACACCTGCATGCTGGTGGTGTACGCACCCACTTCGAACAGCGCCACCACTGCATCACGCCCCTGCCCCGGCAATTGTTCGATGAGGCGCGACGTCGCCAGGCGGGAGGCGTAGGACTCCACATCGAGAATCAAGGCCTTCAGCCCGGCTGCTTCGGCCAAGCCTTGCCGATCCTGGACCTTTTCCTTGCGCGACGCCGCAATCAAGACCTCGACATCACCGGCCGAACTCGCGTTTTGGCCGATGACGCAGAAGTCCAGACTCACTTCGTCCAATGAAAAGGGAATGTACTGGTTGGCTTCGGACTCGACCTGAACCTCGAGCTCCTGCTCGCTCATGCCACCTGGCAGCACGATTTTCTTGGTGATCACGGCCGACGGCGGCAAGGCCAAGGCCGCATTCTTAGTGCGCGTGCCACTCTTGCGAACCACACGGCGCACGGCCTCGGCGACCTCGTCGAATTTTTCGACGTTGCCATCGGTGATCCAACCACGCTCCAGCGGCTCGATGGCGCAGCGTTCCAGCACCAGTTTTCCTAGCGCATCGCGACCAAGTTCAACCAGCTTCACGCTGGACGAACTGACGTCCAACCCAAGCAGGGGAGCGGGCTGACGACGAAACAACGATCCCAGTGCAGTCAAGTTGAATCCCATCCGCTTGTAACGATTGGAAATATTTGCGAGTGGTTGCATGCTAGCAGCAAGCACCGCAGCCAACCAAGCAGCGAACCCTCATCAGAAAACAGTTCGTTGCCAAAAGTTGACGCTATTTTGAACTTCTGCAACTTACATCACGGATCGAATCCGTCTGTATTCAGCCCGTACTTGGCCCGTCAGCGGAGCAGCGCCTTTTTATAATGACCTACTGACTTCGCCACCTTCCATGCCCGAAAAAACAAAAGCCTCCGGGCCTGCCAAATCCGCTCCTGCCCACCCCAGGCGTCCCGTCTGGATTACCTGGCTGTTGAAGTTCTTCTTCTGGACGACCGGCATCGCCGTGGCTGGGATGCTGTCGCTTCTGTTCGTCCTTGCCGTCGCGCTGGCGGTTGCCTATCCCAATCTCCCGGACATTTCCGAACTGGCCGACTACAGGCCGAAGCTCCCGCTGCGAGTATTTTCATCGGAAGGCATCCAGATTGGCGAATTCGGTGAAGAGCGTCGCAATCTGACACCAATCGACACCATTCCCAGGATCATGAAGGACGCGGTGCTGGCCGCGGAGGACGCCCGCTTCTACAGCCACGGCGGCGTCGACTACAAGGGCATGCTCCGCGCGGGCCTGGCCAACGTCAACAAGGTCAAGAGCCAGGGTGCCTCGACGATCACGATGCAGGTAGCGCGCAACGTCTACCTGAGTTCCGAGAAGACGCTGACGCGAAAGATCTACGAGATCCTGCTGACCTTCAAGCTCGAGCACATGCTCACCAAGGACCAGATCCTCGAGATCTACCTGAACCAGATCTACCTGGGCAACCGCGCCTACGGCTTTGCGGCAGCGTCGGAAGCCTATTTTGGCAAGCCGCTGAAAGACATCACCATCGCCCAGGCCGCCATGCTCGCCGGCCTGCCCAAGGCACCTGGCGCCAACAACCCGGTCAACAACCCGGCGCGCGCCCGCGGCCGGCAGCTGTACGTGATCGATCGCATGCAGGAAGCCGGCTTCATCACGGCACAACAGGCCGACGAAGCGCGCAAGGAGGAGCCCCAGTTGCGCGATGCCCAGGATCCGAACCGCCTGCATGCGGAGTACGTGGCCGAAACCGTGCGGCAGCTCATGTACGCCCAATACGGCGACACCACCTACACGCGCGGGCTCAAGGTCTACACCACGCTGGTGGCGTCCGACCAGGCCGCCGCCTACAAGGCCCTGCGCAAGGGCATCATGGACTACGAGCGGCGCCAGATCTACCGCGGCCCCGAGAAGTTCGTCGACCTGCCCCTGAATCCGAATGAGCTGGACGACGCGGTCGACGATGCCCTCTCCGATCATCCGGACAACGGCGACGTGATGTCGGCCGTCGTGCTCAAGGCGTCCCCCAAGGAGGTGACGGCCGTGCGCGGCAACGGCGAAACGCTGACCATCAGCGGCGAAGGGCTGCGGCCCGCCCAGTCCGGCCTGGCCGACAAGGCGGCGCCCAACATCAAGATTCGCCGTGGTGCGGTGATCCGGGTGGCCAAGACGCCGAAGAACGCCTGGGAAATCACCCAGTTGCCCGAAGTCGAAGGAGCCTTCGTCGCGATGGACCCGCGCGACGGTGCCGTCAAGGCCCTGATCGGCGGCTTCGACTTCGACAAGAACAAGTTCAACCATGTGACGCAAGCCTGGCGCCAGCCCGGCTCGAGCTTCAAGCCGTTCATTTACTCAGCGGCACTGGAAAAGGGCTTCTCGCCGGCCACGGTCGTCAACGACGCGCCGCTGTTCTTCGATGCGGGCACCACCGGCGGCCAGCCGTGGGAACCCAAGAACTACGACGGAACTTTCGAAGGCCCCATGCCATTGCGGCGCGCGCTGATGAAATCGAAGAACATGGTGTCGATCCGCATCCTGCAGTCGATCGGCACGCACTACGCGCAAGACTGGATCACCAACTTCGGCTTCGATCGCGACAAGCACCCAGCCTACCTGCCGATGGCGCTCGGCGCCGGCTCGGTCACGCCGATGCAGATGGCGACCGCGTACTCGGTGTTCGCCAACGGCGGCTACCGGATCGCCCCGTACCTGGTGACGCGCGTGACCGACCACAAGGACAAGCCCTTGGTGGACAAGCAACCGCCGCTGCTGACCGAAGCCATGCGCGCCATCCCGCAGCGCAACGCCTGGATCATGGACAGCCTCTTGCAGTCCGTCGCCAGCGGCGGTACCGCTGCCAAGGCGCAGGCGACGCTCAAGCGCACCGACCTCTTCGGCAAGACCGGCACCACCAACGACTCGCTCGATGCCTGGTTCGCCGGCTTCCAGCCCACCATCGCCGCCATCGCCTGGATGGGCTACGACACGCCGCGCAAGCTGGGCGACAAGGAGACCGGCGGGGGCCTGAGCCTGCCGATCTGGATATCGTTCATGGAGTCTGCGCTCAAGGGTGTTCCGGTCGCCGAGTTGCCGGCACCGGCCGGCGTGGTCAACGTCGGAGGCGAATGGTACTTCGACGACTACGCACCGGGTCGTGGCGTGTCCAGCCTGGGTGTGGATTCCGGCTCTTCGCCCGCACCGGCCGCCGAATCGCTGACCGGCGCACCCGTCGCGCCACCGGCGCCACCCGAGGAGCGCAACCGCATCCTCGACCTGTTCAGGAACTGAACAGCCCTCGGCTACGTCGCGGTGAATTGCAGCGGCTGGCCCGATTGCGCCGAGGCCTCGCGCGATAGATTGGCGAACAACTCCTCGCCGGTCTTGGTGTCGCGCCACGAACCGTCAATTTGCCGGTAGTGATAACCGCCTGAACGCGCTGCCAGCCAGATCTCCTGCAGTGGTGGCTGCAGGTTCACGATCAACTGGCTCTTGTTCGGGAAGGTGATGGTGATCATCCCGCCCACCCGCTGGTTGTCGATGTCCGCATCGGTCGCATCGTTGATGCGGTCGCAGCCCTTTTCGATGGCGGCCAGCGCCGCTTCTGCGCGGTCGAGGTAGTCGGGGTCGGTCATTACAATTTCGCGATGTTGAAAGTCTCTCAAATTCTAGTGATCGCGCTTGGCCTTCTTTTGGCCGGGGTCGGCATCACCGGCTGCGGCCAGCGCGGCAGCCTCTACTTGCCGACAGAGCCCGCCGCGGCGAACCGCGCAACCCTGCCGGACCTGCTGGTTCCGGGCTCCCGCACCCCCTCCAGCACGCCTTCCAATACCCCTCCCAACACGGCCCCTTCCAACGCGGCACCGGCACCAGCCCCCGCCGCCGGCTCTCCCGAAGCAAAGCCCACGGAATCCACCAAGTGAACATTTCCCCCATGCCAGGCCATCCTCATGTCGCGCGACGCGATGGCAATCTGTACGTCGAGGGCGTTTCGCTCGATGCGCTGGCTCGCGAACATGGAACGCCCCTTTTCGTCTATTCGAGGCAATGGATGCTCGACGCACTGGCTGCGTACCAGCGCGGCTTTGCCGGCCGCAATGCGCTCATCTGCTATGCGATGAAGGCCAATTCATCGCTGGGCGTGTTGCGCGTTTTTGCCGAGGCGGGTTGTGGGTTCGACATCGTGTCGGGCGGCGAACTCTCGCGTGCGCTGGCCGTCGGCGCCGATCCTGCGAGGATCATCTTCTCCGGTGTCGGCAAGACGCCCGCTGAAATGAAGCAGGCGCTGGCGGCAGGCATCGGCTGCTTCAACGTCGAGAGCGAGGCCGAACTCGACGTGCTGAATGAGGTGGCGCTTGCCGCCGGCCAACGCGCCCGCATCAGCATTCGGATCAATCCCAACGTCGATCCGAAGACGCACCCCTACATCTCGACCGGCCTGAAGGGCAACAAGTTCGGCGTCGCACACGACCGCGCGGTCGCGGCGTACAAACACGCGGCCCGGCTGCCGGGGCTTGAGGTGGTCGGCATCGATTGCCACATCGGCTCGCAGATCACCGATGCCGGGCCCTACCTCGATGCGATGGACAAGGTCCTGGACCTGGTGGAGGCCATCGAAGCCGCTGGCATCCGCCTGCATCACATCGACTTTGGTGGCGGCCTCGGCATCGACTACAACGGCGACAAGCCGCCGGCGGCGGATGCGCTGTGGAAGCAGCTGCTCGCCCGCGTTGATGCGCGCGGCTTTGGCGATCGGCAATTGATGATCGAACCCGGCCGCTCGATGGTCGGTAACGCCGGCGTCTGCGTCACCGAGGTAATCCATACCAAGCCCGGCGAAGACAAGAACTTCTGCATCATCGATGCCGCCATGAATGACTTGCCGCGTCCCGCGATGTACCAGGCGTTCCACGCGATCGTGCCAGTCAGCGAGCGCGCGACGGACGCGACGATCTACGACGTGGTCGGCCCCGTTTGCGAAAGCGGAGACTGGATCGGCCGCGACCGGGCGCTCGCCGTCGAGGCTGGCGACCTCCTTGCAGTGTTGTCGGCAGGCGCCTATTGCATGAGCATGGCCAGCAACTACAACACGCGGGGCCGGGCGGCGGAAATGCTTGTCAGCGGCGACAGCGCGAGGCTGATTCGCCGACGCGAGACCGTGCAGGACCAGTTGCTCAGCGAACAGGTTTGAGCAAACGGGCGCTCGCGACTATCGATTGGAAAGTCGCGCCCCCACGACCAGCGCCGGCTTGAGTTTCCTGCTCGCAAGATTCCAGACGCGCCACGCGAGCAAGACGCCGATGATCGCGGCGTAGACGAACACTTCGTTGAAATTGTTCTTGCCCGCGCGCATCCAGAAGAAGTGCAGCAGGCCCAAGCCGGAAATCACATACACGAGCTTGTGCAGCAACTGCCAGCGCCTGGCGCCGAGGGCCTTGATGGCGCGATTGAACGATGTCGCGGCCAACGGCGTGAGCAGCACGAAGCCCGCGAAACCGACCAGGATGAAAGGCCGCTTCGCAATGTCCTTCGCGATGTCGCCGATTTCGAATCCCATGTCGAACCAGCTATAGCTCAGCAGGTGCAGCACGACATAGAAATACGCGAAGAGCCCGAGCATCCGGCGAAACCGTGCCAGCGCATTCCATTGGGTCGCCACGCGCAACGGCGTCACCGCCAGCACGATGCAGATGAAGCGCAGCGTCCAATCGCCGTTCTTGCGGATCAGGTACTCGGCGGGATTGGCGCCAAGGCCGTCGGTGAACGCGCCATAGACCATCCATGCGAACGGCAGCAGGCACAGCACGAACAGCACGGGCTTCACCGCCGGGTGCATCAGCAGCTTGTTCATGATGGCGCTCAGTAATTTTTCTTCAGGTCCATGCCCGCATAGAGCTGGCCGACCTGGGCTTCATAGCCGTTGAACATCAGCGTCTTGCTGCGCTTGGCGAACAATCCGGCGCCGTCGCCGATGCGGCGCTCGGTTGCCTGGCTCCAGCGCGGATGATCGACGTTCGGGTTCACGTTGGAATAGAAGCCGTACTCGTTGGCCGCGGCCTTGTTCCAGGCGGTGCCTGGTTCCTTCTCGACGAAGCGGATCTTGACGATTGACTTCGCGCTCTTGAATCCGTACTTCCACGGCACCACGATGCGAACCGGCGCACCATTCTGGTTCGGAAGCACTTCGCCATACATGCCGAAGGTCAGCAGCGCAAGCGGATGCATGGCTTCGTCCATGCGCAGCCCCTCTGTGTAAGGCCAGTCAAGCACGCGTGAGCCGACGAAGGGCATGGTCTTCGGGTCGGCCAGCGTCACGAACTCGACGTACTTAGCGTTGCCTTGAGGCTCCACTTTCTTGATGAGCTCGGCCAGCGAGTAGCCCACCCACGGAATCACCATCGACCAGCCTTCGACGCAGCGCAAGCGGTAGATGCGCTCTTCCTGCGCGCTCAGCCTGATGAGGTCCTCGATGCCGTACTTGCCCGGCTTCTTGACCAGCCCCTCGATCTCGACTGTCCACGGCCGGGTCTTGAGCGTGCCCGCGTTCTTCGCCGGATCGGCCTTGTCGGTGCCGAATTCGTAGTAGTTGTTGTAGCTGGTGGCGTCTTTGTAGTCGCTCACCTTCTCGGTCGTCTGGGCGCCCGGAACCGAAGACCTGGCACCGACCAGCGCAGGCAATTTCCCAGGGGCGGAGGTCTCGGCCATGGCGTTGCGCGCGGCCCAGGAAGAAATCACCGCACCGGCTGCACCGCCGGCCAGCAGCCTGAGCATGTCGCGCCGGCCCTCATAGACGCCGCGCGGCGTGATTTCGCTCGGCGCCGGATGGTTGAAGCCGTTGTCACGGGTCTTGAGCAGCATGTTGGCCTTTCGCTTGAATCGTTGTACTCGCCAGTAGTTCGTACAAAAGCACGATCAGGTTACGCGCTGACGACCCGATCGGTTTCAAGCGTCATCGAATGCCGCAGGCCGGCAACGGGGTTGCTACAGCGTGCCGTAGCTGTGCAGGCCGCTCAGGAACATGTTCACGCCCAGGAAGGCGAACGTGGTCACGGCCAGCCCACCCAGCGCCCACCAGGCCGCCACCGTGCCGCGCAGCCCCTTGACCAGCCGCATGTGAAGCCAGGCCGCGTAGTTGAGCCAGACGATCAGCGCCCAGGTTTCCTTCGGGTCCCAGCTCCAGTAGCCGCCCCAGGCGTCGGCCGCCCAGAGCGCGCCGAGCACTGTCGCGATCGTGAAGAAGGCAAAGCCGACGGTGATCGACTTGTACATCACGTCGTCGAGCACTTCGAGAGCGGGAAGCCGCGAAGCGATGCGCCTGCGCCCCATCATGATGCCCGCCGCAATCACGGCCGAGATGCCCGCATAGGCCAGCCAGTAACTTCCGCCCGCCTCCTGCACGCGCTGACGGAACGCCACCGGCACGAAGCACAGCGCAATGCCGAAGAGCCAGATCGGCGTCAGCTTGTACAGGCGGGTTTCATTCGCCTGCTGCTTGATGAGGTACGCGAACGAAACCATCGCCGCCAGCGCAAAGGTGCCGTAGCCGATGAAGTTGGCCGGCACGTGCAGCTTCATCCACCAGCTTTGCAGCGCAGGCACCAGCGGTTGGATCTCATGCGCCTGGCGCACCAGCGTGTACCAGAGCAGGAAGCCCACGGCAGCACTGACCACCAGCATCACGAAAGCGCCGAGCGAGCGCGTCTTGTAGCGCGACTCGAAGAACAGGTAGAACGCGGTCGTGATCCAGCAGAACAATACGAACACTTCGTACAGATTGCTGACCGGGATGTGGCCGATGTCCGGGCCGAGCTGATGGCTTTCGTACCAGCGCACCATGGTGCCGATCAGCGCCATCGTCACCGCCGTCCAGGCGATGCGCGAGCCGATGAGCTCCATCGTGTCGCCCTGCTTGCCACCGAACAGGCCCAGCCAGTAGAACACCGTGCTCATGAAGAACAGCACGCTCATCCAGAGGATGGCCGACTGGCTCGACAGGAAGTACTTGAGCTGGAACACCGTGTCGGCGCGCGCCAGGTCGCCCTGGTACGACAAGATCGCCAACAATGAAGCGGCTGCCACGACGAGCGCCAGCACGCGCAGCGGCCGCCAGAACCAGCCGAGCGAAATGCCGGCCGCCATTGCGGCGACCAGGATCGGCTTCTCGTAGTAATCCATCGAGGCCGAGTAGCGCGAGAACACGAATGCGCCGCCGGCCAGCACCAGCACCGCGAAGAGCCAGTCGAAGGCGTTGCGGCGTGACAGCCAGCTGTCGTTGAGTGTGAGTGTGGTGGTCGTCATGACACCGTCTCCTTGCCTATGTCGATGGCGAGCAGCCTGGCCTTGAGGTGCTCGAATTCGCGGTCGCTGTCCATGGTCTTGCGATTAACCGAGAACGCCATGCTGGCCGCTGTGTCGCCGGCTCGCACGCCGTCAGGCGTCAGCCAGACCCAGAGTCTGCGCTCACGCACGTACAGCATCGCAAAAATGCCGACGATGAGCAACAGGCAACCCAGGTAGACGACGTTCTTGCCGGGTGCACGCGCGACCTGGAACACGCTGGCCTGCACCTGCTTGAAGTCGACGAGCATCAGGGCCATGGGCGCCGGATAGAAGGCCGCGTCGCTGATGGCCAGCACCGACTGCGTCAGGAAGGTCTGGGCCTTCTCGTCCGGTGGCAAGGCGGGCAGCCCGGCCTTTTCACGGCTGAGGTTGAGCACCTCGAACAGCACGTCGTTCAGGATGCGAACCAGCACCGTGCCGGCGCGTTCGCGCTCGGGTTGCGGCACGTTGACTTCCATGAAGTCGGCAATCGCCTGCCAGCCGCCGGTGCGCGGGCTGTCTGGCTTGACGCGCTCCACGCCCGCAAACAGGCCCAGTGCGCGTGCGGCCGATATGCGCAATTGCTCCGCCAGCTCGGGTCGCTTCGGATCGCCCACGCGGGCGATATAGCGGTCGATCGCCTTTTCGCGCAGTACGGGGTCGGCCAGGGCGGCGCGCATGTTGGTGAAGCCGTCCATCGTGCCCTTGTCGTCGGCCGGTACGCGCAGATAGCGGAAGGGCTCCTCGGGCTTCTCGCGAACGCCGAGCAGGAACACCGGCTGGCCGTCGCCGGCATCGACCGGCACCATGTAGTTCTGGAATTCGCGCGCCTGCCCTGAAGCGTCGCGCAGCTTGTAGCCGATGCTCGGGCCGATGTTGCGCAGCGTCTTCGGCTTGTCGATCTTGTTGGCCGCCCCGAGGCGCGACTGCAGGTCGTGCGCCAGATCGACCTTGCGCACGTCGGCGCCGCTGCCACCTTGCGGATCGCCGAAGTTCTCGACGTTGATGAGCCGAAGCGCGGTGTATTCGAGGGTGAGCTTCTCGGTGCCGTTGGTGAGTTCGGAGCTGCTGCCGATCGTGCCTTCGACTTCGAACTGCTTTGCCGCCGCGGCCATCGGCACCGACTTGAGCTTCACGGTCGAGCCGCCATCGTCAAAGCTCGACTGGTAGATCTCGATGCCCTTCCAGCTGGCTGGGTGGTTCACCTCGATGCGGGCGGGCTTCGTCTCGCCGGTCTCGCGGTCGCGCAGCACCACTTCGCTGGCGAACAGCTTGGGCATGCCGGTCGAGTAGTAGTCGACGATGAACTTCTTCAGCTCGATCGAGAACGGCAACTCCTGCAGCAGCACGCCGGTCGACTGGTTCAGGATGGCCACGCCCGCCTGCCCGCCCTCGGGCACCAGGATGTTGCCTCGGAAGGTCGGGTTGTTGGGCGACAGCCGATGCTCTGGCGCCACGTCGGAAATCATGCCGCCGCCGGTGTAGACGCTCTTGCCGTTGAGCCAGGTTTGCGCCTTCACGATCAAGTCGCCGTCGAGCAGCCCACCGATGCACACCAGCACGATGGCGCTGTGCGCGGCGATATAGCCGAGCTTGTGGGCGCCGCCGGCGCGGGCCGCCACCATCCAGCCGCCTTCCTTGCCGGGCAGTTCGCGCCGCTGCAGCTTGACCTTCCAACCGCCGCCCGACAGCAACTGTCCGATTCGGTTGGCCGCCATGTCGGGCGTTTCGCCCAGCACCGTCTCGGCCCGTTGGCCGAAGGCCTTCAGGCTCTGGGCGCGGATGTCTTCCCTATAGACCTTGAAGTCCGCCAGGATGCGCGGCGTGTTGCGCGCGACGCAGAGCGAAGTGCTGATCACCAGGAACAGCAGGATCAGCAGGAACCACCAGGCGCTATAGACGGAGTCGAGCAGCGCTGCACGAAACACCTGGGCCCAGAACGGGCCGAACTGGTTGACGTAGTTGCCATAGGGCTCGTGCTGCTTGAGCACGGTGCCGATGATCGAGGCAATGCAGATGACCGTGAGCAATGCGATCGCAAAGCGCATCGACGACAGCAGTTCCACCGCGGCGCGCAGGGCATGCGAGCCGCGTTTCAGGCGAAGGCCGTGGGTGGAGACTGAAACGGACATGAAGGATGGAAAGCGCTGGTGCCAAAGGCAAAGGCGGGCCATCCGGATGGACGGGCCCGCCTTCGTTGGGGTTCTCTTTCTGCGTTTGGTTCAGCCCGAATGCGTGAAATCAGCGCAAACCGGCAATGTAGTCGGCAACCGCCTTGATTTCGCGGTCGTTCAGTTTGGCGGCCACGCCATTCATCACCGGTCCGTTGGTACGGCCGCCGTCGCGGAAACTGGTGAGTTGCGTGACCACGTAGTCGGCATGCTGGCCGCCCAGGCGAGGGTACTGGGCCGGGATACCGGCGCCGTTCGGGCTGTGGCAGCCGGCGCAGGCCGGAACCTGGCGGTCGGCAATACCGCCGCGATAGATGCGTTCGCCCAGGTCGACGGTGTCCTTGCTCTTGGAAAAGCCGGTCTTGATCTGCTTCGAACCGACGAACCAGGCGATGTCGCGCATGTCCTGTTCGCTCAGGTGCGACACCATCGAAGTCATGACGGAATTCTTGCGCTTGCCCGACTTGAACTCTTCCAGTTGCTTGAGGATGTACTCGGGGTGCTGTTGCGCCAGTTTAGGGTTGGCGGGAATCGAGGAGTTGCCGTCGGCGTTGTGGCACGAGGCGCAGGCCTGAATGGTCGGCGTGCTTGCGCTGAAGAGCGTGTCGCCCTTGGCCGGATCCGGCTTGGGTTTGGCCGGCGCTGCGGCGGCCGGCGCGGCGGCGTGCTCGTCGGCGGCGAAGCTGGCAGTGCCGGTGGCGCCCAGCAGGGCAGCGATCAGGAAAGGGACGAACAACTTCATATCGGGGGGGGTTTATTCGATTCGTTGGCGCAAAACCCGGTAATTCTACAATGGCCCCCCGCTACGAAAGCCCGTTGATGACCTCCCCGCCGCGCAAGCTGGCCCCCGTTTTCTCGCGTCCGCCTGCCGTGGCGGACCCCGCCAAGGCTGAACGCGCCCGCGTTGCCATGGGCTGGCTGCACACCGCGCACTTCCTCACGAGCGCACCGCAGCTCGAACATTTGCCGACACTCGACTTGCCCGAGATCGCCTTCGTGGGCCGCTCCAACGCCGGCAAGTCCACCGCCATCAATACGCTCACACAGCAGACGCGGCTCGCGTTCGCGTCCAAGACGCCGGGCCGCACGCAGCACATCAACTTGTTCGGCGTCGGCAAGCAGAAGGTCGACGACGCCGTGCTGGCCGACCTGCCTGGCTACGGCTACGCGGCCGTGCCCAAGGAAGCCAAGCTGCGCTGGCAGCGCGTGATGGGCAACTACCTCATGACGCGCGAGACGCTGCGCGGCGTGGTCCTGATGTGCGACCCGCGCCACGGCATGACCGAACTCGACGAGATCCTGCTGGACGTCATTCGCCCGCGCGTGGCGGAAGGGCTCAAGTTCCTGGTGCTGCTGACCAAGTCCGACAAGCTCACCCGCTCCGAAGGCGCCAAGGTCCTGTCGATTACGCGACTGCAGGCCGGCGGCGGCGAGGTGAAACTGTTCTCGGCGCTGAAGAAGCAAGGCGTGGACGAGGCGGCAGAACTTCTCTGGCGCTGGGTGCACCCGGAGACGCAGCCGGCATCCGAATAGGCTCCGGCCGCACCCGCCAAGCCTGCAGCAGGCGCTCTCGAATCGATTGCAACAGGAGACGAATGCATGGTCCAGACCTTTCAGCGCACGCTGCCCCACGGCATCACCCTGAGTTGCCGCGCCACCGGCGAGCCCGGTCGGCCGCTGATGGTTTTCCTGCACGGTTTTCCTGAAGGCGCGTTCATCTGGGACGCGTTGCTCGAATACTTTGCGCAGCCCGAACACGGCGGGTACCGTTGCGTGGCGCCCAACCTGCGCGGCTTCGAGAAATCCAGTTCACCGACCGAGGTGGAAGCCTACAAGGCGCCACTGCTGATCCACGACATCCAGCAACTCGTCGCCACCGAAAGCGCCAGCGGCAAGATCGACACCCTGGTCGCGCACGACTGGGGCGGCGCGTTCGGCTGGGGGTATGCCAATGCGTTTCCAGCGCAGGTCGGCAAGCTGGTGATCATCAATTCGCCGCACCCCGGCACCTTCGCGCGCGAATTGATCCACAACCCGGCGCAACAAAAGGCCAGCGCCTACATGAATTTCCTGGCGCATCCGAATGCCGAGCAAATGCTCTCGGAAGACGACTACCGGCGCATGTGGCCTTTCTTCCTGAACATGAAGGCCGGCCCCGATGGCTTCGGCTGGCTCACCGACGCGGTGAAGGACCAGTACCGCGAAGTCTGGAATGCCGGCCTGACGGGTGCCTGCAACCTCTACCGCGTCACACCGATGAAGCCTGCCGTGCCGGGCCAGCCCGCCCAGCCGATTCCAATGCTGCCGCGCGAACGGCTCGTGATCAACGTGCCGACCTTCGTTTTCTGGGCGCTCGACGACGCCGCGCTGCTGCCCGGCCTGCTCGAAGGGCTCGAGGACTACGTGCCGAAGCTCGAGATCAAGAGGGTGCCGAACGCCACGCACTGGATCGTGCACGAGCAGCCGCAGAACGTGGCCAGCGAGATCGAGGCGTTCATGCGGCGCAACTGAGCGAGGCGGTTCAGTACAGCGAAGGCGCGCCCTCGGGCCGCGTCTTGAAACGGCGGTGCACCCAGTAGTACTGCGAGGGCATCGCCTCGATGTAGCCGGCCAGGCGCTCGTTCATCAATGCCGTGTCTGCGACGGCATCGTCGGTCGGGAAGTCTTTCCATTCGGGGAGCACTTCGATCTCGTACCCCTCCTTTGTGACGCGCGACAAGATCGGAATGACCTTGGCCCGACCCAGCCGGGAGAAGCGGGAGAGCGAGGGCACCGTCGCGACCGGCACACCGAAGAACGGCACGAACACAGACTGGTCGCGCCCGAAGTCCATGTCCGGCAGCAAGTAGAGCAAGCCTCCGTTGCGCAACGCCGCGACGATCGGCTTGATGCCGTCGACGCGATTCAGCGGCTTCACATTGCCGAAGCGCGCGCGACCGACGCGAACCCACTCGTCGATCATCGGATCGCGCTGCGTCGTGTAGATCGTGGTCGACTCGCGCGGTGAGCGCATCGTCAGGCCGGTGGCGGCCGCGTCCAAGCCGTAGAAGTGGGGCGCAAAGAGGATCAGCGGGGTCGTACCGTGAAGCACTTCATCGATGTCCCCCGGCGCACCGACCATCTTGGTGCGGCGCTCCACGACCTCTCGGGGCGCGTGCCAGAGCCACGCGCGGTCGAGCCAGGACTGCGCCACATAGATGAAGGTCTCGACCGAGATGCGCTTTCGCTGTTCAGGCGGCTTGCCCGGAAAGCAGATCGCCAGGTTCTTGTCGACCACCCGCCGGCGCGGCACCGCGGCACTGTGCAGGATGCGGCCGAGCACGTAGCCGAAACCGCGCAGCACTGGCAGCGGGACGTGCGCCAGCCCCTTCATGAAACCGATGCCTATCCGGGCGGTCACACTCATGCAGCCACCTCATGCGGCTCTGCACGCGGCTGCTTATAGCGTGCGTAGTCCCACACGTACTGGCCGGGCAAGCTGCGGATCAGCCCCTCGATTCCCACGTTGAGTGCCGCCGCCGCGGCCTCCGGCGTGGCCTTGCGGTCGCTGAAGGCGGTGCCATCGAAGGCTTCGAAGCGAATCGCATAGCCCTTGCCGCGCGGAAGGCGCTCGCAGACGCCCAGGAACACATGCGCGCCGGTTTGTTGCGCCAGCCGTCCCGGCAAGGTGATCGTGTACGCGGGCTTGCCGAAGAACGGCGCCCAGGCGCCCTGCCCCTCCGGCGGCACCTGGTCCGGCAGGATGCCGGTGTAGCCGCCAGCGCGCAGCGCGCGCATCAGGCCGCGCACGCCGGCGACCGTGGTCGGCAGGGTCTGCAAGCCGGGCCGGTCGCGTGAACCATCCATCAGCCCCGCCATGAACTCCTTGCGCGGCGGCCTGAAAAGCGCCGTTATCGGACCGTGCGACGACATGAAACGCTCCCCGACGGCCTGGCCGAACAGTTCCCAACTGCCGATGTGCGGCGTCAGCAGGATCACACCCTTGCGCTCGTCGAGCGCGGCTTCGAAGGCCTCGATGCCGTCCCAGCGGACAACCTTCGGCAGCACGCTCTCTCCCTTCGGCCTGCACCAGAGCCAAGGCAATTCGGCCGCCATGGCGCCGGCCGCCCCGATAGCCGGGCGATATTGCGTGGGCGTGAATCCGGCGTTCTGTGCATTGGCCTTGAATCGGCGCCGGTAATCGGGCGCGCACCACCACACCAACCAGCCCAACGCAATGCCGAGCGCATGCATCAGCGGAAGCGGCACACGGGCAAGCAATCGGAACAAGAAGGTCATCCGGGACAAAGGGAGTAATACCTGACGCGCGCGCAGGTTTGGGCGCGGCTCGAATAGAATACAAATTGTCGCTGAGTTAAAGAACTACTTGCAGGGCGACGTTAAACACTACTGCTAAAGCGTTCGCCAGAACTCCCGGGTTGGCAACGCGCCAATTGACACAACTGGAGTTACTCGACATGGCGAACGATTTTCTCTTCACTTCAGAATCGGTATCCGAAGGTCATCCCGACAAGGTGGCCGACCAGATTTCGGACGCGATCCTCGATGCGATCTTCGCGCAGGACCCACGCAGCCGCGTGGCCGCAGAGACGCTGACCAACACCGGCCTCGTGGTGCTCGCGGGCGAAGTCACCACCAACGCGCACGTCGATTACATCCAGGTCGCGCGCGACACCATCAAGCGCATCGGCTACGACAACACCGAATACGGCATCGACTACAAGGGTTGCGCCGTGATGGTCTGCTACGACAAGCAGTCCAACGACATCGCGCAAGGCGTGGACCATGCCAGCGACGACCACCTGAACACCGGCGCCGGAGACCAGGGCCTGATGTTCGGCTATGCCTGCGACGAAACGCCCGAGTTGATGCCCGCGCCGATCTACTACGCGCACCGGCTGGTCGAGCGCCAGGCGCAACTGCGCAAGGACGGCCGCCTGCCCTTCCTGCGTCCGGACGCGAAGAGCCAGGTCACGATGCGCTATGTCGATGGCAAGCCGCACAGCATCGATACCGTGGTGCTCTCCACCCAGCACCACCCCGACCAGAGCGAAACGCCGACCAGGATGAAGGCTTCGTTCAACGAGGCCATCATCGAGGAAATCATCAAGCCCGTGCTGCCCAAGGAGTGGCTGAAGAACACGCGCTACCTGATCAACCCGACCGGCCGCTTCGTCATCGGCGGCCCGCAGGGCGACTGCGGCCTGACCGGCCGCAAGATCATCGTCGACACCTATGGCGGCGCCTGCCCGCACGGCGGCGGTGCGTTCTCGGGCAAGGACCCTTCGAAGGTCGACCGCTCGGCCGCATATGCCGCACGCTATGTGGCCAAGAACATCGTCGCGGCCGGTCTGGCGCGTCAATGCCAGATCCAGGTGGCCTACGCGATCGGCGTGGCGCAGCCGATGAACATCACGGTCTACACCGAAGGCACCGGCGTGATTCCCGACGACCAGATCGCGGCGCTGGTGCGCGAGCATTTCGACCTGCGCCCGAAGGGCATCATCCAGATGCTCGACCTGCTGCGCCCGATCTACCAGAAGACCGCTGCCTATGGCCACTTCGGCCGCGAAGAACCGGAGTTCACCTGGGAATCGACGAAGGCCGCGGCGCAACTGCGGGCTGCCGCGGGCCTGAAGGGCCTGCCGGCCGCTGTGAAGCAACTCGCTGACGCTTCGGCGTAGCCAATGCACGAGAAGGGCGCCAGGGCGGCGGTAGCCTGGCGCTCTGCGGGGCCCTGCTCCCCTGATCAGAATCGATAGGTCGCTCCTGCCCCTGCCAGCCAAGTCCGTTGGCCTGGGCGTATCCCAGCGCGCGCATCCTGGCGCGCCGCCGCCTGACGCCTTCGGCCTGCAGGTTCGGACCGACGAGCGAGCACGGCATCGGCCTGAGCACTCAAAGAACGGAAGCAGTTGGCAATTCGCCTACGCATACATACGACTTACTGCCGATGGCTTTGAAACAGGGCGAGGGATACGCTTTGGCAAAGACATTCGAGATTCACATGCTGACGGTCGCCCAGAAAGCCAACATCCTGCGCAAGGCGGGCATTCCCGTCCCGCATGAACCGCAAGAGGACCCGTCCGCATCGACCAAGGGCGAAGCCGCCGAAGCATGGGCGAACATGGTGAACATGGTTTTCGTCACTTACGCTGCAGCGCGGACCGCCAAGAGCTTGCGGGATGCCGAAGAAGCACGCCAGCTACAGGTGCTGCAGCAACTTTCCGCCGGCTTTTCGCGCACTTGGCGCCAGACGCATCGCGCGTAGACACGAACAGGGCCATCCGCCGCCCCGCTCGATTACTTGCTCTTGGAGATTCGCACCATGCCGCTGCGCTGTTTCTGCAGCGCTTCGAGTTGAGCCATCTGCGCCTTGCAATCGGTTGAACTGGCGACCAGCACGAACGGACTGCGCCGCAGCGAAGTGATCGTCTTTTCAACCGCGGCCGTATCGCGGTTGCTGGATACCAGGCCAGCGGCAACTGCCGCCCTCGACTGGTGAGAGAAACGCCGTTCGAAGCCCGGCGTGCCGCAGCGCGCAGCGATGACGCGGTAATCCGCTTCCTGTTGTTCTCCACTGATCGATGGCGCCGCGGCTCCCGCCGCCCGGCTCACCGATGGCCACGCCATCCCCATGCCGAGTGCGGCGAATGCGGCCATCGACAGAATCGACCCGACTGCGTAACGCGTATTCATTTGCCTCCGTAAGTTGCGCCTCCGTGCGCTTGTTTGATCGTAAGCCCGTCCCGCACAACACCGGCATCCGCCTTGTGATGTATTACCTGTAGCAGGGTCACTCACAGCGATTTTGCAGTCACTGGACGTTCAGGTTGCCGAAAGGAAAGGCACATAGGATGCCGCGATGCTGACTCGGCGGTTTTTTAGCTCCATTGCCAGGCGATGGGCATGGTGGTGTGCATTGTTGGCCCTGCTCAGCGCCTTGCAGCCGTTTCTCTCCGTGCACTTCGACGAGGACGGCCTGGTGGAGCGGCAGGAACTCGGCATACGCGCCTTCGGGCAGGCCGCGCAGTTCGAGCCTGACGAAGATGCCGTCACGCCCTCGGCAGTCGAGGTCCGATTGTTCGTACCCTCCGCGGCAAGCATCGATGTGCCGTTGGCCTTTCTGAGCGGGATCGCCGCCTTCCTGTCCCTGATCGTCCTCGTGCCTGCGCTGCGGGTGCCGCTTGCCGGCCTTCCTGCGTCGCGTCACTGCGTGCTTCTGGCGAAGGTGCCGAATACAGGGGGCGCACCGCCGCCAACCCTGCCCTGGCGCAACCGGCCGCCGGAAACAGCCCCTCCACGTTGAGTATTTGAATCGCGGCGCCCAGGGCGCCGAACGTCCTGCGACGCGCCGCTTCGCAGGCATGTCTCAATGTGTTGAAGAATCACCCCCCATGAATCAAAGCAAAGACCCGCAGCTGCGCGCGGCTTTTCCCCTGTTCCTTGCCCTGCTGGCCATCGTCTGGTTCGGGTCGTTGGCAACCCGGTCGCTGATCAGCCCCGACGAGGGCCGATATGCCACGCTGTCGTGGGGGATGCTGCACACCGGCGACTGGGTCACGCCGCGCCTGAACGGCATCCTCTACTTCGAGAAGCCGCCGCTGCAGTACTGGCTGGGCGCGATCTTCATGAAGTTGTTCGGGCTCAACGAGTTCGCGGCGCGGCTGTGGCCCGCGCTGTCCGGCTTCCTGACGGCGCTGGTGGTCGGCGCCACGGCCAATCGCCTGTGGGGCAAGGAAGCGGGCATTCGAAGCCTGGCCATTGCCGCGTCGATGACCTGGGTGTTCGGCAACGCGCACTTCCTGACGCTGGATGCCGGACTGACGTTTTTCCTGACGATCTCGCTGTGCGCCGTGCTGATCGCCCGGTACGCCGCGGCCACGCCGGCCGAGCGACGCCGCTGGATCTGGCTCGCGTGGGCCGCCATGGCCGGCGCAGTGCTTAGCAAGGGCTTGATCGGCATCGTGATACCGGGGGCCACGCTGGTCGTCACCGCGATCTGGCGCCGCGATCTGTCGCTATGGCGCGGCATGCACTGGTTCTCGGGCCTGTTGATCTTCCTGGCGCTGGCCGCGCCGTGGTTCGTGCTGGTGTCCATGCGCAATCCCGGCTTTGCCGAGTTCTTCTTCATCCATGAACACTTCGCGCGCTACTTGACCAAAGTGCACCAGCGCGAAGGCGCCTGGTGGTATTACCTGCCCTTCCTGCTCGGAGGGATGCTTCCGTGGATCGGCGGACTGCCTTGGCTCGTGAAGCGGAACACGTCTGGGCCGAGGGGAGCGATTGCGGCGACGGACGTGCTCATCGCCTATTCGACTTTCGTATTGCTCTTCTTCAGCGCCAGTGGGTCGAAGCTGCCGTCGTACATCCTGCCGATGTTCCCGGCCCTGGCACTGTTGCTCGGTCTTCGCCTTGTGGCGGTTCCGGCGAAGACGTTGCGCGTGCACTTGCTGGTGCCGGCGCTGCTCTGGGCGATTGCCCTGGCCGCGTCGACGCAAAGTGGACGCGTGACTTCCAACTCGACGCCGGCCGAGGTGTTCGGGCAACTGGCCGAGGGCCTGCGCATGGGCGCCCTTCTCTTCCTTGGCGGCGCGGCATTGGCATGGTGGTGGTTGCGCCGGAATCGCAATACGCTGGCGATCCTGACGCTGGCCCTCGCGCATGTCATTGGCGTCGCGGTCGTGCTTGCGGCGCACGAGCCCTTCGGGCGACTCAAGAGCGCGACCCCGTATGTGGCCGTGCTGGAGCCGGTCATACAATCCGGAGCGCCCGTGTTCTCGGTGGGAGGCTATGACCAGACGCTGCCCTTCTACCTTCGTCATGAGGTCATCCTCGTGGACTACAACGACGAATTCGCCATGGGTCAGTTGATGGAACCGGGGCGTTCGATCGAGTCGCTCGACGAGTTCGCACAACGGTGGCAATCGCTTCCCCAGGCTGCGGCCTACATGGATGTCGCGAGCTACGTTGGCATGCATCAACGCGGCCTTCCAATGCGTGTCCTCTATCAGGACCAACGTCGAATAGTGGTATCCAGGCAATGAAAGCTCTTGATTTTTTATGGGTGCTGACCGGCGTCCTTCTCAACGCGGCGGCGCAGTTGCTGCTCAAGGCGGGCGCAAGCACCGCCGGCGAGATCTCGATGTCGGCCGGCCCGGCGGCCCTTTGGCGTACGGCCACGGGCCTTGCGCTGCAACCGGGCATCGTCGGCGGGCTGGCCTGCTACGCGATCAGCGTGGTCGTCTGGATCGTCGCGCTGTCGCGCGTGGAGGTCAGCGTTGCCTATCCGATGCTGTCCATCGGCTACGTGGTCAATGCGGCCCTCGCGTGGTGGCTCTTCGGCGAGCAGGTCACTGCCCAGCGCTGGCTGGGCATCGGCGTCATCATCATCGGCGTGGTCCTTGTGGCGCGCAGCGGGAGCACGCAATGAACTCAGCGCCGGGCCGCCCCAAGCAAGCTCGCACCCCCTCGGGGGGCAGCGAGGACACGCAGTGCCGAGCGTGGGGGCTCCATGATTGCGCGCCGGGCCGCCCCAAGCAAGCTCGCACCCCCTCGAGGGGCAGCGAGGACACGCAGTGCCGAGCGTGGGGGTCACTATGAGCGCGGTCTCGACGAGCACGCCACCGTTCCTGCCGTTCACACGTCCCTCTGTCGACGAGCGCACGATTGCCGAAGTCGGCGACGTGCTGCGCTCCGGCTGGCTGACCACCGGCCCGAAATGCCAGGCCCTCGAAGCCGCACTGTCCGACCGATGGGGCGGCCGCCCCGTGCGTCTGGCGAACTCCGGCACCGCGACGCTGGAATTGGCATTGCGCATCTGCGGCGTCGGCCCGGGCGACGAGGTCATCACAACGCCGCTCAGCTGGGTTGCCACGGCGAACGTGGTGCTCGCGGTCGGGGCCAAGCCGGTGTTCGTCGATGCCGATCCGGTGACGCGCAACATCGACCTCAACCTCATCGAAAAAGCCATCACGCCGCGCACGCGCGCGTTGATTCCGGTGGACCTGGCGGGCCTGCCTGTCGACCGGGATCGTCTCAACGCGCTGGCCGCGAAGCATCGCCTGCGCGTGGTGGAAGACGCGGCGCAATCCTTCGGCTCGCAGTGGAACGGACGCCCCATCGGGAGCTTCGGCGACCTGGTGTCGTTCAGTTTTCATCCCAACAAGAACCTGACCACGGGCGAAGGCGGATGCCTCGTGTTGAACAACGCCGAGGAAGCGCACCGCTTCGAGTTGCTGCGCCTGCAGGGCGTCGCGCGGCTGCCCGGCGGCGAACTGGAAGTCGAGGCATGGGGGGCCAAGGCCAACATGACCGACATCGCCGCTGCGATCGGCCTGGGCCAGTTGCGAACCATCGACGAATCCACGGCGCGGCGCCGAGCGCTGGTGCAGCGCTACTTCAGGCTGTGGGATGCAGCGCTCGGCTTCGACATGCCGCCGGAAGACCTGCAAGGGCACGGCAACTGGCACATGTTCCAGCCGTTGCTGCCGCGGAGCCTGGCCCATCGGCGCGCTGACTTCCTGGAAGGCATGAAGGTGCGCGGCATCGGCGTGGGCGTGCACTATCCGGCGATGCATCTGTTCTCGATGTTCCGCGCCATGGGCCATGGTTCGGGCGACTTTCCGGTGGCCGAGGACATCGGCCGGCGCACCGTCACGCTGCCGCTGTTCCCCGCGATGGACGATGCCGATGTCCAACGGGTCTGCACGGCCGTGACGGAGGTGGTGGCGGATTTGCGGGGAGCGAGATCTTGAGCGCTGCGAACGAAATTCCTCTCACCGATTTCCACACCACAGAACGCGTCGCGGAACGTGCGCTGAGCGTCGTCATCCCGGTCTACAACGAGGAGCAAGGCCTCGTTGCGCTGTTCGAGCGCCTCTATCCAGCGCTCGACGCTCTGGGAGTCGACTACGAGATCATCTTCATCAACGACGGCAGCCGCGACCGCTCGGCGGCCGTACTCGCCGAGCAGTTCGAACGCCGGCCCGACGTGACGCGCGTGATCCTGTTCAACGGCAACTTCGGCCAGCATCGGGCGATCCTTGCGGGCTTCGAGCATTGCCGCGGCGAGCGCATCGTCACGCTGGATGCAGACCTGCAGAACCCGCCCGAGGACATCCACCTGCTGCTCGAAGCAATGGACAAGGGGCACGACTGCGTCGGCTCGATCCGCCGCAACCGACAGGATTCGGCATGGCGGCGCTGGGCGTCTCGCGCGATGAACCGACTGCGCCACCGACTGACCGGCATCGAGATGACCGACCACGGCTCGATGCTGCGGGCCTACAGCCGCAACGTGATCCAGCTGATCAACCAGTGCAACGAGATGAACACCTTCATCCCGGCGCTGGCGCTGCAGTTCGCGCGCAATCCTGCCGAAGTGGTCACGAGCCATGAGGAACGGCATGCGGGTGTGTCGAAATATTCGTTCTACAGCCTCGTGCGCCTCAACTTCGACCTGGTGACAGGCTTCTCGCTGGTGCCGTTGCAGGCGTTCTCGATGCTTGGCATCGTGGTGTCGCTGATGTCGGGCCTGCTCTTCGTGATCCTGGCGGGCCGAAGGCTCATCTTCGGGCCGGAAGAAGGCGGCGTGTTCACGCTGTTTGCGCTGCTGTTCCTGCTGATGGGCCTGGCGCTGTTCGGCATCGGCTTGCTGGGCGAATACATCGGGCGCATCTACCAGGAAGTGCGCGCCCGTCCGCGCTACGTCATCACCGCCGTGCTGGAGCGCGAGCGCCGATGATGAAGCCCCATCTTCCCGCGCGGGCCATCGTGTTCGCGTACCACGACGTGGGTGTGCGCTGCCTGCGCGTACTGCTGGATGCTGGCGTCGAAGTGCCGCTGGTTGTCACGCATGAAGACTCGCCGGGCGAGAACATCTGGTTTGCGAGCGTCGCGCAAGTGGCTGCGGAGCACGGGCTGCGCTGCGTCGCACCGGCCGATGCGCACCTGCCGGAACTGCTGGCCGAGGCGGCCGCGTCGAATCCGGACTTCTTGTTCTCGTTCTACTACCGCCACATGCTCAAGGCCGCATGGTTGAACGTTCCGCGCTGCGGCGCGTTCAACATGCACGGCTCCCTGCTGCCCCAGTACCGCGGCCGGGTTCCAGTCAACTGGGCCATCATCGAAGGCGCGCGCCAGACCGGCGCCACCCTGCATCGCATGAACGAAAAGCCCGACAACGGCGCCATCGTCGACCAGTGCGCCGTGCCGATCCTCCAGGACGACACCGCTTCGGAAGTGTTCGGCAAGGTCGTGACCGCAGCGGAGATCGTGCTCGCGCGCAGCCTGCCGCGCATGCTCGACGGAACGGCCGCGGAGCGCGTGCAAGACCTTTCGCAAGGCCGCTACTACGGTGGCCGCAAGCCGGAAGACGGACGGATTCCAGCACAGGCCAGCGCGCCGCAGATCCACAACCTGGTTCGCGCCTTGGCGGCGCCTTACCCCGGCGCGTTCTGCCGCATCGGGGGTCGCGCGATCGTCATCGACCGCACGCGGCTCGTCGGACTGTCGCAAGCCAATGCCGACGGCTCGTTGCGCCTGCTCTGCCAGGACAACGCCATGTGGCTGCATGCCGCAGACGGCAGCATGCTCAACGTCCTCGCCGCGCACGACAGCGACGGCCCCATCGACCCCGCCGGATTCGAGCGCCGCTTTGCCGGCCGCAGCGTTTCCGTCGAAATCTGACTCCCTCCAACTGAGATCGCCCTCCCATGCTCAAAGTCCTCATCCTCGGCGTCAACGGTTTCATCGGCCACCACCTGACGCGTCACATCATCGACAACACCGACTGGGTGGTCTACGGCATGGACATGCAGACCGACCGCGTCGCGCCCTGGCTGGACCATCCGCGCTTCCATTTCTTCGAGGGCGATATCACCATCAACAAGGAATGGATCGAGTACCACGTGAAGAAGTGCGACGTGGTGCTGCCGCTGGTCGCCATTGCCACGCCGTCGACCTATGTGCGCGAGCCGCTGCGCGTGTTCGAACTCGACTTCGAAGCCAACCTGCCGATCGTTCGCCAGTGCCTGAAGTACAACAAGCGCGTCGTGTTCCCGTCGACCAGCGAGGTCTACGGCATGTGCACGGACGAAGGCTTCGACCCCGAGACCTCGAACCTGGTCTACGGCCCCATCAACAAGCCGCGCTGGATCTACGCCTGCTCCAAGCAGCTGATGGACCGCGTGATCGCCGCCTACGGCCAGCAGGAAGGCTTGCGCTACACGCTGTTCCGCCCGTTCAACTGGATCGGCCCCGGCCTCGACAGCCTCCATGCCCCGAAGGAAGGTTCAAGCCGCGTGATCACGCAGTTCCTCGGCCACATCGTGCGCGGCGAGTCGATCAAGCTGGTCGACGGCGGAAGCCAGCAGCGCGCCTTCACCTATGTGGAAGACGGCATCGAGGCGCTCGTGAAGATCATCGCCAACAAGGACGGCGTGGCCGACGGCAAGATCTACAACATCGGCAACCCGGCCAACAACCATTCGATCCGCGCGCTCGCCGAGATGATGCTGGCGCTGGCCGCAAAGCTGCCCGACTACAAGGACGCCGCGGCGCGCGTGACGCTCGTCGACGTCGCTTCCGCCGAGTACTACGGCGGCGGCTACCAGGACGTGACCCGCCGCGTGCCCGACATCAAGGCCACCATGAAGGACCTCGACTGGAAGCCGACCGTCGACATGCCCGACGCACTGGCCAGGCTGTTCGATTACTACCAGGACCACGCCGCCGCGGCCGCCGACCTGGAACTCTGAACGAGACGATGGCACGCATTGCACTGAAGGTCGACGTCGACACTTGGCGCGGCACGCGCGAAGGCGTGCCCGCGCTGGTGCGCACGATGGCGAAGGCGGGGGCCGGCGGCACCTTCCTGTTCAGCCTCGGGCCGGATCACACCGGCCGCGCCATCTTCCGCGCGCTGCGCCCGGGCTTCCTGAAGAAGGTATCGCGCACCTCGGTGGTCGAACACTACGGCGTGAAAACGCTGATGTACGGCGTCGCCCTGCCCGGCCCGGACATCGGCAAGCGCGAAGCCGGCACGCTGCGCAGCGTGCGGGACGCGGGCTTCGAAGTCGGCGTGCATTGCTGGGACCACGTGCGCTGGCAAGACCAACTCCTCAAGCACGACGCTGCATGGGCCGAGCGCGAAATGCGCCGGGCGACACAACGTTTCGCCGAAGTGTTCGGCACGCCGCCGCGACTGCACGGTGCGGCCGGCTGGCAGTTCAACGATGCCGCCGCGCAGGCGGAGATGAAACTGGGCATTGCCTATGCCTCGGACACCCGCGGTGGACGGCCGTTCCTGCCGGTCGATGCGGCCGGCAAGGTGATCGGGCCGCCCCAATATCCGACCACGCTGCCGACGCTCGACGAGCTCATCGGCATCGGCGACATCGCCGTCGGCAACGTGGCGGAGCACCTGCTCGAGATGACCGCCGCGACCGACCAGGACCAGGTCTACACGCTGCATGCCGAACTCGAGGGGCAAAAGCTGCAACCCGTGTTCGAGCGCCTCATCGCCGGCTGGCAGGCCCAGGGGCACGCCCTGGTGTCGATGGGCGATCTTCATGCGGCGACGAATGTCGCGGCGCTCCCGCGGCGCCGGATCGTGCAAGGCACCGTGGAAGGCCGTTCGGGCCTGCTGGCGGTGCAGGAACCCGCATAAGCCCGCTGAATTTGAGCGTATCAAGGCTCCCGTCAGTCGCTGCAGGCGATGCTCGGGGCTCCATTGATTCACGTGCCCCGATGTTGTCCAGCCCGCCTCTTCACGTTCCAGCTCCTTTGCGGGCACCGCTCCTTGTTTGCCTTGCCGGTGCGCTGGCGTTTGCGGCTGTTGCAACCGCCATCGTGACCGCAAGCGCGGTTGTCCGATCTGCCTGCCGCCGCGCGAGAGAGCGGAGCCGGCGGCCGGCGCTGGCCGTCGGCTACTGATTCGCATCGCCGTCGGAGACGGACTTGGCTTCAAACCAGGTTCCGGCCCTTGAAACCCCCGAAAATGCCACTATCATTAGCACTCGCTCAAGTTGAGTGCTAACAACACCCGCTTTGAGTCGATCGGCAGCCGGCAACCTCGCTGGCGCCCGGCTTAAACCCCGTTTCTATCCATTCAGGAGATGCAATTGAAACTTCGTCCTTTGCACGATCGCGTGATCGTCAAGCGCATTGAAAGCGAAACCAAGACCGCCTCGGGCATCGTGATCCCCGACAACGCCGCCGAAAAGCCTGATCAAGGCGAAGTGCTGGCCGTCGGTCCTGGCAAGAAGAACGACAAGGGCGAACTGGGCGCGATGAGCGTCAAGGTCGGCGACCGCGTCCTGTTCGGCAAGTACAGCGGCCAGACTGTCAAGGTCGATGGCGACGAGTTGCTCGTCATGAAGGAAGACGACCTGTTCGCGGTCGTCGAGAAGTAATCAACCCATCCCACTCGGAGTAAATCAACATGGCAGCAAAAGACGTAGTCTTCGGCGGCGAAGCCCGCGCGCGCATGGTCGAGGGTGTCAACATCCTCGCCAACGCAGTCAAAGTGACCCTGGGCCCCAAGGGCCGCAACGTGGTGCTCGAGCGTTCGTTCGGTGCCCCCACGGTGACCAAGGACGGCGTGTCCGTCGCCAAGGAAATCGAACTCAAGGACAAGCTCCAGAACATGGGCGCCCAGCTCGTGAAGGAAGTGGCCTCCAAGACCAGCGACAACGCTGGTGACGGCACCACGACCGCCACGGTCCTGGCACAAGCCATCGTTCGCGAAGGCTTCAAGCTGGTCGCAGCCGGCATGAACCCGATGGACCTGAAGCGCGGCATCGACAAGGCTGTCACGGCCTTGGTCGCCGAGCTGAAGAAGGCTTCGAAGGCCACGACCACGTCGAAGGAAATCGCTCAAGTCGGCTCGATCTCGGCCAACAGCGACGACACCATCGGCCAACTGATCGCTGACGCGATGGACAAGGTCGGCAAGGAAGGCGTGATCACCGTCGAAGACGGCAAGTCGCTGGACAGCGAACTCGACGTCGTCGAAGGCATGCAGTTCGACCGCGGCTACCTGTCGCCCTACTTCATCAACAATCCGGAAAAGCAATCGGCGATCCTGGAAAACCCGTTTGTCCTGCTCTTCGACAAGAAGATCAGCAACATCCGTGACCTGCTCCCGACGCTGGAACAAGTCGCCAAGGCCGGCCGTCCGCTGCTGATCATTGCCGAAGAAGTCGAAGGCGAAGCCCTCGCTACTCTGGTCGTGAACACGATCCGCGGCATCCTGAAGGTCGTCGCTGTGAAGGCACCTGGCTTCGGCGATCGCCGCAAGGCCATGCTGGAAGACATCGCCATCCTGACGGGCGGCAAGGTCATCGCCGAAGAAGTCGGCCTGACGCTCGAGAAGGTCACGCTGGCCGACCTGGGCCAGGCTGCACGCATCGAAGTGGGCAAGGAAAACACGATCATCATCGACGGCTCCGGCGCTGCTGGCGACATCGAAGCCCGCGTCAAGCAAGTGCGCGTCCAGATCGAAGAAGCAACCAGCGACTACGACCGTGAAAAGCTGCAAGAGCGCGTGGCCAAGCTGGCTGGCGGTGTTGCCGTGATCAAGGTTGGCGCTGCCACCGAAGTCGAAATGAAGGAAAAGAAGGCTCGCGTCGAAGACGCCCTGCACGCCACCCGCGCTGCAGTGGAAGAAGGCGTCGTGGCTGGCGGCGGCGTGGCGCTGCTGCGTGCCAAGCAAGCCGTTGGCGCCTCGATCAAGGGCGAGAACGCCGACCAGGACGCCGGCATCAAGCTGGTGCTGAAGGCCATCGAAGCGCCCCTGCGCGAAATCGTGAACAACGCCGGCGGCGAAGCCTCGGTGGTGGTGAACGCCGTGTTGGCCGGCAAGGGCAACTTCGGCTTCAACGCTGCGAACGATTCGTACGGCGACATGCTCGAACTGGGCATCCTGGACCCGACGAAGGTCACCCGCACCGCGCTGCAGAACGCTGCATCGGTTGCTTCGCTGCTGCTGACGACCGAAGCCATGGTCGCTGACGCACCGAAGGACGAAGCCGGCGCTGGCGGCGGCATGCCTGACATGGGCGGCATGGGCGGCATGGGCGGCATGGGCATGTAGTTGCCCGACGCCTGCGGACCGGCAAAGCCGGTTCCGTGGCATCTCGCTCAAAAGGAAACGGTCGCTTCGGCGGCCGTTTTTTTTGGCGGCCGAATGGGCTGATGACCCTGACCGGGGCAATGGCGGCGCGTTGGAGGACACTGGCGCGATTCCTCCTCATCAGCCATGTATCCATGAAAACCCAAGCTACTTCCTTCGCCACGCGCCGATCGATGCTCGCCTCGCTTGCATTGGTGGCGGGCTGCGCAGTCTGGTTCGGCAAACACTCGTTTGCGGCCGAAGCGGCCGTCGTCATTCCGGCGCCGACGACCGACCCGGCCACCAACGACACGAGCGCGACCGCTGTTATTGCGGGTGGGTGCTTCTGGGGCGTGCAAGGCGTGTTCCAGCATGTCAAGGGCGTGACCTCCGCCGTTTCGGGATATGCGGGCGGCGACGAAAGCACGGCGCACTACGAAACCGTGGGCTCGGGCCGCACCGGCCATGCGGAATCGGTGCGCATCAGCTACGACCCGCGCCAGATCAGCTACGCGCGCTTGCTGCAGATCTATTTCTCGGTCGCGCACGACCCGACGCAACTGAACCGGCAAGGCCCCGATACCGGTACGCAATACCGTTCGACCATCTTTGCGCAGAATGTCGAACAGGCCCGCATCGCGCAGGCCTACATCGCGCAACTGACGCAAGCCAAGACCTTCGGCAACAGGCCGATCGTGACGACCATTGAATTGCAGAAGCGCTTCTACCCGGCGGAGGCGTATCACCAGGATTACCTGACGCTGCATCCGGACCAGCCCTACATCGCCTACAACGACCTGCCGAAAGTCGAGAACCTGAAGAAGCTGTTTGCGGACCGGTACTCGCCGCGGCCGGTACTGGTGAAGAACGGCGCTTGAGGACTCATATCGGTTTTCCAGCACGCTATCTCGTCACCCGCGACGCATGAAACCGGCGCCGCCAGATGCCAGGGAACCGCTTTGCCGGGCCGCTGGTATCGCCCGCTCGAGGGGGAGGCGCCGCAGGCGCTTCGGGGGTGATTCTTTTCAGTCTCTTACTGGAAGCAGGGCTTGAGTGCGAGGTACAGCGCGCGAAACCGCCCGTGCCGCGCCTCGTGCCCAGCGGCTTGTTCGGAGCGGGGTTCGAAGCCCTGCTTCAACGCGGGTCGTCGGCAAACCTCATCAACGGCGCCGCCATCGGCCAGCCAGCCCAGCCGCGCCGCGCCCAGCGCGCCACCGGCCTCGCCGCCTTCGCCCAGCGCCAGCGGCACTTCAAGAATGTCGGCCAGCAACTGGGCCCACCACATGCTGCGCGCGCCGCCGCCGACCAGCGAGAGATCGCCTGACGGGCGCTCCAGCGTATCGAGCCCATCGCGCAGCCCAAGGCTCACACCCTCGGCGACCGCGTAGGCAATGTCCTCCGGTGCATGCGCATGGGTGAAGCCGAACAGTGCGCCCTGTGCCTGCGGGTTGTTGTGCGGCGAGCGCTCGCCCGAGAGGTAGGGCAGGAACAACGGCGCGCGTTGGCGTGCGTCGGACGAGAGGGTCGCTGCCGCGGCAAGCAGGCTCGCCTCGTCCGCAAACCCGAAGGTGCGCGCAGCCCAACTCACGGCGCTGGCGGCCGACAGCATCACCGACATCTGGTGCCAGCGCCCCGGCAGCGCATGGCAGAACGCATGCACGGCCTGCGCGGGGTTTGGCGCGAATGCCGCACCCGACACGAAGATCACGCCGGACGTGCCGAGCGAAACGAATCCCTCGCCCGGCGCGACCAGGCCCATGCCGACCGCGCTGGCGGCGTTGTCTCCGGCGCCGCCGGCGATGCGCACTCCGCGCCTCATGCCCCAACGCACGGCCAGTTCGGGCTTGAGCGTCGAGGAGACTTCGCTGCCTTCGACCAGGCGCGGCATTTGGGCGCGTGCGAGACCGGTGGCGGCGAGCATGTCGTCGGACCAGTCGCGCCTGCCGACATCGAGCCACAGCGTGCCCGAGGCGTCCGACATGTCGCTCACGGCTTCGCCGCCCAGCTTCAGGCGCAGCCAGTCCTTGGGCAGAAGCACACGCCGCGTGCGCGCGAACAGTTCGGGTTCGTGCGCGCGAACCCACAGCAATTTCGGCGCAGTAAAGCCGGGCATGGCGAGGTTGCCAGTGATCTCGCCGAGTCGCGGAACGGCCCTGAGGAGTTGCTCGCACTGGGCAGCGCTGCGTCCGTCGTTCCACAGGATCGCGGGGCGCAAGACCTCGTCCTTGTCGTCGAGCAGCACGGCACCGTGCATCTGTCCGGAGAGCCCGATAGAGCGCACAGCCGACAACGCATCGGCATGCTCGGCTCGCAGTTGTTGCATCACCGATTCGAGCGCATCCCACCATTGCGACGGCGCCTGCTCCGACCACAGCGGTTGCGGCCGGCTCACGGTCAATGCGCACCGCGCGACGCCGACGATGCGGTGATCATCGGCGAGCAGCAGCGCTTTCAGCTCGGACGTGCCGAGGTCCAGTCCGAGGTACATGGCGGTTGGGGCCTGTTGACGCTATTCGAGGGGATCGCGTTGTCCCGGCAAGGGGCCCTAGTGGGCTCCGCCGAACCGGCTGTCCGACTGGCGCCGGAATTCGCTCGGGGTCATGCCCTTGATCTCAAGAAAGCGGCGGTTGAAATTGGCGACGTTGTTGAAGCCGACCTGGTAGCAGATGTCCGTCACGTAGTAGTCGGTTTGCATCAGCAGATGGCAGGCGTTGTTGATGCGAACCTGGTTCACGAAGTCGGTGAAGCTGTTGCCGGTGGAGCGGCGGAAGAAGCGGCTGAAGCGGCTTTCGCTCATGCCGAGTTCGGCCGCAACATCGGCCATCGCGATGGGCTCGGCGACGTTGTCCGTGATGCGGTTGACGATGGCGTTGATCTGGTCGCCTTCGGCGTCGCCCTCTGCGCCCTTGATCTGCACGCTCGACAGCAAGCGATAGTCGGTGCACTCGGCGAGATCGGCCAGGTAATCGCAGAAGGCGCCCAGCCGGCGCAGGCCGTGCGAGGCCTTGACCGCACGCCAGTGGCGCTCGGCGCGTTCCGAAAGGCCGAAGAATTCGATGCCGCGCCGTGCGCGCTCCAGCAGTTGCATGACCTCCGCGATCTCCGGGATTTCAGATGCCGCCTGCGCAAACGGCTCGTGCCGGAACTGGATCACCAGGTCGCGCGTGCCGACGCCCTCGGGAGGCGCGTCGAGCGAGATCCAGTTGTGCGGCAGGCGCGGGCCGCACAGCACCAGGTGGCCGGGCTGGAACGGGCCGATCCAGTCGCCGACGAAGGCCTTGCCAGAGGTGGAGGTGATCAGGTGGAGTTCGTATTCGTCGTGGCAATGCCAGCGCGCCAAGGGACTTGGGTAGCCGTGATCGAGGCAGCGGACCCAGCCCACTTCCTCGGGCTTTTCATAGCCCAGCGCGGGCGAGCGGGCGAAGTCATGTTCCAGCTCCGGCTGGCGCTGGCGCGGGGTTTGACGGGAGCGTGTTGTCGCCATGATCGTCTCAACTCATCACACTACCACCGCCGTCGACATTCGATGTCTGCGCGGTGATATGGCAGGCACAGCCTGCCGGAAGTCGTGCCTGTCACTTCGGCCTCCGTCGTCATGGCGCGGACAGCGCGGACTGCAATTCCGCACGCGTGGGTGGGTCGCAACCCTCACGCAGGCAGTTGAGCGCGGCGGCCGTGGCTGCGAAGCGCAGCACCTCGCGCCATGCGTCGTCGGACAGTTCGTCGAGTTGCAGCGCTTGCTCGACGCCCTGCTCCAGCAGCGCGACCGAGATGCCGGCAGCGAAGGTGTCGCCCGCGCCGATGGTGTCGACCACCGTGATCTTCGGCGGCTTGACCTCGACCGGTGCGCGGCCCGCACGGTATAGACCGGCGCTCTCGCCGCCCCGCGTGATCACCACCGCACGCGGCCCCCGCCCGCCTGAAGCGCGCGGTGCCAGGAACACCGCGGCCGCTTCGGCCAAGCTCTTTCCCGGCGCAAGGTACGCCGCGTCTTCGTCGCTGAACTTGAGCAAATCGCAAGCCGCCATCCAGCGCGGCTGCTTCGCTCGGTAGTCATCCATGTCGGGGATCAGGCTGGGCCGCACGTTCGGGTCGAACAGGACGATGCGCTTGCCGCTCTGCGCCTCGACCAACTCGGTGATGCGCGTGGCCGCAGGATCGGTCAGCACCGAAATGCCGCCGAAGTGCAGGAAGCGACAACTGTCGGGCAGCGCCGGCAACTCCTGCGGTGCCCACAGCGTATCGGCTGTGCCCTTTGTATAGAAGGCGTAGTGGTTCGTGGTGGGCGTGCGCGCCACGAAGGCCAGCGTCGACGGCGCCTCGCTGCGAAGCACGAAGCGCGTGTCGACGCCGTTGCCCTCCAGGTGTTGGAGCAGCCGCTCGCCGAACATGTCGGTCGAGAGCTGTGTGATGAAACCGGTCGCCTGGCCGAGCCGGGCCGCCGCAATGGCACTGTTGGTCAGCGCGCCGCCTTCGTGGCCTTCGAAGCTCAGGCCCGAGGTGCAGGTGAAATCGATGAGAGCTTCGCCCGTCAGTGCAATTCGCATTTTTTTTCAGGGCGGTGTCGCCGCCACAAAAGCCTGGACACGAACACCGGCGCTGCGCACGGCGTCCACCAGCCGAGTATCACCGGCCAGCGGCCCCCACAACGTCTTGTCGGCGCAGAAGGCCGCGACCGGGTCGGCTGCCTCGCACATGGCATGCGCAACCGCCGGGTCCATGCCCTGGTCCTGGTAGGTGTAAGGGATTTCGCCGCGGTGCCAGCGCTGCAGGAAGGCGAGGAACAGCGCGGGCAGCATGGCCACGCTGTCGATGCTTTCGTTGCGCGCCAGGCGCTCGCGCACGGTCGGCGCGATAAAGCCGGGGATCTTCGAGAAACCGTCCATCGCCACGCGCTGGTTGGTGTCGCGGATCGACGGATTGCCGAAGCGGTCGAGCACCACGTCGCGGTAGGCCGGCAGGTCGACCGGGCTCGGCGTGCCGGGTCGGCTCAGGCAGGGAATCACGTCGTCGGTGACGTAGTCGAAAGCCATCTTGCGAATGGCCGGCGTGTGCGTGCCTTCGTGGATGAACTGCAGGCCGATCAGCGTGCCGGCCCAGGCGATGCAGCTGTGGGTCGCGTTGAGCAGCCGGATCTTGGCCTCTTCATACGGCTGCACCGACTCCACCATCTGCACGCCGACGCGCTCCCACGCAGGCCGCCCGGCGATAAAGTTGTCCTCGATGACCCATTGGATGAAGCTCTCGCCGGTGATGGGCGCTGCGTCGTCCCAGCCCGTCTGCTTCAACACACGCTCGCGCAACTCCGGCGGCGGGCGCGGCGTGATGCGGTCGACCATGGCATTGGGACACCTCGTGTTGGAATTCACCCACGCCAGCAGGTCCACATCGCCAATGCGCTCGATGAATTCGAGCAAGCCCTTGCGAAAACGCTCGCCGTTGTGGCGCAAGTTGTCGCAATTGAGCAGCGTGACCGGCCCCGCGCCCGCCGCCTTGCGCGCCCGCAGGATGGCGCAGACCGCGCCGTAGACGGTGCTGCCCGGCTCGCCCTTGCGCGCGCGCTCGATGTCCGATGACAGGTCGGCGAACGACAGGTCCAGCTTGTCCTTCGCGTCGAGGTAGTAGCCGGCCTCCGTGACGGTGAACGAGACGATGCGCGTGGCCGCATCGGCGCCGCGCTCGATCACCGGCGCCAGCGTCGCTTCGTACGGAAGCACCTCGTGGATCGACTCGATGCGCTGGTAGCGGTACTCGCCCGCCGGCGACACGGTTTCGAGCGTATAGGCGCCGCCCTGCGCACGAAGCGCGGCCAGCACGTCGGCCATGTCAGGCCGCAGGTTGGCGCCTGAAAGCGCCCAGGCCGTGTCGCCCGTGTCGCGCAACGCCTGCACATAGACCGCCTGGTGTGCACGGTGAAAAGACCCGAGTCCCAGGTGGAGGATCACGGACGTGGCGTCCGGAACGGCTGCGAGTGTCATCACGCGGCGACCGTCTGGCCTTCGCGATTGAACAAGTGCAGCACCGACGGATCGAGCTCCACGCCTACGTCGTCGCCCACGCGCAGCGGCGTGCGCTCGTTCTGCCGGGCGATGAGCGGAATGCCTTGCACGTCGACGTGGATCAGCGTGTCGGAGCCCAGCGCCTCGATCAAGTCGACCGTGCCCGGCACCCCGACGCCGCTGCCAGGATGCACGTGCAGGCCCTCGGGGCGCACACCGAGGAAGCCATCGCTCGGCAGCTTGCCGCCGGTCTGCGACGAGAAGCTGGGGATGGCCGAAGCCGGCACCATGTTCATCGACGGCATGCCGATGAACTGCGCGACGAAGCGGTTCACCGGATGGTCATACAGCTCCATCGGCGTGCCGACCTGTTCGATCAATCCGTCCTTCAGCACCACCACGCGGTCGGCCAGCGTCATGGCCTCGACCTGGTCGTGCGTCACGTAGATGCTGGTGGCGCCCAGCGACACGTGCAGCTTGTGGATCTCGACGCGGGTGTTGCCGCGCAGGGCCGCGTCGAGGTTCGACAGCGGCTCGTCGAACAGGAAGACCTTGGGCGCACGCACGATGGCGCGGCCGATGGCAACGCGCTGGCGCTGGCCGCCCGACAGTTCCTTCGGCGTGCGGTCGAGGTACTGCGTGAGGTTCAGTTGCTTCGCGGCGTAGTCGACTTTCTTCCGGATCTCGTCCTTGGGCACGTTGGCCAGCTTGAGCGCGAACGACATGTTGTCTGCCACGCTCATGTGCGGATAGAGCGCGTAGCTCTGGAACACCATCGCCAGGTCGCGCTTGCCGGAAGCGAGGTTGGTGATGTCCTTGCCGTCGAGCATGAGCTGGCCGCTGGTCGTCGGCTCCAGCCCGGCGATCAGGCGCAGCAGCGTCGACTTGCCGCAGCCCGACGGGCCGACGAAGACGATGAACTCGCCCTTGTCGATCTCGAGGTTGACGCCCTTGATGATGTGCGCGTCACCAAAGCTCTTCTTGATGTTGCGGAGTTCGAGGTAAGCCATGTCGTGTCTCTCCTTGATTACTTACTTGACGGCGCCGAAGGTCAGGCCCTGGACGAGTTGCTTTTGACTGAACCAGCCGAAGACCACGATGGGCGCGATGGCCATCAGCGAGGCGGCGGACAACTTGGCCCAGAACAAGCCTTCAGGGCTCGAGTACTGCGAGATCAGCGTGGCCAGCGTGCCCGCCTTGGCCGACACGAGGTTCAAGGCCCAGAAGGCTTCGTTCCAGCTCAGCACCAGGCACAGCAATCCGCAAGATGCCAGCCCGCCGACAGACAGCGGCATCACCACGTGCCGGAACTCCGTCCAGATGCTGGCGCCGTCCATGCGTGCGGCTTCGAGGATCTCGTTGGGGATGTCCTTGTAGCTCGTGTAGAGCATCCACACCATGATCGGCAGGTTCGACAGCGTGAACACGATGATCAGCGCCGGCAGCGAGTCGAGCATGCCCGCGGTCTGCGCCAGCACGTAGATCGGCACCAGCGCGCCGACGGCCGGCATCATCTTGGTGGAGAGCATCCACATGAGGATGTCGCGCGTCTTCTTCGTGCGGAAGAAGGCCATCGAATACGCCGCGGGCGCCGCGATCAGCAAGCCGAGGATGGTCGAGCCCACGCTGGTGATGAGCGAATTGCGCGCATACAGCAGGTAGTCGCTGCGGCGTTGCACTTCGCTGAAGTTCTCCATCGTCGGCTCGAAGATGAAGAGCGGCGGCACGTGGATGGCCTGCAACTCGGTCTTGAACGAGGTGAGGAACAGCCAGCCCAGCGGGAAGAACAGCAGCAAGGCCAGGGCCCATGCGCCGACTGTGCGCAGGACGGTGAACATCGGATTGGGTTGCATGATCGTTGTTCTCCCTCAGTCGAGGTTCTTGCCGATGATGCGGATCAGGAAGGCCGCCACGATATTGGCCAGGATCACCGCGAACAGTGCGCCCGCCGACGCCACGCCCACATCGAAATTCATCAGCGACTGCTTGAAGATCATGTAGGTGAGATTGGTGCTCGCGTTGCCCGGGCCGCCGTTGGTGGTGATGGCGATCTCCGCGAACACGCTGAGCAAGAAGATCATCTCGATCATGATCACGACCGCCATCGGCCGGCCCAGGTGCGGCACGGTGAGGTAGAAAAACCGCTGGAACGAATTCGCGCCGTCCATGCGCGCCGCCTCCATCTGCTCGCGGTCGAGCGACTGCAGCGAGGTGATGAAGATCAGGCAGGCAAAGGGCAGCCATTGCCAGGCCACCATGATGATCACGGACAGCAGCGGCAGGTCGGTGAGCCAGTCGATCGGCTCGGCCCCGAAGGAGCGCCACACGTCGGCCAGCACGCCGTAGATCGGATTCATCATCATGTGCTTCCAGAGCAGCGCATTGACCGTGGGCATGACGAAGAAGGGCGAGATCAGGAGCACCCGGACGATGCCGCGCCCCGGGAAGGGCTCGTTGACCAACAGCGCCAGCAGCACGCCGAAGATCACCGTGATCACGATCACGCTGCCGATCAGCAGCAAGGTGTTGCCCACCGCCGGCCAGAAGTCCGGGTCGGTGATGAAGTAGTGGAAGTTCTCGAAGCCGGCGAACGGGTGTTCGCCCGGCTGCATGAGGTTGTAGTTCACGAACGAGAAGTACAACGTCATCACGAGCGGCACGATCATCCACAGGAGGAGCGTGAGCACGGCTGGCGCCATCAGCGTCCGGGGCAGGAGTCTGTTCATTTTTCGTTCCCTCTGGCTCTGGCTTTGGCTCCCTCTCCCGCCTGCGGGAGAGGGTTGGGGTGAGGGCAAGCCGCGCCCGCCATGGACGCGGCGCCCCTCACCCTGGCACTCTCCCCGCTGGGGAGAGGGAAAGACGCTACTTGTAGTAGCCGCCCTTCTTCATCTCACGCTCGGCGGCCGTCTGCGAGGTCTTCAGGGCCTCGTCCACCGTGACCTTGCCCGAGAGCGCCGCGCTCATCTGCTGGCCCACGGCCACGCCGATCGCCTGGAACTCGGGAATCGCCGCGTACTGCACGCCTACGTACGGTGACTTCGGCAGCGTGCTGTCGTTCGGGTTGGCAGTGTCGATGGCCTTCTTTTCCGCTTCGGCAAACTTGGAGGCCTTCAGGAATTCCGGCGTTTGATAAGTCGACTTGCGCGTGCCAGTCGGCACCGTGTTCCAGCCGGTTTCCTTCGCGACCAGCTTGATGTAGTCCTTGGAGGTGGCCCACTTGATGAAGGTCTGCGCGGCGTCGACTTTGGTCGAACTGGCGGGAATAGCCAGCGACCAAGCCCACAGCCAGTTGGCGCCTTTGGGCGTAACAGCGGTGGGTGCCTGCGCAAATGCCACCTTGTCGGCGACCTTCGACTGTTTGGGGTCGGAGATGAAGGAGGCGGCGATGGTCGCGTCCACCCACATCGCGCACTTGCCTTCGTTGAAGAGCGCCAGGTTCTCGTTGAAGCTGTTGGCGGAGGCGCCGGGCGGACCGTCCTTCTTCATGATGTCGACGTAGAAGTTGATCGCGTCTTTCCACGGCTTGGTGTCGATCTGCGGCTGCCACTTCATGTCGAACCATTGGCCGCCATAGGTGTTGACCAGCGTGCTCAAGAAAGCCATGTTGTCGCCCCAGCCCGGCTTGCCGCGCAGGCACATGCCATAGACGCCGCCCTTCGGATCGTTGGCCTTGTCGGCAAACTCCTTGACCTGGGTCCAGGTCGGCTGGTCAGGCATCTTGAAGCCCACCTTGTCGGCCAGATCCTTGCGATACATCAGCATTGAACTCTCGCCATAGAAGGGCGAAGCGTAAAGCTTGCCGTCAAGCGACAGTCCAGCGCGGATGGCCGGCAACAGATCGTCGACGTCGTACGCAGCGTCGGTGGCGATTGGCAACAGCCAGCCCTTCTTCGACCAAATCGGCGCTTCGTACATGCCGATGGTCATCACGTCGAACTGGCCGCCCTTGGTGGCGATGTCGGTGGTCACGCGCTGGCGCAGCGTGCCCTCTTCCAGCGTGACCCACTTGAGCTTGATGTCAGGATTCGCCTTCTCGAAGAAGGGCGTGAGTTTCTGCATCTCGATCATGTGGCCGTTGTTCACGGTGGCGATGACGAGCTCGGTGGCGGCCTGGGCCATGCCGGCGCTGGCGAGCGCTACGACGAGGCCGGTCTTGATGAAACGCTGCATGGTGTGTCTCCTTCTTGGGTTGGGCAGGCCCTCACGGCGCCTGACACGAATTCTGGAGAGCCGCTCATGCATGTTTGGTACTTGATTCGTGCTGATTGATACCCTGATGCACCAATTGACTAGTAGATTCCCTAGCACTGGCAATACAGGATGTAACAAAATTGTGCCGAACCGTTGGCTCAAGGCACAAAAAAGGCCGCTGAAAGAGCGGCCTTGCTGGGCGCCGAGGCGCGCAAGTCAGAGCGGCCGCAGGCGTGCCATCAGTCCGGCCGTGGACGCGTCCAGACCCGTGGCATCGCCTGAAGTCAGGCGTGGTTCGATGTCTTTCGCGAGCACCTTGCCAAGCTCAACGCCCCACTGATCGAAGCTGTTGATGCCCCACAGCGCGCCACTGGTGAACACGCGGTGCTCATACATCGCGAGAAAGGCGCCGAGCGCTTCCGGCGTGAGCTTCTCGAACACGAAGAAGGTGCTTGGCCGGTTGCCTGGAAAGTTCTTGTGGCCGCCCGCATCGGCCTTGCCCTGCATCAACGCCTGCGCTTGCGCCAGCGCGTTGGCCAGCAGCTTGTTGTGATGGCCTTCGAGGTCGTGCGAGGCATCGCGCACGGCCACGAACTCGAGCGGCGTTGCGTCGGTGCCCTGGTGCAGCATCTGGAAGTAGGCATGCTGGCCGTTGGTGCCGGGCTCGCCCCACAACACGGGCGAAGTGCCGAAAGGCAGCGGTTGCCCGCCCGCATCGACCTGCTTGCCGTTGCTCTCCATTTCAAGCTGCTGCAGGTAGGCCGGCACGCGCTTGAGGGCACTGTGATACGGCGCGATGCTGCGGCTGGTGAAGCGGTGGAAGTTGCGATACCAGACGTCGAGCAGGCCGAGCCGCACCGGCAGGTTCCGCTCCAGCGGCGCGGTGCGGAAGTGCTCGTCCATCGCATGCGCGCCGGCGAGCATGCGGCGAAACCCGTCGGAGCCGATCGCCAGCGCGATCGGCAGGCCGATGGCCGACCACAGCGAATAGCGCCCGCCCACCCAGTCCCAGAAGCCGAAGGTGGTTTCGATACCGAAGGCCTTGGCCGCATCGACATTCGTGGTGAGCGCCGCGAAGTGCCGTGCAACCTCCAGTCCGCTGGACTGCTCGAACCAGCGCTTGGCCGAGAGCGCGTTGGTCATCGTCTCGGTCGTGGTAAAGGTCTTCGATGCAATGAGGAACAGCGTGTGTTCCGGCGCCAGGCCCCGGAGCACGCCCGCCAGTTCATGGCCGTCGACGTTGGAGACGAAATGGAAGCGCTTGCCGCGCGCCACGAATTCCTCCAGCGCCAGCACCGCCATTTGCGGGCCGAGGTCGGAGCCGCCGATGCCGATGTTGACCACGTCGGTGATCGTGTGGTCGGCGCGCATCTGGTCCGCGTACTTCAGCATAGCGTCGAGCGTGGCGTGCACGTCGCGCAGCTTCTCGTCGTTGCCGGACGCATCGGACGGGCTGCGCAACAACGTGTGGAGCACGGCGCGGTCTTCGGTGTTGTTGATGTGCTCGCCCGCGAACATCGCATCGCGGTGCGCCTCGAGCCCGCACTCGCGGGCCAGCGACATCAGCAATGCCTCGGTGGACGTGTCGATGAGGTTCTTGGACAGGTCGCCGAAAACGTACGGCGCCTCCTGGCTCAGTGCGGCGAAGCGGCCGGCGTCGCTGGCAAATGCCTGGAGCAGATCCAGGCTGCGGCCCTTGCTGTCGTAATGCGACTGCAGTTGCGCCCAGGAAGGCGCCTTGTCGCAACGCAGCCGGGTGCTCATGCCGACTCCATGAGTTTTTCCAGCTTGATCGCATCCGCGGCAAATGCGCGGATGCCCTCGGCCAGCTTCTCGGTGGCCATCGCGTCCTCGTTCAGCGCGAAGCGGAAACCAGCCTCGTCGTAGCTCTTCTTCGGAATGTCCAGCGACTTTGCTGCGTTGGCGTCGAGCGCATGGGCCAGCGGCGCTTCGCTCGCTGCCAGTTCCGCCAGCAGTTCCGGGCTGATCGTGAGCAGGTCGCAACCCGCCAGCGCAGCGATCTGGCCGGTATTGCGGAAGCTCGCGCCCATGACTTCGGTCGGGATGCCGAAGTGCTTGTAGTAGTTGAATATCTCGGTCACCGACTTCACGCCAGGGTCGTTGGCGCCGGCGTTGGCGGCCTCGTCCCACTTGGCGCCAGCCGATTTCTTGTACCAGTCGTAGATGCGCCCGACAAAGGGCGAGATCAGCTTCACGCCCGCCTCGCCGCAAGCCACCGCCTGCGCGAACGAGAACAACAGCGTCAGGTTGGTGTGAATGCCCTTCTGCTCCAGCGCTTTCGCGGCCTGGATGCCTTCCCAGGTCGAGGCCACCTTGATGAGCAAGCGCTTGCTGGTGTCGATGCCTTCGGCGCGGTACATCGCGACGATGCGCTCGGCGCGGGCAATGCTCGCGGCGGTGTCGAATGAGATGCGCGCATCGACTTCGGTGGAGACCCGGCCCGGGATTAGCGTCAGGATCTCGGTGCCGAAGCGCACCAGCAGGCGGTCGATGACTTCGTCGATCGGTTTGCCGGCGTGTTTCTTGACGGTCTCGTCGAGCAGCGGCCGGTATTCCGCCTTTTGAACCGCCTTGAGGATCAGCGACGGATTGGTCGTCGCGTCCTGCGGCTTGGAGGCGCTGAGTTGCTTGAAATCACCGGAGTCGGCGACAACGGTGGTCCATTGGCGAAGGGCATCGAGTTGGTTCATCAGGCGATTATGGAACCTCGATTTGACAGCCGCGCATACGCTATTGCCAGTCCCTCATCCTTTCCGGTAAATTGCGACCCCGCCCGGCAGCGGGGCACGAAATCGCGGCCCGCGCGCCGACAACCGCTGTGGTCCACGGCTGACGGGCCGCTGGGCAGTGCATGCGGAACATCGCTATTTGCACAACAGAGGAGCGACCCATGACATTCCGTTCCGGGCGCCGCGCGGCGCCACAGCCCGCCCCGCCTTTCGACGACCAGGCCACCAGCGCATCCATCGGTGCGATGGCTGTAGCCTTCTGTGTCGGCGGTGCGCTGACGCTGATGGCCTTCAACACGGCGCGCAATGCCCGCCTGCCCGCACCCGCCGGGCCAGCGGATGGCGCGCCACTGATGCGTGCACCTCTGCAGGTGGTGGCACCCGTCGACCTCGTGCGGTACGGCGGCCTGTGGCACGAGCAGGCCCGCCTGCCGAACCGCTTCGAGAAGAACTGCGAAGGGTCGGTGACTGCCCAATACACGCTGCGCGACGACGGCACCGTGGAGGTCAGGAACCGCTGCGCATTGGCCGACGGCACCTTCGACGAATCCATCGGGACCGCACGCGTCTTGCCCGTGGCGGGCCAGCCCGGCGCGGGTCGGCTCGAGGTGCGGTTTGCGCCGGAATGGCTCTCATGGCTGCCGATCGTCTGGGGCGACTACTGGATCCTCAAGCTCGACCGCGACTACCAGGTGGCGCTGGTCGGCACGCCCAACCGCGAATACCTCTGGGTGCTGTCACGCGTGCCGCAACTCGACGCGGCCACGCTGGACGCCGAGCTCGAATACGCACGCACGCTCGGCTTCGACGTCGACAAGGTGATCCGCGCGGGCGCGACGCCGGCGGCGAACCCGCTGAAGTATTGAGCGAATCACCGCGCCCTCAAGCGCTGCCGGGCACCACCGACACACCGTGCAGGCCGAGCGACAGCGTGGTTTCCGCACCGGCTGCGAGCGGACGCGCCAGATCGTTCGATAGCACGAACACCGGCCCGATGGCGGTATCGAAGCTGTATTCGTAGGCGTTCCCAAGGTACGAGATCTTGCGCAGCGTTCCTTCAAGGCCAACCGCGGCGCCGATCTGCCAGGACTCCGGCCGCACTGCCACCTTGACCAGTCCGGGGGCGAGCGGGTGCGCCGTCTTCAGGATGAGCGGCCCGAGCGTGACCCGGCCATCGAACTGCACGATCGCGGTGTACACCATGGCCTCGCCCATGAAGCCCGCGACGAACTCGCTCTGGGGCCGGCTGTAGAGCTGTTGCGGCGTGCCCGCCTGCGCGATGACGCCGTGGTCCATCACGATGATCTGGTCACTGACCGCGAGTGCTTCGCTCTGGTCGTGCGTCACATACGCCACCGTGAGTTTCAGCCGCTGCTGGAGGCCGCGAATCTCCTCGCGCATCTCGCGGCGCAGGCGGGCGTCGAGGTTCGACAGCGGCTCGTCGAACAGCAGCACCGCGGGCTCCAGCACCAATGCGCGCGCCAACGCCACGCGCTGCTGCTGGCCACCTGAGAGTTCGCTGGGCAGGCGCTCGTCGAAGTCGACCAGGCCCACGCCCTTGAGCGTTTCGCGTGCGCGCCGCGCGATCTCGTCCTTCTTCACGCCGCTCATCTTCAGTCCGTAGCCGACGTTCTCGATCACGTTCATGTGCGGGAACAGCGCATAGCTCTGGAACATCATGCTCACGTTGCGTTCGGCCGGCCCGAGCGTGGTGACGTCGCGCCCGCCCATGATGATTTCGCCCGAGGTCGGCGATTCCAGCCCCGCGATCATGCGCAGCGTGGTCGTCTTGCCGCAGCCCGACGGGCCGAGGATGGTGGTCAGCGTGCCCACCGGCACTTCGAAGCTGATGCCCTTCACCGCCAGCGGCGCCGCCGGATCGGTGCCGTAGCGCTTGGTGACGTTGCGAAATTCGATGCCGTTGCTCATAAGTTTTTTCCGCTCACGCCAGCGGTTCCATCTTGTGGTGCCCCTGATGCCCGGACGTCGTCTTGCGACGCCCCAGTTTGCGTTCGCCCACGACGAGCTGGATCAGCGCAATCGCCACCGACATGAGCACGATCAGCACCGTGCAGTACGCCAGCGCCACGCCGTAGTCGCCGTTGCCGACCCGGCCGATGATGTAGGTCGTCGCCAGTTCGTTCTCCGCCGTCACGAGAAAGATCACCGCGCTCACCGTGGTCATCGCGCGCACGAAGCTGTAGACCAGCGCAGCCACGAGCGCCGGCTTCAGCAACGGCAGCACCACGCGGAACAGCGTTTGCGAAGTCGACGCCCGCAACATCAGCGACGCCTCATCCAGCGACCGATCCAGTTGCTTGAACGCGGCCGTGCCAGCCCGGACACCCACCGGCAGATTGCGGAACATGAAGCACAACACGATGATCAGCCCCGTTCCCGTCAGCTCGAACGGGGGCACGTTGAAGGCCAGGATGTAGCTCACCCCCAGCACCGTGCCCGGAATCGCAAAGGCCAGCAGCGCGCCAAACTCGAATGCACCTTGCCCCTTGAACTCGTTGCGCGCCAGCAGCCACGCAATCAACAAGCCCAGTGCCGCGGTGATCGGCGCCGAAATGCCGGCGAGCTTGAGCGTGGTGAACAGCGAGTTCCATGCCGTGCCGGCCCACACCAGCCCGAACTGCCCCCACTCCAGCGAGAACGCCGTCCTGAAATGGTTCAGCGTGACGGTGTAGTCGCGGCCCCAGGTCTGCACGAAGCCGCCGGCAGAGGCGAACAGGTAGACGACCATCGTGAACGCAATCCACGGCAGCGCAATCACGTAGACAGTGCGCCGAACCGAATCCGGGAGCGCCATGGCAATGCCCGCATCGCCCTTGCCGCTGACCGTCGTGTAGTTCTTCTTGCCGAGCACACCGCGCTGCAACGCGAATACGCCCAGCGCGAAGATCGTGAGCACCCAGGCCAGCGACGCGGCACGCCCCTGGTCGTACTGCGCGCCGACGATCGCAAAGAAGATGTCGGTCGAAAGCACCGAGAACTGGCCGCCCACCACCACTGGATTGCCGAAGTCCGCGATGCTTTCGATGAAGCCCACCAGAAACGCATTCGCCAGCCCCGGCTTCATCAACGGCAGCGTGATCGTGAAGAAAGTGCGGCGCCGGTTTGCGCGCAGCATCTGCGCCGCCTCTTCCATGCTCGGCGCAATGCCCTGCACCACGCCGCGCATGATCATGAAGGCAATGGGCGTGAAGGCGAACAACTGCGCCACCAGCACGCCCTGCATGCCATAGAACCAGCGCGTGGGTTCCACACCGAAGACCGACTCCAGCATCTGGTTGAACACACCCGCACGCCCGAACAGCAGGATGAGCCCGAGCCCGACCACGAACGGCGGCGTGATGATCGGCAGCAGCGCCAGCACCCGCAACGGCATTTGCCAGCGCTTGCCGCCGCGTTCGGCCATCAGCGCCATCAACGTGCCGAGCAAGGTCGTGCCGGCGGCTGTGAGCAACGCGAGCACCAGCGTGTTCCATGCCACGCCGCAGCGCACACCCCCTGCCAGGCAACCCACGCCCCAGATACGCTCGGTGAACACGCGCGCGACGAACGCCGCTATCGACCAGTGCCCGTCTTCGTCCAAAAAGGCCCCCGCCAGCGCCTTGAGGACCGGATAGGCGATGAACAGCGCCATCAGCACGCCGCATGCAATCACCGCGCCCGAAACGAACAAGTCACCCTTGAAGAAGCCGATGCGCGCCAGGCCGAAAGCGAGCAGCAGCACGAGTGCCGACACAGCGATGAAGCCGCCCGCGCCGATGCCGAACTGGTTGACGGCGAGTTCGCCAAACGCGGTGTTCAGTACCGCGAAACTCCAGCCGCGCGCGCCAATGGTGAAGCCGGTGATTCCGAGCCCGAGGGCGCCAACCGACCCGCCGGCCAACAGCCACCGACCTTGCGCGCGACCCGGCGTCAACAGCGCGCCGACTGCGCACAGCGCCAATCCGAGCACACCGGCCAGCAGCCAGCCGCGCTCCTGCAACAGCGCCTGCCGCAAGCCGTTGGCGGCGTCGCCTTCGCTGAAGATGCGCGGCAGGGCTTCATGCCAACTCGTGTCCTGGATCGCATACCAGGGCAGCAGCACGTAGCCGACCAGGCCCGCCGCAACGCAGAAGACGATCGGAGCGTTGGGCTTGCGAATCATCTAGCGCGGAATGGAGTTGACGTCCTTCTCCCAGCGCGCGAGCAGGCGTCGGCGTTCCGTGCTGGAGCCGTACTTGGCATAGTCGTAGTCGATCAACTTGATCTTCTTGAAGTCCGGCACGTTGGCATCCACCGGCGTGGCCTTGTTCGAAGGCAACTGGTACTGCTTCGCGTTCGCGCCGAATGTCTGCGCCTGCGGCGTCAATGCCCATTCATAGAACTTCTTCGCCTCCGCCAGGTTGCGCGCGCCCTTGACGATGCTCATGGAGCCGATCTCCGCGCCGGTGCCCTCCGAAGGCGTCACCGTCTCCACCGGAAAGCCCTGCATCCGCTCTTGCGGGGCGTCATGCACGAAGCTGATGGACACTGCGGTTTCGCCGCGCGCGACCGCCTTGATCGGCCCGACGCCCGTGCGCGTGTACTGGCCCACGTTCTTGTGCAATCCCTTCAGGTAATCGAAGGCCTTGTCTTCCCCCATGAGCTGCACCAGCGTCGCGATCATCGTATAGGCCGTGCCGCTCGATGCGGGGTTCGCCACCTGGATGTCGCCCTTGTATTCCGGCTTGAGAAGGTCGGCCCAGCTGCGCGGGACGGCGAGCTTTTTCTTCTGGAGCAACTCGGTGTTGTAGCCAAAGCCGAGCGGCCCCGAATAGATGCCCACCGTCTTGTAGCCCGACTGCTGCGCCTGCTGTTGCGCCCACGGGTAGAGCTGCGGCAACGAAGGCGACTTGTATTCGAGCGTGAGGCCCTGCTCGGCCGCCTGCAGATGCGGGTCGCCGGTGCCACCGAACCACACGTCGGTCTTGGGGTTCTCCTTCTCGGCGATGAGTTGCGCAAGCGCTTCGCCCGAGCCCTTGAGCGCAAGGTTGATCTTGACTCCGGTGGTGCGCGCATAGACGGTCGCGATCATGTTGCACCAGTCGGCCTGCACGGAGCAAATGACGTTGACCTGCTGGGCCGATGCCATCGACGACATGCCCCAGATCGCGGCCAGGCACAGAAGTTTTTTCATATGACGAATCACCTTCGAACAGAAGTGGTGCTCCAGAGTCAAAACCAGCTTAGTTGCGGCATTACGTATCAGTCATCCGTACAACTACCATTAAAGTCGGACTCAGATACCGCTTCCCCATCACACGGATAACTTCCATGAGTTTCGATCTCGTTCTGTTTGGCGGCACTGGCGACCTCGCATGGCGCAAGCTGATGCCCGCGCTCTTCCAGGCCTTCCGCCATGGCAGCCTGCCCGCCAACGGCCGCATCATCGGCGTCGCGCGCGACGACTTGTCGGACGACCAATACCGCGAGCTGATCCAGTCCCGCTTCAAGGCGGTCGAAGGCGCCAAGCGCCCGACCGAAGAAGAGTTCAAGGCCTTCGCCTCGATGCTTTACTTCCTGCGGCTCGACCTGTCGAAGCCGGCCGACTATGCCCGCCTTGCCGACATGCTGAACGCGCGCAACGCCGACAGCATCATCATGTACGTTGCAACGGCACCGGCACTTTTCACGCAGACCGTCGAGCAGATCGCCGTCGCCGGCCTCAATGGCCCGAAGACACGCGTGGTGCTCGAAAAGCCGCTTGGCCATGACCTCGCATCCAATCGCGCCATCAATGAAGCGGTCGGCAAGGTGCTGCACGAGAGACAGGTCTTTCGCATCGACCACTACCTCGGCAAGCCTTCGGTGCAAAACCTTTTCGCGCTGCGCTTCGGCAATGCGCTGTTCGAGCCGATCTGGCGCCGCGAACACATCGCCAACATCCAGATCACGATCGCCGAAGACCTCGGCGTCGAGAAGCGCGGTGCCTTCTACGACCAGACCGGCGCATTGCGCGACATGGTGCAGAACCACGCCTTGCAACTGGTCTGCGCGATCGCAATGGAACCGCCGATCAACGCGCACGCCGACGCGATCCGCGATGAAAAGCTGAAGGTGCTGCGATCCTTGAGGCGCTGGACGCCGGAAGCGCTGGGCCTGCATGCCGTGCGCGGCCAATACACGGCGGGCACCGCGTACGGCGAGCGCGTGCCCGGCTACAAGGACGAGCCCGGCGTCGATCCCCAAACCCGCACCGAGACCTTCGTCGCGCTGCGCACCGAGATCGAGAACTGGCGATGGGCCGGCGTGCCAATCTATATCCGCACCGGCAAGCGGCTCGCCTCCCGCGACGCCCGCATCGAGATCAACTTCCGTTCCACGCCGCATGCGATCTTCCGCACGCCGACGGGCGCGGCGAACAAGCTGGTCATCAACCTGCAGCCGAAGGACGGCCTCGAACTGCACCTGCTGGCCCAGCCGCAGGACCAGCGCGTCAACACCAAGGCCGGCGTGCGCGCGGGCATGATGCCGCTGGCCCCGGTTCAACTCGACCTCGACTTCGACATGCGCTTCGGCACCGAACGCGTGGGTGCCTACGAACGCCTGCTGCTCGACGTGATCGATGGCCGGCTCAACCTGTTCGTGCGCAGCGACGAGCAGGAAGAAGCCTGGCGCTGGGTCGAACCGCTGATCGACAGCTGGGGCACCGACGGCGGGCCACGGCCGTATGCTGCGGGCACGTGGGGGCCGAGTGCCTCGAGCGCGATGATTGCGCGCGATGGGTTTGCCTGGGGCGAAGAGCAATAGCGCGCTCCAGCCCCGTCGCACAACGCTCAGATCCGGTTTTCTTCCACCGCGTGGCAAGCGACCTGGATTCCCTCGAAGGACTGCAGCTTCGGCCGCTCCGCCGAGCACCGCGCATTCGCATGCGGACAGCGCGGATGGAAGGCACAGCCGGTCGGCGGTGACAGCGGGTTCGGCACCTCGCCCTGCACCGGCGTGCGGGCGCGGCCGGTCGCGTGCAGCTGCGGGATCGCGTCGAGCAACATGCGCGTGTACGGATGCCGCGGTGTCGCGAACAGGGTGCGCTTGTCGGCAATTTCAACCAGGCGGCCCAGGTACATCACGCCGACCTGGTCACTCACATGGCGCACCACCGCGAGGTTGTGCGAGATGAAGAGGTAGGTCAGGCCGCGCTCGCGCTGCAGGTCCTTCATGATGTTGAGCACCTGCGCCTGCACGCTCACGTCGAGCGCGGACGTCGGCTCGTCGCACACCAGGAACTCCGGCGCAGTGGCCAGCGCACGCGCGATCGAGATGCGCTGGCGCTGCCCGCCCGAGAACTGGTGCGGGTACTTCGCCATGTCGTGCGGGCTCAGTCCCACCGATCGCAGCAACTCGCCCACGCGATCGCGCAGCGCGCCCTTCTCCACCACCAGGCCATGCTCGACCAGCGGCTCGCCGACGATGCCCTCGACCTTCCAGCGCGGATTCAGGCTCGCGTACGGATCCTGGAAAATCATCTGGATGTGCTGGCGCAACGCCCGGCCCTGCGCCGACGCAAAGGTCGCGTGCACATCCTTGCCGGCAAACCGGACATGGCCCCGGCTCGGGTTGTAGAGCCCCACCAGCAAGCGCGCCACCGTGCTCTTGCCACAGCCGGATTCACCGACCAGCGCCAGCGTCTGCCCGCGTGGAATGGTGAAGCTCACGCCATCGACCGCGTGCAGCAGCAGCCGCGGCTGACGCTCGATCACGCGGTTGAGCCACGGTGCGGAAACATCGAAAGTCCTGGCGATGTCGTGGGCGACGACGAGCGGCGAGGCGTCGTCAGCCGGCACCTCGTTTGGCGATTCCTGAAAGACATCCGCTGCGCATTGGACAACCTCCGTGCTTCGCACTGCGGTACGAGCGCCTTCGGGCGGCCGGGCGGCGCTCATGCCACGGCTCCAGCGCCCTGTGTCGCGTCATGCAGCCAGCAAGCCGCCCGCGTCGCACCTGCGTCGATGAGATCAGGCCGCTCGCGCGCGCAACGGTCGAATGCGCGAGGGCAACGCGGGTTGTAGGCGCATCCTGCGGGAATGGCATTCAGGCGCGGCATCGCACCGTCGATCTGGTTCAGTCGCTCGCGCTCGATCGTCATGTCGGGAATCGCCGCCATCAGCCCGCCGGTGTAGGGATGCGCCGGCGCATGGATCACCTCATGCACCGGGCCGATCTCCGCGACACGCCCCGCGTACAGCACCGCCACCCGATCACAGGTCTCGGCAATCACGCCCATGTCGTGCGTGATCAGCATGACGGCCGCGCCGCGCTCATGGCACAGGCGCTTGAGCAGCGTGATGATCTGCGCCTGGATCGACACGTCGAGCGCCGTGGTCGGCTCGTCCGCCACGATCAGCATGGGTTCGGCCGCGAGCGCGAGCGCAATCACCACACGTTGCCGCATGCCGCCGGAGAACTGGTGCGGGTAGTGGTCGATGCGTTGCGCCGCGCCCGGAATTCCGGTGTCTTCGAGCAGGCCGATCGCGCGCCTGCGGGCCTCGGCCTCGGTCACCGGCAAGTGGGTCCGGATGGTCTCGGTGAGCTGCCGCCCGATTGTGTAGAGCGGGTTCAGCGAGGTCAGCGGATCCTGGAAGATGGCGCCGATGCGCCGGCCGCGAATGTGGCGCATGCGCGCATGGTCGAGCTGGTCGATGCGCTCGCCCTGCAGCAGGATCTGCCCGCCCGCGATGCGGCCCGGCGGCTCGAGCAGGCCGATGATCGCCGCGCCGGTGAGCGATTTGCCCGCACCCGACTCGCCCACCACGCCAAGGATTTCTCCGGGCGCAATCGAAAAGGAAATGTCGTCCAGCGCCCGCAGCGTGCCGCGCCGGCCCGGAAACTCGACGACCAGGTTCTGGACTTGCAGGAGCGGATGAGCGGTCTTCATCCAAGCCTCGGATTCAGCGCGTCGCGCAGCCAGTCGCCCAGCAGGTTCACGCTCAGCGCGATCAGCACCAGCATGATGCCGGGGAACACGACGCCCCACCATTCGCCGCTGAACAGGAACTGGTTGCCGTTGCTGATCAGCGTGCCCAGTGAAGGCGAAGTGGGCGGCACGCCAACGCCCAGGAAGGACAGCGTGGCCTCGGTGATGATGGCGGTCGCGACCTGCACCGTCCCGATCACGAACACCGGCCCCAGCACATTGGGCAACACGTGCTTGCGCATGATGCGCAGCGGCGAGACGCCGGTGACGCGCGCCGCCTGCACGTATTCCTTGTTCCGCTCGACCAGCGTCGAGCCGCGCACCGTGCGCGCGTAGTCGACCCATTTCGTCAGCGAGATCGCCAGGATCAGCACGCCGAAAGCCACCGTGTTGGGCGCATTCGGAAACAGCGCCCGACCGACACCCGCAATCAACAGCGCCACCAGGATGGCGGGGAAGGAAAGCACGACATCGCAAAGCCGCATCAGGAACGCATCCAGCCATCCGCCGCGAAAGCCGGCGAGCAACCCGAGCGTGACGCCGATCAGCATCGAGAGCAACACCGACACGAAGCCGACCACCAGCGACACGCGCGAGCCATACATCAACGCCGACAAGATGTCGCGACCTTGCTCATCCGTGCCCAGCAGGTACTTGCGCGTGCCCTCTTCCATCCAGACCGGCGGCAACCTCGCATCGCCAAGTTCGAGCGTGGCAAGGTCGTTCGGATCATGCGGCGCAACCCAGCCCGCAAACACTGCGCAGAAGATGCAGATGAACGCGACCACAGCCGCGGCAATCGCCATCGGCGAATGCCGAAAGCTGTAGCCCACGTCGCCGTCGAACCAGCGGAACAGAATTTTTTTCATCGTAGGTAAGGGCCACTCACTGCAAGGATTGCGCCCGTCCACCGCTCAAGACCGTCACAGCCCAATCCCGGAGACACCGCGGAACCGGCTCTGCCGGGCCGCTGGTGTCGCCCCCGGCAGGGGGTAGGAGGAGCGACACGAAGTATCGCGGAGCCTGGGGGCGAGCCTATTTCACGGTCATCCACTTGAACGGCATGTAGTTGTCGGCCATCTGCGTCAACTCCACCTTCTTGCTGACGCCCCATGCCAGCGTCTGCTGATGCAGCGGCAAGTGGCCGACATCGTCCGCGTGCAGGGTGAAGGCTTCCTTGATCATCGCGTCACGCTTGGCCTTGTCGGTCTCCGACTGGATCTTCTTGGTCAACTCGTCCACCTTCGGATTGCAATACGCACCCAGGTTGAACTGCCCCGTGCCGGTCTTGTCGTCGGGGCAGGCCATCAACGCGCTCAGCGCGTTGTGCGAGTCATAAGTGGTCGGTGTCCACCCGAGCATGTAGAAGCTGGTGTCGCGACGCAGCACCTTCGGGAAGTAGGTGCCCTTGGTCTCTGCGGCCAGGTTGATCTTCACGCCGATCTTCGCCAGGTTGGCCGCGACGCTCTGGCAGATCTGGCTGTCGTTTACGTAGCGGTCGTTCGGGCAGTTCATCGTCACTTCGAAGCCGTTCGGGTAGCCCGCTTCGGCCAGCAGCTTCTTCGCGGCTTCGACGTCATACGGCAAGCGCTTGTCCTGCCCCTCCGTCCAGCCATTGATGCCGGGACCCACCATCAGCCCCGTCGGGCGCGACGCGCCGCGCATCACGGTCTTCTGGATGCCCACGATGTCGATTGCCTGGTAGAACGCCTGGCGCACGCGCTTGTCCTTGAATGGGTTCTTGCCCTTCACGCTGGAATACAGCAACTCGTCGCGCTTCTGGTCCATGCCGAGGAACATGGTGCGCAGCTCAGGGCCGGTGATCACGCGCGCATTCGGGCTCTTGTTGATGCGCTCGATGTCCTGGACCGGCACCGGCTCCATCACGTCGATCTCGCCCGACAGCAGCGCTGCCACGCGGGTCGCCGGGTTGGAGATCGGCGTGAAGATCACTTCCTGCACATTGCCTTCGATCTTGCCCCAGTAGGTCGGGTTGCGCGTGAACACCGTGCGCACGTTCGGCTGGCGCTCGCGCACGCGGAACGGCCCGGTGCCATTGGCCTTGAAGGAGGCCGTGTTCTCGATGCCCTTGCGGCGGTCCACCGGCATCGTCGCCTTGTTCTCCTCGCACCACTTCTTGCTCATGATCATCAATTGCGTGATCACGTCCGGCAGGATCGGGAACGGGCCCTTGGTCTCGATCTCGATGACGAAGTCGTTGACCTTGCGCACTTCCTTGATGTCGGAGGTGTTGGTCTTCACGTCCGAGCCGTCGCCGGCCGCACGCGCAAAGCTGAAGAGCACATCGTCGGCAGTGAACGGCGTGCCGTCGTGGAACTTGACGTTCTTGCGCAGTTCGAAAGTCCAGACGGTGGGCGTGCTCTGCTTCCAGCTCGTGGCCAGCAGCGGCGCCACGCTCAAGTCCTTGTTTCGCCCGACCAGCGTTTCGTACACGTTGGCATCGGTGCTGAGTTGCAGCGACTCGTTCAGCGAATGCGGGTCGAGCGAGAGCGCATCGCCCTGGTTGGCGATGCGGATCGTCTGTGCATTGGCCAGCAGACTCGTCGCGCCCAGCGTCGCCAGGACAGTGGCCGTCAGCACTTTGGACTTGAAACTCATGTAAAGAGACTCCTCATGGGGTTTGAAACAGGTACTCGCGTGGAACGCCGTGCAAGCTCGTGGCCGATGCGCGGCAAGCTCGATGATGCGGGCTATTGCATCACGCCGGCCTTGGCGTTTTCCTTGGGCGCGGCCGAGGCTTTCAGCGGCATGCCCTGCTCGACCAGGCCCGCGTGCATGGCGGCACCGAGCGGCAGGATCTCGTCGTTGAAGTCGTAGCGGCTGTTGTGCAGGTAGGCGCCGTCCTTGATACCCTGGCCGATGCGCAAATACGCGCCCGGCTTCTTCTGCAGCATGAACGAGAAGTCCTCGGCGCCCATGCTCGGCTCCATGTTGCGCTCGACGTGGCGTGCACCCACCAGCCCCTGTGCCACGTCGCCGGCAAACAGCGCCTCCGTGGCGGTGTTGATGGTCGCGGGATAGATGCGCTCGAAGCGCACCGCCGCGGTGGCGCCGAACCCCGACGCGACGGCGCCGCACATCTCCGCCAGGCGCTGCTCGACCTGCCGCTGCACCTTGTCGCAGAACGTGCGCACCGTGCCGACCAGCGTCGCCTTGCCGGGCACCACGCTCATCGCGCCGAGGTCGCCGGCCTGCACCGCACAAATGCTGATCACCGCCGCGTCGATCGGCCGGACATTGCGCGAGACGATGCTTTGCACCGCGGTGATGATGTGCGCCGAGACCAGCACCGGGTCGACCGTCTGGTAGGCGTGCGCTCCATGGCCGCCCCGGCCGGTGACCTCGATGGTGATGCGGTCGGCGGCCGCCATCATCGCCCCGCTATTCAGGCCGACCGTGCCGGCCGGCATGCCGGGCCAGTTGTGCATCGCAAAGACCGACTGCACCGGAAAGCGATCGAACAAGCCGTCTTCGATCATCACGCGGGCCCCGGCAAAACCTTCTTCGCCGGGCTGGAAGATGAGAATGGCCGTACCGTCGAAGTTGCGCGTCTCCGCGAGATAGCGCGCCGCGCCGACCAGCATGGCCGTGTGTCCGTCATGGCCGCAGCCATGCATCAAGCCCTTCTTCGCCGAACGCCAGGCAAAGCCGTTGTCCTCGCACATCGGCAGTGCATCCATGTCGGCGCGCAGGCCGATCATGCGGCGACTGGCCGTCGAACGGCCGCGAATCACCCCCACCACACCGGTCTTTCCGATGCCCGTGTGAATCTCGTCGACACCACAGGCCCGCAACGATTCCTGAACGCGCGCGGCGGTGTAGACCTCTTCGAACCCCAACTCGGGATGCGCATGCAGGTCGCGGCGGAACGCCGTGATCTCCGGATGAAACCGCGCGATGTGCGCAAACGCCCGACCTGCGACTTGCCAACGTGGCGAACCCATCAATGCCCTCCGGTGGTGGAAACGCGCAGCCTCGGATCGACTGCAAAGTACAGCAGGTCGACCGCGAGATTGATCGTCACGAAAATCAACGCGATGAGGCAGAGGTAGGCCGACATGATCGGGATGTCCGCGAACGTCACGGCCTCGATGAACAACAGGCCCATGCCGGGCCACTGGAACACCTTCTCGGTGATGATTGCAAACGCAATCAGCGAACCCAGTTGAAGGCCCGTGATGGTGATGACGGGCACCATCGTGTTGCGCAGCGCATGCCCGAAGTGGATGGCGCGATCGGACAAGCCACGTGCGCGCGCGAACTTGATGTAGTCGGTGCGCAGTACCTCGAGCATCTCGGCGCGAACCAGGCGCATGATCAGCGTGAGCTGGAAGATGGCCAGCGTCACGGTCGGCAGCACCAGATGACTCCAGCCGTCGCGCGTGAACAAGCCGCTGCTCCACCAGCCGAGCTTGACCACCTCGCCACGCCCAAAGCTCGGCAGCCAGCCGAGCCAGACCGAGAACACCAGGATCAACAGGATGCCGATCAGGAAGGTCGGCAACGACACGCCCAGCAGCGACAGCGCCATCACCGTCTGGCTGCCCACGGACCCGCGCCGCAAAGCCGAATACACGCCCATGGGCAGGCCCACGGCAAGCGCAAGCACGGCCGCCACCACCGACAACTCCAGCGTCGCCGGCAGCCGCTCGCCGATCAACCGCGACACCTTTGCGCCCTGGCGCAGGCTCAAGCCGAATTCACCCTGCGCCGCGTTGACGAGGAAGTGCCAGAACTGCACGAAGAAGGGTTGGTCGAGTCCCAAGTCGACCCGCAGTTGCCGGATCTGCTCGGGCTTGGCGTCCTGCCCCAGCAGGAAGACCACGGGGTCGCCGACGTACTGGAACAGCAGGAACGCAATGAAAGCCACTGCGACCATCACGATCACGGCTTGAATGAGACGGCGCAGTACGAAAACGAGCATCGAGAAACTATTGGTTACGGACGATAGCAGAGCTATGCACCTGCCCGCGAGGGGACTAACCATGAAAAAAGCCACTCGACTTTCATCGAGTGGCTTTTTGAGTCTTTCAACTTCAACTGGCGGAAGCCAGCGTCAGATCAGAAAGCGTGACGGATACCGAAGTCGTAGCCGTAAGCCTTGTCAGCTTGGTAGCCACCGTTCGGGGTCAGCAGGAACGTGTTCGTGAACTGCGGGCTGGTGGCGCCTGGGTACGAGCTGTTCGCGTTCAGGTTCAGGCCGTTCTTGTTCTTGACGAACGCTGCCGTTGCATACAGGGCCGTACGCTTCGACAGGTTGTGCACGTAGCCAATGGCGAACTTGTCAGCCTTCGGGTCGGGCGTCAGCGTGGCCAATGCAATCGTAGGCAGCGTCGGCGTCGAGGTGTAGTTCAGCTTGACTGCCGAGTAGGACACGCGGATCAGGCCAGGACCGACCGGCACGGTTGCGCCGACCAGGTAGCCATCGCCCTTGAACGAACCCGTGCCAAACAACGGAGCCGTGAGGGCGGAACTGAAATCGATGTTGTTCTTGGTGCGCGAGAGTTCACCGAACAGCTTGACAACGCCGAAGTCATACGACGCGCCGAGGTTCATGGACTCGACCGTGGTCTTCTGCCCAGCGTAGTAGTCGTCGCCGGTCGTGCTTTCGCCGTAGGAAGCAGCAACGTCCAGGCCGCCATTGGCGTAACCGAAGCGGCCACCGACGTACTGGCCGGTGTACTGGCTGTTCGGGACGTTCGGGGTGGTGGCGCCCGGGGTGTATTTGACTTTTTCCGGGAAGGCGTACATCACCTGGCCGTAGAAACCACCCAGGTTCGGCGGCAGGAAGTAGCCGACCGAGTTGCTGGCGCGAACGTAATTGGCGTTGCCGAACAGGCCGCGGTCGACGGACACGCCGCCGGGGCCGACGGCCAGCGTGCGCGGACCTTGGTTCATCGTGAAGATCAGGTTGCTGCCAACGCCATTGGTGCCGAACGGATCGAACACGGTGTCGTTCCAGAACGTCGGCGTGTAGTCACGGCCGAGACGCAGTTCACCGAAACCACCCGACAGGCTCACGGTCGAACGACGCGCGAAACTCGCGAGGCCGACAACACCGTCATCATTTGAGACCGTTCCTGCTTCGAGCCAGAAGCTTGCCGCCAGACCGCCGCCGAGGTCTTCCGTACCACGGAAGCCGACACGGCTCGAGTTGTAGCCCGAGTTGGTCAGAGCCCATTGGCTCTGCTTCAGGTCGCCGGTGCCGATGAAGTTGAGTACGGGGGTGCCGTTGAAACCGACGAATTTGCTGGTCGTTTGGTAATAGCTGACTGCCGCGTCAACCACGCCGAACAACGTGACAGACGACTGAGCCGAGGCAACACCAGCAACAGCCAGGGCAGCCAGAGCAACTAGGGATTTTTTCATTGCAAGTTTCTCCAAGGTTAAACATAGGGCTCCGGTGCAGAGGGCTCACCGTGACTGGGCACTTTTCTGTGCTCCCACCGGACCCCGGGCCAACCTCCTTTTGGGAAGTTGTCGCTATTGCACCAGACGCGCCGCATCAGGGCAAAAGAATTCGGCCGAAATCGCGGAAGGGTCCGGCGTTTCGTTGCACCTGTGCAACAAAGGCGAGGGGGCGCCGTCAAGTTCACGATGTGAAACGATGCGGATCGCCCTCCTCCCCTGGCAACTTGCGTTCCACTTGCGTTCCAATTGCGCCATGACCCGCTCACTCGACCCTCTCCTGACTGCTGCGGATGCGGCATTGCGCACCTTGTTCACCCGACCGCGCGCGACGCGGCCGGCGCCGGCGCCCGCGACCCCGCCCGGACAACTCACGCAGGCCGAGCGCCGCGAGGTCGGCGCGCTGATGCGCGTCAATCATGTCGGCGAGATCTGTGCGCAGGCGCTCTACACCGCACAGGCGGCCGTGGCGCGCGACCCCGCGTTGCGCGACCAGTTGCTGGAGGCGGCGCACGAGGAAACCGACCACCTTGCCTGGACTCAGCAGCGAATGGACGATTTGGGCGCCAGGGCTTCGCTGCTGAACCCGCTCTGGTATGCCGGCGCATTTGGATTCGGCCTGGTGGCCGGGCGGCTCGGCGATGCCTTGAGCCTGGGGTTCGTCGCCGAAACGGAGCGCCAGGTCGAGGCGCATCTCGAGAGCCACCTGGGCCGCATTCCCGCCGCCGACACCGCATCGCTTGCAGTCGTGGCACAGATGAAGGACGACGAAGCGCGCCATGCAGCGCAGGCACACAGCGCAGGCGCGCGCGGGTTGCCGGCGCCGGCTCGCGCAGCGATGCGGTTTGCCGGCCGGGTCATGACGACCGTCGCGCACCGCATCTGATCTGGCGGTCAGCTTTCGATCAGTTCGAAGCTGGTTGTGATTTCGGCGGTCTTGCCGAGCATGATCGTGGCGGAGCAGTAGGTGTCGTGGCTCAGCGCGATGGCGCGTGCGACGGCTGCCTCCGGGATGGCCTTGCCGGCCACGGTGAAGTGCATATGGATCTTCGTGAAGACCTTCGGGTCTTTTTCGGCCCGCTCGCTGGTGAGCTTGACGCTGCAGCGGTCGACCTTGTGCCGGCCGCGCTTGAGGATCAGCACCACGTCATAAGCCGTGCAGCCGCCGGTTCCGGCCAAGACGGTCTCCATGGGCCGCGGCGCCTGGTTAAGGCCGCCGTTTTCGGGTTTGGCCTCGTCCGGTGCACCGTCCATGGTCAGTACATGGCCGCTGCCGGTCTCCGCGACAAAGCCCATTGGCGACCGGGTTCCGGCCGCGCCGGTCCAACTCACTGTGCATTCCATCGATTTGCCGACTCCGTCATGTGAGCGATCGCGCGAAAAGTCACGCGATCGCCGGTTGTGTGGGGAAAAAACACTATTGCGTGTTGCGTCGCAACAAACTGTCGATATACTTTATTTCATCGCGCAACTAAAGGTTGTGCACCGGTTGTCTCCTCCACCCTCCCAATTGGTGGATTTAGCCCCGAGTCGCAAGGCTCGGGGCTTTTTTCTTGTCGGCGACCGGCGGCCGCCGGGCCCTATGATCGCGGCCCTATGCCCAGCCCGCTCACTCCCGCCGACTATCTCAAGAAAATCCTCACCGCCCGCGTCTATGACGTGGCGGTCGAGTCCGCACTGGAACCCGCGCGCGCGCTGGGCATACGACTTGGCAACACGGTGCTGCTCAAGCGAGAGGACCAGCAGGCGGTGTTCAGCTTCAAGCTGCGCGGTGCGTACAACAAGATGGCCCACCTGAGCGCCGAACAGTTGGGCAAGGGCGTGATCTGTGCCTCGGCCGGCAACCATGCGCAGGGCGTCGCCCTGAGCGCGCGCACGCTCGGCACGCGCGCCGTGATCGTGATGCCAGTGACCACGCCACAACTCAAGGTCGACGCGGTGCGTGCACTGGGTGGCGAGGTCGCCCTCTTCGGCGAAAGCTATTCCGACGCCTACGGCCACGCGCTCGAACTGCAGGCTGCGCAAGGCCTGACCTTCGTGCACCCTTTCGATGACCCCGACGTGATTGCCGGCCAGGGCACGATTGCCATGGAAATCCTGCGGCAGCACCAGGGCCGGCTCGACGCGGTCTTCGTCGCCATCGGCGGCGGGGGATTGATCTCCGGCGTGGCCAACTACATCAAGGCGGTGCGCCCCGAGATCAAGGTGATCGGCGTGCAGATGAACGACTCCGACGCCATGATGCAGTCGGTGAGCGCGAAGGAACGGGTCACGCTGCCCGATGTGGGCCTGTTCTCCGACGGCACCGCCGTCAAGCTGGTCGGCGAGGAAACCTTCCGCATCGCGCGCGAGCTGGTCGACGAGTTCATCACCGTCGACACCGATGCGGTGTGCGCCGGCATCAAGGACATCTTCGTCGACACCCGCAGCATCGTCGAGCCGGCCGGTGCGCTTGCCGTGGCCGCGATCAAGCAGTACGTCGAGCAACACGGCACGCGGGGCGAAACCTATGCGGCGATCCTCTGCGGCGCCAACATGAACTTCGACCGGCTTCGCTTCGTCGCCGAACGCGCCGAAGTCGGCGAGGAGCGCGAGGCGCTGTTTGCCGTGACGATTCCCGAGGAGCGCGGCAGCTTCCGCCGCTTCTGTGAACTGGTCGGCGAATTGCCAGGCGCATCGCGCAACGTGACCGAGTTCAACTACCGCATCAGCGACGCGGCCGAAGCCCACGTCTTCGTGGGTCTCACGACTTCGACGCGCGGCGAGTCCACGACGATCGCCAACACCTTCGTCGAACACGGTTTCGGGGCGCTCGACCTGACGCACGACGAGTTGGCCAAGGAACACATCCGCCATATGGTGGGTGGGCGTACCGGCCTGGCGCATGACGAGCGGTTGCTGCGCTTCGTGTTTCCGGAGCGGCCGGGCGCGCTGCTGAAGTTCCTGAACCTGTTGCGGCCGAACTGGAACATCAGCCTGTTCCACTACCGCAACCAGGGCGCCGACTACGGCCGCATCCTGGTCGGCGTGCAGGTGCCGACGGCCGACCATGCGGCTTTCGACGGCTTTCTGCGGACGCTTGGCTATCCGTACGTCGAAGAGACAGCGAACCCGGCCTACCAGTTGTTCCTGAAGGCCTGAACCAGGCTCAGGGCGCGCGGACGGGGCCGGGAGGACCGGGGATGGCCATCGGTCGCTCCGGCAGCTTCAGCGTGAAAGCGACCGGCCCGCGCGCGCCGGAACCCAAGGTTGCGGCGCGCGTGCCGACAGACTGCAGCACATAGCTGTCACCAATGCTGGCGCCCACGCGGAACGGGCGCGCCGGCTTGCCGTCGACGGCGATCAGCGCGGCGCCCTGGCCGTCGGTGTCCGCGATGACACCTTGCAACACGAACCGGCTCGCCGCGTCGGGCGCAGCCGCAGCAGCCGAGGGCGCATCGACGGCACCCAGGAACCGTCCGACCGCGGCCGGATCGACCGCCACCGGCGCATTCGTCACTGCGGGCGGTGCTGTTGCATCGGCGGGGGCGGTGAGCCGCAGGCCCCAGAACACGACGCTCGCCGCAGCCAACGCCCACACGAGCAACGTGGCAATGGCGACTGGCCAACGTAAAGAAGTTGCAAAGGGGGCTTGGAGAGTGGACGGGGCCGACATGTCGGCGGATTATCATGCAGCGCCGCACGAACCAAGCCTGACTTTCCATGACACTCTCGCCCCGCCCAATGCGTGCCTCCCTGCAACGCGGCTTCACACTGATCGAGCTGATGGTGGTGCTGGTCATCATCGGCGTGCTGGCCGCGCTGATCGTGCCGAACGTCATCGGCCGCGTCGACGAAGCCCGCGTGCAGAGCGCCCGGACCGACATCGCCAACCTGATGCAGGCGCTCAAGCGCTACCGGCTCGACAACCAGCGCTATCCAACCGCCGAACAAGGCCTGCAAGCGCTGGTGGTGCAACCCACCACCGGCCCCGCGGCCCCCAACTGGAAACCGAACATCGACAAGCTTCCCAACGACCCCTGGGGCAAGCCCTACCAGTACCTGAACCCAGGCATCAAGGGCGAGATCGACGTGTTCTCGTTCGGGGCCGACGGCCAGCCGGGCGGGGAAGGCAACAATGCCGACATCGGCAGCTGGCAGTAGCCCTTGCCGCTGCATCGGTAGCTTCCGCCGCGCGAGCGGCTTCACGCTGCTCGAGTTGATAGTGGTCATCACCATCATCGCGATCGCCACGGCCGGCCTCGGCTTTGCGATGCGCGACAGCGGGCAATCCGCGCTCGAACGCGAGGCCGAACGCCTTGCCGTGCTGCTTGACGCGGCACGCGCCCAGTCGCGCGCCAGCGGCGCCACGGTGCGCTGGCGCGTCACTCCCGAAGGCTTCGTGTTCGATGGTCTTCCAGCCGATACCCTGCCGGGGACGTGGCTCGGGGAAGGCATCAGCGCGCAACCATCGACCGCCGACGGACGTACCAGCAACGTGCTGCTGCTCGGGCCCGATCCGATCATCGCGGCGCAACAGGTCGTGTTGACGGCCGAAGGCCCTCCTGCGCGCAGTCTTCGAATCGCCACCGACGGGTTGCGTCCTTTCGCCGTGGTCACGCCGTGAACGCCACCTGCCGCCCGAAGGCGCTCGCACCGCAGTGCGCAGCACTGAAACTGCCCGATGAGCGCAACACGGGTTTTCCAATGATCCGCCCCGACGTTCGCGGATTCACGCTGATCGAGGTGCTGGTCGCGCTGGGCATTGTCGCAATCGCGCTCATGGCGGGCTCGCAGGCCACCGGCGCGCTGACCCGCAATGCGCAGCGGCAGTCCGATGTGATGCTCGCGCAGATCTGCGCAGAGAACGAATTGGCCAAGGCGCGGCTTGCACGCGCCATGCCGGCGGTGGGCGAGAGCGCATCGGTATGCACGCAGGCCGGCAACAACTTCAACGTCGGCGTGACGGCCACGGCCACGCTGAACCCCAACTTCCGCCGCGTCGACGTGCAGGTGCGCGACGCCGAGGACGCGCCGGTATTGCGCGTGTCGACCATCGTCGGCCGCTACTGACCATGCAACGGCAACGCGGCTTCACGCTGATCGAGGTCATGGTGGCGATCGTCGTCATGGCGATGCTGGCCCTGATGAGCTGGCGCGGCATCGAGGGCATGGCGCGCGCGCAGGAGCACAACCGCGCACGCGGCGATGCGGTGCTGACGCTGCAGACCACACTCTCGCAATGGAGCGCCGACCTCGATGCGATGACCACGCTGGCCGGAACCCGCACCATCGATTGGGACGGCCGCCTGCTGCGCATCACGCGTCGGGGCGCCGACGACTTGCGCCCGGTCGTCTACGTGGTGGCGTGGACGCTGCGCACCGGCGCTGACGGTGCGCACTGGAGCCGCTGGCAATCGGCCGCGCTGACGCGGCGCGACGAATGGCAGGCAGCCTGGACGCGCGCCGCGGGCTGGGCGCAAGGCGACGGCGCTGCGGACGACGTGCTCGGCGCCGAAGTCACGTTGATGCCGGTCGACAGCTGGCAGCTTTACTACTTTCGCAACAACATATGGAGCCCGGCCGTGGGCGCCGATGTCCTTGCCAGCGCCAACGCATTGCCGGACGGCGTGAGGCTGGTGCTGAACCTGCCGCCCGGACCGGCGCTGACCGGCCTGCTGTCGCGCGACTGGGTCCGGCCGAACGCCATCATTCCGAAGACATGAAACCGAGTCGTCCTTCCCCGCGATCCGCACCGTCGGCACGCCAGGCCGGCGCGGCGCTACTGGCCGCGATGCTGACCGTGACGCTGGTGGCCACCTTCGCCACCGCAGCGCTGTGGCAGCAGTGGCGCGCGGTCGAGGTGGAGGCGGCCGAGCGTGGGCGCGTGCAGTCGGCCTGGATACTGGTCGGTGCGCTCGACTGGGCACGCCTGATCCTGCGAGAAGATGGCCGCACCGGCGGACCCGACCACCTGGCCGAGCCCTGGGCCGTGCCGCTCGAGGAGGCGCGGCTGTCGAGCTTCCTGTCGGCCGAGAAGAACGTGGCCAGCCAGTCGCTCGAAGGGCTGCCGGATGCCCTGCTTTCGGGCAGCATCGTGGATGCGCAATCGAAGCTCAACGTCATGAACCTGGTGGTCGGCAACAAGCCGGATCCTTCTTCGGTTGCAGCCTTCACCAAGCTGTTCGCCCTGCTCGGCTTGCCGGCCAGCGACGTAGCACTGCTCGCCAACGGCGTGCAGCGCGCGATGGCCGGCATCTCGACGCCAACCACCGCACCCCCCACGCCCGCCACGCCCGCTCCGGCCGGGACCGCGGTAAATGCGCCGGCCGCGGTGGCCGCGACGCCGGCAACGCCCCCCGCGACCACAGCAGGAACGGACAGCGACAACTCGCAAGCTCCCAATGCGCCACTGATGCCGGTGCGCACGGCGCAACTGGTCTGGTTCGGCCTGTCGCCACAGACGGTGGCCACGCTGGCGCCCTACGTCACGGTGCTACCGGTCAGCACGCCGCTCAATATCAACACCGCCAGCGCCGAGGCCATCTATGCCAGCGTGCCCGGGCTGGACCTGGCCGCCGCCAGGCAGTTGGTGGCACGGCGTACGCTCAGGTTTTTCAGCCAGGTCTCGGATGCCAACGATGGCCTTCGCGACCAGGCCGACGCGTTCAACGGACAACGCCACAGCATCAGCACCCGCTACTTCGAAGTGGAAGGCAAGCTACGCCTCGACAACACCTTCGTCGAAGAACATTCGCTGCTCAAGCGGGACGGCATCCTCCTTACAGTGCTGTGGCGCGAGCGTGGCGCCGGCGCGACATTGCGCGCCACCACTCCCTGAATTTGTTAGTGAGCGCCCGCCCTGCTTACGACAGGCGCTATCAAAAGAGTAGCGGCAGGCAGTGCGCCTTCTACAATGACCACCCTTTTCCAGATCGCCCATGCCTGAACTGATCGTTTGTCCACCGCTGTCGCGCCTCCAGGGCGCCGCCGAACACGGCTGGGCGCTGGCGGCCGACGACGGGCGGACGCTGCTATCCCACGGCAGTGCGCCGCTCGCCCTGCTGCCCGCCAGCAGCGAAGTCACCCTGCTGATGCCGGGCACGGCGCTGTCGTGGCACGCCGTGAGCCTGCCGCCGGGCAACCTGGGCGGGGCGGCGCGCTTGCGCTCCGTGCTCGACGGCCTGCTCGAAGAGCGCTTGCTGGACGAGCCCGAGTCTTTGCACTTTGCGCTGGAACCGGGTGCCAAGCCCGGCGCAACGGTTTGGGTCGCGGCCAGCCAGCGCATTGCCCTGCGCGCGGCGGTGCAGGCGCTCGAATCCGCCGGGCGACGCGTGACCCGCATCGTCCCCGAGTTCGCACCCCAGCCAACAGACGCGCCGGCGATGCTGTTCGTCACCGGCGAATCCGATTCCGCACAACTCACCGTGTGCGATGCCAGCGGCGTGGCAACGCTCCCGCTGAACGCCGCCAGCCTGGCGCTGATCGGCAGCGCCCCGCTCGACACTGCGGTGGCCAGCGCGGAGCCCGCCGTCGCGGCCCAGGCTGAAGCGTTGCTGGGCCAGCGCCTGCCGATCGCCCAGCAGGCCGAGCGATGGCTGCAGGCGGCGCGTGCGCCCTGGGATCTGGCGCAGTTCGACCTGGCCAGCAGCGGCCGCGCACGCGCCGGCAAGAAGTTCAGCGCATGGCTGCAGGCACTGCGCCATGCACCGCAATGGCGCGCCGCGCGCTGGGGAGCCGTGGTGCTGGTGCTGGCGCAACTGGTCGGCCTCAATGCCTGGGCCTGGAAGGAACGCAACGCACTCGACAGCAAGCGCAGCACCATCAACACCATGCTGACGCAGACCTTTCCCTCGGTGAAACTGGTGGTCGATGCGCCGTTGCAGATGGCGCGCGAAGTGGCCGCGCTGCAGCAATCGACGGGCGGCGTGGCCGCGCTCGACCTCGAACCGATGCTGGCCGTCCTCGGCGCGAGCCTGCCGCCCGGCCGGGTGCCGACCGCGCTCGACTACAGCGCCGGCCAGTTGCGGCTGCGCGGGCTCAACCTTTCGGCCACGGAAATCGCCTCTTTGACGAGCACGATGGCTGCGCGCGCCTACACGGTGCGCGGCGAGGGCGACTTTCTACTGGTACAGGCGGAGGCCGGGAAATGACGTTCCGCGAAGTCATTCGAGCGCGCTGGGCCGAGATGGCGCCACGCGAACGCCAACTGGTGACGGGCGCCGCGACTTTGGTGCTGCTGGCATTCGTATGGTGGATTGCGCTGGCACCGGCGCTGCGCACGCTGTCGGCCGCACGCGAAGAGCACGCGCGCCTGGACGCCCAATTGCAGCAAATGAGCACACTCCAGGCGCAGGCCAAGGCGTTGCAGGCACAGCCGCGCGCCAACCGTGACGAGTCGCTGCGGGCGCTGGAAAATTCGGTGCGCCAGTCGCTTGGCGCGAGCGCCCAGATCTCCAACGCCGGCGACGCCGCCAACGTGATGATGCGCGCCGCCCCGGCAGATGCGCTCGCTCAGTGGCTGGCGCAGGCGCGCAGCAACGCGCGCGCCGTGCCGCGCGAGGCGCACCTGACGCGTGCCGCCGGCACAGGCGCTCCTGCGGCATTGGTGACGCCCGCCCTGCCGATGATGCCTGGCGCTGCGCTGCTGCCTGGCGCCAAGCCTGCGGCGGGCGCCACGTCGGCAGCCGGCGGCGCGCCTGACGAGGGCCGCCCGCGCTGGGATGGCACGCTGGTCATGACCCTGCCGGCCGCGGCCCGCTGATGCTGCCGATGATCGCCCGCGCCAATGCCCTCCCTGCACGCCCGGCCTCCGGCTGGCGCTGGGCAGTGCTCGGCGCGCTGCTCGGCGGACTGGCGGCGCTGGCTGTGTTTGCGCCGGCGCGCTGGCTGGCGCAAGCGCTGCGCGAAGCCACCAATGGCCGGTTGCTGCTGGTGAACCCGCGCGGCACCGTGTGGAACGGCACCGCCGGCGTGGTACTCGCCAGCGGCCAGGGCGGCGCCCAGCCGGTGTCGCTGCCGGGCACGCTCGACTGGCGGCTGCGTCCCTTGTGGAATGGCGTGCGGGCCGCACTCGCGGTGCCCTGCTGCGCGTCCAAGCCACTTGAATTCAACGCGCTGCCGCATGCGGCCGGCCTGGAACTCGAATGGCAGGACGGACAGTCACGCTGGCCTGCCGCGATGCTGACCGGCTTCGGCGCGCCGTGGAATACGCTCAAGCCCGAGGGCATGCTCGACATCTCGACGCAAGCCTTCTCGATGCGCTGGACTGGTCGGCAACTCGCGCTGTCCGGACGCGCCACGCTCAACGCCACCGATATTTCATCGAGCCTGTCGACGCTCAAGCCGATGGGCAGCTACCGCCTCACGATGGAAGGCGGCGCGCAGCCCACCCTGCTGCTCGCCACGAAGGAAGGCAGCCTGCAACTGAGCGGCAGCGGCCGCTGGAACGGAAGCGCGTTGCGTTTCGACGGCGAGGCCCGAGCCGCGCCCGGACGCGAAGACGCACTCTCGAATCTCCTGAACATCATCGGGCGGCGCGACGGCGCACGCTCGCTCATTACACTGGGTTGATCCAACCATGAAGCATCCGCTCCGACACGGCGCTCGCATCGGCATCGTCGCACTCGCGGCGCACCTGCTGTTCGCTGGCTGCATACCGACCGCGTTCGCGCAGCCATCGCCGCAGAACCCCGACGCACCCCGCCGCGGCGAGCCGATCACGCTGAACTTCACCAATGCCGAAATCGAATCGGTGGCCCGCACGATGGCCGTCGTGACCGGACGCGACGTGGTGGTCGACCCGCGTGTGAAGGGCACCATCACGCTGCAGACCGATCGCGCCATTGCGCCCGCGACCGCGTTCAACCAGTTCGCCGCCGCACTGCGGCTGCAGGGTTTCGCGGTGGTCGAGACCGAGGGCCTCTACAAGGTGGTGCCGGAGGCGGACGCCAAGCTGCTGTCGACCAATGTGACCACGTCGACCGGTGCCACGGCCCGCGCCGGTGGAAGCGCGATCATCACGCAGGTGTTTCGCCTCAACTACGAATCGCCGAACAACCTGCTGCCGGTGCTGCGGCCCTTGATCCCGCCGAACAACACGATCAACGTGAATGCCGGCAACAACTCGCTGGTGATCACCGACTATGCCGACAACATGCGGCGGATCGCCCGCATCATCGCGGCACTGGACGTTCCGAACGCATCCGACATCGAGGTGATTCCGCTCAAGCACTCGGTCGCGACCGACCTGGCGCCGCTGGTCACGCGGCTGATCGAGGGTGGCTCCACCGCCGCTGGCGGCGTGGCCGGCGCTGTCGGCACGCCTGGCGGGACCGACCCATCGTTTCGCACGGCCCTGATTGCGGAGCCGCGCAGCAATTCGCTGATCCTGCGCGCGGCCAACCCGGCGCGCGCGCAATTGGTGCGCACGCTGGTCGATCGGCTGGACCGCGAGCCGATCGACAGCGGCAACGGCGCTGCCGGCAACATCTACGTGGTCTACCTGAAGAATGCGGATGCGGTGAAGCTGGCGGTCACGCTGCGCGCGGCCATCGCCACCGAGGCGCGCGGGGGTCCTGGCGGCCTCACCGGCGCGGGCGCCGCCGCGCTCAATGCCGGCACCAGCACGGCCGCCAGCCCGCAGCAGGGCGCAACGCCGGCCACCTCGCCGCTGAACAATGCCAACCAGCCATCTACGGGCGGCCAGATCCAGGCCGACCCGGCCACCAACTCGCTGATCATCACTGCCTCCGAACCGCAATACCGACAAATGCGCGCAGTGATCGACCGGCTCGATGGCCGGCGCGCGCAGGTGATGATCGAAGCCCTGATCGTCGAGGTCAACGCAACCCGGGCGGCCCAGTTCGGCGTGCAATGGCAAAGCGCGCTCGGCCAGAAGGGCGACACCAACGTCGGCGTGATCGGGACCAACTCCAGCCTCGCGGGCGCCAATATCCTGGCACTCACCACCGCCATCGCAAACAAGACACCCGCCGCATTGAACACGCTGAGCGCGGGGCTCAATTTTGGCGTAGCGCACATGACCGCCGGCCAATACATACTGGGCTTCATCGCAAGCTTCCTGGCGAGCGATGGGGCGGGGAATGTGCTGTCGACGCCCAATCTGCTGACGCTCGACAACGAGGAGGCGAAGATCGTGGTCGGCCAGAACGTGCCGTTTCCCACCGGTTCGTACGCCAGCACCAACGGCAATACGTCGACCGTCAATCCGTTCACCACCGTCGAGCGCAAGGACGTGGGCCTGACGATGCGCGTACGGCCGACGATCAACGAGAACGGAACGATCAAGCTCGCGGTCTTCCAGGAAGTCTCGAGCGTTGCCCCCGGGACGGAAGCCGCCCCGAATGGCCCTACGACCAACAAGCGCAGTATCGAATCCAACGTGCTGATCGAGGACGGCAGCATCGTGATGCTCGGCGGCATGCTGCAGGACGACTATTCGACCAACACCGATAAAGTTCCTCTGGCTGGCGACATTCCCATCCTCGGCAGCCTTTTCAAGAGTGAAAAGCGCAGCCGCAACAAGACCAACCTGATGGTCTTTCTGCGCCCCGTCGTCATGCGCGACGGGGCCGCCGTCGACGCCTTTTCGGCCGACCGCTACAACACGATCCGATCGCTGCAACAGAACAACCAGCCGGAACGCAGCTTCCCACTGGATTCTGTGAGCCAGTCGGCCATCTTGCCGCCCATAGGTGCGACGACGCCGACACCCGAGCTCCCCCCTGACCGCCGCATCGAAGGCACGCGGCTCGTGCCGCAACCCCTGATGCCCTACGACAACGGCAGGCGTCTCGACGGCGGCCCGCTCAGGGGCGCATTGCCACCCACGGCCGATCCGGCCACGGCGCGCGAATTGCCCTGAGGTGCCGCCGTGCGCTATCCCTTGCCCTATGCCTTCGCCCGCACCCAACAACTCTTGCTGGAGCAGGCCGATGACGGCGGCAGCGCGACGCTGTGGATGCCGCAGAACCCGCCGCGCAGCGCGCTCGGCGAGGTGCTGCGCAAATACGCGGTCACGACCTTCGAGCCGCTGGCACCGTTGGAACTGGCGCAGCGCATCAGCGCGGCCTATGCGCAGGGCGAATCCAGCGCGGCCTCGGTGGTCAGCGAGGTGCAGGGCGACGCCGACCTGACACGCATGATGCAGGAGCTTCCGGCCGTGGAAGACCTGCTGGAAAACGCCGGCGACGCGCCCATCATCCGCATGCTGAACGCGCTGCTGACGCAGGCCGCGCGCGACGGTGCCAGCGACATCCACATCGAGCCCTACGAGCGCACGTCATCGGTGCGCTTCCGCATCGACGGTACGCTGCGCGAAGTGGTGCAGCCGAATCGCGCGCTGCATGCGGCGCTGATCTCGCGGCTGAAGATCATGGCCGACCTCGACATTGCCGAGAAGCGTCTGCCGCAGGACGGGCGCATCAGCCTGCGCATCGGCACGCGCGCGGTCGACGTGCGGGTGTCGACGCTGCCTTCGGCGCACGGCGAACGCGCGGTGCTGCGCCTGCTCGACAAGAGCGAAAGCAAGCTCACGCTCGAAGCGGTGGGCATGCTGGGCGACACGCTGGCGCGTTTCGAAAGCCTGATCGGCCAGCCGCACGGCATCATCCTCGTGACCGGGCCAACGGGCTCGGGCAAGACGACCACGCTCTATGCCGCGCTGGGCCGGCTCGACGCGGCGCACAGCAACATCATGACGGTGGAAGACCCGATCGAATACGAGCTGGCGGGCGTGGGCCAGACGCAGGTCAATGCCAAGATCGATCTGACATTTGCCAAGGCCTTGCGCGCGATCCTGCGGCAAGACCCGGACGTGATCATGATCGGCGAGATCCGCGATTTCGAAACGGCGCAGATCGCCATCCAGGCGTCGCTCACCGGTCACCTGGTGCTGGCCACGCTTCACACCAACGATTCGGTGAGCGCGGTCACGCGGCTCACCGACATGGGCGTCGAGCCATTCCTGCTGAGTTCATCGCTGCTTGGCGTACTGGCCCAGCGGCTGGTGCGCAAGGTTTGCCCGGTATGCAGCGGCACCGGCTGCGACGCCTGTGGCCAGACCGGCTACCAGGGCCGCACCGGCATCTTCGAATTGCTGGTGGCGGACGAGACCGTGCAATCCCTGATCCACAACCGCGCGCCGGAAAGCCAGTTGTTCGTCGCGGCCGAACGCGGCGGGCTGCGCTCGATGCGGGAGGACGGGGAGCGACTGATCCAGGCCGGCATCACCACGCGTGCCGAGTTGCTGCGCGTGACCCGGGACTGACCCCCCAGGCGCCGAAGTCAATCCACGTAGACGAGGACGCGGGTCTGCGGGTCGGTCTCCACGCTGGAGACCCGGCCGGCCTTGTCGAAGTTCACCGTGTAGCCGGCGAAGCTGCTGATCCACATGCGCCAGACCGGCACGTCGAGATTCGGGTTTTCGCTGCTGATCGGATAGCCCACGGCCATCGCCACCTGCTCGCGCGTCATGCCCTTGGTGATGCGTGCCGACTTGATCGCTTCACGGATTTTCGGCGGATAGCCGGCGATCTTGCGGGACGGATCTTCAGCGACTACCCAGCGCTTCGCAAAAGTGACCAGGTCAAGGTCGCGGCTGTAGTCGTTGCCGATGGCCTGCTTGCCGCCGTTGACATCCACCAGCACCCGCTGGCGCCCATAGCCCGACACGCGGATCGGCGTGCCGACGGGGACGATGCGCTTGCCGCTTTCTGCATAGTTGGAATCGCTCATCCAACTGCCGTCGGTTCTCAAATTGCAACAGAGGTATCCGTCGAACATCTCCTGGGCGTGCGCCGCCAGCGAGAGTGCACCGAGCATGGCTGCGCCGGCGATGACACGAAGCAACATGGCAAATACTCCTTGAGTCGCGGTTTCAGGGCGCATTGCGCAAGCGTTGGGGCTTGCCGAGCATCGACAATGCGGCTTCGCGCATTTTGCCGATTACAACCATGCCCGCCTATTCCTTCGAAGCCATAGACCCAGAGGGACACTCCCGCAAGGGCGTCCTGGAGGCCGACACCGCGCGCGCTGCCCGTGGGCTCCTTCGCGCGCAGAAGCTGATTCCGATCGAGGTCACGTCTGTCGCCAGCCAGGGCGCCGGTTCGCCCGGCCCCGCCGGCTGGCAACGCTGGTTCGGCGGTGCCCGGGTTTTCCGCGCCAGCGGCCTGGCCGTGTGGACGCGGCAACTCGCAGGGCTGGTGTCGTCCGGGCTCACGCTCGAACGTGCACTGACGGCATTGACCGAAGAGTCGGAAACCGAACCCGAGCGCAACCTCAATGCGTCGCTGCGAGCAGAGGTGAACGCGGGTTCGTCGTTCGGGCGCGCATTGGCCCGCCATCCGCGCGAGTTCTCGTTGATCTACTCGTCCGTGATCAGCGCCGGCGAGCAGACCGGCAACCTCGGCATGGTGCTCGAACGCCTGGCCGACGACCTGGAGCAGCGGCAGGCATTGCAACAAAAGCTGGTGGGCGCCGCGCTCTATCCAGCCATCGTGACGCTGGTGGCCGTCGCGATCGTGATCTTCCTGGTCACCTACGTGGTGCCGCAAGTGGCCAATGTGTTCGCCGGCACAAAGCGTGCGCTGCCCGTCTTGACCTCGGCCATGCTGGCCATCAGCGGCTTCGTGCGCGACTACGGCTGGCTGATGCTGATCGCACTCGTCCTGATCGGCGTGGGCGCCCGCATCGCGCTGGCCCAGCCCGACCTGCGCCTGAAATTCGACGCCACCTGGCTCAAGCTGCCGCTGGTCGGCAAGCTCTCGCGCGGCTACAACGCGGCGCGCTTTGCCAGCACGCTGGCGATGCTGGCCATGGCGGGCGTTCCGATCCTGCGTGCACTACAGGCTGCGGCCGAAACGCTCGGCAACCACGCGATGCGCGCCGATGCGCTGGATGCCCTGGTGCTGGTGCGCGAAGGCGCGCCGCTGGCCTCGGCGCTGGCGCAGAAAAAGCGCTTTCCCGGCATCGTGCCGATGTTCGCGCGGCTCGGCGAACAGACCGGCCAACTGCCGCAGATGCTGCAGCGCGCGGCCAACCAGCTGGGCGCCGACGTGCAGCGCCGCGCGATGCATCTGGCAACGATCCTTGAGCCGCTGCTGATCGTGGCGATGGGCGCGGTGGTGATGCTGATCGTGCTGGCGGTGCTGATGCCGATCATCCAGCTCAACCAATTCGTGAAATGACGCTCTCCCCCAGGTTGGCCCCGCTTGGTGCAGGCCGCCCAACCCCTCACCGGGGGCAACACCAATGGCCGGGCAACGCCGGCTCCGTCGTGTTCGCGCGAACCATCCACCAGGGGCCGGAACTTGATCGGAGGCCATGTGCCAGCTAGCTTGACCGACAAACTGGTTGTAGCGATTTCATCGCGCGCACTGTTCAACCTCGAGGAAGAGAACCGGCTGTTCGAATCGGGCGATTCCGAGGGCTACATGCGGCTGCAGTTCGAGCGGCTCGACGTGCCGGCACAACCCGGCATCGCGTACCAGCTGGTGCAGAAGCTGCTGCGTTTCAACGATGACGGCACCGAGCGAGTCGAAGTCGTGATCCTTTCGCGCAACGATCCGGTGTCGGGCATGCGCGTGTTCCGCTCCGGCGGCGCAGCCGGCATCAAGCTGCAGCGCGGCGTGTTCACGCAGGGACGGGCGCCGTACGGCTACCTGCGGCCGCTGGGAGCGCATCTTTTCTTGTCGGTCAACGCGCAAGACGTGCGCGAGGCCTTGAATGCGGGCTTTCCTGCGGCGCGAGTGCTGGTCGAATCGGTGAAGGCCAGCGACGCTTGGCCCAATGAAGTTCGCATTGCCTTCGACGGCGACGCGGTGCTGTTCAGCGACGAGGCCGAGCGCGTGTTCCAGAGCCACGGGCTCGACGCCTTCCAGGCGCACGAAAAGAGCAAGGCCACGATGCCCTTGCCCGGCGGGCCCTTCAAGCCGCTGCTGGCGGCACTGCATCGCCTGCAGAAAGCGGGCAACTCGAACATGCGCATACGCACCGCGCTGGTCACCGCCCGCAGCGCGCCGGCGCACGAACGCGCGATTCGCACGCTGATGGACTGGAACATCAAGGTCGACGAGGCGATGTTCCTCGGCGGGCTGCCCAAGGGCGAGTTCCTGCGCGAGTTCGAGCCGGACTTCTTCTTCGACGACCAGACCGGGCACGTCGACGCGGCGGCGCGGCATGTGCCCTCGGGCCACGTCGCCAGCGGGATTAGCAACCCACCCTGACGCGGCGGCCGGGCCGCCTTCGGGGTCCTTTGGGCTGCGTCCCAAAAAGCGCTGAAAATACGCGGTTCCCGAAATTCCCACAGCGCCGTGGCCGCACGGCCATCAACGGCTCACTGGCCTACCCCATTCGCCCATGTCCACCATCCTCCAATCCATTCCCGTCGGCCAGAAAGTCGGCATCGCGTTTTCCGGCGGCCTCGACACCAGCGCGGCGCTGCACTGGATGAAGCTCAAGGGTGCCGTTCCCTACGCCTACACCGCCAACCTGGGCCAGCCCGACGAGCCGGACTATGACGAGATCCCGCGCAAGGCGATGCAGTACGGTGCCGAAAAGGCGCGCCTGATCGACTGCCGCAGCCAGCTCGTGGCCGAGGGCATTGCCGCGCTGCAAAGCGGCGCCTTCCACATCTCGACGGCCGGCATCACGTACTTCAACACCACGCCGATCGGCCGCGCAGTCACGGGCACCATGCTGGTGGCGGCGATGAAGGAAGACGACGTCAACATCTGGGGCGACGGCAGCACCTACAAGGGCAACGACATCGAGCGCTTCTACCGCTACGGCCTGCTGACCAACCCGTCGCTGCGCATCTACAAACCCTGGCTCGACCAGTTGTTCATCGACGAACTGGGTGGCCGCGCCGAGATGTCGGCCTTCATGACGCAGCATGGCTTCGGCTACAAGATGTCGGCCGAGAAGGCCTACTCGACCGACTCCAACATGCTTGGCGCCACGCACGAAGCCAAGGACCTCGAGCACCTGAACAGCGGCATCAAGATCGTCAACCCGATCATGGGCGTGGCCTTCTGGAAGGACGACGTGGTCGTCAAGGCCGAAGAGGTGACGGTGCGCTTCGAAGAAGGCATGCCGGTCGCGCTGAACGGCAGGACCTTCGCCAATTCGGTCGACCTGCTGATGGAAGCCAACCGCATCGGCGGCCGCCACGGCCTGGGCATGAGCGACCAGATCGAGAACCGCATCATCGAAGCCAAGAGCCGCGGCATCTATGAGGCGCCGGGCCTTGCGCTGCTGCACGTCGCCTACGAGCGCCTGGTGACCGGCATCCACAACGAAGACACCATCGAGCAATACCGCATGAACGGCCTGAAGCTCGGCCGGCTGCTGTACCAGGGCCGCTGGTTCGACCCGCAGGCGATCATGCTGCGCGAGACGGCGCAGCGCTGGGTGGCGAGCGCCATCACCGGCGAAGTGACGGTCGAGCTGCGCCGCGGCAACGACTATTCGCTGCTCGACACCGACTCGCCGAACCTCACCTACAAGCCCGAGCGGCTGAGCATGGAAAAGGTGGCCGGCGCGTTCTCGCCGCAAGACCGCATCGGGCAGCTCACGATGCGTAATCTCGACATCGTCGACACGCGCGACAAGCTGCAGTCGTATGCCCGCTCGGGCCTGCTGCTGCCAGGCTCGAGCCCGCTGGTACCGGGGATCGGCGGCGACGGCAAGAAGGGCTGAGCGCAAAGGCGGCGGCCCTTTGACGGAACCGCCGCTCAGCGGATCGGGATCGGATTGCAATCCGGAACAACGATCGCCTTGAAATCTGGATTGATCTGGATCGTGGCGTAGTCGTTGCCACCATCGAGCGCGACTCGTTTCTCACGGTAGCCGTGCGAGCTAGTTTCTATTGGCACGCTGTATGGAAGCAGCATATGAAGTGCGCGCACTGTGTTGCCAGCGCGCCGTTGTGCCAATTCCTTTGCTTCGCTGGCGGTTTTCGCCGAAGCCCCGGTCTCTACATAGACACCCTTGTATTTTCCGAACTGCGCATTTGCGTGATCCAGCCATTCCCTCAGCTTGAGGATCTGCGCGCGCTCCAAATCTGCCGAACCATCGGGAAAAGTCAACGTAGTCTGCACGATGATTTGGCACGCAGATGCCAATCCAAAGCTAGTAAGCATCGCGAACGCGGCGAGTGCCTTAGCTCGCATAAAAGACTTCCCCCCAAACGACATAGCCTGCAAGACTGTCCGCATTTGTTTTCACTTTGCTCCGCTCCGTTCCCACTGCCTTGCGGGACTCTCGCAGGTAATAGATCGAATCGAAGCTGCCAAAAGTGTCATCGAAATGCGTCACCTCATGAATGAGCGTCGACAGCTTCGAATCGGCCTCAGCCGAAGTGTCCCGCAGATGGCAGAACGAGGTGTTGAACGCAATTGTGTGCGTTGACACGTCAGGCCCGCAGACCATGGCCACGGTGGTATCGCCGTGGTTAGGAATTGTGCAGCCCACAAGCTTCCCACTCGCTGTGAGTCGGACGAAGTTCTTGCTGTCAAGGTTGCGCAACACTCGCGCGCAAAGCAAGTCAAGCCATCCTGAAGAAATTCACGCATTGCCTGGTCTGCAACTCCGAACCAGTCTTTCACGCGGGCTTGTCCAGCCTTGTAACACCGCTCCAATTCCGGGAGGCGCTTTCTCGCGATGAGCGACACGGCTTTGTCACGCAACGCCAATACCGTGGAGCTGAACTCCTTGTTTGTCATGTTGGGGCAAGAGCGATCTGGTGGCCGTGCACGGTGAACGATGGACCGTCGTATGGCAGCACGCTGCCACCAGTTGCCGGGGGATCGCCCACAACGATATTTCGCCTGAACATTTCATCTCCCTGAAGTCAGATATTTGTTTTCCGAGCATACCGAAGGACACGCGTCACTCCCCAGGCGATGAGGTCCGCCTTCGTGTGGACGCGGTTGCCCGTCTCACCTGCCGCCTTGGGACGCCACCCCGCTTCAACTTCGCCTAAGCCGAGCGGCGTTACCAAAGCTAGGATGGTCGCCAATGCGCCGCTGGCGCGACTCACGATCGTTGTTCATGACTTCTTCTGCTTCTCCTCCCACCCGCAGCCCATCGATGCTCGCCACGCTGCGCCGCATCGGCCAGTTGTCGGCACCCTACTTTCGCTCCGAAGAAAGATGGAAGGCGCGAGGACTGCTCTTCGCGGTTGTCGCGCTGAATCTCGGCACGGTGTACGTGACCGTGCTGATCAACGACTGGAGCCGCGTCTTCTACGACGCGTTGCAGGCCAAGGACCAACCGGTGTTCTGGACGCAGCTGCTGCGCTTCACCTACCTCGCGATGGCCGGGATCCTGGTGGCCGTGTTCAAGTTCTATCTGACCCAGTTGCTGCAGGTGCGCTGGCGTGCCTGGATGACGCGCACCTACTTGGACCGATGGCTGGCGAATCGCACTTTCTACCGGCTCGAGCTGGCGCGCTATGCCGCCGGAGCGGGCGAGGCCACCGCCGACAACCCCGACCAGCGCATCCAGGAAGACATGCAGATGTTCACCGACTACACGGTGACGCTGTCGATGGGCATCCTGAATTCGGTCGTGACGCTGGTGACTTTCATCGGCATCCTGTGGAGTTTGTCCGGCCCGCTCTCGTTCGCGCTCGGTGGCCACGACTTCACCATTCCCGGCTACATGGTCTGGGTGGCTGTCCTGTACTGCGTGATCGGCACGGGCCTTACACACCTGATCGGGCGTCCGCTGATCGGCATCAACTTCAACCAGCAGCGCTTCGAGGCCGACTTCCGGCACCACCTGATCCGCGTTCGCGAGAACAGCGAGGCCATTGCGCTCGACCGCGGCGAAAAGGTCGAGCACGGGCAACTCGACCTGCGCTTCCGCAGCGTGCTGCGCAACTACCTGTCGCTCATCACGCAGCAGAAGAACCTGGTCGCGTTCACTTCTTCGTTCGCGCAGTTGTCGGTGGTGTTTCCGTTCTTCCTGGCGGCGCCGCGCTTCTTCAGTGGGGCGATCCAGTTCGGCGAGCTGATGCAGGTCTCGCGCACCTTCAATACGGTGCAGGACGCGCTCTCGTGGTTCGTCGACAACTACGACCGCGTGGCCGTCTGGCGCGCCACGGCCGACCGTCTTACGTCCTTCGACGACGCGATGCGGGCCCACGCGACATCGAACGATGCGCTGGCACGCGACAGCGGCGGGGCCGCCTTGCACACCGACGACCTGAGCATTGCCTTGCCGAATGGCACGCAACTGCTCGCCAACGCGGCGCTCCAGGTGCAGGCCGGCGACACGGTGTTGCTGCAGGGTCCCTCGGGCAGCGGCAAGTCGACCTTGTTCCGCGCGTTTGCCGGCATCTGGCCGTTCGCGCGGGGGCATGTGAGCGTGCCCGACAACGCGATGTTCATTCCGCAGCGGCCGTACGTGCCCGACGGCACGCTGCGCGACGCGCTCGCCTATCCGAATGCCGCCGCCGACTACAGCGAAGAAGCGCTGCGCGCGGCCCTCGACAGCGCCCTGCTGCCGCAGTTGGCGAGCCGGCTGGACGACAGCGACGCCTGGAGCCAGAAGCTCTCGGGCGGCGAGCAGCAGCGCCTCGCGATTGCGCGTGTGCTGCTCAAGAAGCCGGCCTGGCTGTTTGCCGACGAGGCCACCAGCGCACTCGACAAGGAAGCCGAGAACATTCTCTACAAGCGCCTCGCGGCGACGGTTCACGCGGCGGGCGGCGCCATGATCTCCATCGCGCACCGGGCGGGCGTCGGCGATCATCACCACCAGCGGTGGACGCTGGTGCCACAGGCCGATGACGGGCCGGCCCGCTACCGCCTCAACACCGCGGCAGCGATTGCATGACGATCCGCAGAGCGTCTCGCGACTACGGCCTGGACGGCGAGTTCGCTTCGCGCTCCAGGTAGCCCGCCCAGCCCCGCTGGCGCAAGTCGCAGGCCGGGCAAGTGCCGCAGCCGTAGCCCCATGCGTTGCGGTGCACGCGGTCGCCGAGGTAGCAGGTGTGGGTGTCTTCGACGATCAAGTCGATCAACGCTTGCCCTCCGAGCGAATGGGCCAGCTTCCAGGTGTCGGCCTTGTCGATCCACATCAGCGGCGTCTCGATCAGCAGGCGCCGCTCCAGGCCCAGCGACAACGCGATCTGCATGGCCTTCATCGTGTCGTCGCGACAGTCGGGGTAGCCGGAGAAGTCGGTCTCGCAAACGCCCGTGACGATCACCTGCAGGCCACGCCGATAGGCCAGCGCACCGGCCAGCGTGAGGAACAGCAGGTTGCGCCCGGGCACGAAGGTGTTGGGCAAACCGTCCGCCTGCATGGCGAACGCGACCTCGTCGGTGAGCGACGAGCCGCCGAGTTGCTGCAGGGCCGCCAGCGTGAGCACGTGGTCCTCGCCCATGCGCGGCGCCCATTGCGCAAAGCGATCGCGGAGGTTGGCGAGCACCACGCGGCGGGCATCCATTTCGATATGGTGGCGCTGGCCGTAGTCGAAGCCCAGCGTCTCGACGCGCTCGTATCTGGAAAGCGCCTGCGCCAGGCATGTGGTCGAATCCTGCCCGCCGGAGAACAGGACGAGCGCGGTGGTGTGCATCTTGAAAATCTCCCCATGAAACGCAGTAGGCCGAGCGGGCAAGTTTCGCCGAATCGCCGACACTGGGGAGGTCCGATCCAAACCGACAGCGCCATGCCCGACTTCCGATCACCCGAATTCCTGCTGGACCACGTCCGCCACACGCTGGCCTTCTACGACGGCCGCGACGTGGACCCGACCGGCGGGTTCTTTCATTACTTCCGCGACGACGGCGTGGTGTTCGACACGCGCCAGCGGCATCTGGTCAGCAGCACGCGCTTCGTGTTCAACCATGCGACGGCGCTGCGGCAGTTCGGCGCCGCGGAACGTCCGCGCGATCTGGACATCGTGCGTCATGGCCTGCGCTTTCTGGCGCAGGCGCATGCCCAGCCACAAGGCGGCTATGCCTGGATGATCGATTGGGACGGCCAACGCGCCAGCGTGAAGGACGGCACCCAGCATTGCTACGGACTCGCCTTCGTGCTGCTGGCGCATGCGCATGCGCTGATGGCAGGTGCGAGCGAAGCGCGTGCGGGTCTGGACGCGACATTCGCGCTGATGGAACAGCGCTTCTGGGAACCAGCCCACGGCCTTTATGCCGACGATGCCACGACCGACTGGCAAGTCAGCAGCTATCGCGGCCAGAACGCCAACATGCACGGCTGCGAGGCCATGCTGGCGGCGCACGAAGCGACCGGCGACGAAGCGTTTCTTGCGCGAGCGGTAACCCTGGCCGAGAACATCGCGCAGCGCCAGGCGACGTTGGCCGGCGGCCTGGTGTGGGAGCACTACCGCAGCGACTGGTCGGTCGACTGGGACTACAACCGCCACGACAACACCAACATCTTCCGCCCCTGGGGCTACCAGATCGGCCACCTCACCGAATGGACCAAGTTGCTGCTGCAACTGGAGGCCCGTCTGCCCGAGGGCCGGCGCCCCGCCTGGCTGCTGCCGACCGCGCGCCACTTCTTCGACACCGCCGTGCAACGCGGCTGGGACCACGCGCACGGCGGCCTGGTCTACGGCAGTGCACCCGACGGCCAGGTGTGCGACGGCGAGAAGTATTTCTGGGTGCAGGCGGAAAGCCTCGCCGCCGCGGCGCTGCTGGCCGTGCGCACCGGAGAGTCGGCCTACTGGGATTGGTACGACCGCATCTGGACCTACAGCTGGGCCCACATGATCGACCATCGGCATGGTGCCTGGTACTTCAAGCGCGGCAACGACAACCGCGCGCTGTCCGATCACAAGAGTCCGGCCGGCAAGACCGACTATCACACCATGGGCGCTTGCTACGACGTGTTGCGCGGACTTGGATTGCGATAGGGTTGCGATCGGCCCGGATCCGCCCTACAGGAACCGCTCGAGCAACTTCCGCGAAGCGCGGTCCAGCGCCTTTACATCGGCGATGCGGAACTGCACGCCTTGCGCACTGCCAATCAGCAGCGCGCCGCCTTCGAGCCGGCGAATGTCTTCCTCGGCCTTCAGCACGAAGCTGGTTTCGCCGCGATCGGTGGCGATGTACCAGTTGCTCGGCACGCCGAAGCTCGACACGCGGTGCAGTTTCAGCAGCGTCGGCGCGAAGTCACGCGCGGCGAGGTCTTCCTGCAGCAGGGTTCGCGTGCCTGCCGGCAGGTCGTCGATGCGGTCGACCCACACCTGCTCGCGGCCGTCGCTGCCCACCAGCGAGATGCCATGGTCCGGCGCCGTCAGCGGAAAGGCGCGCACCGGCACGATGCCGACGTGCTGCTCGCCATCCGCATCGGTCAGCACAAGCCGGCCGAAGGCATCGCGTTCGATTCGAATGTTCATGATCATGCTTGCCCCGCCGGATGAGCCGCGTGCGTGTGCAGCACGGCGGAGACCTCGCTGCGTTGCTCGGCCGCTTCCTCGTCGTCATCGGCGTGCCGGAGTTGCGCCTGGTACAGCCGCCAGTAGGCGCCCTGCTTTTCCATCAGCGCGTCGTGCGGCCCGACCTCGACGACCTCGCCGCGGTCCATCACGACCAGCCGATCGGCCTTGCGCAGCGTGGACAAGCGGTGGGCGATGGCGATGGTCGTGCGTCCCTTCACGAGGTTGTCGAGCGCCTTCTGTATTTCCTTCTCGGTCTCGGTGTCGACCGCCGACGTGGCTTCGTCGAGGATCAGGATGCGCGGGTCGATCAAGAGCGCCCGTGCAATGCTGATGCGCTGGCGCTCGCCGCCCGACAGGCCCTGCCCGCGCTCGCCCACCAGCGAATCGTAGCCGTGCGCCAGCCGCAGGATGAAGTCATGCGCATGTGCCGCGCGCGCCGCCGCGACGATCTCTTCGCGCGTTGCATCGGGCTTGCCGTAGGCGATGTTCTGCGCGATGGTGCCGAAGAACAGGAACGGCTCCTGCAGCACCAGCCCGACATGGCGCCGGTAGTCGGCCACGGCGAAGCGGCGGATGTCGGTGCCGTCGACCTTGATGGCGCCATCGGTGACGTCGTAGAAGCGGCAGATCAGGTTGACCAGCGTGCTCTTGCCCGAACCGCTGTGGCCGACCAGGCCGATCATCTCGCCGGGCTGGATCACCAAGTCGAGGTCGCGGATGACCGCGCGCGAGCCGTAGCGGAAGCCCAGGCCCTTCATCTCGATCCGGCCCTTGATCTTGTCGACCTTCACCGGGTTGGCCGGCTCGGGTACGTTGCTCACATGGTCGAGGATGTCGAAGATCCGCTTGGCGCCGGCGGCCGCCTTCTGCGTGACCGAGACGATGCGGCTCATCGAGTCCAGCCGCGTGTAGAAGCGGCCGATGTAGGCGATGAATGCGGTGAGCACGCCCACCGTGATGTGCCCGCGCGCCACCTGCAAGATGCCGAAGCCCCACACCACGAGCAGCCCGATCTCGGTCAACAATGACACGCTGGGCGTGAACAGCGACCAGGTCTTGTTGAGCTTGTCGTTGACCTGGAGGTTGTACTTGTTGGCTTCGCGAAAGCGGTCGGCCTCGCGCTTTTCCTGAGCGAAGGCCTTGACCACGCGGATGCCGGGAATGGTGTCGGCCAGTACGTTGGTGACCTCGCTCCACACGCGGTCGATCTTCTCGAAGCCGGTGCGCAGGCGGTCGCGCACGACATGGATCATCCAGGCGATGAAAGGCAGCGGCACCAGCGTGACCACGGCCAGCAACGGGTTGATCGACACCAGGATGACGGCGGTCATCGCGATCATCAGCACGTCGGTCAGAAAGTCGAGCGCGTGCAACGAGAGGAAAACGTTGATGCGGTCGGTTTCGGAGCCGATGCGCGACATCAGGTCGCCGGTGCGCTTGCCACCGAAGTAGTCGAGCGGCAGCGTCAGCAGGTGCTCGTAGGTGGTGGTGCGAAGGTCGGCGCCGATGCGCTCGGACACCAGCGCCAGCAGGTAGGTGCGCGCCCATCCCAGTGCCCAGCCGGCCAGTGCCGACAGCAGCAGCGCGCCGAGAAATATCACGACCTTGGCCACCGCGATCTGCTGCCCGTTCTGAAACGGGATCAGGATGTCGTCCATCAGCGGGATGGTCAGGTAGGGCGGCACCAGCGTCGCTGCCGTCGAGGCCAGCGTGAGCAGAAATCCGATGATGAGCTGGCGGCGATACGGCTTGGCGAAGCGGCCGAGCCGCAACAGGACCCACGTCGACGGCGTCTTCTGGGCTTCGGTCTCCCCGGCGGCAATGTCGTCCAGTTCGGCCGCTTCGGCCGCGGCGGCAGCAACCTGCGCGACGCTGGCAACGCGTTGGTCGAACAACTTGAGCAGGCGCAGCGCTGCGGCCTGGTGCGCCAAGGTGTAGCGCCAGCGTGCCAGCAGCCGCTGGTCGTCGAGGAAGTCGAGCGTGCCGATGCCGGCATGGTCGGTCAAATGGAGTGCCTGGCCGGTGTCCGACAAAGGCCACTCGCGCCAGCTACCATCGGGGTCGCGCGCGAGCACGCGGGAATCGGTCAGCGCAAGCAGGCCGTTGCCAAAACGGAGTTCGCCGTCGAGGTCAACCATCAGAGTGGCCAGAACGTTTTCCGCGGCTGTGAGCCGACTTTTCAGGGCAGCTCCTGCTTCGCCCTCCGGGGTGCCGACTGGATCGTGATGTTGCATTGTGGTTTCGTATCTCTGGCCCGCCTCGGGCCGCATCATGGCGCCCGATGGGCGCCGATTCTGACCCATCGCGGGGGACGCGCCTGAAGGCGCCTCCGCACCAGACAAAACACATCGAACGCTTTCATGACCCGTTTCGACGACATCCAGCTGCCTCGCATCCGATATTTGCGCGGGCCCAATCTCTGGACCTACCGCCCCGTGCTCGAAGTGTGGCTTGATCTGGGCCGATTGGAAGACTTTCCGTCCAATCTGGTCCCGGGCTTCACCGACCGCCTGACCGCATTGTTGCCTGCCCTCATCGAGCACCATTGCGGTGTCGGCGAACGTGGCGGCTTCATCCAGCGCCTCGTCGAAGGCACATGGGCCGGCCACGTGCTGGAGCATGTGGTGATCGAGCTGTTGAACCTGGCCGGCATGCCGACCGGCTTCGGCCAGACCCGCAGCACCTCGAAGACCGGCGTCTACCGCATGGTGTTCCGGGCGCGTGACGAAGAGGTGGCCCGGGCCGCGCTGGCCGAGGGCCATCGCCTGCTGATGGCCGCCATCAACGACGACCCGTTCGGCCCCGCGGATGTGCAGGCCTGCGTCGGCGTGGTCAAGGGCAAGGTAGAGGACTGCTACCTCGGCCCGAGCACCGCCTGCATCGTCGGCGCCGCCACCGACCGCGGCATCCCGCACATGCGGCTGAACAACGGCAACCTGGTCCAGCTGGGCTACGGCGCGAAGCAGCAACGCATCTGGACGGCCGAGACCGACTACACCAGCGCCATCGGCGAATCGATTGCCAGCGACAAGGAACTGACCAAGTCGCTGCTCGCGAGCTGCGGCGTGCCGGTACCCGAAGGCCAGGTCGTGGCCGATGCGGCGCAGGCCTGGGAGGCGGCTGAAGACATCGGCCTGCCGGTGGTCGTGAAGCCCTCCGATGCCAACCATGGCCGCGGCGTGTCGCTCGAACTGACCACGCGCGAGGAAGTCGAGGCTGCGTTCGCGGTGGCCGAGCCCGAAGGCAGCGACGTGATGGTCGAACGCTTCATCCGCGGCTCGGAGCACCGGTTGCTGGTGGTCGGCGGACAGGTCGTGGCGGCGGCGCGCGGCGAGATCATCACGGTGACGGGAGATGGCCAGTCGAACGTGGCGGCGCTGGTCGACAGCCAGCTCAACAGCGATCCGCGCCGGGGCGTCGAGGAGGAATATCCGCTCGACTTCATCGACGTGAACAGTGACTCGAAGCTGCTGCTCGAAATGCAGCGGCAGAAGCTCGACGTGAAGTCGGTGCCCGAGGCCGGCCGCGTGGTCGTCATCCAGCGCAACGGCAACCTCGGCGTCGATTGCACCGACCAGGTGCATCCGGAAGTGGCGCATGCGGCCTCGCTGGCCGCGCGTGTCGTCGGGCTCGACATTGCGGGCATCGACCTGGTCGCCCAGGACATCTCGCGACCGCTCGCGGCGCAAGGCGGCGCGATCGTCGAAGTCAATGCCGGACCCGGGCTGCTGATGCACCTGAAGCCGGCGGTCGGCTCGCCCCGCCCGGTCGGCCGCGCGATATGCGACCACCTTTTTCCCGACGACGCGCCGGGCCGCATTCCGGTCGTCGGCGTCACCGGCTCGAAAGACACGGCGGTGCTGGCTCGCCTGGTCGCCTGGCTGATCGACCTGGGTGGCCGTCACACCGGGCTCGCCTGCCGCGACGGCCTGTTCCTTGCGCGGCGCCGCGTCGATGCGCGCGACAGCGCCAATTGGGAAGCCGGCCACCGCCTGCTGGTGAACCGCGCGGTGCAGGCCGTGGTGATCGAAAGCGGCGCCGAAACCATCCTGCGCGACGGCCTGGCCTATGACCGCTGCCAGGTCGGCATCGTGACCGATCTCGAAGGGGCCGAGGCGCTGGGCGACTACGACATCACCGAGAGCGACCAGATGGTCAAGGTGTTGCGTACCCAGGTCGACGTGGTGCTGCCGGAAGGCACTGCGGTGCTGAATGCAGCCGATACGCGCGTGGCCGGGCTCGCGCCGCTGTGCGATGGCGCCGTGATCCTCTATGCGGCCGACCCGGGCGCCGAGCCGCTGGCCGCGCATCGCGACGCGGGCGGCAAGTCGGTGCTGGTGCGGCAAGACCGCGTGGTGCTGGCCAATGGCAGCAGCGAATCCTTCCTGCCCGGCCTGGGCCGCCTGACCGTCTGGCGCGCGAGCCATGCGGGCGTGAGCATCGACAGCCTGCTGGCGGCGGTGGCGGCGGCATGGGCGCTGGGCATTCCGCTCAACCTGATCGGCGCCGGCGTCGAAGCCTTCGAATCCGACCTGCAGGCAGCGCTCGCGTCGCTGCAACTTTCCCAGTCCGCTCCCTTTCAAGAAAAACAACACGCCTGAGCCATGGAAGTCACACGCATCCGCGCATTGCGCGGCCCGAATCTCTGGAGCCGCCACACCACCATCGAAGCCATCGTGGCCTGCCCCAGCGACGAAAACGCGATCGAAAAACTCCCAGGCTTCGAAGCACGCCTGCGTGCGCTGTTCCCGACCATCGGCGAACTGCACCCGATCGTGCTCGGCCATCCGCTGGCATTGGCCCACGTGCTGGAGAACGCGGCCATGGCGTTGCAGACGCAGGCCGGCTGCCAGGTGAGCTTCGGCCACACCGCGCCGACCACCGAACCCGGCGTCTACCAGGTCACGGTGCAATACACCGAAGAGGCCGTCGGCCGACTGGCCTTCACGCAGGCTGTGCAACTGATCCAGGCCGCGCTCGATGGCACCGGCTTCGACGCCAATGCCGCAGTGGCCGAACTGCGCGACCTCGACGAGTCGGAACGCCTCGGGCCCAGCACCGGCTCCATCGTCGATGCGGCGGTGGCGCGCGGCATTCCGTATCGCCGCCTCACCGCAGGCAGCCTGGTGCAATTCGGCTGGGGCTCCAAGCAGCGCCGAATCCAGGCCGCCGAGGTCGACAGCACCAGCGGCGTGGCGGAGTCGATCGCGCAAGACAAGGAGCTCACCAAGCAACTGCTCAACGCGGCCGGCGTGCCGGTGCCGCTGGGCCGCCCGGTGGCCGACCCGGACGACGCCTGGGCCGCCGCGCAGGACGTCGGCCTGCCGGTGGTGGTGAAGCCGCAGGATGGCAACCAGGGCAAGGGCGTCACGGTCAACATCACGTCGCGCGAGCAACTCGATGCGGCCTTCGCATCGGCCGCCGAGTACGGCGAGGTGATGGTCGAGAAGTTCCTTCCCGGCTTCGACTTCCGCCTGCTCGTGGTCGGCGACAAGCTCGTGGCCGCCGCGCGCCGCGATCCGCCGCAGGTGATCGGCGACGGCGCGTCCACGGTGCGCCAACTGGTCGAGGCCGTGAACCTCGACCCGCGCCGCGGCGAGGGCCATGCCACGTCGCTGACCAAGATCCGGCTCGACGACATCGCGGTCGGCCGTCTCGAGGCACAGGGCTTGACGCCCGACAGCGTGCCGACGCGCGGCCAGCGCGTGGTGCTGCGCAATAACGCGAACCTGTCGACCGGCGGCAGCGCCACCGACGTGACCGACACCGTGCACCCTGAAATCGCCGCGCGCGCCGTCGACGCGGCACAGATGGTCGGTCTGCACATCTGCGGCGTCGACATGGTCTGCGAGAACGTGCTGAGCCCGCTCGAAGAACAACACGGCGGTGTGGTCGAGGTCAATGCCGCACCCGGCTTGCGCATGCACATCTCGCCGTCGTTCGGCCGCGGCCGAGCGGTCGGCGAGGCGATCATCGACACCATGTTCGCGCCCGGCGACGACGGCCGCATCCCGGTGATCGCGGTCACCGGCACCAACGGCAAGACCACCACCGCGCGCCTCATCAACCACCTGCTCGCATCGAGCGGCCTGCGCACCGGCATGACCAACACCGACGGCGTGTACGTCGACGGGCGCCAGACCGACAGCGGCGACTGCAGCGGACCCAAGAGCGCGCGCAACGTGCTGCTGCACCCCGACGTGGATGCCGCCGTGTTCGAGGTTGCGCGCGGCGGCGTGCTGCGCGAGGGCCTCGGCTTCGACCGCTGCCAGGTGGCCGTGGTGACGAACGTCGGCAGCGGCGACCACCTCGGACTCAACTACATCACCACGGTGGAAGACCTGGCCGTACTGAAGCGCGTGATTGTGCGCAACGTGGCGAACCAGGGCTATGCGGTGCTGAATGCGGCCGACCCGAACGTGGCGGCCATGGCCGCCGGTTGCCCCGGCAGCGTCGTGTTCTTCACGGCCGACCGGCAGCATCCGGTGATGGCCACGCACCGCGCGCAGGGCAAGCGCACCGTGTATGTCGACAACGACACGCTGGTCGCGGCCGAGGGATCGTGGCGCGAGCGCGTGCTGCTGCGCGACGTGCCGATCACCCGCAACGGCACGCTGATGTTCCAGGTCGAAAACGTGATGGCGGCGGTGGCCGCGGCCTGGTCGATCGGCATGGATTGGGACACCATCCGCGGCGGCCTGGCCAGCTTCAAGAACGATGCGGCCGGCGTGCCCGGGCGCTTCAACGTCATGGAGTTCCGCGGCGCGACCGTGATCGCCGACTACGGCCACAACACCGACGCCATGAAGGCGCTGGTTGCCGCCGTCGACACTATGCCTTCCAGGAAGCGCTCGGTGGTCATCAGCGGCGCCGGCGACCGGCGCGACAGCGACATCCGCGACCAGACGGCCATCCTCGGCGAAGCCTTCGACGACGTGATCCTCTACCAGGATGCAGCCCAGCGTGGCCGCGCCGACGGCGAGGTGATGGCCTTGTTGCGACAGGGCCTGGTCGGCGCGGGCCGCACCCGCCACATCGAGGAAATCCGCGGCGAGTTCATCGCCATCGACGCAGCGCTCGAGCGACTGCAGCCGGGCGATTTGTCGCTGATCCTGGTCGATCAGGTGGAAGAAGCGCTGAGCCATCTGGCCAACCGCATCGCGGCCGGTTGAGGGGACGTCGAGAGGACGTCGAGAGGACGTTGAGTGGCCGATCGACAGGCCAGTCGAGGGCCGGTTGAAAGGCCGATCGAAAGGACGTCGAGAGGCCGGCGCACTTGGCGTGCGCAGCCCTGTGCAGTTTGAAGGACTTGTCCCACAGTCTTTACCGCGCAGGGGCCGGCCGCAGGGCGCCTCGTCCGACAGTGTTTCGGCCATCCGCGGACCATGCTGGCGCACCGGCTCGTTCTTTCGATCGAGCCCGTCCAACAGGAGTGCTCTCATGACCGCAACCGTTATACGTTCCCGTTTGTTGGCACTGGCGATGACCACGACACTGGCCGGCGCCGCCCTCGCCGCACAGCCTGCGAGAGGCCCGGGTTCCGACACCCGCTATCAAAACGAAATTGCCGCTTGCAACAACAATCAGCAAGACCGTGCCGCCTGCATTCGCGAAGCCGGCGCGGCGCGGGAGGAAGCGCGTCGCAACGGCCTGACCAGTGAATCACCGATCAGGTACCAGCAAAACGCGCTGGCCCGCTGCCAATTACAGCCCGCCGACGATCGCGCCGCCTGCGAGCAGCGCGTGACAGGCACTGGCGTGAGCAGCGTCGACGGCAGCGTGATGGGTGGCGGCGTTCTGCGCGAAACCGTGACGCCCGTCTCGCCCGGCCCCTGAGCAAGGCGCCTTCGATCCGCAAGCACACGACAGTCCGAGCAATAATTGCCCGTAGCAGGGAGTTTTCGAAGCGTGCCGAGGTCGCTCCATAGCCCCGGCCGCGGTGCCCGCACTCGTCGTTCATGCATTTCAGACAACTCCGGATCACCGGCCCCGGGGCGCAACCCTATGTTTTGGACCAGCCGATGTTTGTCTACGACCGGGACACGCTGCTGGCCACGCTGGAGCCTGTTCCGCTGTCGAAGAGCGGCACCGAGATCCACATCGAAGCCTTCAACCCGACGCGCCTCGTGCGCCAGGACTACCGGCACGTCGGCCGGCTCATCTTTCTCGAAATCTGCGTTTTCATCTCCGAGAAGTTCCCACAGATCCAGGCGATCAATTTCGCCTTGTCGCGCCGGGTCGATGTGCTGGGCGCCGGGGAGCAGCAAGCATCGGAACGCGCCGAGACCATGGACCGCATCGGCGCCATCAACGTGCGGATGCGCCCGAAGCCCAACGCCTTGCCGGGTCATTTCGTGGTGTCGGGCGTCTGGGCCTACAGCGAGCAGAACTTCGCCGCGTTGATGCAAGTGCTGGAAGAGGAGCGGGCGCAATATCGACGGCGGCCGATCGGCTCCAGCGCGCCCGAGAAGTCGAAAGTGCTGAGCACCATCCGCCAATGGGTCACCGGCCGCGCGACGGTGAAAGGGTCGTAGCGGCACGCATGGGTAGTGGTGCTCAGCGCGGCCGCGGCGTCAAGGCAACGCGGTTCACGCGCTTGTCTTCCCGGGCGTCCCGCGCGAGCGGCACCAGCAGCGTGAGCAGCATGCCGAGCACGCCCAGGGCCGCGAGCACGTAGAAGATCGAATCCAGCGCAAGGCCCGCGCTGATCAGCAAGCCGCCCAGCACGGGACCGCCCACGCCACCGAGCCTGCCGAACCCCGCGCACCAGGCGACGCCCGCACCGCGCACGTTGGTGCGGTAGTAGTTGGCGACGAACCCGTAGATCAGTGTCTGCGTGCCGCTGGTGCCCAGTCCGACGACGGCCACGATCAACAGCAACGCAGCCAGCGGGAATCCCAGCGTGAGCAGGAGCAGCGCGATGGCACCGATGCCGAAGCAACTGGCCACCACCGGCTTCGGACCGAACCGGTCGGCCGCACCCGAGGCTGCCAGCGCGCCGAACAGCGCGCCGCCGTTGAGCACCAGCAGGAACGACAGCGACCCCTTGGCATTGAAGCCGGCGCGCAGCATCAGTTCGGGCAGCCAGGTGTTGAGCGAATAGACCAGCACCAGGCCGGTGGCGCTCATCAGGCCGAGGACGATGGTCGGGAAGATGTAGTGGCCACTGAACAGGCCCGCGAAACCGGCCTTGCCTCCGCCTGCGAACGCGGGTTGGTCGACCGCTTGGACCGTCGTCCGGGGAATCTCGACCCCCGTTTTCTCCGAGATGGCACGCGCCTCATCCATGCGGCCGCGCGCAGCCAGCCAAGCCACCGATTCGGGCATCTTGAAGTACGCGAGCGGCAGCAGCGTGAACAGCGGCAGCGCGCCGATGTTGAACATGCCGCGCCAGCCGATGTGCTGCATCAGCAGGATGGCGAGCAAGGCCGCCATCAAGCTGCCCAGCGGCACGCCGCCGTAGGTGATGGCGTTGCACAGGTTCTTCTTGCCTTTGGGCGCATATTCCGACACCAGCGCGCCCGTCGTCGCGACCAGTGCGCCGACGCCGAGGCCGGTGCAGAAGCGCAGCCAGCCGAATGCCGTCGCGGTCGTCGCCATGGCCGTGAGCGCCATCCCGATGGAGAACCAGGCATACGCGAACAGCATCACCTTGCGTCGCCCCAGGATGTCGCCGACGCTGCCCGCCATCAATGCACCGACGAGCACGCCGACCAATGCGTAGCTGCCGAGCGCACCGGCGATGGCCGGCGTCACGGTGCCGATGTGCGACGGGTCGCGCAGGAAGGTCGACACCACGGTGCCGTAGACGACGAGGTCGTAGCCGTCGAAGATGAGTCCCACGGTGGCCAGCGCCACGACCCAGATCACGGTGCGCAGGCGGCGGGCGTCGAGCGCGGGGTCGGTTGTCGGTGTCATGTCTTGTCTCCTTGGGGCGCGTGCTTATTCGGCGGCGCCGACGTGCAGCGAGATTTCGCCCACGCCTGCGATGTGGCCGTCGATGCGGTCGCCTTCCGCCAGGGCGCCAACGCCTTCGGGCGTGCCGGTGAAGATCAGGTCGCCGGGTTGCAGGTGATAGAACAAGGAGAGGTCCGCGATGATTTCGCGGATGTTCCAGATGAGCTTGTCGAGGTCCGACTTCTGGCGCGGCTGGCCGTTGACCGTCATCGCGAGTTCGCCCTTGTCGAGTACCCGGCCTTGCATGGGCACGACCTCGGACACCACCGAAGACGCTTCCACGTCCTTGCCCAGGTCCCAGGGACGGCCCTTGTCGCGCGCCACGAGTTGCAGGTCACGCCGCGTCATGTCGAGGCCGCAGGCATAGCCGTAGACAAGTTCGTGCGCATCCTCCTGCGCCACGCGAAAGCCCGGCGCACCGATGGCCAGCACCAGTTCCATTTCGTGGTGATAGTTCTTCGTCTCGGGCGGGTAGGCCACGGTCGCGCCGGACTCCACCAGCGTCTGCGGCGACTTGGTGAAATAGAACGGCCGCTCGACGCTCTTGTCGACGGGCTTGCCCATCTCGACCGCATGCGCGTGGTAGTTGCGCCCGACGAAGAACAGGCGGTTGATCGGCAGGCGTTCCGCCTTGCCGCGCACCGGCAGGGATTGGACGGGCGGCGGGTTCCAGAGATAGGTGGTCATGAAGTGTGTGTCCTTGGTTCTTGAAGAAGGGAATCAGCCGCGGTTCTCGTACACGCCGAGCTTGCGGTGCAGGGGTGCCTCGTCGGCGATGAAGAGAAAGGCCGGGCTGGTCGCCGAGCGATTGCTCAGGGTGACCGGCGTGTAGCCTGGCGCGCAGCAGGTGTCGGCCTCGGCCAGATCGAAGGCCTGTTCGTTGACCCGGACATCGGCGGCGCCTTCGATCAGGTGGAAAACCGAGGCCGGCGACCGCGCCGGTAGTCGCAAGATTTGGCCCGGCCGCAGCATCAGCGCATGGAAGCCGAGGATGTTCTGCGCGTCGCCGCCGGTCTCCGGGTTGGTGTAGGTCACTTGCACGGCGTCGAGCGACGGCTCCTCGAGCGCCAGCGTTTCAAGCGCCGCGCGTGCCTCGGCCCACGGATAGCGCAGCATCGGATAGCCATTGCGCGTCGCACCGAAGACCTGCGTCGGCACCACGCCGCCGCGTGCGTAGACCCGATCGCCGCGACCGGACAACACGGCCTGCGCCGGGCCGTCGACGTGATAAGACGCTTCCATGTAGTAGACCAGCGGGAGGTCCAGCACGTCGAGCCAGACAACGGGCTCGGTGCCGTCATGGCCATGCTCGTGCCACAGGCCGCTTGGCGTGAGGATCAGGTCGCCGCGTTGCATGGGGCACTTCTCGCCGCTGACGGTAGTCCATGCGCCCTCGCCTTCCACGACCATGCGCACGGCATTGGGCGTGTGGCGATGTGCGGGTGCCCATTCGCCGGGCATCAACAACTGCATGCCGAGGTACATCGCGGCGCTGGCCTGCATCTTCTCCAGGCCATGGCCCGGATTGGCGAGCACCAGCACGCGGCGCTCGGCCTTTTCGATGGGCGTCAGTTCGCCGGCCTTCAGCAGCAGGGGGCGCAACGCCTCGTACGACCAGTGGGTCGCCCGGGTATTGGGGATGGGCTTCTCCGGCGGCAGCACGGCGCGCAGGTTGGGCCACAGCGGCACCAGGTTCTGCGCCTTCAATGCGGCGACGTAGTCGACGGGCAGGTCTTCGAGGCGGCCAAGTTGTTGGGTCATCTGTTTCTCCGGAAGTTTTCAGGCGGCAAGGCAGTTGTCTGCCTTCCAGCTGTAGAGCCATTCCATGGCGTCGAAGTAGCGCTCGGGCGAGCGGTCCTTCCACAGCTCGTTGCGGATCAGGCGCTCGACACCCTTCGCGTGGAAGATGCGCCCCATCTCGCGCGCCGACAGCACGATGCGTGCGGTGCGCGCCACGCGCGAGCGTTGGTAGAGCTCGAAGGCACGGCCCAGGTCGTTGTCCTTCACGCGCAGCGCTTCGCCCAGCGTCACCGCGTCTTCCATCGCCATGCAGGCGCCTTGCGCGAGGTACTGCAGCGTCGGGTGCGCCGCGTCGCCGAGCAGCGTGACGCGGCCGAAGTTCCATTGGCCGATCGGCTCGCGGTCGGCGGTGGCCCAGCGGGTCCAGTCCTTCGGCAGGTCGATCAGTTGGCGTGCCTTCGCGCAGATGCCTTCGAAGTAGCCCTGCACCTCCTCGCGGCTGCCCTTGCGCACGCTCCACTCCTCCTGGTCACGGCTGTGGAAGGTGACGACCACGTTGTACTGCTCGCCGCCGCGCAGCGGGTAGTGCACGAGGTGGCAGTGGGGGCCGACCCAGATGCTGGCCGCGTTCCACTGCAGGTTGGCCGGGAAGTCCTTCTTGTCGATCACGGCACGGTAGACGACGTGGCCGGACACCCGTGCCTCGTCGGCCACGTATTGCCGGCGCACTGCGGACTTCACGCCGTCCGCGCCGATCAGCGCGATGCCACGATGCTGTCCGCCCTTGGCGTCGAACACGGTCACGCTTTGCTCGTCCTGCTCGATGCGCTGCACCTGCACCGAAGTGGCGATTTCGATGTTGCCCGCCGCCTTCGCGCCTTCCAGCAGCGAGGTATGGACGTCGGCCCGGTGGATCACCGCATACGGATTGCCGAAGCGTTCGATGAACGCCTTGCCCGTCGGGATGCGGCCGACCAGCGATTCGTCGAGCGCGTCGTGCATGACCATATCGTCGGTGTAGACGGCGCGGGCCCGGGCGAATTCGCCGATGCCGAGCGCGTCGAACGCGGCGAAACCGTTGGGGCCGCACTGGAGCCCGGCGCCGATCTCGCCGAGCTGCGAGGCCTGCTCCAGTACCTTGACCGGAAAACCGCGCCGCACCAGCGCCAGCGCCGCCGCGATGCCGCCAATGCCGCCGCCGGCAACCAGCACCGGGAGGGAGGAGGAACTTGCGTTCATGAGAGCTTCCTTTTGAATGACCGCATACTGATCATCAGTACACTGAGTATAAGTGTAGTGATAAACTGACTGCGGACTATCAGGGTTAGCCCTTAGTCGAATTCAAGGAAGCCATGAAAGCGAAAGCGCGCAAATCCATCATCGACCTGGAGACTTTGCCGGGCCACTACATCCGCCGGCTGCAGCAGATTGCGGTGGCGGTGTTCCTGCAGGAGACCGAGGCTCACGGCCTCACGCCGGTGCAGTACTCGGCGTTGCAGGGCATAGAGAACAGCCCCGGCGTGGATCAGCGAACGCTGGCCCGCACGATCGGGTTCGACACCTCGACGACGGCCAGCGTGATCGACCGGCTCGAGGCACGCGGCCTGGTGCAGCGCAATGCATCGCCAACGGACAAGCGGGTGCGCCTGCTCACGCTCACCGACGAAGGGCGCACGCTGCTGGCCGACGTGGTGCCGTCGATGCGGCGGGCGCAAGAGCGCATGCTCGATCCGCTCAGCAGCACCGACCGCGCCGAGTTCATGCGCATGCTGCGCACGCTGGTGCAAGCCAACAATGAACTGAGTCGCGCGCCCGGCGAGGCGCGCGAGCAGTGACGCCGCTGGCTGCCGTGCGCACCTACGCCCGGCAGTCCCTGATCTTGAATTCCACCCGCCGATCGGGCGCGTCGACCAGGTCGTCGGTGCCGCTGCCGACGATGTTTTCCTTGAACCCCATGCCCTGCGGGCGCGTGCGGCTACCGACTTCCGGCGACTCGGCGCTGAGGCGCTGCTTGATGTAGATGGCGCGCTTGAGCGACAAGGCGTCGTTCATCTGCTCGCTGCCGGTCTTGCTGGTGTGGCCGACGATGTTCATGCAGACCTTGGCGGCGCCGCCTTCACGGGCGATCTGCCGCAACCACATGCCGTACGCGCTGCTGATGTTCGGGTCGGACCAGAACTCGGTGCTGCCGGGATTGAACAGGAACTTCACGCCCAACTGGTTGTAGGCGATGCCGAACGCCACCACGCGCCCGAAGGCCGCTTCCGCCTCGGGCAACCTGCCCAGCTTGATGTAGCTGAGGTAGATGCCGTTGAGCACCCGCATCTGCTCCCCTGCAGGCGTGGCCAGCGCACTTCGGTACTGGCCCAGCGCCTCCTGGTATTGCGCGGCGTTGTAGAGGTTGGTGGCGTCGTTGATGACGGTCGCGGTGGCAATGCGGTCGAGGTAGGTGGGGTCGGCCTTCTGGCCCGGCGTCGTGGCGCTGGTGCGCACATAGCCGTCGATGACCGCGTCCTTGACCAGCACGGGGCTGTCCCGGTAGTACGGCAGCGGCTTCATGTCGACCGTGTCCTGCCGCGCCAGCGCAGAGGATTGGGCCACCACCATGCCACCCTTGATGTCGACCAGCGCCAGGTTCAGGCGGTAGGCCGACTGCACGTGCACCAGCGTACCCGTCAGCAGGTACTCGGCCTTGGCCAGGTTGCCAGCCCGGAACGGCAGTACTTCGATCTGCTCGAAGTTCTTCGTCATGCGCTCGGTGACCGCGCGGTCGAGTTGTTGCGTGCCGGCAGTTTGCTGGCCGCTGCCGGCATCGAGCGTCGGGTCGAGCACGACGGCGTGCTTGTTCACCTTGGCTTCGACCTTGGCGAGCATGGCGGGCATGCCAGGGATCTTGCGGGTCTGCTGCACCAGGCCGTCGGTGGCCACGGCGATGGCTTCTTCAAAGGGCAGCGCGGTGTTGCTGACCGTGGCGGACGGCGTCCCGCAGCCCTGCAGGAGCAACGCCGCCGCGCCCAGCAGGAATCCGGCCATGAAAAAGGTCCTGGTGCATTTCATCTGCATTCCCTCTTCAAAAAAGCGATTTCCTCCGCGCTGAGCGATTCCATCGACGATTTCAGAACGATATCACCGCACCTCGAGGGCTTGCGTCCCACGTTGTGTGGAGGTGTGTGCTCGCTTTCAGGCTCCGCTGCGCGCCTGGATTCGGCCACCGCGCGGCCACCGGGGACGGGTCTTGATCGCTCCACTGCGGGTGCCGGCGGGCGGGCCGTGGGGCGTGGCTTTGGCGCGGGGGCCGCGGCCGGCGCCGCCCCGGCAACGGGCGGTTCTGCCGCCGGCAACGAATCCGCCGCTGGCGCTGGCGCTGGCGCTGGCGCTGGCGCTGGCGCTGGTGCTGGTGCTGGTGCTGGTGCTGGTGCTGGTGCTGGAGTTGGTGCTGGAGTTGGTGCAGGCGTTGGCGTTGGCGTTGGCGTTGGCGCTGGCGCTGGTGCTGGCGCTGGCGCTGGCGCTGGCGCTGGCGCTGGTGCTGGTGCTGGTGCTGGTGCTGGTGCTGGTGCTGGTGCTGGTGCTGGTGCCGGAGTTGGTGCTGGAGTTGGTGCAGGCGTTGGCGTTGGCGTTGGCGTTGGCGCTGGCGTTGGCGTTGCCGGCGAATCGGCAGCCTCAGTTGTCGGCGCCGGGGATCGCGGCGTCGCCGGCACCGATGTCACCGGCGGAGCGTTCGAACCTCGCGTCATCCACCACCACGCGGCCCCGCCCGCCAGCAGCAAGGCCGCGGAGGCCAGTACAGCGATAGCCTTGCTCGCTACGCGCGTCGATGCAGCTTCGCGTGCCACCATGGTCGGTTGTGTCCCGGCACTGGATTTCACCGGCCGACTACTCGTCCGCCTCGTTGTCAGCGGCATGCGCCCCGTGTCGGCTTCGACTGAATACCGTGAGCCTGAACCCTGTATCGGCATCGGGCCGGCCGGTGCAGGACCCGCATCGAGCATCGAGATGAATTGCGCCACGTCCTGCGGCCTGTCCTCCGACCGCACCGACAGTGCGGCGTCGATCGCGCGCAGGAAGCCGTCTGCGTACCGGCCGGCATGGGTCGTCGCCAACCGCGGCTGCGTATCGTGGACGACGCGTTCCACCGACGGCAAGGGCGGCCGCCCTGTGATGGCGTAGTGCACCACGCCCGCCAGTGCGTAAAGGTCGGTCCACGGCCCCTGCGCCGTGGCGCCGCCGTATTGCTCGATCGGCGCGTACCCCGGCTTGAGCACGGCAGTCAGCGCCTGCGTCATGTCGCTGATCACGCGCCGGGCCGCCCCGAAGTCGAGCAGCAGCGGGCCGGTGGCAGTGAGCAGGATGTTGTCCGGCGAAACGTCACGGTGATAGCACTGCGCGCGATGGAGCACCGCCAGCGCGTCGAGCAACGGAGCCAGCCACTCGCGCAATTCCGCCTCGGTCACGGGTCCGTCGAACGACGCCAATGCAGCCTTGAGCGTCGGTCCTTCGTAGTAGGGCATCGCCATGTACGCCGTGCGATTGGCCTCCCAGAAGCGAAACACCTTCACCAGCGCGGGATGGTCGAAGCGCGCGAGCAGCCGGGCTTCGTTGAGAAAACTTTTCAGCCCGGCCGCGAAGGTGTCCCGGTATTTCTCGGAGCGCGCCGACACGCCGTGCGAGGTTTGGGCCCGCACCGCCAGCGAGGACGGCATGTATTCCTTGATGGCGACATCGCGCTCCAGCGCCATGTCCCACGCCAGGTAGACGATGCCGAAACCGCCCTCCCCCAGCGCGCGGGTGATCCGGTAACCCTCTATCAGCGTCCCATTGGGCAAGGCATGGTCGGAGAGTTCGGCCGAGCCTGCGAGGCGCGGCGCGCCTGGTATCGCGGTGCGCTCATCGTCGTCTGGCGGCGGGCCCGAAGTCATGCGCGAAGCATTGCACAGGCCGGAGCCCATGGCGATGCCCCTTTGGTTCATCGGCTGACAAGCCATCGGTGTCCTTCGCCTTGCCTGGCGCCGAGCTGGCGCGCCGGCTGCCTGAGAAGGGCTACTGCAGCTTCGAGAACACTGTTGGCGTCAGCAGTTCGTTCCTGATCTCGGCCACGATCGGCCCGTCCGTTTCGCTCTCGGCCTTGGCGCGGAGCCATTCGGGGTCAGCCAGGAACACAGGCCATTTCGCTTCCCGATCGGCCAGCGATTCCCAGGCGACAAGGTAGGTCAGCACGTTCAACTCCGAATCGCCGACCAGCGTGGTCCAGAAGCCGACATGCCGGATGCCGAGCCGGTCCCAGATGTGGGTCGTGTGATCGTTGAACCGCGCCAGCAGATTGGGCATGCGGCCCGGCAGCGTGCGATAGATCCGCAATTCATAGATCATCCTTGACTCCATGGGTGGTGATGGGGGCGGCAGGCATCATCCGCGAATCGGCGTACGCACACCATCAGGCGCGCCTCCAGGGTTTCCCGCGAAAAGCCAGCGGCCTCGCCGGCCAGCATCATGTACCGCTTCTTCGACTTGCATGCCGTGCCAGAGCGGCGCGGCGCTCAGCGTTGCCAGGGTGCGGCTTGCAGCGGCGGTAGCACCGCTTCGATCGCCGCGGCGAGCGCGAGCAGTCTGCGGTCGCTACCGGTGGGCCCGTCGAGCGCCAGGCCCACCGGCAAGCCGGCAGACAAGCCGGCCGGCAAGGTGATGCCGGGAATGCCGGCGTTGCTTCCCGGATCGGTGTTGCGGATGAAGGTCAGGAAGGTCGGGCACTGCTGGCCGTTGAACAGCACCGTCTCGTCCTGCCCGATGGGCGCGGCCGTCAAAGGCGTGGTCGGAAACAGCAGCGCATGCACGCCGGCAGACGAGAACGTGTCGGCATGGAGCGCTTGCAATTGGCCACGTACCTTCAGCGCCTCCAGGTAGACGGACTCCGGCACCGCGCCCTCGCCGAGCAGCGACCGAGCGAGTCCCGCGACATCCGGGCTGCCGACGCCGTCGACCAGTTGCTTCAAGTCGATCCCGCGATTCGCATAGCCGAGGTAGTCGGTCATGTCGCGCACGAACTCGAACAAGGCGACCGGAAAACCGACGGCGCCGGCAAGCTCGAACAACCCGGGCATCGGCACCTCGACGAACTCGACGCCCGAGGCGCGCAGGCGATCGACGGCCGCGTTCACGACGACACGCACACCGCTTTCGAGCGGGTCCCAGTACGGGCTCGGCAGCCCCAGCCGAAGGCCCTTGAGCGACACGGCGGCGAGCGGCTCGCCGGCACCGGTGAGCACGGTGTCGAGCAACGCGCAATCCGCGACACTGCGGGCGATCGGACCGGCCGTGTCGCGCGTCGTGGAGATCGGCGCAATGCCCCGGCCCGAGACACGGCCCACCGTCGGCCGCAGACCCACCAGGCCGCACAGCGCAGCCGGCACGCGCACCGAGCCACCCGTGTCGGTGCCGATCGCCGCAGGCACGAGTCCGGCCGCAACCACCACGCCGGAGCCGCCGCTGCTGCCACCGGGAATGCGCGTCGCGTCCCACGGGTTGTGCGCCGCGCCGGTCACGGCGTTGTTGTTGGTGATGCCGAGGGCCAACTCGTGCATGTTCGTCTTGCCCGCGACGAGCGCCCCCGCTGCGCGCAGGCGGCTCACCACCTCGGCGTCTGCGCCGGGCCGCTTGCCCCTCAGCGCCCCGGTGCCGGCCGCGCTGGGCAGCCCGACGGCGTCGATGTTGTCCTTGAGCGCGATCGGCACGCCCAGCAGCGGAAGCTTCTCACCTGCCGCGATGCGCGCATCGGCGGCGCGGGCCTGCGCGCGCAGCGCATCGGCATCGAAGGCCACGTAGCCGTTGAGCGCGCCGTGCGCCTGGGTTCGTGAAATCAACGCCTCGACGACCTCCGTGCTGGTGACGGAACGCGCGTGGAGTTGGCGTCGCAGTTCGACGACGCCCGATTGGGTGAGGTTCATGGTTTTCTCCGATTCGATCCAGCGCATCGTAGAAATCGGCCGTGGGGCGCACACCTATCACGATAGATAGGGGTCGTACGGGTCGGCCCCGATTCCCCAGCCTGCGACGGGGACTAGCATGGCCGCACAAACGCCCCCTGCACGGTCCTGCTTCACCCCCGCCATGCACCTCAACACGTCACAGACCCGCGCGCTCGGTGACGTCATGCGCCTTCTGGCCGGAGCAACAGACGCCGATGCGCTGCGCGGCGACCTCGCATTGCCCATGCTCGACCTGTTGCAGGCCGACACCTATGTCTCCTTCACCTGGAATACAGCCGCCCACCACTTCGACCGGGTAAAAGCGGTGAACATGTCGCTGGACAACCTGCGCACCTGGGACGAGTACTACCGCTTCGTCGACCCGCTCACCTTCCCGATGATGGAGCGCCGCCATCCCACGCTGGCAACCCAGATCCTGTGCCAGAGCGACCTGGCGCGCACCGAGTTTTTCAACGACTTCCTGGCGCGCGACCGCATGCACTGGGGCGTCAACTTGTATGTGTTCTCGCAAGGCGCCTGCACCGGCGACATGCGCATCTGGCGCCAGCGGCAACGCGGCAACTTCGACGCGAACGAGATCGAGGCCCTGCGCCTGGTGGAGCCCGCCTTCGCGTCTGCGCTGGCACGACTACGCTGGGAAGCCGATCCCCCGTTGTCGCCGGTGGCCTGCGAGAGCGTGACCGAACTGCTGCAACGCAAGTCCGCACTTAGCACGCGCGAGGCGGAGGCTGCATCGCTCGTCCTCTCGGGCTGGCCCGACAAGCTCATCGCCAAGCGCATGGCGGTAGGCTTGCCGACCGTTCGCTTCCATCTGGCGAATGCATTTCGCAAGTTGCGGGTGGAGAACCGGACGCAGCTTGCCGCGCGAGTCCAGGCACTGGTCAGCGACGCACCGACGGCTTGCGCCCCTCAATGACCGTCCTGCGCGGTCGCAGCGCCATGCTTGCCATCATCGACGTAGGGTGACGTTGCACTGCTGATCTGCAAAGGTGTCCGCATGGCAGCCGTCCACAAGCATCTCAACATTCACTGCGAGATCAAAGAGACTTCCCGGCATGTGGAAGTCGATGGAACTGAACCAGCGCCAGCAATGCTTTGAAGATGCCTGGATCGCCGCGCAGCCAACAAGCTGCTGCGGCGCGTTTTGGGCTTTCCTGGCGGAAAGTGTGACCACTAGGCGGATACCGGCAAACAGTATCACCGGGCGTCACAACATGCACCTCCCTCGATGCGTCGCACGGAGGTCAGCGTCTCATGGACTGTCTTGGCGGCTCACCCAATAGCATTCACGCTGATGGGTACATGGAACAGCACCGTCTCGTCCTGCCCGATGGGCGCGGCCGTCAAAGGCGTGGTCGGGAACAGCAGCGCATGCACGCCGGCAGACGAGAACGTGTCGGCATGGAGCGCGTGCAATTGACTCGCATGGCGCGAAGGTCCACCCGTAGTCCAGCCTGCTCGCGTGCCCGAGATGACCCGTCGCCGTGAGGTCGCCAACGGGTCTGGGAGTCCGGTGACGCGCAGCAGTGGCACACAATGCAGCCATGCACAAGAGATCACTCCTGCCCACGCACATGTGGGTGCTCATCGCGGTGTACTTCGTCGCCAGTCTGGCGCACTTCGCTCACAACGCCGAGTTCATCGCCTTCTACCCCAACATGCCGCGTGGGCTGACGCGGGAAGACGTCTACCTCGTCTGGTTGGCCATCACCGCGCTGGGCGTTGCCGGCCTCCTGATGGCCCGACTCGGTCTCCATGCGCTGGGCGTGTTGCTTGTCGCCGCCTACGGGGCCTTGGGCCTCGATGGTCTCGCGCACTACACGCTCGCCCTCTGTTCCGCGCACACCCTCGCGGCGAACGTCACCATCTGGTCGGAGGCCGTCAGCGGACTTGTGCTGATGTTCGCTTCGGCTCTGTGGCTGACGCGGCGCATGACCCACCACGGATCACCGAGCGCAGGGTGAGGACCACGACTCGACTTGCACAGGTGCCAGCGGCAGGCATCCCGCTTCCCGATCCCGGTTCACCATCCTAGGGGGAGGGAACGGGAGGGAGTGGCACCATCACCCAGCAGGGTCGCAGGGCGCGAAGGACCAGCCATAGTCCAGCCGGCTCGCATGCCGGGGATGGCCAGGGAGGTCAGTTCACCGAAGCGCACCCTCTGGGGCTGGTGGCGCTCCAGCCGATCGACAAGCTGGTTCCGGGCGCGCAGGAAGTACGAATGGTGCACGACCGGCGAGCCCCACGCGGCCCAGATCGTCTCGCGCTCGTGCTGCGCCACCGCCTCCTCGATGGCATCGAGGTTCCGCTCGAACGCAACTCTGTTGACCTTGGTCGGCAGCGTCCGATAGTCGGTGGCCCGCAACGGGTAGAGGTTCGTCATCAGGAATCCGTCGAAACCGTTGCGCTTCGCGGCCTCGTTCACGCGGGCCATCGTCGGGTCGGTGCGCTCCTGCGTCGCGGTCGAGGGGTTCAGGCCCACCGTCACCAGTGTGCATCGGCCAGCGCGACCCAGCAGGTACCGCCACTGGTCGTTTTCGTCGTTCGAGTAGATGTCGTACAGCATGGGGGCGCCCTGGTCAGCCCTTGGCCGCCAGTTGCTTCGCGAGTTCTTTGATGAGCTTGGTCTTGCAGCCGGTCACCTCCAACACCATGGCAGAAACCCCGGCGACTTCGCCCTTGCTGTCGGCTGTGATCTTTGCCTCGCTGCAGGTCGCATCGCGAGCCTTGATCCACGCCCGCCGTTCGTCGCGCAGGGCCGCCTTGCCGGCGTCATCGAGGCAAGCCCCTGCCGCCGCGTAGGCCGCGTTCAACGCCTTGTCTGCGGCCTCATAGTCCGACCCTGCGCTCGCCTGCTGCTCGGGGGCGGGGGTGCCCGCAGGCGACTCTGCCGAAGTAGGGGAAGGTGCGGAGGTCGGTACCGGTGCACCGCCGACCCTCTCGGCCTCGCGCTTGGCGAGCAACTCGTTGTTGCTGAACTCTCGCGCTCATCGCAAACGTTGGCGGCAATGGTGCATCGCTGGGCCGCTCGTGTGAGCCCGAGAGATCCTCCATCAGGAGCCACGTCCGCCCTGCGGCCTCGTCCACTCCACCGGCGTAGAACTCGGGAACGACGGAGCAGTCAGGCGGTTCGCGATGTTCTCGTAAAACGGCAACTCCGGCCTGTCCAAATCCGGCATTCGAGACCTTCAACACGACGCGGGTCGGCGCGCCGATCTGCTCGGGCCAAGTCAACGTCACGCCGACTATGTCGGAAAGATAGCCGGGAGCATTGATAACTTTCGGCGTCGCCGACAGCAGTGGGCCCTTCAAATTCATCTGCCGTGAAATCTTCCCCGCCAAAAACTCCGGCGCGAGCAGCTGAAGCGGCCGCCGCATTGGCGGTACCTGAGAAAAGCTCATCGTCGCTTTGTCCACGACCTCGCGGGCGATTTGAGACAGGCAATGCGGGTCTGATCGCGCTGTAACGGATATGCGCCGGAAACCCTGACGGCATTCCGTAGAGCTATCCGTTACAGCGGGCGGCGCTGGTGCTAGCCGCCGATTGGAATGACTCGCTCCGATGCCGTCGGAAGAAACGCGCCGATCTGCGCTGCGCCAGCCAGCCGACCCGGGCGCTAGGCAGGGAGGCAGGCAAGCAGGCAGTCGACCCGACTAGGCACTCGACCCGCGGTCCGCGACCTGGTGCTCGATCGATTTGTGCACCATGTCTGCCGACTAAAACTGTGTGGGGCAAAGACGGCTATGCGATCGTAAATGGCACTGTGGACAATTGAAAACGACAAGCAGGCATTTCCCCTTCAAACACCCAATCACTTGCGATAAAGCGAAGCGGCGCTGCACCGCATCGACTGCTCAGATCGGCACTAGCAACCTGCTTTCCCTCTTTGTGGATTACTACGATGTCGTCGCCACTCCTCGGCGATCATTGCGATCCACTTCGCGGCATCCGCACATTACGGCGGGGACCCGTGCCTACATCAAATTGAGCAACTGCGAAGGCCGAAAGTTCTATTGTCTCGCCACAGAGATAAATTGGCACCCGCCGACTTCCATCCTATTAATAGGCCCTTTCAGCGCGTACGGTGGATTCTCCTTTTCAGGTGTAAAGTGCGTCACCAAGCTTTGACGGGTGTTCGACTCAGTGATGACGCTGCCGCCGTGCGCTAAGTCGGCGTGCCAGATAAGAACGTCTCCCTCGCTCGCGAGGAAAGATGATCTTTTGAAACCGTATTTCGCGGCGTCTTCATGATGGCTCGCTAGAAATCGGTCGTGTTCATGCGGCGCTGCTTCAAGCCATTTATGCTCGCCGGCGAACAGAAAATCGGGCGCGCGATGACTACCGACATAATATTCAAGTTCGCCGGTTCCGGCATGAATGTCCTCAAGCGCGAGCCATGAAGCGGCAAGCTTCATCGGGGCACCGTCCACCTGAACATAAGCCGTATCCTTATGTATGGCTTGCTGAGATCCGCGCCAGAACGTCAGACTTTGAAAAGCTTTCGGCTTCGCATCAAAAATCGCGCTTAGAAAGGCAACCACTTTCGGAGCAGCAATTGCCTGCCGTGCCGTTTCAGAGAATGCATGAAAGTCCAAAAGTTTTGTCGGGCCATCGCGATACTGTAGGGCGGGCGGCACGAAAATTTGCTCTCCTTGAGGAGTCCAATGCTCGATCATTGCGCCCGGCGGAGATGATCGCCAGTGCTGCTCCAGCTCGGACTTGATTGCGACCGTCAGGTCCTTGGACACCGCACTCTTAATAACGACGAAGCCGTCCCGCATAAAGCTTTGAATAAGTCTGGAGACTTCTTCCGGAAACGTACCGGCAACTGTGCGCCGTGCTAATTCTGCGTCGCAGTCCATCCGATCGATCCACAACCCGCCAAACCGGCTAAACGTTTCACGACTCATTACTGGCCCTTTTTTAAGAAGTTCGGTGTCCAAGGTCCGCTGCCCCACGAGGTTCTAAATTCGGAGACAGAGTCTGGGGGTTGAATTCATCGAACATTTCGTGATGCACAACAACTCGAACTGCTGGTCGTTTCCACAACCGATTCAATTCTCGCCGGATCAAGACTGAGGTCCATAACGCGGCCAGCTCGATTTGAGCTGCCGCGTGAAACTGCTCAGACCGCGCATTGGTTCACGGACCTCTACAGTCAACTATTACTGTGTGCGACCCGAACGGTCGGTCAAATCAGTGTCGTGGCGCAGCGATAACGCAGCGCCCTCAACCCTTCGAGGACGGCACGGATGAAACCATATCCCGCTGCTAGATGCAAGTGACGGCCCCCAGCAACGACCGGGTGCATCGAATGCTGATCACGCCCCCGGTCACTGATTACCGTGCGCCGACGCCGAAAGACCTCCAGGAGCTCAAGGAGCACTTTGGTCTAACGGCATACGAGATGGCGCGCATGTTTGCGGCGCAGCCCGAACAGTGGCGAAAGCATACGGGTGGTCAGAGTCCGCGCGAGATCAGCGCGACGCGAGCGTTTTTCATGGCGGCATTCCAGGTGCTCAGCGATGAAGAGATCGAGAGATCGAGCGCTTGGTGGCGTACATGGCGAGCGTCGGCGCGCGCCGGAACATGGACGCGGAGCTACCACCGCGCCCCGAGCCGCGCTACCGCCAGCGCAACGAAGCCTCCTGAGGCTTGAGCCCGCCCAGGGGCTCATCGACAGCCGTCGAGCGCCTCGTCGCATCTGATTGACCGAAGCGTTTCGCAACGACATCGCGCCGCGAAGGTGCGGGTGTCCTTGCGCAACGAACCGCTTTCCGCGGCACTTTCGTCCTGGCCGTGATCGAGCGTGCGGGACACACAACTGAGAGTTCCGTGCCTGCGCGCCGCGCGCAGACCCGGTGATCTTGCCCATGCACCAACTCGGGTCGCCAATCCGTGCCCGCCTCGGTCCTGCTCGCCGCGTGTAGTTCGCAAGCTTCCCCAAACCCCACTGAAACGAACAAATCATGATCAACAAATTCATCATCGCCGCCCTGATCGGCGCGTCGGCAACGACCTCTTTCAACGCCAGCGCAGAGACGGTCAATGCCGGGCACTGCCAAGCTCTGGCGGAGATGAGCAGGGACATTTTCAAGGCGAAACAGGCCGGCAACTCGAAGGCCAAAGTGACTACCGTGGCAGAGGGGAAGACTAACAACAAGCTAGCCGTCACGCTGGCTCTCAGCGCGGTTGAGGTCGTCTACGGCATGAAGCTGGATTCGCAAGCCGACGCATACCGCACCGTGCGCACAGCTTGCCGCGCCTATACCGGCACCTCTCTCTGAGCAGAGGCGATCCACGTCGCTTGAGGGTCGGAACCCGAAGCGTCCTCACATGAAACTGACCCACACCCTTGGCGGACGCTGGAGTTGCCTTGGGCGTGCACATGCGAAGCTTTGGTCGCAAGCAGAACCCGCTATCCAATTATTAAGTATCTCAAAGAAATGACAAGCGAAACCATAGCCAAAGAACGCAGCCTTCCTGCAACGTCCGCCAAGGTCATCCGACCGATGGGTGATCGCGGTCAGGGACGCAAGCCCATTGCCCCAGAATTGAAGCAGCAACTCGTCGGCTTTCGCCTGCCGCCTGCGCGACTAGAAAAGTTCAGCGCCTTGGCGGCAAAGATTGGCTTGAAGGCGTTCTTGATCGCACCAAGGTGCCGCAAGCGGAGACACGGCGCTCCAGAATTGCACCCGGGGTGCCGACGATTGAGCCGAGGCTCGTCGGCTCCAGCGCAGCCCTGCGGGAGCCGCGCCTTTCGCGCCTGCACATCGGCCAAAGCCTCCTGTCGCTCGTGGGGTGTGCGCGCCGGCAGCGCCGAGCGCGCTCCCTTGCCACCCCTTGCGCGGCACGACGATTCGCGACGGCCTGAACGTTTCGAGCAACGCCTTGGCCGTTCTCAGGCGCGTTGCAGGCGTTGCCTGGGGCTCGCTGGCGATGGCCTGGACCTGATCGAGCGCAGCACGCTCACGGCGGCGCCGCTCGGCCTTTCGCAGGGTCGATTGACGAACGGCGCGACGGGCGCGGTCATAGAGCGGCTGCGGCTTGCCGGGGGTCCGTCAGGGCACGCTCCGAGCGATGAGGTAGGTTGCCACCGTCAACGTGGTGCAGAGTCCCGCCATCCAACCGATGACGCGCCATGTCTGGGCGTCGATGACTTCGTGAAGGGTCATGGGGCTGCGCTCCTGAAGGGTTCACGCGCGATTGTTGCGTTGCACGCCGGCATCGTCCACGGACATCGCGGCGCAAAAAGCCCTAACGTTCCAATTTCTCAAGCGCGCCCGATAAAAATTTTCGGTGTCGTGGCGGACACCCGTAGGGGCGGGAGCGTGGCGCGAGGGGGCCAGGCGGCCACCCACCAAGACGCGCCAGGCGCTGCGACTACTGGGTGTGGCAAGGGGGCAGTGGCCTGAAGTTGCCTGCGTGGCTCGGCGCTCCACTCGGCAGATACGAACCGAGGTACGACCAGAAGACGGTTCCACCCGAAGTGAACTAGCATCCTGTCGGGAAGCGATGCAATGCGCTCTCGTTCATGGGAAGGATCGTGGGAATTCAACCTGAGTGCTTCGCAACCCCGCATGAACGCTAGCTTTCCGGCGGAGAGTGTGAGATTCGAACTCACGGACGGTTGCCCGTCGGCAGTTTTCAAGACTGCTGGTTTAAACCACTCACCCAACTCTCCAATGGATCCAGATGCGCCCACCGCCTCAGGTTGGCGGGCGCGAGGCGGGATTCTAGACTGTGCTGTCTTCCGCCGGCTGCGCACTCCCGGCCGCTTGGGGCTGGCGCGGCGCCAACCCACCCAGCACGAGGTCCAGCACGCCCTGCGCCCATTCGCGGCGCTCGGCAGGGCCGGCGAGCGGCTTGGAGATGAAAAAACGCACGCCGCCGAACGCCAGGTTGGAAATCTGCACGGCCGTGAGTTCAGCATTGGGCACGTGCAGCTGGCCGGTGCGGTGCGCCTCTTCCAGATATTCGACCACCGGGCCGAGCACCCAACTGTTCTCCGTATAGACCAGCTTGGCGAGTTCCGGGAAACGCGTGGCCTCGGCAATCACCAGGCGCAGCAGCCCCAAGGTACGTGGTTCGGTCGCCCCCAGGTACATGCCTTCGATCAACTCGAGCAAGCGTTCTTCGGTGTTGGTCTTGTCGCACTTCAAGGCCGCGTGCATGTCGGTACGGGCCTTCTCGACAGCCCGGTGGATCACCTCATGGAACAGGGCCTGCTTGTTTTCGAACTGACGATAGATCGTGATCTTGGCGACACCCGCATCACGCGCGACGGCTTCGATGCTGGTGCCGGCATAGCCCTTTTCCAGGAACGATTGCGTCGCGGCATCCAGGAATGCCTCGCGCAATTCGGCGGCCTGCACGACGCTGGGACGTCCCCGGGCGCGCCGCTTCGGTTCCATGGATTCCGCAGACGGCGGCAGATCGGTCGAGGGATCGAGCAGTGTGTGGGTCATGTATCTGGTAAGAACAAGGTCTGCAGGTCACTCAAGAAATCGAGTCCCCTTGCTGTAGGCCAAACGCGCCGAAAATCACGCACAAGCAATCCATTTTGCTCTGCTTGGGCCATTCCGCGCTGAATTGCGGTTATTGGGAGACCTGTCCGTTCGCCATATTGCGCCAAAGTGAACCCTTCCTTCAGTCGCAAGACGTTCAGCATGTACTCGAAGGGAAGTTCTGCCAGCGCCACGTCGTCGCTCTGTGATACCGCTACGCCTGCCAGCGCCTGGTCCATGTAGCGCTGCGGCTCCCTGAAGCGCACTTGCCGCACGATACGGTGGGCAAAACTCAACTTGCTGTGCGCGCCGGCGCCAATGCCCAGGTAGTCGCCGAACTGCCAGTAGTTCAGGTTGTGTTCACATTGACGGCCCTCCCGCGCAAAGGCCGATATCTCGTAGCGCGCCAGCCCTGCGGCCGCCGTGCGCTCGACGATGCGGTCGAGCATGGCATAGGCCTCGTCGTCCTCCGGTATCTTGGGTGGGAACTTTGCGAAGTACGTATTGGGCTCGATGGTGAGGTGGTACACCGACAGATGCGGCGGCGCCAGCGCAAGCGCCTGATCGAGGTCCGTCTCCAACTGCGCGGGCGATTGCCCTGGTAGCGCATACATCAGGTCGAGGTTGAAGGTGTCGAAGGCACTGGCCGCTTCCTCGACCGCGGCAATGGCTTGCGCCCGGTCGTGAACGCGCCCCAGCGCCTTCAGGTGCTCGTCATTGAAGCTTTGCACGCCGACAGACAAACGCGTCACGCCGGCGCGCCTGTAGGCCCGGAAACGGTCTCGCTCGAAGGTGCCCGGATTGGCCTCGAGCGTGATCTCGCAGTCGGGCGTGAGCTTGAGTCGCGCGCGCACATCGCTGATCAGGCGGTCGATTGCCTCGGGAGAGAACAAACTGGGCGTGCCGCCGCCGATGAACACCGAGTGGATCGTCCGCCCCCAGATCAAGGGTAGGGCGGCATCCAGATCGGCAATCAGCGCATCGAGGTAGCGCTGCTCAGGCAACTCGCCCCCTCCCCCAGACCATTCGTGCGAATTGAAGTCGCAATACGGGCACTTGCGCAGGCACCACGGCAGGTGAACGTACAGCGACAGCGGCGGCAGCGCGGCCAGTTGCAATGGCCCGGCCCGCATCATGTGCAGCACGTTGTTGGCGTCCGGCGCGCCGGCTTGCAGCGCAGCCGCGATGGGGACGATCGTCTTGGTCATGGAAACCAGCGCTCGCGCATCAGCGCCAGCATGGCGCGCGCGGCCTGGCCGCGGTGGCTGTTCGCGTTCTTCATCTCGGACGGAAGTTGGGCAAACGTCTTGCCGAACGCGGGCAGGAACATCACGGGATCGAATCCGAACCCGTTGTCGCCGACAGGCACGCGCGCGATCTGCCCGGCCGCTCGCCCGACCGCAATCAGCGGCTCCGGGTCTTCGGCACTGCGCAACGCCACCAGCGTGCTGACCAGTGCGGCACGGCGGTCCTCGATGCCGGCCATCTGTTCGAGCAGCGCGCGCACATTGTTCGCGTCGCCCTTCTCGTAGCCGAACCGGGTCGCGTAAAAGGCGGTGTCCACGCCGGGCAGCCCACCGAAGGCCTCGACGCAAAGGCCCGCGTCGTCGGCGATGGCCGGCAGCCCCGTGGCAGCAGCCGCATGCCGGGCCTTGGCCAGCGCGTTTTCCACGAAGGTGCGATACGGCTCGTCGGCCTCGCCCACGCCCAGTTCCGACTGGCGCACGAGCGCCACGTCGAGCGGCGCGAGCAACAGTTGCAGTTCGGCCAGCTTGCCGGCGTTGTTGGAAGCAAGGACCAGCTTCATAAGCGATGAGCGCCGGCAGAGCTTATTTGGAGAGGGCCTGCTGCTGCAGCACGACCAGTTCCTGAATGCCCTTGTCGGCCAGGCCGAGCAACAAGTCCATCTCGGCGCGGGTGAAGGCTGCCCCTTCGGCCGTGCCCTGCACTTCGACGAAATGGCCAGCGCCGGTCATCACGACATTCATGTCGGTATCGCAGGCCGAGTCTTCGATGTATTCCAGGTCCAGCAACGGCGTGCCCTGGACGATGCCCACCGAAATCGCGGCCACCGGGCCGAGGATCGGCGAGGCGGGGATGGTGCCCGCGGCCAGCAGTTTGCTGACCGCATCCTGCGCCGCGACAAAAGCGCCGGTGATGGCAGCGGTGCGGGTGCCGCCGTCGGCCTGCAGCACGTCGCAGTCGAGGTGGATGGTGCGCTCGCCCAAAGCCTTCAGGTCGAAGACGGCGCGCATCGAGCGCCCGATGAGACGCTGGATTTCCTGCGTGCGGCCGCTCTGCTTGCCGCGTGCGGCTTCGCGGTCGCTGCGGGTGTGGGTGGCGCGCGGCAGCATCCCGTATTCGGCCGTGACCCAGCCTTCGCCGCTGCCGCGCTTGTGCGGTGGCACCTTCTCTTCGACCGATGCGGTGCACAACACGCGCGTGTCGCCGAACTCGATCAGTACCGAGCCCTCGGCATGGATGGTGAAACCTCGCGTGACGCGCACCGGGCGCAATTGATCGGCGGCACGGCCGCCGCTTCGTGTGAATGCAGTCATTGATTGGTTGGCAATTGAAAAAATACCTGCGGCGCCGCAGCGCCGTGGCGCTCAGCCCTTGCGCGCGGCCGAGCGGCGGATGGCTTCGTTGATTTCGGCGATCGACCGTTCGATCGCGTCTTCGTCCAGGTCGTCGGCCTCGCCGTCCGACGGCATGCCCGCCTGGATGGTCGAGGCGAATACGCCTTCGCTGATGGTTTCCGTCGACACGCCGCGATCCTTGCCCGGCGCATCGGGAGTTTCCCATTCGAGCGCGATCAGCGTGACGTTGTCGCTGTGGGCGCCGCCGTTGCGCAGGGCCGCCTCGGCCAACTCCGGCGCCGCATCGGACACCGGGCGATTGGAGAGCGTTCGCACGATCTGCTCGTCGTCGAGCACACCCCACAGGCCATCGGAACACAGCATGATGCGATCGCCCTGCTGCAAGGTGAGCGGCGCCGAGATGTCCAGCGTGGGTGTCGACGGCGAGCCCAGGCAGGTCAGCAGCAGGTTGCGATTGACGGGCTCGGTGCCCCCGTCGAGGCGGGGGCGCTCGGCATGCGAATGATCGCGCGTGCGCATCAGCATCTGGCCGCCGCGCACCACGTACAAGCGCGAGTCGCCGCAATGCACCCAGGTCGCGGTGGTGCCTTGCAACACGGCCGCCACCAGCGTGGTGCGGGGGGTGTCGAGCATCGCCTTGTTGCCCGCGTATCGCATGATCTGCTGATGGGCCGACAGCGCCGACGAAGTGAGAAACGCGCGCACGTCCTTCACGACCGGGCGGGCTTCGCGCTGGTAGAGCGCAGCGATGGTCTGCAGCGCCATCTGCGCCGCGACCTCGCCCTCTGGGTGGCCACCCATGCCGTCGGCCAACACGAAAAGACCGGACTCCCGCGTATAGCAGTAGCCCATGCGGTCTTCGTTCTTGAGACGCCCGCCTTTGCGGCTGACCTGGAATACGGAGAACTTCATGCCGGTCTGGTAGTGGGGGCTGCGGCTTTAGGCAACCCCTTTTTTTCGGGCGAGCGCATGTTGTCGATGGACAAGCGCACCTTCTCGCCGACGCTGAGCTTCGTGTAGCGCCGCTCGCCCTCACGGCTGAGCTCCTTCTGCAGCGCGAACACCGACTGCGGCCGCGACAACGGGTCGAGCGACATGCACCACTCGACCACTTCGATCAGGTTATCGGAGTAGATGCCACGCAGGCGCGACAGCGAGAGGCTGAGCCGGTCTTTCTCGATGCGCTGTGGCGCGTCGTTGGGCGGATAGCCCTGCATGCAGGCGTAGATGCACGCGCCGATGGCGTAGATGTCGGTCCAGGGGCCCATCGACGAATCGCGCCGGTACATCTCGGGGGCCGCAAACCCCGGCGTGTACATCGGACGAATGAAGTTGCCTTCCTTCGACAAGACCTCCCGGGCCGCGCCGAAGTCGATCATCACCGCGCGGTCGTCATCGGTCACGAAGATGTTGGCCGGCTTGATGTCCAGGTGCAGCATCTTGTGCTGGTGCACGATGCGCAGGCCGCGCAGGATCTCGTCGAAGAGCGACCGGATCGTCGACTCCCTGAATACTTTCTGCTTCTTGAGATCGCGGGCGGTGACGATGAAATCCTGCAGGGTCGCACCCTCCAGGTTGTTCATCACCATGTAGACGGTTTCGTTCTCGCGGAAGAAATTGAGCACGCTCACCACGGAAGCGTGCGAGATCTGCGCGAGCGAGCGCCCCTCTTCGAAAAAGCTCTTGAGGCCGAGTCGATACAGCGAAAGCTTCTCCGGCGCCACCTGCGGCGCCAGCTCCCCGACCCCTCGCGTCGCCAATGAGGAAGGCAGGTATTCCTTGATCGCGACCTGCTGGCCAGAAGGGTCGACCGCAAGATAGACGACACCGAAGCCGCCAGCAGAGATCCGGCGAATAACGCGGTATCCGCCGATCACCGTATCGGGCAGCAGGGGCGAAGGTTTGACCTTTGACATAATCCGGGAGTTTCACCCGAAGGCGAGTGTGCGACAAGCGAACGCTGTGCCGTTGCCTCGGTGCGAGCAAACAAATTCACAGTGAGGCGCAATGCCAGTTTACAGCATGACCGGCTATGCCAGTGGCCAAAACACCCCCGGTGGAGGCCACGCCGATGCGGAGTCGCGCCCTGCAGCCGCGGGGCGTCTGGGCGTCGAAATCCGCTCCGTCAACAGCCGCTTTCTCGACCTGACCTTCAAGCTGCCGGAAGAGCTTCGCCAGCATGAACCCGCCCTGCGCGAGCTGCTCACCCACAGCCTCAAGCGCGGCAAGGTCGAGTTGCGGGCCAACTTCGAAAACAGTGCCGCAACGGGCGTGGTCGAGCCTTCCACCAAGCTGCTCCAGCGCCTGAACGGCGTGCAGGACAGCATCAAGGCCTGGCTGCCCGGCGCACGTGAACTGAGCGTGGCCGATGTGCTGCGGTTGGCGGGCGGCGACGGCAGCCAGCGCGGCGACTGGGGCCCGGACCTGCTGGAGGTCAGCGGCAAGACGCTCGCCGCCATGATGGAGGCCCGTGCCCGCGAAGGCGCCCGCCTCGCCACGATGCTCAGCGACAATCTCGGCGAGTTGCGCAAGCTCGCGAACCAGGCCGGCCCGCTGGTCCCTCAATTGGTCGAGCAACAACGGCTCCGCTTCCTCGAACGCTGGCAGGACGCCATGGGCCTGGTCGGCGGCACGCTGCCTGAAGCCGCGCAGGACCGTGCACTGACCGAGGCCACGGCCTTCGCCATCCGGATCGACGTGGCCGAGGAACTCACGCGCCTTACCTCCCACCTGGACGAAATCGAGCGCCTGATCGCCAAGGGCGGCGAAATCGGCAAGCGCCTTGATTTCCTTATCCAGGAACTCCACCGCGAGGCCAACACGCTGGGCTCCAAGTCTGCCGCGCTCGAACTTACGCGCATCGGGGTCGACATGAAGGTGCTGATCGAGCAGATGCGCGAACAAGTGCAGAACATCGAATAGAGAGAAGACGACGCCTGATGGATTACCCCGGCAATATTTTTGTGGTGGCCGCGCCCAGCGGCGCCGGCAAGTCGAGCCTCGTGAAAGCGCTAATGGAGTTGGATTCAGCGGTGCAGCCTTCGGTGTCGCACACCACCCGCCCCCCGCGCGGCCAGGAAAAACACGGTCGCGAGTATTTCTTCACGTCCGACGGCGAGTTCGACGCGATGGTCTCCGGCGAGGCCTTCGTCGAGTGGGCGCATGTACACGGATGCCGCTATGGCACGTCGAAAAAGGCCATTGAAGACCGCGTGGCACAAGGCGCGGATGTCGTCCTGGAGATCGACTTTCAGGGCGCCATCCAGATCCGCAAGACCTTCGCCAATGCCGTGCTCATCTTCATCCTGCCCCCGAGCTGGGAGGAACTGCGCTCACGGCTGGAGCGCCGCGGCGAAGACCGGCCCGACGTCATCGAATTGCGCCTGCGAAACGCCGCAACCGAAATGGCCCGCGCCGGGGAATTCGATTTCGTTATAATCAACGAGTTATTCGAGCGTGCGCTTTTCGACCTGAAAGCCATTGTTCACGCCCAGCGGCTGCGTTATTCCGCCCAGCGCCGCGCGCGGGCCGATACCTTCGCCGCACTGAACATCCCCTGACACCGACCACCGAAAGTTCATCATGGCCCGCATTACCGTCGAAGACTGCCTGCTTCAGATCCCGAACCGCTTCCAGCTCGTGCTGGCCGCAACGTATCGCGCCCGCATGCTGAGCCAGGGCCACGCACCCAAGATCGAGAGCAAGAACAAGCCGGGCGTGACCGCACTGCGCGAGATCGCCGAAGGCAAGATCGGCCTCGAGATGCTGAAGAAGGTGCCGGGCTGATCTTCTTGCCCCGCTCTCGCATAGAGGCACCGCTTGCGGTGCCTTTTTTGTGGGCAGTGACCCGCCCTCGAATGGCACGCTAAAGTTAGGGCTATGAGCGCAGTCGCCAAACCCGAGCCAAACACCCCGCCGGGTACCGCTCGGCCGAGCCCGGCTGCCCTCAACGCCGCCGCGGCGAGCTTCGCCGCCCTGACCGCCCGGCTCGACTACCTCGGTGCGGAAGACACCGAACTGGTCCGCCGCGCCTACCGCTTCGCCGACGAGGCCCACCTCGGACAGTTGCGCAACAGCGGCGAGCCCTACATCACCCATCCGATTGCGGTCGCCGCGCAATGCGCCGAGTGGAAGCTCGATGCGCAAGCCCTCATGGCGGCGCTGCTGCACGACGCGATCGAAGACTGCGGCGTCACCAAGCCCGAGTTGATCGAGCGCTTCGGCGCACCGGTGGCCGAACTGGTCGACGGCCTCACCAAGCTCGACAAGCTGCAGTTCAACACCCGCGAGGAGAACCAGGCCGAGTCCTTTCGCAAGATGCTGCTGGCGATGGCGCGCGACGTGCGCGTGATCCTCATCAAGCTGGCCGACCGCACCCACAACATGCGCACGCTGGACGACGCGCCGCGCGAAAAATGGGCGCGCATTGCGGGAGAGACGCTCGAAATCTACGCGCCGATCGCGCATCGGCTGGGCTTGAACCAGACATATCGCGAACTGCAGGAGCTCTCGTTCCGGCACCTGCGGCCATGGCGCTACGCCATCCTGTCGAAGGCCGTTGCCAAGGCCCGCGGCCGCCGCCGCGATTTGATCCAGAAGGTCCAGCGCGAGCTTGAAACCGCGTTCGCCGCCGCCGGCATTGGCGTGCGCATTGCCGGCCGCGAGAAGACGCTCTATTCGATCTATCGCAAGATGGATGAGAAGCACCTGAGCTTTGCCCAGGTCACCGACATCTACGGCTTTCGCCTGATCGTGCCCAACGTCATCGCCTGCTACACCGGCCTGGGTATCCTGCACCAGTTGTACAAGCCGCTGCCGGGCAAGTTCAAGGATCACATCGCGATTGCCAAGCTCAATGGCTACCAGTCGCTGCACACCACGCTGGTCGGTCCGTCGGGCGTCAACGTCGAGTTCCAGTTGCGCACGGAGGCCATGCACGTGGTCGCCGAATCGGGCGTGGCCGCACACTGGCTCTACAAGGCGACCGACAACTCCTCGCCCTCGCGCGAGCGGTTGGGCGCCAAGTGGCTGCAGTCGCTGCTCGACATCCAGGACGAGACGCGCGACGCCGCCGAGTTCTGGGACCACGTCAAGGTCGACCTGTTCCCCGACGCGGTCTATGTGTTCACGCCCAAGAGCCAGATCCTCGCCTTGCCGCGCGGTGCCACGGTGGTGGACTTTGCCTATGCCATCCACAGCAACATCGGCGACCACACGTCGGCCGCCCGCATCAACGGCGACCAGGTGCCGCTGCGCACCGAACTCAAGAACGGCGACGTGGTGGAAGTCATCACGGCGCCCGTGTCGACGCCGAACCCGGCATGGCTTGGCTTCGTTCGCACCGGCCGCGCGCGTTCGAAGATCCGCCACTATCTCAAGACATTGGCCCACGCCGAATCCGAAGGACTCGGCGAGAAGTTGCTGGCGCAGGCGCTGCGGGCCGAAGGCCGCAACAAGGTGCCGCCGGAAGATGGCGAATACCAGGCCATCTGGGAAAAGCTGCTGCGCTTCACCGCCAACCGATCACGCTCCGAGTTGATGACCGACATCGGCCTGGGCCGCCGCATCGCGAGCATCGTTGCCAAGCGCCTCATGTTCCTGCTGGTCGAGGGCGGCGAGAAGCCCGACGCCTTGCTGCTCACGCGCGAACGCTTCACGGCGCACGAGACTCTCTCGCAAGGCGGCGTCACGCTCGACGGCAGCGAGAACTCGTCGGTGCGATTTGCGTTGTGTTGCCGACCCATTCCGGGCGACTCCATCGTCGGCTACCTGGGCCACGGCGAAGGTCTGGTCGTGCACACCGATGAATGCGGCGTCGGGCAGCGCCTTCGACATCGCGACAGCGAACGCTTCTTCGCGGTCGAATGGGCCGAGGAGCCCGTCCGCACCTTCGAGACTGGCGTGGTCATCACGGTACGCAACGACAAGGGCGTTCTCGCGCGCGTTGCCGCCACGCTTGCCGAAGCCGAAGCCGACATCACGCACGTCGAGATGGCAGATGAAACGCCGCAGGACTCGACCGACCTGCGCTTCGTTATCGCGGTGCGAGACCGCGCGCATCTCGACGCGGTGCTGCGCGCCGTGAAGCGCACGCCCTCGGTGCTGGCCGCGAACCGCGTGGTGCCGGCGCCCTATTCGGTCGACCCGACGACGCCAGGCGCCGGGTAACGCACCGACCTCACTTCGATTTCCTGCGCGCCGCGCGGCGTGACGAGTTTGACCACGTCGCCTTCACGCGCCTTGAGCAGTGCTCGGGCGATCGGCGAAATCCAGCTCACCTGCGCGTGCTGGCTCTGGGCCTCATCGATGCCGAGGATGGTGACGCAGCGCTCTTCGCCCGAGTTGTCGACGTACTCCACCGTCGCACCAAAGAAAACCTGATCGTTGCCATGATGAACAGAGGGATCCGTTACCTCGGCCACCTCGAGCCGCTTGGTCAGGAAGCGGATGCGCCGGTCGATTTCACGCAGCCGCTTCTTGCCATAGAGGTAGTCGCCGTTCTCGGAGCGGTCGCCGTTCTTCGCTGCCCAGTGCACCGCCTCGACCACCTTCGGCCGCTCATCGTCCATCAGGTTGAGAAGTTCATCGCGCAGCCGTGCATAGCCCTGCGGCGTGATGTAGTTCTTGCTGCCCGGTGGAAGCGCCGGTAGACCACCGTCTGCGCCGTCGTCATCTTCATCGGCGTCGGATTCTTTGGTGAATGCTTTGCTCATGATGCAACGCTGCTCCAAAAGGAAAAGGCCCGCAACTTTCGTTGCGGGCCTTTGAAGAGTGGTGCGGCTGGCAGGAATTGAACCCACGACCCCTTGGTTCGTAGCCAAGTACTCTATCCAACTGAGCTACAGCCGCACAGCTTGCGATTATAGCATGCACTTTTTGTGCTTTCCCGATTCGTGATCTGGAAAAAGATTGGGCCAGAAGAATCGCGAATGTCTGCCGCCCGACTCCGGGGCTATCGCTCCCGTGCCGCGCGCTGCGCAGGTGCGGATGCAGGTGCGGTTGAGCGCTCCACAGTGTCGATCAGGTCACGATATCCAGGTGACTCGCGCAGCAGCCGCCCTGCGAGCGCGCGAAGCTTGTCGACCGCTTCTTCGGACAGCACGAAGCTGGTCGGCAGCTCCATGAAGTAGCGGCGCTCCTGCGCGTCGGAGATGGAATCGAAGCTCACGTCGATCGCGTCGAAGCGAAGGTCGGGCACTTCGGCTTCGGCCTGCGCCCTGGACATGCCGGCCAAGCGCTTTTCGGCAATCTCCAAGCGCCTCGCGTCGGCCCAGCGCTGGGCGATGTCGTTCAGCAGTTCTACCGACTCGTAGGAGAAGTGGTCGATCGGGACGCTCGACGATTGCAACGCCTGGGAGATGATGCCCGGGGCCCGGGGGCTGCGATCCCAGTTGGTGGCCGGCGCCGATCGGGAATTCACGACTATCACGACGATGCGCCGGATGATCCTGAAGTCGATTTCCTTCTGGTAGGCCTGGCTCGCCTCGACCTCTTCGAGCGCCTCGATCACGCCGCGCAGGCCGAGGTTGTCCGCGACGCCACCATCCACGACGTGAAGGTACGGCCGATTCGCGCTGTCCTCGAAGGCCTGCATATCCTGGTAGCGCAGCAATGCCCGACCCGACGGGCGAGCCCGGCTGACCGGATCGGTGACATCCCTGACCCACGCCGGCATGACGGCACCGCAGTGGCCGCCATAGTTTCGATAGGTCACTGGCGAAAGCACCACGGGCACCGCCGACGAGGTGGCGGCCGCTCGCGCCAGCCGCACCTTGCCGAGATCCGAGCACAGCAGGTCAAAGTGGTCCTGCGAGAACTGGAAGCGCGCGCCGGTCGAAAGATCGGTGCCGGTGACGGCTGCCACTGGCGTCGGCTTGGTGAGCAAGTCGTCGAAGGTGGCGCCCCCAAAGAGGATCTCGTCGTAGTAGTCGGCCGCCAGCTCGGACCGGCCGTAGTCCGCGCTGGCCAGCTTGAACCAGTTGGCGGGGTTCAGTGTGCGGGAGGTGAGCGCTCCTTGCACATCGCGCTTGAGGAAGCGCGACTCGTACTCCGAGAAGAGCCGGTCGCCGTAGAGGGCATAGGCCAGCGCAGTGAAGCTGCCACCCGATACACCCGTCATCAGGTCCACCTCCGAGAGCAGATTGCGCGGCGTGCCATGGACCAGCACATTCGTCCGCCGCAGTTCTTCCAGCACGCCATAGGAGAAAGCGGCGGCGCGCGTTCCACCTCCGGAGAAAGTCAGGACGAAGAGCGTCGGGATGTCATTGGACCTCGCCTTCCTGTGCTTGAGCAGGTTGCTGACGCGGTAGCCCCGGGCCTTGTCCACGTGCTCGATCGGCGGATTGATCGGCGCCATCGAGTTGCAGCCGGCCAGCAGCACAACGGCGCAAGCCGCCGCCCACCCACATCCCAACCCACCCCTACGACGCCAGGACCGTGCTGCAAACGAGTTCATGAAAAATACCTCAAGAAGCTGCCGTTGCGCTGCCGTGCTCACGGCAGCCCCCGCGCGAGCTTACGGACAAACGCGTCTATGCAACATTGCACCGCCGCGGGTGAACGGCGACACCCCGTAGCGCAATGACATCGACGGGCATCTTGATCGGACCGCTTCCCGCTTTCTCACCCAACGTGCCCATGTGGGCTTGAGCGCCGATTGGAGTTCGGAACGGCGCGATCCAGGAACGCCTCGAGCTCCTGGATGGAGTACGGCTTTTGCAACAGGGCGAAGTCGTGGTTGCCCTCGAGGGCGAGGACGTGGCTGTAGCCACTCGTCAAGACGACAGGAAGGTCGGGCCATCGAGAGCGTATTTCCTTTGCGAGATCGACGCCATCCATCCCCGGCATCACGACGTCGGAGAACACCAGATCGAATTTCTGGCAGTCTTCCTCAAGGATCTTCAAGGCGTCCTTCGCGCTCGACGCGCGCGCGACTGCATGGCCCACGGCGGACAGGAGCCCTGAGGCGAACTGGCCGACGTCATCGTTGTCCTCGACCAGGAGGACGGTGAGCTTGAGCGTTTGCCGAGGCGCATCCGGTGTGCTGCTCTGCACCGCGGGATCGCCAAAGCCGGCCGCCCGAGGAAGGTAGAGGGTGAAGCACGTGCCCTCACCCACGCGGCTGCGCACGTCGATCTCGCCTCCGGACTGTTTGGCGAATCCGTAGACCTGGCTCAAGCCAAGCCCCGTGCCCTTGGTCGCGGGCTTGGTCGTGAAAAAGGGCTCGAAGATCCGGCTGAGCGTGAGCGGCTCGATCCCGGAGCCGCTGTCCTCTATCGAAATGGCCACGAAGGCGCCCTTGACAGGTGCATGGCGCCGGACCGCGGGCACTTCTTCCACGCTGCGCACGGTGATCTTCAGTCTTCCGCCCGTGGGCATGGCGTCTTTCGCATTGATGACGATGTTCAACAGGGCCGTGTCGAACTGGGTGGGGTCGGCCAGGGCAGCGTCGAGCGGCGCGCCCACGTCGAACTCCACTTTCACCGCAGATCCCAACATCGTCTCGACGACCTGCTCCATCGCGCGCACGCGCTGGGCAATTCCGAAAGCCTCCGGTCGCAGCGGCTGCTGCCGTGCGAAAGCAAGAAGCTGCTTCGTCAAGAGCGCGGCGCGATCCGCCGTTTCCGCGATCGCACGGATGTATCGCTCGCGGCGTTCTTCATCGGCGCCACTTCTTCGAAGCAGTTCCACAGAGGAACGGATGATCGTCAGAAAGTTGTTGAAGTCATGCGCAACGCCTCCGGTAAGCCTGCCGACGGCTTCGAGCTTCTGCGCATGTGCGAGTGCCTCGCGCGCACGGTCAATCTCCTCTTGCACCTTCTTGCGCTCGGTGAAGTCCCGCGTGATCTTGGCAAAGCCGACATGCTGGCCTGCCTCGTCGAATATGGCGTCGATCACGACGTTGGCCCAGAAACGCGATCCATCCTTGCGCACGCGCCAGGCCTCGGCTTCATAACGCTTTTCGGCCAGCGCCGTTTGCAATGCCCGGGCGGGTACGCCGTTGCGCTGGTCCTCCTGCGTGTAGAAGCGTGAAAAATGCTGGCCCAGGATTTCGTGCGCGGTATAGCCCTTGATCAATTGCGCGCCGGCGTTCCAGTTGGTCACCCGACCAGCGGGATCGAGCAGGTAGATGGCGTAGTCGCGCACACCTTCGACGAGAAGGCGAAACCTTTGCTCGCTCGCATAGAGCGCCTGTTCGGAATACCTTGCCTGCGACAGATCGCGCGTGATCTTTGCATATCCGATCAACTCGCCGCCTTCCCCCAGGACAGGCTCGATATGCACGCTGGTCCAGAACCGCGTGCCATCCTTGCGGACCCGCCAACCCTCTGCCTCGAACTTTCCCTGCTCGCGGGCAAGCCTCAAGGCGCGCGCGGGAAGTCCGGTTTCGATGTCCTCGGGCGTATAGAAACGAGAGAAGTGCTCGCCGACGATCTCCTCGGCTGTATAGCCCTTGAGGCGCTCCGCACCTGTGTTCCAGCTGCTGACGCGTCCCTGCGCATCCAGCAGGTAGATCGCATAGTCCTTGATCGCATTGACCAGCAGTTGGAAGCGATGTTCGCTGGGAAGCGCCACGCTCGATTCCTCGCCGTCTGGCTTCGATGGGGCGTCCATGGTGACTCGTTATTGCCGATGCGCGGGAAGGGGGCGTCAGGCTGTTCCTGGATGCTTGATTCTGCGTGATGAAGGAGCTTTTCACTATCGGGGTTGTCCGACACGGGCGCGGCCTGCATTCCCACTTGGCAAAAAAGAAGTCCCCGAGGCACAAGGCCCCGGGGACAAGGCCACCAAGAAGGTGGAGGAGACAACGGTGCACGTATCCGGGCGACCGCAACCGCGGACACGTTCATTGCCGCACCGCACGCAATCCGCATGCCGGGATTGAACCAGAGACGCCGAAACAGGCGTTTCTCCTACATGGCCCAATGTCGAGAGGGAAAAAGCGAGTCTGGGCTCGCCGAGTTCGCCGCAAGCCGGCAAGATGTGCAACCAGGTCCGGTCCCCGCCTACGCCGGTCGCTGCTGCAGTCTCACACGCCCCATGTTTGCGGGGGCGCGAGATTACGGGTTTGGCGGCGATAGGCGACCCCGATTGGCAACCTCAAAAGGAATCGACATGGAACACGACTACACCAAATCCCCCGAACAGCTTGCAGAGGATGCAAGGCAAACCGGCCGAGATGCCGTTGACGCAGCGCAGGGAGTCACGAGCGACGCCGCGGCGATCGGGCGCGAAGCATTCACCTCGTTGGAGGCAGCGGGGCACGACGCAAAGGCGCTGGGACGCGATGCCCTGGCCAAGGCCGCAGGCATCGCGCACCAGGCCAGGAAGGTGTCGGACGATGCGGCCGAGACGGGACGCGCGTATGCGAAGGACGCCGTCAACGCAACCGGCAGGAAGATCATCGACTGGAGAACGCAGTTCAGTCGCACCGGCGAGTACTGCTCGAAGCTCATCGCCGACGAACCTGTCAAGGCCGTCTGGATCGCGTCGATTGCGAGTTCACTGCTGACCGCACTCGTGATCACAGCAGCGCGCAGCGGCACCCGTTATCGAGGCTACGACGACTGAGCCCGACTTGTCTGCGGGCGTTGCCGCCGAGCCGTTCGCTGGTTGGCCGCGTTGGGAGTCAATCCCATGATCAAGATCTGTCGATCGCGCCGCGTCCTGATCGGCGGCGCTGGCCGGCGTTATCGGTTCGAAGCCATCGCCGGACTTGACGCGTACGATAGACGCTGCGCTTTCATAGGAGCGGCGCATGGCAGCCATTCACAAGCAACTCAGCGTCCACGGCCAGGTTCAGGGCGTGGGTTATCGCTGGTCCATGGTCCAGGCCGCCGAGCAACTGGGCGTGCGCGGGTGGGTGCGCAATCGGCGCGACGGCACGGTGGAGGCCTTCGCCTCTGGCGACGCTGCTGCCGTGAATGCACTGATTGCCTGGGCTCGGCGCGGTCCGCCGGACGCACGCGTCGACCGCGTGGAAGTGATGGAGGCGCCTGGGCCGGCGAAGATGTTGGAAGGATTCGAGCCGCGCGAGACGCTGTAGCGACATGCCGAACCCTTCGCCGAAGAAGCGGCTTGTGCCTACAGCCCGTCATGAGGACGGAGGCATGCTGCATCCGCACACAAGGAGATTCAGGTGAAAACTTTTCGCGCATCGGCCGGTTCCCTGTTGTTGGCGGTTGCGGGCCTCGCGACTTGCGGCGCCGCGTGGTCGCAGTCGACCACGGGCGCGGGTTGCGATCCACGCCAGGACCCGGCGGCCTGTCGCCGGGAGGCCGGTGCAGCACGCCAGGAGGCGGCCCGTGGCGGCCTGACGCAACCCGGCGCAACCGCCGACGTGAATGCGTCGGCACGATGCCAGGCGCTGCCTGCCGATGAGCGTGCCGACTGCGAGGCACGCGTGCGCGGCACCGGCAGTGGCGCCAGCGGCACCACGACGACCAGTGGCAGCGTGATGGGCGGCGGTGTTGTCAGGGAGACCGTGACGCCGGTCCCGGCGCCGGCGCCGAGCCGCTGATGGAAGACACGCGACGCCGGTGAGGCGGCGTCGCGACGGCGCATCGAAGCACCGATCGCCCTTTTGGGCCATGGGTCACCCGCATCGGGATTGTTTTGAGAAACTCGATCCCGATCCCACGGAGAACCCATGAACGCGACCGTCTCAAGCGATGAAAAGCCCGTCCTGAAATATCCCTTCAAGTCCGCGCCCGAACGCGGCAGCGTGATCGAAGTGGCGCCGGGCGTGCGCTGGATCCGCATGCCGCTGCCCTTCAAACTGGACCACATCAACCTGTGGGCGCTGGACGACGGCGACGGCTGGACGCTGGTGGACACGGGCATCCGCGACGATGAGACAGCCGCCGTCTGGCGCGAGCTGTTTGCCAACCATCCGGAGCGCGGCGCGCTGAAGCGGATCGTCGTCACGCACATGCACCCTGACCACATCGGCATGGCGGGCTGGCTCACGCGCAAGCTCGGTGCGCGCCTGTGGATGACGCGGCTCGAATACCTCACCTGCCGCGTGATGTCATCGGACAGCGGACGCGAGGCGCCACCCGAAGCGCTGGCGTTCTACCGCGAGGCGGGCTGGAGCGAGCACGCCATCGAGTCGTATCGTGCGCGGTTCGGCAGGTTCGGCCACCAGATCCACACGCTGCCCGACGCGTTCGAACGCCTGAGCGACGGGATGGAATTGCGCATCAACGGCAACGTCTGGCGTGTCGTCACCGGCAATGGGCATTCGCCCGAGCACGCATGCCTCTATTGCCCGGCGCTCAAGTTGTTCATCTCGGGCGACCAGGTGCTGCCGCGCATCTCGTCCAACGTGTCCGTCATTCCGACGGAACCCAACGCCAATCCGATGGCCGACTGGCTTGCGTCGCTCGCGAAGATCCGCCGGGAAGTGCCCGACGACGTCCTTGTGCTGCCCGCGCACAACGAATGCTTCCACGGGCTGCATGCGCGCCTCGACTACCTGGCGTCGTCGCAACACCGTGCGCTCGACAAGCTCGAGGCGACCCTCGTGTCGCCCCAGCGCGCGGTGGACGTCTTCACCACGCTCTTCGGCCGACCTATCGACGAAAGCCAGATGCCCGTGTTCGGCATGGCGACGGGCGAAGGCATCGCTTGCCTCAACTACCTCGTGCACGCAGGACGCGCTTTCAAGGAACTGGATGCCGACGGGCGGGCGTGGTATCGGCGGGCGTGAACCACGGTTGCGTCGACCGCCGCGGCACGGTCACTGCACGGCGATGGCCGCGACCGCTTCATGCAGATCGGTTGGCAGGGCCATCGGTCGGCGCGTGAGGCGATCGACGTAGACATGCACGAAATGGCCTTGCGCGGCCGCTTCGTCATCGTCGTTCGCGAACACTCCCACCTCGTAGCGCACGCTGGATCGCCCGATGTGCGCAACGCGCAGCCCGGCGCGCACGATGTCCGGGAAGGCGATCGAAGCGAAGTACTTGCAGCCGCTTTCGACCACGAGCCCGACAGCGGGGCTGGCCTTGAAATCGAGCACCCGCCGCTCCAGCAGGTAGGCGTTGACCACCGTGTCGAACCAGCTGTAGTAGACGACGTTGTTGACGTGGGCATAGGCGTCGTTGTCCATCCAGCGCGTCGTGATGTCGTGGAAGTGCCGATAGGCGGCGCGGCGGTGGCGCAAGGGCGTGTCCATCTGATCAGGCCTCCCCCGTGTCGAAGAGCGGGAAGTCGAGGTGGGGTCGGGAGAGAAGCAGGTCGTTTGTCATGCGGGTTCGGCGCAGCCAGGAGGGCGGCGGCGGATTTGCGATTCTGGCAATGAGAACACGACTGTGCCCGCGTTCGCACCACGCAGAAAGAGGGGGATACCTTCGAGACGCCCGTGCCCCGAGTCGGACGGCGCATTTCGCTGACCTGGCCAGCGCCGGCCGACCAAGCCGCAACACGGGCCACGGCTGCGATACTCGTTCGACGAAGAGACGCGCCATGAACCATCCCCTCCACCTTGCGACCCGACCGGCGGCTGCAGTGCAGGCAGCCGCCGTCGCCAGTGGTCATCGAGATGCCGGTGGGCAATATCGCGGGCATGGTGATGCGCACCACGCCCGGCGTGGGCTCCGCCTGCCTGGGCGCCTACAAGGACGGGAACGACCGCTGATTCGACGGCAGCAAGATCGAGTTTCTGGCGGGCAAGGCCTGGTTCGCCTACTTCCCCTTCTACGGGCCAACCGAGGGCGACTTCAGCCGCAGCTGCGCGCTGCCCGATCTCGAACAAGTCTCGAACCAGGGCGAGGCCCGTGGAGGTGAGCATCAAGGGCCCGCCCTCTCCCGCGCCACGCGGTGTGCCGGAGCCGCTCGACTGGCGCCGCGTGCACTACTTCCGGCAGGTGGTCGCCAGCGGCTCGGTGCGCGCGGCTGCGGAACAACTGGGGGTGGAGGCATCGGCCGTGAGCCGGGCGGCGTCGCAGCTGGAGAAGGAATGCGGCATGGTCCTGCTCGAGCGCCGCGGCCGCGGCGTGGTGCCGACCGATGCCGGCCTGCTGCTGGCCACCTACGCACGGCGGCAGCTCGACGTGCAGGCCACCTTCTTCGCCGAGATCGACAACCTGCGCAATGCCAGTCGCGGCCATGTCGACCTGGTGCTGGGCGAAGGCATGTTGGATCTTTTCTTCGATCCGCTGGTCGCCGACTACTTGCGCGCGCATCCGCAGGTCACCCTGACGCTGAACGTTGCCAGCACGGCCGAGAGCGTCGCACTGCTGCTGGAGGACAAGGTGCAGATCGGCGTGGTCTTCCAGCCGCCGCCGGACGTGCGGCTGCGCTCGCACCATCTCACCGCATCGACGCCGATCCAGGCCATCGTCCACCGCTCCCATCCGCTCACGCACATCGACCGGCCGCTGCTGCTCAGTGACCTGCTGGCGTATCCGGGCGCCGCCATGCTGGAGTCCTTCGGCGTGCGCCAGCATGTGCGCGCCGCGGAGATCAGCGAGCAGGTGCAACTGCACAACGTGCTCATTGCCTCCTCGTTCAAGGTGCTGTGGCAATTCGCGAATGCAGGCCTGGGCTACGCGCTGACCACCGCCAGCGCGCCGTTCGCCGCGCGCATCCACATGCCGGACGTGGTCGCGCTGCCGATGGCCAATCCCATCCTCAACCGCGGCCACATGCATGTGATGACCCATGCCGGCCGCCATCTTTCGCCGGCGGCCAACGCCTTGCTGGCGCACCTGCTGCAGGGCATTCCCGGCGCGCTGTAGCCGCACGGCGAACGCTGCGGGAGTGTTGCGATTTGGGCAACGATTCTCCCCAGCGCGCGGCATTGTTCGCGCCCGCATGGCTGACGAGAATTCCGGCGCATGTCGATCACCTTGCCCACCATGAACTCGGAAGAACTGCTCGCCGACATCCGGCGCATCGCGCCGGAGATGGTGGAGATCCGCCGGCAGATCCATGCCCATCCGGAACTCGCCTTCGAGGAAACGCGCACCAGCGAACTGGTCGCGCGCAAGCTGGCCGAATGGGGCTACAAGGTCGAGCGCGGCATCGGCGGGACCGGCGTGGTCGGACAGTTGCGCCGCGGTGACGGGCCGGCGCGCCTGGGCATCCGCGCCGACATGGACGCATTGCCCATCGTCGAGCGCACCGGCCTGCCCTACGCCAGCACCGTGCACGGAAAGATGCATGCCTGCGGCCACGACGGACATACCGCGATCCTGCTGTGCGCGGCGAAGTACCTGGCCGAGCACGGCCGCTTCAACGGCACGCTCAACCTCGTGTTCCAGCCCGCCGAAGAGAACGAAGGCGGCGCCCTGCGCATGATCGAAGACGGTCTCTTCGACAAGTACCCCTGCGACGGCATCTACGCGCTGCACAACACGCCGGGCCTGCCGGTCGGCCAGATGGCGATGAGCGCCGGCGCGATCATGGCCTCCTTCGACCGCGTCACGATCGAGTTGCAGGGCGTGGGCGCGCACGGTGCCATGCCGCATCACGGTGTCGATCCGATGCAATGCGCGGCCAGCATCGTGCTGGGCCTGCAGAGCCTGGTCTCGCGGGAAGTCGATGCGCAGCGCGCCGCCGTCGTCACGGTGGGCTCCGTGCAATGCGGCGAGGTCTTCAACATCGTGCCGGAGCGCGCCATTCTCAAGCTCGGGGTGCGCTGCCTGGAGCCTTCGGTGCGGACGCAACTCGAGCGCCGCATCCGGGTCTTCGTGGAGGCGCAAGCCCAGAGCTACGGCCTGAGCAGCAGCGTCGAGTACGACCAACGCTATCCGGTCTTGGTCAATCGGCCCGACAACACCGAGCTGGCGCGCCAGGTCGCGATCGGCCTGCTGGGCACGGAACAGGTCCTGGAGCGCGAGCCCACCATGGGCAGCGAGGACTTCGCCTACATGCTGCAGGTGGTGCCCGGCGCTTACGTGCGCCTGGGCAACGGCGTGGGCAAGGACGGCGGTTGCATGGTCCACAACCCCGGCTACGACTTCAACGACGAGGCCCTGCCCCTGGGCGCCGCCTACTGGATCCGTTTGGCGCAAGCCGTCCTGGCCTGAACCGCCGCTTCAGGCGGCGAATCCGCATTCATTTCAAAAAGGAGACACATGTCCATGTTGCTTTCGAGGCGTTCTCTCATCACGGCTGCCGCGGCCGCAGCCGTCACGTCGACCGGCAGGGCGCAGTCGGGGCCTTATCCGAACAGGCCCTTGTCGCTGGTGGTGCCGTACCCCGCCGGCGGCCCGAGCGACGCGGCTGCGCGCATCTTCGCCGAGGCGATCGGCAAGGACGTGACGCAGCCAGTCATCGTCGACAACATCAGCGGCGGCACCGGCCTGCTGGGCGCCAACAAGGTGCTCTCGGCGCCCGCGGACGGCTACACGTTCCTGCACGGCTCGCCCAACGAAGTGATCCTGGCGCCCCTGCTCAACCCGTCGGCCAGGTACAAGCCGACCGACTTCAAGTACGTGCAGCCGACCACCGAGGCCACGATCGTCCTCCTGGCACGCAACGGCCTCGAGGCGAAGAACCTGGACGAACTCATCGAGCTTTCGCGCAAGAACAAGGCCCCGCTCAGTTACGCGACCGTGGGCATCGATTCGCTCTATCACCTCATGGGCGATGCGATGGCCAAGCGCACCGGCGCGGACTTGCTGCACGTGCCCTACAAAGGCTCGGCCCCGGCAGTTCAGGACGTGGCCGGCGGCCAGGTGGACTTCGCCATCCTGCCCTTCCAGGTCATCATGGAAGGCATGGCCCGGCAGGGTCGCCTGAAGATCCTGACCAGCTTCTCGCGCAACCTGTCGCCCACGCTCAAGAACGTTCCGAAGATCGACGCGAGCAAGCTGCTGCCGGACTTCGAGTATTCGATCGGCGCCGGCTACCTGGTGCGAAAGGATGTACCAGTGGAAATGGTCGATCGCCTGCGTGCCGCGGTGGGCCACGCGCTGCGCCAGCCGGAGGTGCGTTCCAGGCTCGAGAATGAAGGGCGGACCGTACTCCAGCCCTTTGCCACGCAGGCAGCCGCGGACGAGTACCAGGTGGCCGAGCTGACGCACTACACGAAGCTCTTGAAGGAAGCCGGCCGCCAGGCCGCACGTTAGACCACACACTGGACCTGCAAGACTCAACCCGCGCAATCTGCCGGCCGGACGCATGCCGGACTCATGCAAGTTGCGCCGGCCGAAGGCGTCCCAATCTCGGCACCGGTTCTCGGACACCGAAGGACCATCACCCGTTTCAGCGTCCTTTCGACGTTGAAGCGTGCAGGACAAGCGCAGCACTTTCAAGGCATTGCGCGCCCGCACAGACCTGAACTGTCGCGGACAACGGCGCGTTGCTCAAGGGCAAAAGCGCGCTGCCGCAGTAGCCGGAGAACACCTCCGCCTGATCGTCGCTGCTGACCGCCGGGCATTGACTGACACCCTGCTTCTCCAGGAGAGCCTGTCCGGACGCAGGATTGCGCAGTCGCCACCTGTCTGGTGGACTTGTTCCAGCGACATGGGGCAGGCGCCACCGAATGAGCCATTCGCTTTGCGCCGTCATGCTGGCGTGCAGCGTGACAGCCGGCGCCTGCGCCGCAGCTGCCACCACATTCACCACGGTGGGAGCGCTTTGCGAACATGAGATCGCATTGCACAGTTCGACGCGCAGGCTGTGCGCATTCAGGCTGGGTGAGTCGATGCGCACGCTCCCGGCCTGGATTGCACGGTCGGAAGCCGCGAATTTGCGCGATTCGAAAATTGCGCGGTCGTTGTCCAGCAATCGCCAGTACTGCCCCAGGCCACCCCACCACAGGTTCCATCTCAATTCCAGCGGCTCGCCCGTGATGACCGAAGGCAACCAGTCCACCTGCGGCTTGCCGGGCGTGGCCACGTCCTGCTGCCCGCCCACCCAGGTCACCGCTTCGTGCTTGACACACAGCCGCTCGCTCCGATCACTGACGATGCACAGGTTGATGTCCAACTCATGCCTGCCCGGCGACAGCGCCCTGAGCTGGTATTGGCCGCTTTGCATCGACATCACGGCCGCACTGAATGCTGGGCCTTCCAGCGCACTGGGTGGCGGCGCGATCGGGCGCACCGTGAACTGACGCCCCCGGTAGCGCAGCTGGCCGTTGTCCCAGACTTCCCAGTCCGTCACCGGAAGTCCGTAGTTCAAGTCCCAGCCGATCTCGAGGGAGTCCCCCGGCAGGGTCGGCGGAATCGCGTCAAAGGACGGCACATTGGGCCGATCGATGGTGACCATCGAATAACGCTCTCCGGCCGGCGGGGCACCCAAGAGTGGCTGGATAGACGGGTCATTGCGAATGGGAAGTGGCGGTTGCGGCAGGACCGTGCATGCGAGCAATCCGTCCTTTTCAGGCAGGCACGAGACATCGCTTGCCTGCTCGGCGTCATCGTGAGTCAGGCGTGTCTGCGCATTCAGGCAGAACGACGTGGCCATCAGCGCGGCGCAAATAGCTGCTTTCACAAGGGGGACGTCGCGCTTGGTTTGCGCAACCGTGGATTCATTCGAACCGGCCAACCCGCATCCACTTGGTTGCAATCCACTTCTCCCCTTGAATCACCGGAGCACCACCATGAAGAGTCATCGGATCGACCTGCCCCCGATCGTTCAAGTACTCGAAATAGACCGCCGATCCCTTCTTCGGCACGACGGTGAGGTTCAGCTCCGGAAAAATGGTGCCCCCGCCCTGTGTGACCTCGTTCAGGTAGATGATCAATGTGGACACCCTCTGGCCGCCACGTGCCAGATGAACTGTGCTCCCCGTCTGATCCGGCGGAAAGTAGTCGAAATGAGGGGTGTACTGGGCGCCGACGCCGTAATGCAGGATCTGCAATCCCTCTCCGTTTTCGAGTGGGCAGTTCATGATCTGCGCGATGCGCCGGTCCAGCGCCGAGACGAGCTCATTCTCCGCAGGCATGAAGAAAGTGCCTTCGCTGGTGCGCTCCTTGATGACGCCATGTTCACCAGTCCCAGGATCCACGATCGTCGAACGCTCGAGGCGCGCACGAGAAAGGTTGATCAATGCATCACATTCAGCCGCGGACAGAACGCCGTTGAGCACGGCAACCACCGGACGGGCGATTCGCATGGCCACACAGACGCCGCCATCCTCGGTTTCAATGGTGTTTCCGCCAGGAAGGCGCGGCACTCCATATTCGAATGCGGTACGTGCAGGCACCAAGGATTGCACGCCATGTCGCTTGCTGATTTCGCCCGACTCGAGCCTTTGCCGAAACTCATGCACGAGCGCCGAAGCATGGGGCGCATCGAAGTCTGATTCGCGCATCGCCTCGATCAACGAGTCGGGCGCGCAACCACGCTGAAGGTTCTCCACAATCCAGTCGCGCCAGGTCGGCAACAAATCTCTCGTGATGTCCATTGACGTCCGCTCCAGATAAAAACTCGCAGCTTGGCGCTACACGGCTGAATCACCGGCGCCAGCCGCCTCCCATGGTGGGGTAGTGCGCAAACCTCCATCCCTCGTAGCTCGTCTGTCCCATGAAGGAGCTATAGATTTGGGGGAAATTGTCGACCTTGAATGGCGCGCCTCTGGCGTTGCTGTACACACCCATGAACCCGCCGCCTGGCGCACCGATGAATGCCCAGTCTCGCCCGGACATCGGGTCTCTGTAGGGTTTGCGCAAGAATCGGCGCTCATAAGGCACGCGCGGATCGCGCACCAGATCGTTGAGGGTGCGTGGAAACTGCATGGATCCAGCACCACCGGCTTCGACGTAGCCTTTGATGGCATTGCGGATCTCGTCGCCTTGCTGCAAAAGAATTTCTTCGTTGGCGCGCGCAACTTCCGTTCCCCACAGCTTTCCCACCTGCGTCAGATAGACGCCCATCGCCGCGATGGCCAGCAGCACCCACATGTAGGCAAAGCCGCGTTGGGCGCTTGCCCTAATAGTCCGCGAACGGCTTGCCATCATGGTCTTTGTCCTTGGAGGAGCTCTTGACATCAAACACGCCCGTTCCACCTTCGGGTGGCGCGCTGATGACCCAATCGCGCGTGCCCACGACCGGATCCGTCGGCACGTCGCGCAAATATCGCTTTGACACCAGTTCATCCAGCTTGGCCGGATACCGCTTGTTGTCGGCATAGAACTTGTCGATCGAATCGCGCATCGCCACGAGGTTGTGTTTGAGCACGGTTTCAGCGGCGCGATCGGTATGCTGGAAATACCGCGGAACGACCAACGTCAGCAGGGTCGCCATGATCGCCAGAACGACCAGCAACTCGATCAAGGTAAAGGCGCGCTGGCGCCGGCTGGATTTCATGGGCAACTACCAGTCCGCATAGTGGGTACCGTCCACCGCCGTTCTCTTGGACAAAGAGTAGACGTCATAGACATCGCGGCCTTCCTGCGGCGCATCGGGCGGACTTGCGTAGCTGCGCAGCCCCCAGGTCTGTTCGTTGCTGCGACTGGGGCAGTCGCAAAATGGATCGCGAGGAATGCGACGCAGAAAAAACATTCGTCGCCCCGTCTGGTCCGTGACGTCGCGAACACCATCGACCAGAACGCTCAGCGACGGCGGATAGCCAGTCGCATCGACTGCTTTTTGCAACTTGCCATCGTCATACGCCTTCTTGTAGGCATCGATGCCCGCGCGAATCTGGAAGACAGCGCGGCGCAGATCCTGCTCGTCGCTGCGAACGGCAGCGATCTGCGTCATGGGCAATGCGACGGTCGCCAGCAGCGCCAGGATCGTCAACGTGACGATCAGTTCGATCAGCGTAAACCCGGCGGCCTTGCGCATGGCGCGCTTGCCTGGCTTCAGCGATGTACCCGTGCTGCGCATGGTCACCTTGTGCGTGAAAGCGGCTCGGGAAGCGATGGGGCCGTTGGAGGGAGCGGGGGCGGAGGGGGCTGGCCCGGCGCGCCTGCCGGCCCGCTCACGGCCAGGCGGCCCGTGGTGCGCAGAACCGTGGGTGTGATCGTCACGCTGCCTTCCGTGCCGCTTGCGAAATTGGTGATGTCGGACCCGGGAATTGGCGTGTTGCGCAAGATGCGGGGCGTGATCAGCAGCACCAGTTCCGTCTTCTTGGCCGTTTCGCCCTTGGTGCCGAAGATGCGATCGAGCACAGGCAGATCGCCGAACCCTGGAATCGCATCGCTGTTGCGCTGGGTCGTGCGAGTCAGCAGGCCTGCCAGAACCTGGGTCTGCCCGTCATTGACGTTCATGTTGGTCTCGGCACGGCGCGTGCCAATCTGATAGGCGATCAGGCCCGTCTGGGTTCTCAACGTGCTGGTTACGTTGGACACCTCCAACTGCACCTTGATGCCGACGTTTCCGTCTTGCCCGATGGAAGGCTCCACATTCAGCGTCAAGCCCACGTCCTGGTAGTTGATGGTCTCGCTGACCACGCCATTGGCATTGGTCGTCGTGACCACCGGCAGGCGGTCGCCAATCATGATCTTGGCTTTTTCCCGGTTCTTCACACGAATGTTGGGGCTCGCCAGAATGTTCCCGACGGTCGTGCTGTGCAGGGCATTCAACGAGATGGTCGGGTCGCCCAGGTTGACCAGGACGTTGCCCTTGTTGATCTGGTTCAATTGGCTCAGCGTGATGACGCCCGGCGTCAGCAATCCGTTGGCCGAACTACCCGCGACAGTGAACCCGACGTTGCCCGGATAGCGGACGCCGAGGTTGAAAATGTCGGAGCCATTGACTTCGAGAATCTGGGCGTCGAACTGAACTTCGGACTGAGGCAGGTCCTGCGCCAGGATGAGGCGTTCCGCCACTGCGATCACGTCAGGCGAATCGCGCATGACCAGCATGCCCAGGCGCTCGTCGATGTACACGTCCTTGGTCTTGACCATTTGCTTGAGCATTGCCAGAACCTGCTTGGGGTCGGCGTTGTTCAGGTAGAACGTGCGCATGACCAGGTCCTTGTAGTCGCGGTCCTTGTCGGGGCGCCTCGGGTAGATCAGGATCGTGTTTTCATTCAGTACTTTCTTGTCCAGCTGGTTCGTCAGCAAGATGAGATTCAACGCATCTTCCGCCGTCGTGCCGCGCGCAAAGATGGTCGTGGGCGCCTGCTTCTGCACATCGCGGTCAAAGATGAAGTTGACGCCGGTGATCTGGGAAATCAGATCGACCATTCCAACGAGGGGCATGTCCCGGAACTGAAGGGCGACCGTCCTTTTCATTTCCGTACCGAGCGATGGCCGTAGATTGATTTCGCGGGTCAACCTGCCTTCGATGGTCGTCTTGAGTTGAATGGCTACGACGTTGCGCGGGTTCTCGTTGAGCAGGTCGCGCAAGACCTTGAGCGCATCTTCCGGCCGGGGATTCTGAACACTCTCCGCAAAGCGGTTCATCATTTCATGACGCCGGTCCATGCTTGCCAGGCGAAGTCCCTCCAGCGCACGGGCATTGCCGGAATCCCAATACAGGACCTGCTCGTAGCGCAGTGTTGCGTTGGCGACGTCTCCCGACTGCAAGAATGCCGCAGCCTCGTCCAGCAGTTGGCCCATGTAGTTGCGCAGCAGCATGTTGTAGGCCGTGCGCTTGTCCACATCCAGGGGGTGGATGCTCAGGTCATCGCGCAACTTGACGAGCGCCTCCTGCGGGCTGACCTGCGCCTGGGCCCAGTCGCTGGTCGTCTTCATGCCATAGTTGGAACAACCCGCCAACAGGATGGAGATCCACACCGCCGCCTGCAATTTCTGGTTCACGGAATTTCCCCTAGTGGCAGTTCCTGCTTTTGCTTCAACGGTAAGAAAGTAAACACCAGGGTCCGGTCCGTGACACTGTCGAGCCGATATATGCCGAGCAGGGTTTGGCCTTGCCGAATGCTGCCAGGCAGCGAACAGCTTCGACAGACGATCACGTCCTGTCCGTTGGCTGACATTCCGATGTACGTGGTTCCGGATTCGCGCCAGGTCGACACGATCGCAAAGGGCAGCGGAGGCGCGCGAGGGGGATTCTTTCGAGCCTCCTCAGCCAATTGCTCCGGTGTAGGCGGTGGCGGAGGTGGCGGCGCCCAGGTCTGCGCACCAAAGAGATTCGTCGCGGCTGGGGCCTGCGCGGCACCTTCGACAGCCTCCGCGATGGCCGGCCCCATGACCGGCACGATTGAAGTCGCCACCTGGCGGCGAGCCGAGACCCGGGCAGGCTTCTCTGCGTTGTGGTCGCGCCAGAAAAGGTAGAGCACCGCCAGCACGGTCAACACAGCCAGGATGAGAATTGGCCGGGACATCTTCATGGCCGCTTGACCTCGGTCAGGTAACTCAACTGCACCTGCGCGGAGACTTCCGTTTCATTGATCTGTGAACGGCTGAAGACGGTGCTTTCCACCCTTACGCCAGGAATCCCGCTGATCTGGATGATGAAATTCCGCATGTCGGGGTAGGTGCCAGTCAGCGGGAACTGCAAGCCATAGCGAACCAGGCGCCCACCGGCCTCTGACAGCGTTCGGTATTCGATCTGCGAGCCCCGCAGCTTGTTCGCCGTTGCCAGGCGAATCCCTTCACGCACGAAGGTCGTGTAGGTTTCATCCGCGCGTACCGCATTGCCGACAACCGGCACGCCGCCCTCTGCCGGTGCGGCCAGTTCTTCGGCCCGCATTTCCAGCACCCTTTCTTTTTCATCCAGTTCGACTTCGCGGTCATCGAGATCGCGCTCGAGAGGCATTTGCCTTTGAAAAAGCGACACCAGTGCCAGTGCCAACATGACCATGCCCACCGCACCGTAGAGCCCAACCTGAGCGGGCAGTCGCGACAGCCACCAGGTCAGCATCGGCGTGGTGGGGAGAAGCTTCATCGGGGCGCGTCCTTCCACCAGAACTCCACCTGGGCCTGCGTGGGCTGGAATGGATCGCCCTGCTTGGCGGTCTGTCGGAGCAGCGTGACGCGCTCCACCAATGATTCCTTCGAGATCCCGTCGACCAACGCAAGGACCGTTTCGCGATCACGCGCTTCGAAGTCGATCTTGACCAGCCGCTCGATGGTCTCCACGTCGATGCGTAGATACGCAATGTCCTTGATCCAGGTTTTTTCGAGCAAACGCAGACCTTCCGTGGGCGCCTTCATCTGCTGGGACACGATGGCAGCGAACTCGGCCGATGCCGGTTCTGTTGAAGTGACGCGGCTGTCCTTGGCGTCCAGCGCTCTGCCGCGTTCCGAAACGTTTTCCGCGCGCCTCTCGACTTGGTCCTTGCGAAGGTCGATACCTTCCTGCATGTCGGCCTGCCAGACCAGTGCCAATCCACCGCTCAGCAGCAACACAATGCCAAGCCACGGAAAGGCCCTGGCCTGCTTGTGAAAATCGAGCTGCAGCGGTTTCGCTTTCATGATGCGGCCTGCCCGGGGACCTTGTTCATTGGAAAACTCAGTCCCAGCCAGTGGAGTGTGAAACCGGTCATGCCCTGGAGATCGACGGGCAACTGGCCATAGCTGCTCAGATAGACCTGCGATGGCAACGCGCTGCTGCTGAGCATGGCGGCATCGCGCAGCACCGCCGCGAGTTGCACTCCATTTGGGCGCTCATGCGCAATGGGGAAGGAGCCCACCCCTTGCCACTCGGCGTCACGGTAGATGGCGTAGCTGGCGTATTTCGACTCCAGCACCAGCAGGGCAAATTCGGCAGCACTGAGGCGGCCCGAAAACATATCGACCGTCGAGGCCAGCGCCGTGTCGAACTGGCGGATCTGAAGGCGCTGTGACTTTGCGAAAGACACCGTGGTCTGGTAGAGCACTTCGTCGATCGAAGCGGCCACTCGCGGTGCGCCATAGCCACCGGCCGCAACGCAGACATGCCACCCTTGGGCATCGGTATCGAACTGCTGGCCCAGGACGATCCTGGCGTACGCGGACCAGTCCGCATTGTTCTTGAGGCCGTCCTGCCAGGGCACGATGCCGTAGCGGACCCATGGAGAGCCGACGTGAATGTGCAGGCCGTCCATGCGCAGGTTTCCATGCGGCGCCAGGGCCAGTGCCTCCTGCAACCTCAGAAAAATATCGTCGACCGTGTTGCTGACGACGATGGACTGCTCCTGACCTTCGGCACCGCCATTGCGGGGCGAAAGGCTGCGCTCCTTGCTGAGCAGGCGAAGGCTGCCATTGAGTATCCAGAGCGAGTGATCAATCCACAAAGGTGGCACGGTTGACCTCCTGCAATGTGGTCTCGCCGCGGGCAACCTGACGCAATGCCATCTGGCGCATGGACACATAGCCACTGGACCTCGCCAGCATCTTCATTTCACTGGAGGGCGCGCGCCGTATCAGGCCCTGTTTCAATTCGTCGTTCAGGCGAAGCACCTCAGCGATGGCGCGACGTCCCAGGTAGCCGGTGTTTCGGCACGCGTTGCAGCCCGCGCCTCTGCGAAATATCCAGGCCGCAACGTTGTCTCGCGTCAGGCCGGAAGCCTTGAGCAGTGCATCGTCCGGATCGTCCGCGACGATGCAGCGAGTGCATATCTTCCGGATGAGACGCTGCGCCACCACGCCGATCAGTGCGTCCACGAAGCTGTGGGGCTCCACGCCCATGTGCAGGAAGCGGTCGAGCACCGAAAAGCTGTCGTTGGCGTGCACGCTGGTGAGCACCAGGTGACCTGTCTGCGCGGCTTGCACCGCAATGCCGGCGGTCTCGCCGTCGCGTATCTCGCCGACCAGAATCTTGTCGGGGTCGTGCCGGAGAATCGACCGCAACCCGCGCGCGAAAGTCAGGCCCTTCTTGTCATTGACCGGGATCTGCAGAACGCCACCCAACTGGTATTCGACTGGATCTTCGATGGTGATGATCTTCTCTTCGCCTGTGTTGATCTCGGACAAGGTGGCATAGAGGGTGGTGGACTTTCCAGAGCCCGTGGGTCCGGTGACCAGCAGCAAACCGTAGGGTTCGGTGGCGAGCCGGCGAATGGCTTCGACCGTGTCGCCCTCGAGCCCCAAGCCGTCGAGCCGCAACTGCGACGAAGAGCCACCGGCCTGCTTGTCCAGCACGCGCAGCACGGCGTCCTCGCCATGGATGGAGGGCATGATCGAGATGCGAAAGTCGATCTCGCGCTGATTCATCAGCACCCTGAAACGGCCGTCCTGCGGGATGCGCCGTTCGGAAATGTCCAGATCCGACAGCACCTTGATGCGCGAGATGGCCTGCTCTGCCATGTCGGTGCCGGTGGCCCCGCCGACATGCATCAGCACGCCATCGATGCGGTACTTGATGTCCATTCCGGTGGGCGTGCTCTCCATGTGTATGTCGGAGGCCTTGTACTTGAGCGCGTCGTACAGCGTCGAGTTGATGAGCTTGACCACGGGATTCGCATCCTGCGAGATGCTGGCCAGCGAAATCTCAATGGCATTGATTTCGCCAGCCTCCGAGTCGCCCGTCACGGAGATCTGCTCCATCGTGCGGTGCGAGGACTCGAACTGCTGCAGATAGCCTTTGACGTCGTTGTGGTGCGCAATTGCACGGCTGTATTCGATGCCGATGCGCTGCGTGACCCATTTGCGAGTCAATACATCGAAGGGCTCGCCATACACCAGCACCCGGTCGCCTTCGCTGTATTCGAGCAGCACGCATTGGCGCGACATGGAGTCCGCATAGGGGAGCACGTCATAGCGCGGCTTGCCGATGTCCAGTTGGCCGCGATCGATGACCGGCAGTCCAAGAAAGCGGCCCACCGAATCGACGTACTCCGCGTCATCCAGGCCGAGGCTTTGCTGCAGGCGCTCGGACAGGGAGTCACCTGCGAGCTTGCCTTCTCGCAGTCGCTGGATCAGGTCCAACGTCAGCGGCACCGTGGTCGTTTCTTCCATCGTCAGATATTCCCGGCCAATTCAAAGATCGGCATGTAGAGCAGAAACACAATGACGCCGACCAGAACGCCGACAACCAGCATCAGCACCGGTTCGATCAGCTTGGTCAGCATTTCGATGGCCCGGTCGACTTCTTCATCGCAAAACTGCGCAGAGCGTTCGAACATGGCGGCCAGGTCGCCGCCTTCTTCGCCCACGCGCAACAGGCGCTCTGACACAGAGGTGGTCATGCCGTAACGGGGCAACGTCGCCGAAACGGATTGACCGGACTTGATGTCGTTCAGGGCGTTTCCAACTGCGGTGCGCATGGCCGACGGGAGCAATTGCTCGGCCATTTCCATCGACCCCACCACGGGCACCCCTCCTGCCAGCAGCAGGCCTACGGTGCGGTAAAAGCGCGTCAGCGCAAACAGCCGCTGGTATTCGCCTAGACGCGGCAGACGCCAGAACGCTTCCCTGATTTTTTCCCGCACGCCAGTCGTGCGAAGCAGCGCGATGGCGCCGACGAAGGCTGAAACAATTCCAATGAAGATAACCAGGCCATGTGCCTTGACCAACTCCCCCCACCACAGCATGACCTGCGCGGAGAAAGGAATGTTCTTCATCGTGGCATAGATCTGGCTGAACTTTGGAATGACGTAAAACAGCAGAAACAGCACAATGCCCAGTCCCGTCGAAATAATGACCACGGGATAAATCATGGCCGACGCTATTTTCTTCCTAACGATATCCAAGCGGCTGTCATAGGCGTGATACCGGCGCAGCGCGTCAGCCAGATGTCCCGTCTGTTCGGCAGAATTGACGGTCGCCACGTAGAGCGGAGGGAAATACTCCGGCATTTGCGACAATACCTTCGATAAAGTCAGGCCCTGATAGAGTCCCTCTTCGATACGGCCCAAGACAATTCGATTGGTGTCGTGCGCGCTTTTTTCCTTGAGCGTTTCCACGGCCTCCACCAGGGTCAATCCGGCGTCCAGCAACGCGATCAGTTCCTGTGTGAAAAGAGAAATTCCAAATCCCGATTTTTTGAATGGAAGATTTTTTTGTGCCTTCCAGCCAACCAGTTGCACACCCTGGACCCGAATGGCGCGTCGTAGTTCGTTTTCATCCGGGGCGTCAATATCACGCTCCTGCAATTGCCCTTGAACAAGAATCTTGACTTTGTAGCGCATGGCAGGCGTCAATTTCAGAACGCAATGTCCGCGTCAATGCCGCTGCCGCCTTCCTTGCCATCGGCGCCGTAGCTGAGGAGGTCGTAGTCTTTGCCGCCGGTACCGGGCTTGCGGTAGACATAAGCATGGTCCCAGGGATCGCGGGGGATTTCCTTGGCCAGATAGGGACCTTGCCACTTACTGCTGGCACCATCAGGCTTGATGACCAGCCCCCTCAGTCCCTGATCGGTTGTGGGATAGTTGCCCAAATCCAGCCGGTAATGGTCCAGCGCGTCGCCCAGCGTTTTCATTTGGGCTGCGGCTGATTTGATTTTTGCCTTGTCGACTTCCCCGAACAGCTTGGGACCGACATAGCCTGCAAGCAAGGCAATGATCAGGAGTACGACCAGTAATTCGAGAAGTGTAAATCCGGACCTGTATTGACGATAGATCATCGCTGCACCCCAATGAAATAGTGACGGCTCTTGCCGAAAAGCACGCTATGACGGCGCATAAGAAATTGCACACCGGCTTGCGAGCCACCGGGTAGGGAACACGGTCGGAAGCGGCGCCAATGGCACACCGCAATACGGAGTTGCCAAAGCTGATCCATCCACCGAAGTGCCCCGATGGTCGCTTCAGATGTCGTCAATCCAGGTCCGATTGCGAACAAGCTGTCATCGGCCTCGCGTGCCAACTCCGTGAAACCATCGGCAAACTCTCGTCGATCAGAACCGGAGGAAGATCCGGAGCGGCACACGGCAGTCCGTCTGGCCAATGCACTGGCTTCCTGCTGGAATCCACCGGGTGCCGAGGGCGATGGCTGGCTACTTTTTGACGTTGTCCATTACGTTCATGAGTTCACCATCCAGGTCGCCGTCCAGTGACCAGGAGAACACGCCTCCCAATCCATTGGATTTGACGTAGTCCACCTTGGTTTGAACATCGGTGGGCGTGTCATAGCTCCAGAAAGTCTTGCCGTCGAATTTCCAGGTCTGCTTGGAAACCTGGTTCGTGTACACGGTACCCGAAATATTCTTGAGCACCCTGTAGTCTTCAATACCGGCTTCGTTGGTGCCGGGCGCGGGTCCGGTAGCTTTTTGGTACAGGCCACCGTTGGCGTTGGTGACGCCAGTCCAGCCTCGCCCGTAGAACGGGATTCCAACTAAAAGCTTTTGCGGTGGCACGCCGGCCGCCTTGAGCGCGTTTACGGCGGAGTCAGTGTTGTACGTGCCCACAACCGGGTCCTTGAAGTTCGGACTGGCGGGGTCTCCAAACAGATTGGCCTGAAAGTTTGTCGGACCGGCGGATTCCCAGCCGCCGTGGAAATCGTAGGACATGACGTTGATCCAGTCGAGCGGCTTGCTGTATTCGCCCGGATCGGTATGGTCAATCTTGTCTTTACCGCTGCCGATCGCGACAGTCAGCAGATACTTCTTGCCGGTTTGGACACCCTTGGTATCCAGTTGCCTACGAAATTCCTGTAGCAAGAGCGTGTAGTTCTGCTTATCGTTCGGATTGACGATATTGTAGGGCTGGCCGCCCCCGCCAGGGAATTCCCAATCGATATCAATGCCATCGAACACCCCGGCCGCAACTCCCGGACCACCGGCATTGGATCCGGTGTCAAATGGAAGGTTACCGTCAATATAAATGTCTATGCAGGAAGACACCAGCGTCTTGCGTAGTGCGTCCGTTGTCGCTACGGCGCCGAAATACTTGGACCATGTCCATCCTCCGAGGGAAATGATCATCTTGATATTTGGATGCTTGGCTTTCAGTTTTTTCAGCTGATTGAAATTGCCTTTGAGCGGACCAGACTTGCCACTGCGCGGGTCGTCCCAAGCCGGCCATCCCCATGCATCCGCGGTGCCGTCTACAGATTCCGCGCCAGTAAAGCCCTTTTGATAATCCGCCCAGGCATCGCCACCATTGCCCGCGTTTGGCGCGTTGGCATCCGTTGCTCCAGCCTCAAGCTGATTGACGCCCGCCTTGCAGCGATAGGATCCATCGGCATCCTTGTAGATATTGCCGAAGGCGTAATTGAGGAAAGTCATCTTGGCGGCCGACCCGCTGGTGTCGATGTTTTTGACCTGGTAGCCGCGCCCATAAATTCCCCATTGGGCGAAATAGGCGCCTACTTGTCTGCCGCCCGATGGCGTCGGCGCGGGGGCTGGCGCAGGAGCGGGCGTTGGAACTGGGGCTGGAACCGGCGCAGGCGCTGGTACAGGCGCAGGTGCCGGAACAGGCGTAGGTGCTGGTGCTGGTGCTGGTGCTGGTGCTGGCGCTGGGGCTGGAACAGGCGCTGGAGTCGGCGTGGGTGACGGCGTGCCGCCCGTGCATGCCCCCATATCCTGCCATGCGCCATACACACCACTCTTTGACGGATCGTCACCCTGCGTCCACCACTTGCTCTGGTAGTTGCGGCCCTGATACGTCACGCGGGAACCAGATTGTGAATAGATCTGCGTAGATGACCATGGGGAATAGCATCCAGCCGGTGTTGGCGTGGGGGTAGGTGTCGGTGTGGGTGTAGGTGCTGGCGCCGGGACCGGCGCAGGTGCAGGTGCGGGTGCAGGTGCCCCACTCACCTCGCGCCACAGTGTCGGCGTACTCGCCGGGTTCCAGCCCGCGCCAACATACGCGGTGTGTGCCTGGATTGCGGCGTAGTCGCGGCCGCTGTAGGTTACGACATCTCCAACCCGGTAAGTCGCTCCCTCCTGCCAGGGAGTTGCAGCCCACGAAGAAGCGGCAGCCGCTATCAATGCAACCACCGATGTCGATCTGAGTGTGAACGAATGCATGATTTGTCCCTTTTGTTAATTAGGATCGCATTGCTGCGTTATTCAAAATAGTGCCGATCTCTCTGTACGTCTCTTTGGGCCGCAAACAAAACAGTAATTGTTTAACTGCCCTCACCCCGGGTCTCAGGCTACTGCACGGTGTTGTCGATGACCTTGGTGCCTTGCCAGTACACCTGACCTCGAAAAAAATAATTGACACAAATCTCATAGTCGCCTGCATTCAGCAGCGAAAACGGCATTTGATAGTCGACCAACTGGCAAGCCCAACTGACACCACCCGGATTGGCAGCGTTGTAGTTCCATGCCTTGTCCAGATAGACCTTGGTGACCGCCGACGAACCCGGTTGAAAACCCTTCATATTGGCGCAACCCAATTGTTCGTCGACGGGAATCGACACGCCCAGATCGGCCGCAATGTGGCGATAGGCATCGATGCGATTAAGCACCTGCGGCTTCTCGGAACCGCCACCGCATTCAATTCCACCATTAATGATATGGACCGTCGCGCCGAATCCGGGTGTCATACCATTGGCCAGATCCACTGCATTGGGTTTCCATGTTCCATCCACGACCCATATCATCGATGGCTTGGGGGATTGAGGTGTGACAGCAAACCATACAGCCGATGCGAAATTCAGCCACGTATCTGCGACCCTCCCCGGGTCGTCGAGCAATACGTTGCCATCTCCATAAACAGCCTTGCTGAAGGGGCCGAAGTTGTAATTCCAGGAGAGTTGCTTGGAACCACGGCCGAAATAATCGAGCATCTCGCCCTTGGAGTTTCTACCGCACGCATAGAATATTGAAAATATCGTGCTGCCTGCGCCACGGAAGCAGTCCTGATACGCCCCGACCGCCGAGCCCTCCTCGTAGCCCGATTCACGCAAGTACCAGAGCCCCTGGTGATAGGTCGGTATGGCGGTGCCCTGTGGCATTGCCGCCAAGACGAAGTTGTTGTGCTCAGCGTAGCCACGGGCAGTGGCCGGTGTCAGAGAAGGCCAATTGGCGCCGGTCTCCTGAACAAAATGCGCGAAAGAGGTTGCTAGCAGCTTGCGGCAAATGGCATCCGAATCGCGCCCGTCTGTATAGGTCGCGCAATAAGCGGGAAATTTGCCCGCGCCCTTCAACAGATTGATATAGCTGTATTTGATATGCCTGACGGGAAACATTTCATCGAATTTCGCCGCGGTCATGATTCGCTCGACACGCTTGACGTTCTCCGGATTGGTCGCGGCGCCAGTCGCAATCGCATCCGTCTGTTCATCAGGCAAGGTCTTCAACGCCGCCCGGCTCCGGTCCAGCACCGCGGGATCCGTGGCAGACACGTTCTTGCCGAGTTCCTTTTCGGCCGCCGCGAATTGACCCGAGGTCGGATACCCCGCAGATGCAGCGATGAATGTGACCTGGGGCTTGTTCGATGAGCTTGGTGTCGGTGTCGGTGTCGGTGTCGGTGCTGGCACCGGCGGTGGTGCCGGAACGGGTGTCGGCGCCGGGACCGGGGTTGGAGTTGGGGTCGGCGTGCCTGCGCTGCAGATCCCTAGATCGGCCCATACGCCATAAGGCCCACTTTGTGAAGGAATGTCGTTCGCGGTCCACCACTTGTTCTGGTAGTTGCGACCCTGATAGGTCACGCGCGCACCAGGTTGCGCGTAGGTCTGCGATGCGGACCATTGCGAATGGCAGCCACTCGGCGTCGGCGTCGGCGTCGGCGTCGGCGTCGGCGTTGGCGTTGGTGCAGGTGCAGGTGCAGGCGCTGGAGCAGGTACCGGCGCAGGCACGGGTTGAGGTGCCCCACTCACCTCCCGCCACAATGTCGGCGTACTTGCAGGCGTCCAGTTCGCGCCGACGTATGCCGTGTGTGCCTGGAGTGCCGCGTAGTCGCGACCGTCATAAGTCACGACATCTCCGACCCGATAACTAGCGCCTTCGTGCCAGGCAGTCGCGGCCCACGCTGAAGCTGCAGTGAGTATCAACGCCACCGCACTTACCGATCTCACATGGAATGAGAGCAGGGCACCGAAGCGCTCGTGCAGAGCTAACGCATACGGCTCCTGACTTGAGTCATGACGTAGAGAAGCGCTGCGTCTGGCAAGGGCCAGCATGTGAACTAATGGCGCGTTGGGCGCACCTTTGGAGGCCGCCCGGACCGCCGTCGAGAAGCCGGATTTGGAATCCTTCATCGTGGGCACAAGCTTCCCTTGGAAGGCGGCCTCCGGCCTTGGAAGGATGTCGTGAGCGGAAGCAACCGACTCGAGCGGCAGCCGCGGCGCCACCATCCTGGAGAATCTTTTCATCGTGTTCCCTCCGCTTTCCCGGCGAAAGCGTAGGGCGCATCTTTGTGCCAGTAGGAGCCCGCAGCTATGCAAAGAGCGACCGTAGACGCGCGTCGCAATCTGCATGGCGCCCAACGCGCCGCGGCACCCGGAATCCGGCTTGGCTGCTTGAAGGATCGAATGGTCGATCGAGATTTCCGGGTGCTGCTCGACGAGGCCAGGTGGGACGCTCCCAGGTCGAGTAGCGCTCTGGCTTGCCAAGAGGCGAGCGTGTGCGCTGAAGACAAATCCCCGCCGTGGACCAGGCTGCTTGCTTCATGAGATCGGCCAGCGGGCTGGGGTGTAGAGGGGCGCGACTTGGCGCTCTGCGTGCCGGCGGATTTCGCCGACGATGCGGCGTGCGACGAAGCCATCGAACTCGCGCGGACGGCGGTCGCCGAGTGCTCCGCACCCGTCCTGCAGGCGATCACCGCGAGGGGCGCGACGGCTGTGGTCGACTGGGTGTGTCCGGACCCGTCCTTTCCCTTCCGGGCCACTCCCCTGTTCTCCCGTCGATGCTGGCGGAGGCAAGGAACGCGCGCCAGTGCGCTAGCATCGACTCACAACAAGCATCCGGGACGAGCTTTGGAACCGCTGTCTAGCTACCGCATTTTTTCCAGCATGGACGTCGACGAATCCTCACAGTTCGCAAGCCGGATCTGGGAACGAAATCGCACGACCATCCTCCACGGCGACTACGGCCTTCGCTGGAACCATCTGGACGCGGGCAAGGTGGCTTTCTCGTACGTCCAGCACGAATGCACGGTCGACCTGAGGGCCCAGGGACCGCTGTCCGACCGGTTCAGGCTCTTTCTCCACCAGAGCGGTGCGATGGAGCACCGGACCGGCAAGCACCCTTTTGTCTCCGATCCGCACAACGTCGTCGTCCACAGCCCGGGCATGGAGCTGAAGTCGATTCTGGGCCCGTCCAAGTTCCTCCTCGTCAGCTTCGACGGAAAGTGCGTCCGCGACGCGATGGAACAGCGCTTCCACACCATCTCCCGATACCAGGACTGGCTTGGCGTGCTGCCCCCGACCGCGGATCTGAGGTCGCTGCGTTCGTACACCGCCTGGCTGGTCCTCGAGCTCGACAACCCGAACTCGCCTCTTTGCATGGCCGGGCCGGCGCGCGGGCATGCCAAACGCCTGCTGCTCACCCTGTTCGCGGAATGCCTCGCGGAGAGCGCCCCGGAGGCCAGCGAAGCAGTCGAGGACATCAGCCTCGCGCAGGTACGCAGAGCCGAGGAGTGGATCACTGCCAACCTGGGCGAGCCCATCGGCGTGGAAGAGGTGGCATCGGCGATCGAGGTAGGCATCCGATCGCTCGAGAAGAGCTTCAAGCGAGTGCGCGGCTGCACGCCGCAAGCGTTCATCATGGGCCGGCGACTGGGGATCGCAAGGCAGATGCTGCAGGGCGCGGGCGAAACCGCCTCCGTCACCACGATCGCCATGTCGCTCGGCTTCTTCGAACTAGGCCGCTTCTCCCAGCGATACCGGCAACTCTTCGGGGAGACGCCGTCCATGACGCTGGCTCGCAGCGCCGGACGCTGACGGTGCCAACGGGTTTGTCGGATGCACCGTTGTCGGCCGCATCGAGGAATCGTCGGCAGATGTCAGTCGAGTAGGGGACTGGTTGCAGATCTCGCTGCGTGCCTTGATGCCCTTGGGCCATGAGACCACGAGCGGATCGGAGGTGCCGCCCGAATACTCCGCATAGTGCTTGAACATCTGGAACAGCGTGGAGAGCGCGGCCGTCCATCCGGCGGGGAAGTGCTCATGGATGTCCGGGCCGCCGAGCACATTGATGTACTTCATGATCTCGGCGATTTGCGAAACACTTCTGGCTTCTCGACGATATTCGCAGCCAATCGCTCGATGCCAAATCCATATTGGACATTGGAGAAAGATGGGCTAGCCGCCACCGTTGTCGCTGCGGCAGCCACCTGGTTTGCGGGGAAGCTTGCCGTCACCAGTCTGCTGGGAGGTCTTCTCCCCGCTTGACGATCGGCGCTTGACAGCGTCAGTGCCCCCTCGCGGGACGGATTGAAAGCCCCCGGCGTCTGCCATCCGCGCCGATCTGGCAGTGAACCGGCTCGACCGGTGGATGCCCCCGGTGGTGACCGGCGCGTGGTCGCGGTGATCGGGCTCAAACAGGCGAGCGTGCCGATCGAGAACATGGTTCGGGCCGACGTCGATGCCGGGATGCAGCGCGCGCAAGATACTCCAGGAGAAGAAGAGAGCCCGCCGCCGCGCCCCTCACTCCACCGTTACGCTCTTGGCCAGATTGCGCGGCTTGTCCACGTCCGTGCCCCGCGCGCATGCCGTGTGATACGCCAGCAATTGCAACGGCACCACGTGCAGCAGCGGCGACAGCGCGCCGTAGTGCTCGGGCATGCGGATGACGTGCAGGCCTTCGCTGCTTTCGATCTTCGTGTCGCCGTCCGCCAGCACATACAACACACCGCCGCGCGCGCGCACTTCCTGCAGGTTGCTCTTGAGCTTTTCGAGCAGCGCGTCGTTCGGCGCGACGGTCACGACCGGCATCTCGCTGGTCACGAGCGCGAGCGGACCATGCTTCAACTCGCCCGCCGCGTAGGCCTCGGCATGGATGTAGGTCACTTCCTTGAGCTTGAGCGCGCCTTCCAGCGCGATCGGATAGTGCAGCCCGCGGCCAAGGAACAGCGCGTTCTCCTTGCGCGCGAAGTCCTCCGACCAGCTGATGATCTGCGGCTCCAGCGCCAGCACCGATTGCAGCGCAACAGGCAGGTGCCGCATCTCATGCAGATAGCGGGCTTCGTCCGCGTCGCTGAGCCGGCCCTTGGCTTGCGCCAGCGCCAGCGTCAGCAGGAACAGGCCCGCCAACTGCGTCGTGAACGCCTTGGTCGAGGCCACGCCGATCTCGACGCCTGCTCGCGTGATGTAGGCCAGCTTGCACTCGCGCACCATCGCGCTGGTCGCCACGTTGCAGATGGTCAGCGTCTGCGTCATTCCAAGGCTGCGGGCATGCTTCAGCGCCGCCAGCGTGTCCGCGGTTTCGCCGGACTGCGTGATCGTCACGACCAGCGTCTTCGGGTCGGGTACGGAGTCGCGGTAGCGGTATTCGCTCGCGATCTCGACCTGCGTCGGGATCTTCGCGATGCTTTCGAGCCAGTACTTGGCCGCGAGGCCGCTGTAGAAACTGGTGCCGCAAGCCAGGATCAGGATCGTGTCGATTTCCTTGAACACCCGATGGGCGCTGGCGCCGGTGGCTCCATCGTGCGTCACGCCGTCGAACAGTTCCGGCGCGACGCCGACCACGCCTTCGAGCGTGTCCGCAATGGCGCGCGGCTGCTCGAAGATTTCCTTTTGCATGTAGTGGCGGTATGGGCCGAGTTCGGCCGCGCCGCTGTGCGCCTGCACGGTCCGCACGGTGCGCGCCACCGGCTTGTGGGCGCGATCGACGATCCAGTACTTGCCCGGCTGCAGGTCGATCACATCGCCTTCGTCGAGGTACACGATCTGGTCGGTCACGCCAGCAAGCGCCATCGCGTCGCTGGCCAGGAAGTTTTCGGTGCCGTCCTTGCCCACGCCGAGGATCAGCGGCGAGCCCTGCCGCGCGCCGATCACGCGATGCGGCTCGTCACGGCAGATCACGGCAATCGCATAGGCGCCGTGCAGTTGAAGCACCGCGGCCTTGACGGCTTCGAACAGGTCGCCGTCGTAGAGACTGTCGATCAAGTGCGCGATGACTTCGGTGTCGGTCTGGCTGTGGAACACGTAGCCCCTGGCCTGCAACGCAGCGCGAAGGGGCTCGTGGTTCTCGATGATGCCGTTGTGCACCAGCGCAATGCGCGCGGGGCGCGTCGTTTCCGCGTCCTCGCCTGCGCCGTGGCTGAAATGCGGGTGCGCGTTGTGCACGGCCGGGGCACCGTGCGTGGCCCAGCGCGTATGCGCAATGCCGGTGAGGCCCACGACGCGGTCGTCGTGAACCTGGGTCAGCAGCTCGGCCACGCGCGACGTGGTGCGGGCGCGCGTCAGGCCGCCTGCGTGCACAGCCACGCCGCAGGAGTCATAGCCGCGGTATTCGAGCCGCTGGAGGCCCTGGACCAGGACCGGAACGATGTTGCGATGGGATGCCGCGCCGACGATGCCGCACATGAGAGACCTGCCTTGATGAGTGTGTTGTCAGGGGCGAATGGTAGGCGAGCAGAATTGAATATTGCTTCCAATACTCTTTTATTATTGGTTTATTATTTCTTGATTCGGTCAAAATGGTTATTTGTTCCGAATATCAAATGTTTATGAAATAATCGATCAACGAACCGATGGAACCGATCCTGCTCGACAGCACCGACCTGCGCCTGCTCGACGCTTTGCAACGCGACGCGTCGCGGACCAATCAGCGATTGGCTGCCGATACCCATGTCTCGCCGCCAACCTGCCTGCGCCGCGTGCAGCGGCTTCGCGCGGCCGGGCTGATCGAGCGCGAAGTCGCCCTGCTCTCACCCGACAAGCTCGCGCCCTTGCTGGGCCACGGCCTGCAGGCGGTGGTGGAGATTTCACTGGACCGTCAAGACAGCGAAGCGCTGGATTTGTTCGAAGCGCGCGTCGCCCCCGACGACGCGGTGCAGCAGTGCTACCGCGTGTCACCCGGCCCCGACTTCGTGCTCATCGTCGCGGCGCGCGACATGCCCGACTACCTCGCGCTCCAGCAGCGCCTCTTCACGACCGACGCGAATGTGCGCAACGTGAAGGCGTACTTCAGCCTGAAGCGCGCCAAGTTCGCACCCATGGTGCCGCTGAGCACGCCCTGATAACGTGCGGCAAGAATGTCGACAAGGAAGTCCATCGCAAGAATAGACAAGAGGGAATCGGAATGCGTATCTACTTCCTGACCCCGGACAGATGCACGCTGGCCGACCGCGACCCGACGCTGATCAACGACATCCGCAAGAGCTTGCTGGCCCGCAGTGGCATCGAAGAAAGCGCGACGCCGGGGGATGCCGACGCTATCGTGCTGAACGAACTCTGGTCGTTCAAGGAATGGCGGTACATCGAGACCCTGTTGGCCGACCCGGTCGCGAGCAAGTATCCGCACAAGGTCTACACGATCAACCTGGACGACGCGGCCACGGGGCTCCTGCGCGGCATCTATGCGTGCCTGCCGCACAGCCGCATGCAGCGCGCGCTGCACAGAACCGTACCGTTCCCGAAACCACCGAACGAGTTCGTGCTGGCCGGCCCGGAGGGCCTGCGCCCGGCGCCGAGCTATCTCGCGACGTGGCGCGGCAATCCGAAGTCGAATCACGCGCTCAGGTACGGCCTCCTGTCCTTGTATGCCGACTCGCCACTGACGAAGATGGAAACAACCGACAGTTGGCTCAACCATGCCCCCGGCGAAAAGCGGCACTATGTCGACTTGCTGCTGGCGGGACATTTCTCGCTCTGCCCGGCGGGATGGGCTCCGGCAACTTTCAGAATCTATGAAAGCATGGCGCTCGGCGTTCCGCCGGTACTCATCGCCGATGAATTTGTGCCACCGCAAGGCCCGGATTGGGACAGGTGTTCAGTGCGGGTCGCCGAAAAAGACCTGCCCCGCCTGGAACAGACGCTGCAGGCGCATTTGCCGAAAGCGGCCGACCTGGGGGGCGAGGCCCGCAAGGCCTGGCTCCGGTACTTCAGCCCTGAACACATGATGTCGTACTACGCCGACGCGCTGCTCTCATGTATCCAGGCCCGTTCGGCGTCCGACTCGGCCGAGAAGGAAGTCGCGCGCTGGCGTTCCTGGCAGATGTACTGGACCAACCGCTGGACCTTGCCTCAACGCGTGAAGGTCAAGGTGCGCAATCTCTTCTTTGCGCGCCCCGTGCCTTGAAGGCGCGGATTCTTCGACTGCCGCCACCGACCTCAGGACTTCGGCTGCTTCACCGGACGCTTCCAGCCCGCGAAGCTCACCTGCTTGCTGCGCCCGATGGTCAGCGCACCGGGCTCGGTCGACTTGCTTACGGTCGAACCACCACCCACCGTGCCACCCGCGCCGATGGTCACCGGCGCCACGAGCACGCAGTTGCTCCCCACATGCACGTCGTCGCCGATGATGGTGCGGTGCTTGTTGGCGCCGTCGTAGTTGGCGGTGATGCTGCCCGCGCCATAGTTCACGCGCGCACCCACGGTGGCATCGCCAAGGTAGGCGAGATGGTTGGCCTTTGCACCCGCATCCAGCGTCGAATTCTTGACCTCGACGAAGTTGCCGATGTGCACTTCGGCGCCCAGCCGCGCGCCCGGCCGCAGGCGGGCGAACGGGCCGATGCGCGATCCCTCGCCGACCGTCACACCGGCCTTCTCCCCATCGATGTGAGTGAATGGATGGATCACTGCGCCAGTCTCGATGCGCGCATTGGCAATCACGCAATTGGCACCGATCGTGACGCCGGCCCCCAATGACACCGCGCCTTCGAACACGCAGTTGACGTCGATCTCGACATCCGACTCGCACACCAGCGAGCCGCGCACGTCGAATCGCGCCGGGTCGGCCAGCCGCACCCCTTGCGCCATCAGCGCATCGGCCAGGCGGCGCTGCCACGCGCGTTCCAGTCCCGCGAGCTGGGCCGGATCGTTGATGCCCGTGACCTGCAAGCGATCATCGGTGCGATGCGCAACCACCGGCACGCCGTCGAGCGTGGCCATGCGCACGATGTCGGTCAGGTAGAACTCGCCTTGCGCGTTGCGGTTGTCGAGCCGCGCAAGCCAGGGCTTGAGCAGCCGCGCGGGCACCGCCATCACGCCGCTATAGACCTCCTTGATGGCGCGCTGCGCCTCGCTCGCGTCTTTCTGCTCGACGATGGCTTGCACCAAATCGCCATCGCGAAGGATGCGGCCATAGCCTGTGGGGTCTTCGAAGTCGATGGTCAACAGTGCCAGCCGGCGTCCGGCGCAGGCCGCGATGAGCGCGCGCAACGTGTCCTCGCGAATCAGCGGCACGTCGCCCGACAGAATCACGACGATGCCGTCGTCGGGCAGCAGCGGCGCCGCCTGCTGCACAGCGTGTCCGGTGCCGAGTTGCGGCATCTGGCGTGCAAAGACTGGCGCGCATGGTGCGTCCGCCAGCGCGGCCTCGACTTCGTTGGCGCCGTGGCCGGTCACCACCACCACGCGTCGGGCATGCAGGCGCGAGGCAGTGTCCAGCACGTGCAGTGCCAGCGCGCGGCCGGCCAGACGATGCAAGACCTTGGGCCAACTGCTCTTCATGCGTGTGCCCTTGCCGGCCGCCATGACGACGATATCGACGGGATCCTCGTCATTTCTTGGTAAATCTGTCATGCGTGCGTGCTCTCGAATTCAATGCGTGGAATTGGCGCGAATTATCGTCGTCGCCCTCGCGTGCGCGCTGTTCGGCGCCTGGAGCGCGGTCAAGCTGGCCTGCAACGAACTGGCGAGCGTGCGAACACGAGAGCGGCGCGCGTCAGCTTGCAGCTTCCTGATCCAACCGCAAATGCGAAAGACGGCGGGATCGCCTTCAGATGAGTGGAGTGGGCCGGAAGGGCCGTTCGAAATAATCACCCAGGGTCTCGAGCGCTTTCGGTTCGAGGATACGCAGCCAGCCGCCATCGAGCTTGTGCAGGCCGAGTCGCTGCAGACGCCTCAACGTCTTGTTGGTGTGAACGAGGGACAGGCCGATTGCGTCGGCAATGTGCTGCTGGTTGAACGGAAACTCGACCCAGCCGTCGCGCTCCAGGCCCGCACGCTGGGCGCGACGATACAGGTGCATGAGCAACATCGCGACGCGCTCCATGGCGTTGCGCCGGCCGGTGGTCACCAGGTTGTCGTCGACCATCTTTTCTTCGCGGGCGGCAAGCCAGGTGATGTCATAGCCAAGCCGTGGCTGGCTGCGAAACAAGGGCCAGAGCTTGTCCCGCGGAAACACGCACAGCGTCACAAGCGTTGCCGCTTCCACGCCGTGCGTCCGGCCGTCGGAAAATTCGTCCTGCACACCGATGAAATCGCCCGGCAACAGGAAGCTGAGGATCTGTCGCCGGCCGTCACTCAGTGTCTTGAAGCGGAATGCCCAACCTGAATACAACGTGAACAGTTGCGAGCTCGCCCTGTGTTCCTCGATGACAGGCCGTCCTGCCTCCACCACGCGCGAACCGTCGCGGAATGATTGAATCGCCCGCAGTTCATCCAGAGACACCGGATTGAAGGCAGGGCTGCCACGCAACTCGCACGACTCGCACGGGTGGGGGCAATGCGGCGGATAGACAGGTGCTGAGTAGTCCTCGAGTTTCACCTTGGGACTATAGGTCGGAAGTCGGGTCCGGGCGTATCGGCCCGAAGCCGGCTCTGGGCACATGCAACCGAAGTGGGGCCCGGGCGCCACGCTGTGTCTTTTCACATTTTCGAATCGTGAATTGCTCCCTAGACTCCGTGACCGCATGAACCCCCAGAACGCGGATCTTCACGAGATACTTTATTGCAGCAACCTCGCCGACGGACTTTCGCCAGCCTTGGTCGGCGCCATCGTTGCTCACGCACGTGCGCGGAATGCGCAACGCGGAATCACGGGATTGCTGGTCTTCGACGGCTACCGTTTCTGCCAGCACTTCGAGGGGCCACGCGACGCGACGGTAAGGCTCATGGACCGCATCGCCGAAGACCCGCGCCACACGGACATTCGCGTGGTCTACGAAGGCCCGCTCGACAAGCGGCGCTATCCCCGCTTTGACATGGGCCTGGCCGACGCCGAGGACGGATTCCCTGATCTGGACCGACTCGACGGCAGCGAAGCGCTCGCGCGCTTCCTGCAACTGCGCCCTCGCTACGACATTTCCTGAGGCCGGCGGCTCAGGCGGCGTCCCAGGTATAGCTGGCGCCGTAGCCGTCCCACGGCTCCATCACGAGGCGCTCGCCAGCGCCAACGCGAAGCGATTCGCCGGGCGCCAAGACGAGGTCTTCGCTGGCATGCGCGCGGTTCGCGTCGAGCGTGACCCAGACACGGCCTTGCTTGACGCGCATGATGCTGTCGGACGACGCCTTCAGGCTGATGGCCTGGCCAGCAGATATCTGCCAGGCGCCGCGACGCGTCGCGGCCGGAACGGTAGCCGGGCGTGCGGGCAACGAAACGGACGACGACGAGACGCAAACGGCGGTAGACATGACGGACTCCTGAGTAAGTTCCAGATATCGCAAAATCGCGATTCGGGAATGAATGATCTACCTGCCGCCATTGGCAGTCCAATGAATACGAGGTAGGCTACTGATTCCGTTCTCGCATCAATCAACGTGCAGCATTCCCAGACCCACTTGCGTTCCCGGCCGATCTCGGCCGGCCACTTGCGCGCTTTCGAGGCGGTGGCCCGCCATCTCAACTTTCGTGCGGCAGCGGAGGAAATGGCGCTCACGCAATCGGCCGTGAGCCGCCAGATCCAGTCGCTCGAGGAAGAGGTTGGCGTGGGCCTGTTCCTGCGGCACACGCGCGCCGTGGAGCTCACCAGCGCGGGCGCGCAACTGTTGCTGGCAGTGCAGCAGTCGCTGCCACGTATCGATGGCGCAGTCCGGCAGATTCGCCAAAGCGCGGGGCGCAAGAGCGTGTCGCTCACGACCTTTGCGTCGTTCGCATCGATGTGGCTCATTCCGCGGCTGGAGGCCTTCCAGCGCGAGAACCCCGACATCGACATCCGCATCGATGCCAGCGACGTGGCGGTCGACCTCGACATGGCCGACGTCGACGTTGCGCTGCGCTACGGCCCTGCAGGCGGGATGCCGGCGGGCGCGCTGCGACTCTTCGGCGAAACCCTGACGCCGGTGGCCAGCCCCTGGCTCATCAAGAGCAGCCCGCCAATCAAGACGCCCGCCGATATCGTGCAGTTCACGCTCATCGAAGCCGGCGATGCGCACCGTACGCACCTCGAATGGCTCACCTGGCGGCGATGGTTCGAAACCACCGGCCAGACGCGCGTGCAGCCGCGGCGCTGGATCTACTTCAACTACGCCTACCAGATGGTGCAGGCGGCCCTGACGGGCCAAGGCCTGGTGTTGGCACGCAGTTCGCTCATTGCCGAAAGCCTGGCGAACGGCGATTTGGTGGAGGTACTGCCGCAGCACCGCATGGATTCGCCGATGGCCTACTGGTTGTTGATCGGACCACGCAGCGAGCAGCGCCCAGAGATCAAGGCGTTCTGCGAGTGGCTGCAGGACCAGGCCGCGACCACGCGCGACACGATCGGCGAGGTGCCCGACCCGGACACCGTGGACTTCATCGATTGACCCTCCGCGGCCGTTGGCCGATCGATCACCCGATCGGCCAGACCACGCCGTTGTCGTTGAGGATTGCGTCGAGCGGCACGTCGTGCGCCTCCGGCTCGAAGTCGTCCAGAAATCCCTGCGTGAAGCCTAGACCTACCGTGAACGGCCTGGGCTGCAGCGTCGCCAGCGTACGGTCGTAGAAGCCGCCGCCGTAGCCGAGCCGGTAGCCGCCCGCGCTGTAGCCCAGGCAAGGCACGAACAGCAGCGTCGGCACGATCAGCATCGTGTCCTTGGGCTTGGGGATGTCGAAGGCATCGTGCTCCATCGGGCAGCCGGGATACCAGGAATGAAAGGTCAGGGTCTTGTGCTGGCGGTTCATCACCGGCAAGCCGATCTGCCGCGGCTGCGGCGCGCCCTGCAATTCGCCGTCCTCCTTCCAGCGGTGCAGCGCCGGCAACGGGTCGAATTCGCCCTTGATCGGCCAGTACGCGCCGATCACGGTGTCGGGACGACCGACCAGCCATATTCGCATCACACGCTGGAGCAGGTCGGCGCGCTCCTGCCGGTCGGGCAACGCAAGGCGCTGCTCGATCAGTGCATTGCGCAGCTGAGTCTTGAGAAAACTGGCAGTGGCCGAGGTGTCGGCGCCCTTTGACTTGTCCATAATCCCCCGATGCAGTTTCGAAGCATTTTGGCACCCAAGAGCACCCTCCTCTCCATTCTTGTTCTGGCTGCAGTGGCCCTGTCGCTGCCGGCCCGCGCGCAAGGCAACCAGAACGACGACGTCCTGCTGCAGATGAAGCAGGCCTCCCAGCGCAGCGACAGGGCCCGGCTGGCCGCGCTGCTGCCGCAGGCACGCGGCCACATCCTGGAGCCTTGGGCCGCCTACTGGGAGCTCAAGGCGCGGTTGCAGGAAGCCAGCCCGCAGGAAGTGCAGGACTTCTTGACGCGCTACGCCGGCACTTATCAGGAAGACCGCCTGCGCAACGACTGGCTCTTGTTGCTCGGCCAGCGCCGGGACTGGGACGGTTTTGCCACGATGCATGACGGCTACCGCATGCGTGACGATGCACAGGTGCGCTGCTACGCCGTGCTGGTCGACATGCTGCGCAACGGCAATCCGACCGCGGCACAGGCCGACGAAGTCCGGCGCACCTGGTTTGCGCAACGCGAATCCGACGACGGCTGCATGACGGCGGCCGACCGCCTCGTCTCGGCCCGCATGCTCTCGCCGAACGACGTCTGGAAGAAGGCCCGGCTCTCTGTCGATGCCAACCGGCCGGGAGCCGCGCGTGGCGCCGTACTCATCGCGTCACCGGATGCCGTGCCCCAGTTCGACGAAATGAACGCAGGCGCGGCCAGGTACCTGGCCAAAAGCGGCCCGGTCGCTGGCAAGGCGCGCAGGGAAATCGTGGTGCTGGCGTTGATCCGGATCGCGGTGGCCGATCCCGACCAGGCGGCTGCGCAACTCGACGACAGGTGGAGCGCGTTGCTCTCGCCCGAAGAGCGCAACTGGCTCTGGGGCACGATCGGCAAGCAGGCTGCGCTCAAGCTGTCGCCGCAGGCCATGGGCTACTTTGGCAATGTCACGAAAAACGGCGACCTGAGCGACGACATGCTCGGCTGGAAGACCCGCGCCGCACTGCGCATGGGCAACTGGAAAGAGGTCCAGGCGGCGACCGCGGCCATGAGCCCCGACGCGCTGCAAGACCCGACATGGATCTATTGGCGGGCCCGCTCGCTGCAGGCCTTCGGCGGCGACGATCGCCGCGCCGAAGCGCGCCGCCTCTATGAAAGCATCGCCGGCACGCGCGGCTTCTACGAAATGCTGGCACTGGAGGAACTCGGCCAGCGCACCACCATGCCGACCCGGCCCGCGCCGCTCACCGCCGAGGAAAAGCGCGCCGCCACGAGCAATCCCGCGCTGAACCGTGCGCTCTATGCCATCTCGATGGGCCTGCGCGCCGAAGGCACACGCGAATGGAACTACGCCACAAACCTGCACGACAAGGGCGGCATGAACGACCGCGCGCTGCTGGCCGCCGCCGACTTCGCCTGCCAGCGCGAGGTGTGGGACCGCTGCATCAACACCAGCGAGCGCACCAAGAGCGTGATCGATCCCGAGCAACGCTTTCCGATGCCCTTCCACGACACGGTGCTCCGCAAGAGCGCCGACATAGGCCTCGACCCGGCCTACGTCTATGGCCTGATCCGCCAGGAGAGCCGCTTCATCATGGATGCGCGTTCGGGCGTTGGCGCCTCGGGCCTGATGCAGGTGATGCCAGCCACGGCCAAGTGGACCGCCAACAAGATCGGCCTGGCCGGCTTCACGCCGAATCAGATCAACGACCGCGAGACCAACATCGTCATCGGCACCAGCTACCTGAAGCTCGCCCTCGACGATTTCGATGGCTCGATGCCGATGGCGGCTGCCGCCTACAACGCCGGGCCGGGCCGGCCGCGCAACTGGCGCAACGGCCCGGTCGTCGAAGCCGCGATCTGGGCCGAGAACGTGCCCTTTGCCGAAACCCGCGACTACGTGAAGAAGGTGCTGGCCAACACCACCAACTACGCCGCCATCATCACCGGCAAGCCGCAGTCGCTGAAGGCGCGGCTGGGCTTGATCGGCCCGCGCGATGCGGCCGTGCCTGAAATCAACAAGGACCTTCCGTAGCGCAGGGCCGCGCATCAATCCGGCGCGTTTTCAGCATCACGGCAGGCGCGCGGAACGCTAGCATCGACGGCTCTACAAAGAAGGGGACTAGTCATGCGCCAGCTGTACGTGGGCAACAAGAACTATTCGTCGTGGTCGATGCGGCCGTGGGTGCTGATGAAGCAGGCCGGCATCCCGTTCGACGAGATCTTCGTGCGCTTCGATTCGTTCGGTCCCGACTCCGAGTTCAAGCGCATCATCGGCCCGCTGAATCCGACCGGCCTGGTGCCGGTGCTCGTCGAAGACGGGCTGGCCGTATGGGACACGCTGGCCATCGCCGAGTACCTGGCCGAGACCTGCCCCGAGGCGCAACTCTGGCCGGCCGACAAGGCGCAACGCGCCCGCGCCCGGAGCATCTGCGCCGAGATGCACGGCGGTTTCCAGGCGCTGCGTTCGGCCTGCGTCATGAACATCGAGGCCGACCTGGCGCAACAGGGCGCCTTGATCTGGCGCGACAACGCGGCCGCGCGCGGCGACGTGGCGCGCATCATTTCCATGTGGAGCGAGTTGCTCGCGGACCATGCTCCGAGCCACGCCGATGGCATGTTGTTCGGCCGCTTCAGCATTGCCGACGCGTACTACGCGCCGGTGGTCATGCGGCTGACGCGCTACGCCTTGCCGGTGCCGGTCGACGTGGCCGGCTACATGCGGCGCGTGGAAGCGTTGCCGGGCGTCAAGGCCTGGGTGGAGGGAGCGCTGGCAGAGCACGACTTCGTCGCATTCGACGAGCCGTACCGGCTCAAGCGCTGAGTCTTCTGCCGCGTCGAAGCGGCCCCGGTCAAGACCAGGCGGGCCCGCCCCTACACTCGCCCGATGGCCACTGGCATCAAGACTTATCTCGTGGGCGGCGCGCTGCGCGACCGCCTGCTCGGCCTGCCCGTTTCCGATCGCGACTGGCTGGTGGTCGGCGCCACGCCCGAGGAGATGACGGCGCGCGGCTACCTTCCGGTGGGCCGCGACTTCCCGGTGTTTCTGCATCCGAAGACGCGCGAGGAACATGCGCTGGCCCGCACCGAGCGCAAGAGCGCGCCGGGCTACCGTGGCTTCACGATCTACGCCTCGCCTGACGTCACCATCGAGGAAGACCTGGCCCGGCGCGACCTCACCATCAATGCGATCGCGCTGCCGTCCGAACTGGCTGACGCCGCGGTGACCGATGCGGCTGCATTGGTCGACCCTTTCCACGGCCAGCGCGACCTGCAGGACAAGGTGCTGCGCCATGTGACCGACGCCTTCCGCGAAGACCCGGTGCGCATCCTTCGCGTGGCGCGCTTTGCCGCACGTTTTCATGACTTCAGCGTCGCGCCCGAAACCATGGCGCTGATGCGCGGCATGGTCGAGGCGGGCGAGGTCGATGCGCTGGTGCCCGAGCGTGTATGGCAGGAGTTGGCGCGCGGCTTGATGGAAACCATGCCGTCGCGCATGTTCGCCGTGTTGCAGGAATGCGGTGCGATGCAAAGGCTGCTGCCGGAGATCGAGGCCCGCGCCGATCGGCTTCAGTCCATCGACCGCGCGGCGCGGAGGCTTGCGCCATTGCCGGTTCGCTTCAGTTGCCTCACGTGGGGTATCGGACCGTCGGTGCCCGGCGTCTGCGATCGTTTGCGGGCGCCCACGGACGAACGTGACCTGGCGGTGGTGTTCGAGCGCGAGGGCCAGGCCATCGGGGCGAGCGCCGCGCTGTGCGCCGCCGACATCGTTGCGCTGCTCGAGCGCTGCGATGCCATTCGCAAGCCGGCGCGTTTTGCGCAGCTCTTGCTGGCATGCGAGTGCTGTGGGGTCGGCGATGCGGCGGCGGCCGGCAAACGCCTGGAGGCTGCACTCTCGGCCGTCCAGGCTGTCGCCACGGATGCCATTGCGCGCCACGCGCAGTTGGCGGGGGAGGCGGGGCCCAGGATCGGTGATGCGATTCGGCGCGCGCGCATTGCGGCGGTTGCGCAGGCGCTGGCGTGAGGACCGCTCGTCAGGCCCTCCACCCCGACACCCTGCGACCCTGCGACCCTGACGATACAAGCCGGTTCCGCGGGTGCCGACGAACAGACTTCGCGGTGCTCGTCCTGGTTTTTCATGCGTCGCGGGTCGCGCGAAGCGCGGTGGAGAACCGATATGAACGGACTGTCGTTCATTTTGAGACATTGACCGACGCGCAAGGCGGCGCCGCGCTGCTAAGGTGGCCCGCTCATGCACCAACCTCCCCGCCTGACCCCCGACGCCGCGTTGTTCCTGGACTTCGACGGCACGCTGGTGGCGCTCGCCGAAACGCCCGAAGCCATTGAAGTACCGCCCGCACTCATCGGGCTTCTCGGTGATTTGCACGACCTGCTCGGCGGTGCGCTGGCAGTGGTGTCGGGGCGGCAGATCGACGTCATCGACCGTTTCCTGGCGCCGCTTCGATTGCCGGCGGCCGGCGAACATGGTGTCCAGCGGCGCGATGCCAGGGGCAACATGCAGGAGCAGCGCCCGCCGGACCTCGAAGCCGTGCTCGACGTGGCCAACAAGCTGGCCGGCGCCCACCCCGGCCTGCTGGTCGAGCGCAAGCATGCAGCCGTCGCCCTGCACTACCGGATGGCGCCGGACCTCGAAGCCGTTTGCCGCGAAGCCATGTGGGCCATCATCGCCCACCAGCCCCAATTGGAGATGCTGCACGGCAAGTTCGTGTTCGAGGTGAAGCCGGCCGGCATCAACAAGGGAGTCGCAATCGATGCCTTCATGCACGAGCCTCCCTTTGCCGGTCGCGTGCCGGTGTTCGCCGGCGACGACACCACCGACGAGAGCGGCTTCGCCGTCGTCCAGCCACACGGGGGCATTGCGATCAAGGTGGGCGGCGGACCGAGTCTGGCGACGCACCGGCTCGAGTCCACGCGCGCGGTGTTCGAGTGGCTGGTCGACGCGCGCAACCTTTTCGCGGCAACGCCGCAACAGCCAGCTGCCACGAACGCAGACCGGAACACATGAGCCGGCTCGTCGTCATCTCCAATCGCGTGGCCGACCCGCGCAAGCCGGCCGCCGGCGGGCTGGCCGTGGCGATCGGCGAATCGCTTCAGCAGAGCGGTGGCCTGTGGTTCGGCTGGAGCGGAACGGTCGTCGAAGGCGGCCCTTCGGGTGAAGGCGAGTTGCATCGCCAGCAGGCCGGCAAGGTCACGCTGGCCACCATCGACCTGAGCCGCGAAGACCATGACAGCTACTACCTGGGCTACAGCAACGACGTGCTGTGGCCGGTATTCCATAACAGGCTCGACCTTGCCCATTTCGACGCTGGCTTCATCGGCGGCTACCGGCGCGTGAACCAGTTGTTCGCGCGCAAGCTGCTGCCGCTGCTGCAACGCGACGACATCCTCTGGGTGCACGACTACCACCTGATCCCGCTGGCAGCCGAACTGCGCGCGATGGGTTGCCGGCAGCGCATCGGCTTCTTCCTGCACATTCCGCTGCCGCCGCAGATCATCATGGCCGCGATACCGCAGCACGAGTGGCTCATGCGCTCGCTGTTCGCCTATGACCTGATCGGCCTGCAATCGCACCAGGACCAGGAGCACTTCGAGCGCTACGTCCTGAACGAGGCACGCGGGAATGCGCTGGGCGGAGATACGTACCAGGCGTACGGACAAACGGTGCGCAGCAGCGCGTTTCCGATCGGCATCGACGTCGACGAATTCATGGTGCTCACGCATGCGAAAGAGGCGCAGGACATGTACATGACCATGAAAGGCGAGTATTCGAAGCGGCGACTGATGCTCGGCATCGACCGGCTCGATTATTCCAAGGGCATCCCGCACCGCGTACGCGCATTTCGCGAGTTGTTGGCGCACTACCCCGAGAACCGCCGCAGCGCCACCCTGATACAGATTGCCTCGCCCACGCGCGAGACGGTCGACGCCTATGGCGACATCCGGCGCGAACTGGAGTCGCTGTGCGGGGCCATCAACGGCGACTACGGCGAACTCGACTGGATGCCGGTGCGCTACATCCACCGCATGGTGGCGCGCAAGCGCGTGCCCGGGCTGTGCCGCGCGGCGGCCGTGGGGCTGGTCACGCCTTTGCGCGATGGCATGAACCTGGTCGCCAAGGAGTTCGTCGCGGCGCAAGACCCGGCCGATCCCGGCGTGCTGGTGCTATCGCGCTTCGCGGGCGCAGCCGAACAGATGAAGGAAGCGTTGCTGGTGAACCCCTACGACACGCACGGCACGGCCGAGGTCATGCAGCAGGCGCTGCACATGCCGCTGGAAGAACGGCGGCACCGGCACCAGAAGCTGCTGCAGGGCATCCGGGAACGGGACGTGCACTGGTGGCGCAGCACATTCCTGAAGGCGCTCAGCGAGGCGATTCCAGTAGGATGAAACACCTCCGAAGCGCCTGCGGCGCCGCCCTCCTCCAGGGCCTCCACGGGGCGGCGCACCCGGCGGCCCGGCAAAGCCGATTCCGCGGGTGCCCACGAACAGACCTCGCAGTGCTCGTCCTGGTTTCATGCGTCAGGGGTCACGCGATGGCGTGAGGCGAGCCGAAGCGATATCGCTATATCGCGCGGAGCAGCAGCGAGGCGCGCAGCCCCGGCGAGTCCGAGGCCGCGACGAAGTAATCGCCGGGCTCCACGGCACCTGCTGCGGCGTAGTCGCAGAGGTTGATCAAGGCATCGGCGGAATAGCAATGCGCGATGCGATTGACATTCCCGGTATAGATCTGGTCGGGCTCGAACCCGCCCTCGGTCTCCTTCAGCATCGTGATCGGCAAGAACACGTTGTTGCAGAAGACCCTTGCCACGCCGGGGGCCTGAAGTTGGCCCATGCCGAGCAACGCCTGGTTGGTCTGCATCGCGAGCTCGGAGCTGAAGGTCGCGTCCGCGCTCATGGTCTTGTTATCGGCGGCCATCGCTGATCCGATCAATTCATAGCCGCTCGCCGAATTGGCAGACATCACGCAGGCGCATGCCGCGTCGCTGAAGATCGCGTAGCGCAGGAAGCGTGCCTCGGCCTCAGGATGCACATCGCCCGCCACCACCAGCAGATTGCGAAAGCGGCCGCTTCGCAGCAGGCCGTCAGCCGTGGTCACGCCCGACAGCATCGCGGCGCAACCATTGAAGCCGAGCGTGATCGGGAACGCGTTGTCCAGGCCCAGCTCGACCAGGAAGCGGCACGCCGATGCCGTTGCGTCACGTTCGTGCACCGGCGAGATCGCATGGCAGAACAGCACGCCGTCGATCTCCAGCGGGTCCAGTCCCGCGTTCGCCAGCGCGCCGCGCGCCGCCGCCAGCTGCAGATCGAGGACGAGGCTGGTTGCGCGCCGATACTGTCCCCAGCCCCAAAGGGCCGGACGGTTGGGAAGCTTGAGTGCTTCGAAGCCGTTCGCGCTGCCGTATTCGAGGGCGTCTTCACCAAGAGCGTATGCGAGACCGTGGAGGATGTTGTTCTTGGAAACTTGCATGTATGGCAGCGATGAACGCCTATTTCAGCCGTCGCTGAGTTCGGAAACAAGGGCAGGTGACGGCACCGCGACCGGGGCCGCGATGCGCGCCGTCGCCGCCAGCTCGAAAAGTTGATCGCGGTAGTCCGCAAAGACCTGCGCCATCTGGACGCTGCTGAACAGTCCGGCCTTCCAGGTGCAGTCGACCATGAGCTTGTCGTCGTATTCGAGCACGTCGAACACCACGCCGGAGTCCTGGTCGGCGCGCGCGTTGAACCGGTAGTCCGCCTCCAGCCCCTTGAAGATGTGGGTGATGGCCCGCAGCCGCTGGGTGTGGACGAACGCCATCGCGACCGGCTCGACCAGCGTGTCCTGGTTTTCGTAGGCGGCGATCAGCTTGCCCTGAACCTCCTGCAGCAATTCGGTGAACGGGCGAGCACCCGCATTGGCGGTGCGGATCGGCAGCAAATTGGTGCAGGCACCGATCAGCCTCGGCATGTTGGCCGCGGACTGGCCCGCAAAGGGCGTGGCCACGACCACGGAGCCGCCGGCCACGTGCCGGTGCAATACGACGTGCAGCGCTCCGAACAAGGTGTTGAAGAGGCTGCAGCGCCAGTTCGCGCTCGCGTCCTTGAGCGCCGCCAATGTCGGTGCGTCGACGACGAACGCCGCATGGGCCAGTTCGCCTCCGGCGTCTTGCGACGACGCGGCCGCGCCCTTGAATTCCGGGGCGCGCGGCGCACCTGCGAGCTCCAGCGCCCAATGGGCTTGCTGGGCCTGTGCGCGCGGGCTTGCGAGGAACGCCGCCTCCCGCGCTGCATAGTCCACGAACTGCTCGGCCACCGGCGGCGCGACACTGCCCGTCTCCACATGCTGGCTATACGCGTGCGCCAGTTCCTCGATAAGCACGTCGATCGACCAGCGGTCGCACACGGCTGAATGCGCGGTCATGACAAGCATCTGCCGCTGCGCGTCGATGCGCAGCACCGAGAAGCGCACCAACGGCGCCGACGCAAGGTCGAAGGGACGCCGCATCTCCGCGTCGATCGTGGCCTGCACGCCGTTGGCATCGGTGTCGACCCATCGGATCTCGGGACGGCTCCGGGCCTCGGCATGCGCCGCGCTGCCGTCCGCGACGAATGAAGCGCGCAACATGTCGTGCGCATCGCAAAGACTCTCGATCGCGGCTTCCAGCGATTCCTTGCGCGGCACGCCGGCGAACTCGATGGCGACGGACTCCAGATGCGCCAGACCGGCTTGCGCATCGGCCGCTTCGGCCGCCAGCATGGCGCGCTGCGCGACCGTGGTCGGGATTGCGCGCAGCGTCGCGACCGGCGAGGCAGGCGCTTCGGTTTGCGCGGCGGTCGCTGCAGGCGATGCGGCCGCGCCCGAGCGTGCCGGCATCTGCGCCAGCAGGTGCGCTGACAACGCGCCAAGCGAGGACAGGTCCCTCAGCAGTTGGCGGAACGTGATGGTCACCGCGAAGCGTTCCTTCACCATGTAGGTGATCGGCGTCAGGAGCAGAGAATCGAGCCCGAGTTCGAAGAACGTCGCACTGAGGTCGGCTTCCTGCATGTTCTCGCCAGACACCTCTTCGAGGATGGTGCGCAGCTCCTTGACTATGCGCTGGCTCGCAGTGTCCGGGTCGGCGGCGGCCGCTTCCTCCGTGTCGCCCATCGGCTGGCTGGTCGTGTCGGTGGCCGTGGGCGTGGCGGTGCGCACGTTGGCCGGCTCGACCCAGTAGCGCTTGCGTTCAAACGGATAAGTCGGCAGCGGCACGCGATACGCCACGTCGTCCTGGAAATACGCGTTCCAATCGACCTCGACCCGGTTCACCCACAACTGCCCGATGGCGCGTGCGAGCGCGCGGCATTCCGCATGGTCCTCGCTCGAATCGGCCAGCGAGGGAATCGCGACCTGCTTGCCCTTGTGCACTGCCTGCGTCATCGCGAGCGACGACATCGAGCCACGCGGGCCGATCTCCAGGATCACCCGGTTCTCCTGATCCCACAACGTCTTGATCGCAGCGGAGAAGTTCACCGGGCGCGTGATGTGCGAGGCCCAGTAGTTCGGGTCCTGCGCCTGCGCGGCAGTGAGTTCCAGGCCGGTCACCGTCGAGACGATCTGGATTCGCGGCGCGCTCAGGCGCACCTCGCGCACGATGTCCAGGAACGGCTGCACCGCGGGTTCCATCATCCAGGAGTGGAACGCATGCGACGTATGCAGTTTCTGGCAGCGCACCGCCCGGGCATCGAGCTTGGCCATGAGCGCGTCGATCTCCTCGGCCGGGCCGGCGACGACGCAGAGGCTGGGACTGTTGATGGCCGCGACCGAGAGCCGCGTGCCTTCGAGATCGGCCGCGAGATCCTGTTGCGCCAGCCGTACCGACAACATCACGCCGCGCGGCAATGCGCCCATGAGGCGGCCGCGCGCGGCAATGATCCGAATACCGTCCTCGAGCGAGAACACGCCCGCCAGCACGGCGCAGACGTACTCGCCGATGCTGTGGCCGCACAACACCGCCGGCTGCACGCCCCAGCTCATCCAGAGCGTCGCGAGCGAATACTCGATACAGAACATCGCCGGCTGCGTGATGTGGGTGCTGTTGAGCTTGGCCTCACGCTCGGCCTTGTCGTCGGCCTCCGCGCCAATGCCCATGACGAGGCGCCGCAGGTCTTCTCCCAGATGCGGCAGCAGCAGGTCGGCACAGCGGTCGAATGCGGCCTTGAAGGCTGGCTCGGTCTGGTACAGGTCATGCCCCATGCCGAGGTACTGCGCGCCCTGGCCCGGGAACAGGAAGCTGAGTTCGGGCGTGGCATTGCTCGCGGCCTTGCGTGGCGCCGAGATCTCCTCGAACTGCCCTGGGCGCGTGATGTCGCACAAGGCGAAGCGGCGCTGCTTCAGGCGCTTGCGGCCGACTGCCAGCGTGAACGCAGCGTCGACCGGGCGCGGCGCCGCGTCGGCCGCAAAGGCTGCGCCGACGCGTTCGGTCAGTTCCTTCAGGGCCGTCTCGGTCGCTGCCGACAACAGCACCGGCAGCCACGGCCGGGCAGGCCTGCCAGCGGCTCGCGGCACCTCGGGGCTCTCCTCGATCACGACGTGTGCGTTGGTGCCGCAGAAGCCGAAGGAGCTGATGCCCGCGCGCCGCGCGTTGTTGCCCGGCGCCCAGTCGATCAACTGGGTGTTGATGTAGAACGGGCTGTTCTCGATGTCGATGTTCGGGTTGATCGCATTGAAGTTGACCAGCGGCGGGATCTTCTTGTGTTGCAGCGCCAGCGCGGTCTTGATCACGCCGATCGCGCCGGCGGCGGTGGTCGGATGGCCGAGATTGCCCTTGACCGAGCCGAGCGCGCAGTAGTTCTTCTGCTTGCTGTCCAGCTCGAACACGTTTCGCAGCGCCTGGAACTCGATCGGGTCGCCCACCGGCGTCGCCGTGCCGTGCGCTTCCATGTAGGTCACCGAGGACGGCAGGATGCGTGCCCGCGCCTGCGCGGTGGCAATCACTTCCATCTGGCCCTTCACGCTGGGCGCGAGATAGCTCTTCTTGCCCAGTCCGTCGTGGTTCACGGCGGAGCCGCGGATCACCGCGAGGATGTTGTCGTGGTCGGCGATCGCATCGCTCAGGCGCTTGAGCACCACCACGCCGGCGCTGTCCGAGAACATGGTGCCGCTGGCGTTGTCGGAGAACGGCCGGCAACGCCCGTCGCCGGTGAAGATGCCCGACGGCTCGTGCATCTGGCCGCTCATCTGCGGCGTGCGCAACTCGATCGCGCCGGCCACGGCGGCGTCGCACTGGTAGCTGAGCAGGCTCTGGCAGGCGTTGTCGATGCAGACCAGGCCGGTCGAGCAGGCCGTGTGCACGCTCACGCTGGGTCCGGTCAGGTTGAGCTTGTGCGATACCAGCGTGGCAATGTGGTCCTTCTCGCGGCCGATCTCGACCTGCACCTCGCCGACCATGCGGATCAGGTTCGGTCGGGTGGAAACGTTGTGGTAGTAGTAGAAGTTGTTGCCCATGCCGGCGTACACGCCGAACAGGCCCTCGAAGCGGTCCGGGTCGTAGCCGGCGTTTTCCATCGCCTCCCACGCGATCTCGAGGAACACGCGCTGCTGCGGATCCATCACGGCCGCTTCGTTCGGGCTCACGCCGAAGAAGGACGCGTCGAACATCTCCGGGTTCTTGATCATCCCCCGCGCGCGTATGTAGTTCGGGTTCTCGCGGTCTTGCACGTCCACCGCGGGATCGTCTTCCTCGGGCGTGAAGCGCGTGACCGTGTCGAGGCCTTCGGACAGCACCGTCCAGAACTCATCGATCGTGTTGGCACCGGGGAACCGGCCGGCCATGCCGATGATCGCGATCGCCTCGCCGTCGGCGCCGGCTGCCCCCTTGCGCTGGCGCAGCGCCATGCGGGCACGGGCACTCTCGCGTACTTTCTCGAGGTAGAGCTTGTCGTCCTGGTGGGCGAGGAAGGAATTGACGGTCGGATGTTCGAAAAGGTCGCCGACGCTGACGCGGCAGCGCGCGCGCTTGGACAAGGTCGCGGCGATGTAGTTGGCCTGCAGCGAATCTATGCCGAGGTCGAACAGGTTGGCATCGGGATCGACGTCGTGCAGCTTGACCAGCCGCGCCACGATCGCCGTCAGCATCGCGCGCAGGTCGGTCGCGTCCGCCTCGGTCTGCGAAACGTCCCCACTGTCGCCGTCGTCCTCGAAGGCCGCGGTGGCAAGTACCTTCTTGTCGACCTTGCCGTTCGGCGTAAGCGGCAGCGAATCGAGCGTGAACACGCTCGACGGCACCATGTACTCGGGCAAGCGCGTGGTCAGGAACGCCTTGATGCTGCGCTGGTCGGCGCTGCCGGGGGCCTGCGTCACGATGAACGCCACCAGTTGGTTCTCGCCGAGCGGGTCCCTGCGGCATACGACGGCGCCCTGCTCGACGCCAGGGCATTCCAGCATGTGCTTCTGCACGTCGTTGAGCTCGATGCGGAAGCCACGCACCTTCACCTGCTCGTCCATGCGGCCAACGATCTGCAGCGAACCGTCGGTATTGAAGCTTGCGACGTCTCCGGTGCGGTAGAGCCGCGCCTGCGGATCGTCCGAGAACACATCGCGCACGAATCGCGCCGTGGTCAGCGCCTCTTGCGTGTAGCCCAAGGTCACGCCGTCGCCGCCGATGTAGAGCTCGCCGGAACTGCCGGCTGGCAGCGGTCGCATGGCCTCGTCGAGGACGTGGACAGTCGTGTTGAGGATCGGGTAGCCCACCGAAATCGGAGCCGCCGGGTCCTTGATCTGGCAGCAGGTCGACCAGACCGTGGTCTCGGTCGGTCCGTACATGTTCCAGAGGCTGGCCGTCACGCCGCAGATCTTCTGCGCCAGCGGGTTGTCCAGCATCTCCCCGCCGCACAGCACCTTGAGCTTGGGCGCACCTTTCCAGTCGGCCAGGAACAGCATGCGCCAGGTCGCTGGCGTTGCCTGCATGACAGTGGCGCCGCTGGCACGGATCAGCTCCGCGAGTTGCTGGCCATCCATCGTTTCTTCCTTCGAGGCGAGCGCGATACGCGCCCCAGTGACCAGCGGCAGGAACAGCTCGAGCACGGAAATGTCGAAGGATGGCGTGGTCACCGCGACCAGCACGTCCGACTCGTCCAGGCCCGGCGTCTGCTGCATGCTGCGCAGGAAATTGAGTACCGCCCCGTGGTGTACCTTCACGCCCTTGGGCTTGCCCGTGGAGCCCGAGGTGTACATGACATAGGCCAGGTCGCGGGGGTCGTCCTCGCCCGCTTCGACCACTGCCGCCGCGACTGCGGCGGTGGCCGGTTCGATCGCCAGGTCAATGCAATGCACTGGCGGCACCGACAGCTTGATCGCCCCATGGTGAATCAGGTAGCGTAGCTGCGCGTCTTCCACGATGTGGTCGAGCCGTTCCCTCGGAAACGCGGTGTCCAGCGGCACATAGGCGCCGCCCGCCTTGTGAATGCCGAGCATCGCGGCGAGCATGCCGACAGATCGCTCCACATGCAGGCCCACCAAGTCGTTGCGTACCACTCCAAGGCTACGCAACTGGCGAGCGATGCCTTCTGCGCGAGCGTCCAGCTCGCCGTACGTCATGGGAGTGCCCCGGAACATGACCGCCACCCGGTCCGGATGCGCCGCTGCACGAGCTTCGAAGAGACGCGTGAATCGTTGGTAGGTGCTGGAATTCATGTGGATTTACTCGAGACCAAATAGGGATGCCTCGGCGAGTCACGTCTCTCCGCTGAAGCAGATGGTTGCCCACTAAGTCCGAAAATCAGGAAACAACCGTTTCCACATAGTGCGCGACTTCTGTAAATATTAAAACAAAAGGTGACACAAAAAGCGGCATTTCGGCATAGTTCCATTGACGGAGGAAGCCCCCGATTCCGGTCCTGTGCCGGGGCCGGAATGTCGGCAAACTCGAGCCGTCAGCGCCTGCGATCGATTCGCTTCAGTCCAGCAGCGCCAGCGCCGCATAGTCACCAACCTTGTCGGCCAGGCCCGCGGTCAATAGCGTGACACCTTCCGTCAACGCTGGCAACTTGCCCGCGATCTCGGCCTGGAGGCGTGGCAGCAGAAATGCCCGGTTGTTCCAGAACACGCTGCCGCCCAGGCTGATTCGCTCCAGATCGAGCGTGGCGATCAGGTTGAAGAGCATGCGACCCATCACGCGGCACAGGGATTCGACACGGGCCAGCGCCGCGGCATCGCCACCCGCCGCCGCGGCGAACAGTTCCTTTGCCGGCTGGCCGTAGCGGCGTGCGATCGAATTGCCCGCGACGAGCCCTTCGACGTCGCCAACGTTGCCGCAGCCGCACAACGCGTTGGTGTCGTCGTCGACCACGAAGCCGTGGCCGGAATGGCCGGCGTTGCCGTTCTTGCCGCGCAGTACGCGCCCATCGACACAGAGACCGACGCCGATGCCCGTACTCCATGTGACATAGGCGCAGTGGTGGGCGCCCTTGAGCGCGCCCCAGCGCCGTTCCGCCTCGAGTGCGCCGACAGCGTCGTTTTCCACGCGCACCACGTCGAAGCGATGCCGCAGCGGGCCCTCGACGGGCGCCGTCTTCCAGTCGTTGGGCAAACCGCGCGCGGGGCCGGCCATGCCGCCGCAGATGTTGGGGGTGGACAGCGCGATGCCGCCCGCGTCGATCACGAACGGCCCAGCTGCCGACACGCCGGCACGCCGCACCGCTTCGGGTGCGATGCCCTGCTCGGCGCACACCTCGTCCACCATGCGCAGGATCTGGCGCGAGACGGCAAGGTTGTCGCCGGTCTTGACGGTGGGTTCGCTGCGACGGCCAAGCAAGGGTCTCGGGCTGCCGTTCAGCGATTCACCATCGGCGGCGATGCTCACGGCGAGCTTGGTGCCGCCGATATCTACACAGGCTCTCATGAAGTCTCTGTCCTTGTGGTCATATCCAGCGTGCGATCAGCGCGGCAATCATGCTGAGCACCACGGTGCTCGCGATCGGCAGTTGCCAGTTTCGCCCGAAAATCCTGAATTCAAAATCGCCGGGCAGGCGCCCGAAGCCATGTCGGCGCAACCAGTCGGTCAGTCCGCTCATCAGCAGCAATGCGAGCACCACGACGATGAGCCAGCGGATCATGCGTTCAACAGCGCCAGTGCCGCACCATGCAATGCCGGCGTTGCGGCGGCGATCACGCGGCCATCGGACTTCAAGCCGAGCCGCCGCCCTTGCCAGTCGGTGATGACGCCGCCCGCAGCCTCGATCAGGCCTGCGGGACCGAGGTAGTCGTAGGGTTGCAACCCGGCCTCGACCACCAGGTCGATGGTGCCGCCGGCAAGCTGCGCATAGCCGTAGCAGTCGCCACCGAAACGCCGCATCGCGCACGCGCGGCTGAGCCGGTCGAAAGCCTGCCAGTCGGCCGGCCCGAAGATGTCCGGCGAGGTGGTGACGATCCGGGCCTTGGCGACCTCGACGACGGTACTGACGCGCACTGGCTGCCCGTTGCGCTCGGCGCCGATACCGGCCTGCCCGACCCATCGCTCGCCCAGCACCGGCATGTCGACCATGCCCAGGGCGATGCGCCCACCTTCGAGCAAGCCGATCAGCGTGCCCCACAACGGCGAGCCTGTGATGAAGCTGCGCGTGCCGTCGATGGGGTCGAGCACCCAGATGCTTTCGGCGTCCAGCCGCTCGAGCCCGTGCTCCTCGCCATAGATGCCATCGCCCGCGCGCAGTGTGCCGAGGATCTCGCGCATGGCGGTTTCGGCCGCGCGGTCGGCCAGCGTCACCGGGCTCTCGTCGGCCTTGGTGATGATGTCGAGCGGCGTGCGAAACCAGCGCATCGACTCGACCGCTGCCGCGTCGGCCAGCGCCTGCGCAATGCGCAGCGATTCCTCGGGGGATCTGGAACTCATGTTTTCTCGAAAGTGGACAAGACGAGATTAGAACCGAGCCGACCCGAATTGACAGGGTTTGCAGGCGGCCCCTAGCATGCAGACGCACTCGCCCAGCGCCGAAACACGGCCCGCGGCACGGAGTCGGCATGAGACTGATTGTTCGCACCTTCCTGCGCAACGTGCTTTGCGCGCTGGTGCTGCTGGGCGGGGTCGCCGGCCTTGCCGGAGCCACGCCGCCGCCGAGCGAAGACAAGATCATCCTGGCCCTGATCCAGCGCGTGGAAGCGCGGACCGACCTGGTGTTCGTGCGCAACGGCAGCGACCACAATGCCGCGGAAGCCGCGACCCACCTGCGCACCAAATACAAGTACTTCAAGGTCGAGCTCATCGACGCGGAAGACTTCATCGAGCGCTGCGGCTCGCGCTCGGAACTCACCCGGATCGCCTACAAGGTCAAGGCTGCGGACGGCAGCGGCGTACGCGACGCCGGCGATTTCTTGCGCGAGGAATTGCGTGCGCTGCGCCAGCACTAGTATGAAACACCCCCGATGCGCCTGCGGGCGAGGGGGCGCACCTAGCGGCCCGGCAAAGCCGGTTCCGCGGGTGCCCACGAACAGACTTCGCCGTGCTCGTCCTGGGTTTCATGCGTTGCGGGTCACGCGGTCGCGTGGTGGAAAACTGATTTGAGGTCCTCACAGAAGCAGGCGCTGGCTGCCGCTCACAAGGCGTGCGAGCGATCTCCCTGCGCGAATCCGATCGCCTCCCACGGCTCGCCGACCGCAAGGCCGATTACCTTGAACAGCTCTCCCATCTCATGCTCGTTGATGAGTCGGGCCGCGAGTGCGCGCTGCGCCAACGTGGCCTGTTCCATCTTCGAAACCAGGCCGCAATTGATCAGAAAGCGCGCCTGGCTGCTGTAGCCGAGCACTTGCAAACCCGCGTTCTGCCCGGCGAGCGCGATGCCGGTGAAGTTGACGTGCGCGGTGATGTCCTTGGCGCCCACGTCCACCAGCGGGTCGCCATCGGCCTGGTGCGCCTTGTGGCACATCAACGTTCCCATGTGGCGCTGCGGGTGGTAGTACTCGGCTTCGGGAAAACCGTAGTCGAGGAAGAAAGCCGCGCCTTGCGTGAGCCGGTCCGCCAAGGTGGCGACGAAGGCCTCGGCCTGCGGGTGGATCTCGGTCAGGTAGTCCTGCGGGCCTTCGGGCTCGACGGGCGGCCGCAGCTCGGTAGGACGGTCTTGCCAAGACCAGCCGTCGCCCTGCGCCACCACGCCGCGCTCGAACCACCGGCCCTTCACGCGCGCCAGCAGCTGCACCGGCATCGCGTCGAGCACCTCGTTGCCTACCACGACGCCCTGCATGGTGTCGGGCAAGGCGCTGAGCCATTCGATCCGGTCGCCGAATCGGTCCAGGGTGAGGCGCTGGCGCGCGCGGAGGCTGCCGGAGAGGTCGACGATTCGGTAGCGCTTGACGCGCGGGCCCAGGGCGTCGAGCGCATCGAGCAGTTGGGCCGCCAGCGCGCCCGAGCCGGCGCCGAACTCCCACACCGTGTCGGTGCCGGTTTTCTCCAGCGCCTCGGCGATCTGCACGGCCAGCGCCTGGCCGAACAGCGGCGTCAGTTCCGGCGCGGTGACGAAGTCGCTGCCGGACGACGGCATCTGGCCGAACTTGCGGCTGTCGTTGGCGTAATAGCCGAGGCCCGGCGCATACAGGGCGAGCGCCATGAACCGGTCGAAGGGCAGCCAGCCGCCCGAGCGGGAAAGCGTGGCGTCGATAATCCGGGTCAGCGGATGGGCGCGTTCTGCGCCTGGCTCCAATTTCATGGAACGGAAATCTATCAGCATGGCAAACACGACTCCGGGCGTGCTCGTGACGGGGGGCGGACAGCGGCTCGGCGCCGCCGTCTGCACGGCCTTTGCGCGCGCCGGCTGGCGGGTGTGGTGCCAGTACAAGTCCTCGCGCGACGCAGCCGAAGCGCTGTGCGCAGGACTGCGGCAGGCGGGCCACCAGGCCGATGCCGTGGAGGCCGACATCACGGGCGAAGCGGCGCGCGAGGCGCTCATCGCGCGCATCACCGCGGCGGCGCCACTGCACTGCATCGTCAACAACGCCTCGGCCTTCGACCCCGACACGGCACTCGACTTCGAGCCCGATGCGGCGATGAAGCAGCTCGGCGTGAACCTGATCGCGCCTCTGTCGCTGGCGCGCTTGCTGGCCCGGCAGCCGGGCGACGGTTCGGACCGCTGTGCCATCCACATCCTCGACCAGAAGGTCTACAACCTGAATCCCGACTACTTCTCCTACACCGTGTCCAAGCTTGCGCTGGAGCGCGCCGTCGCCTTGCAGGCGCAGGCGCTCGCGCCGGCCGTGCGGGTGTGCGGCGTGGCGCCCGGCATCCTGTTCACCAGCGGCCCGCAGAACCAGTCCAACTTCGACAGGGCCGCGCGCGCCAACCTCCTGCGCCGCCCGATCGACCCCGCCGACGTGGCCAAGAGCTGCGTCTTCCTGGCCGGCACGCCCAGCGTGACCGGCACCACCCTGAGTGTCGACAACGGGCAGCATCTGGTGCCGACCGAGCGCGACATCATGTTCGTGGTCGACGATCTCCTGAAAGCCACCCCATGACGCTTGCCGCCCTCGACCCCCTGTTGCTGTCGTGCCGGCGCGTGTTCCTGCGCGACTACGAGGTGTGGATCAACATCGGCGTGCACGAATTCGAGAAGAAGGCCGAGCAGCGCGTGATCATCAACGTCGACCTGTATGTGCCGCTGGCCGTGTCGACGCCGCAAGCCGACGAACTCGATGAAGTGGTCGACTACGACTTCATCCGCCGCACCGTCGCCGCGCGCGTGGGCAAGGGCCACATCCACTTGCAGGAAACGCTGTGCGACGACATCCTGACGCAGGTGCTGGCCCACCCGAAGGTGCAGGCCGCGCGGGTGTCGACCGCCAAACCCGATGTGTATCCCGACTGCGATGCGGTCGGCGTCGAAGTCTTCCGGAGCAAATGAAATGAGCGCCATCTGGATCGAAGAAGTCGCACCGTCGACCGCCTTGAAGATCGAACGAGAAACCCACAAGCTCGAAAAGCGCCTGTGCCGCCAGGTCGGCCAAGCCATCGTCGACTACAACATGATCGAGGACGGCGACAAGGTCATGGTCTGCGTCTCGGGCGGGAAGGACAGCTACGCGATGCTCGACATCCTGCTCAAGCTGAAGGCCCGCGCACCGATCCGCTTCGACATCGTCGCGGTCAACCTCGACCAGAAGCAGCCGGGCTTCCCCGAGGAAGTGCTGCCCAAGTACCTGGGCGAACTCGGCGTGGAGTTCCACATCGAGAACCAGGACACCTACAGCATCGTCAAGCGCGTCATTCCCGAGGGCAAGACCACCTGCGGCCTGTGCAGCCGCCTGCGCCGCGGCATCCTGTACCGCGTGGCGGACGAACTGGGCGCGACCAAGTTGGCACTGGGCCATCACCGCGACGACATGCTGCAGACCTTCTTCCTCAACATGTTCTTCGCCGGCAAGCTGAAAAGCATGCCGCCCAAGCTGGTGAGCGACGACGGCAAGCACATCGTCATTCGCCCGCTGGCCTACGTGGCCGAAAAAGACCTCGTCCGCTGGGCCCAGCACCGCGAATTCCCGATCATCCCGTGCACGCTCTGCGGCAGCCAGGAGAACCTGCAGCGCAAGCAGGTGGCCGAAATGCTTCGCGAATGGGACAAGAAATACCCCGGCCGCGTCCAGAACATGTTCACCTCGCTGCAAAACGCGGTGCCGTCGCACCTGCTCGACGGAACGCTGCACGACTTCAAGGGTCTCAAGGCCACGGGCATGGCGGACGAGGACGGCGACAAGGCGTTCGACCCGCCCGAGTTCCCGTCCCCCGGCATCGGAGTCCTGAGGATGGCTTGAGCACCTGGAGGCCTCATGCGACGCGCGCTGGCAGCGATCTTCCTGATTGCAAGCCTGACCGGCTGTGCATCCACGTGGGTGGTCGACAGCAACGTGATGAGCTTCTCCAGACTGGATGCCGTGCCTGCGGGCACCACCTACCGTTTCGAGCGCCTGCCGTCGCAGCAGGCGACCGAACCGCGGCAGGAGCAACTCGAGAGCATGGCCGGCGCGGCGCTGGCACGCGTCGGACTGCAACGCGACGACGCGCGTGCGGTCTACAGCGCGCAGATCACGGCCCGGGTGGCGGCAACGCTCTCGCCCTGGGCCGATCCGTGGCTCTATCCGCCGGGCTGGGGCCCAGGCTGGGGGCCGGGCTACGGCTACGGCTATGGCATGCGCTACGGCCGCGGGTGGTACGGCGGCGGGTGGTATGGCGCCGGGTGGTATGGCGGGGGATGGTATGGCTCACCGTTTTTCCCACCGGCTGCCAACCCGTGGTACGAGCGCGAGGTCGGCGTCGTGCTGCGCGATCTCAAGTCGGGCCAGGTGGTCTACGAAACGAGGGCCCGAAACGACGGCCCCTACGCATCGAGCGGTGTGGTGCTGGCCGTCATGTTCGACGCCGCCTTGCAAGGCTTCCCGAATCCGCCGCCGGGCGAGCGGCAAGTCAATCTTCCTGTCCAGCCGCAGCCTTGACGCGCCTCGCCTGAGCTCCCCGAATGGATGTCACCCGCCTTATTGCCGTACGCCACGGCGAAACCGCCTGGAACGTCGATACGCGGCTGCAAGGCCAACTCGACATCCCGCTGAACGCGACCGGAACCTGGCAGGCTGAACGACTTGGCGAGGCCCTGGCCGACGAACCCATCGCCGCGGTATATGCCAGCGACCTCAGCCGCGCCTGGCAGACGGCGCAAGCGATTGCCGCTCCGCATCGGATCGAGATCGTGGCGGACGTCGGCCTGCGGGAGCGCAACTTCGGCCATTTCGAGGGCAAGACCTTCGCCCACATCGAAGCCGAGCTGCCAGAGCAGGCACGCTTGTGGCGCACCCGGGATACGACGTTCGCGCCCACAGGCGGCGAATCGCTGATCGTCTTTCGCGACCGTGTCATTGCCACCGCCTCGGCCATCGCGGCGAGCCATCTCGGCGAACTGGTGGTGCTGGTGGCCCATGGCGGGGTGATGGACGTCCTCTACCGCGCAGCGACCCGCCAGGAGCTGCAAGCGCCGCGCACATGGCAGCTGGGCAACGCGGCCATCAACCGCCTGCTCTGGACGCCGCAGGGACTGTCGCTGGTCGGCTGGAGCGATATCGCCCACTTGGGAGATCCTTCCCGCGAAGAGTCGGGCTTCTGACAGGCGAACGCACGAGCCTTTACACCGATGGGCGTATGCCAAATAAATAGCGAGTTTCTTGTCACCTTTGGTATTAATATTTACAGAACGAGTGCATTACGCGTCCTGGAGCTGTTGGTTTCACTAGCATGCTTGATGAGTGAAACTTGGTGAACGACGTTGGAGCGCAGTCGGATGTTATTGTCGAATCGCCCTTAGGTTCTCCGAGTCCCATGTCTACCACTTCCGCCCCGTCGAGTGCGCAACGCCGTATCGAGATCGAGACCCGTCTGCGCAGCATGCTCGGCGAGATCGCCGGGCTGGACCTGGGCACCGTCGATGCTCATTCCAGCTTCATCGCGCTCGGACTGGACTCGCTGACGCTAACGCTGGCGGCCACGCAAATCAAGCGCGCCTTCGGTGTCGCGCCAACCTTCCGCCAACTCATGGAAACGCACCGGAATTTCGATGCGCTGGCCACCTTTTTGAACGACGCCATGCCGGCGGCGGATATGGCCGCGCAGGCGACCACTGCCGCCGAACGCCGCCCCGCCGCTGCGCCGGCGCTCGACATGAGCCATCCACCCCGCCCGGATGCCCGTCTGGGGCGAGGCACCGACGGAAGGCCGGCGTGGTTTGTTCCCAACCCCGAAGTGCCCGGCAAGTACGTGTTGCTTCAGCCCGCCGGGTAGCCGCGGAATGCATGCCTTAGCAAACATGACGGACTACGATCCATTCGGCACTGTCGAGATCGAGCGCGTGGTGGCGACGACCGAAGGCCAGCGCGAGATCTGGCTGGCCAGCAAGATCGAGGCGCAGGCATCTCTTGCCTATAACTTGTCCTGGTCGCTCCGGGCCGAGGGCCTGTTCGACGCCTCCGTGCTGGAAGCCGCACTCTCGGACTTGCTCGTACGACACGAGGCCCTGCGTTCCACCATTGGGCCGGAGGGCACTGATCTGTGGGTGGCAACTGCACAACCTTTCACGCTGGCGCGAACCGATCTTTCTGCGCTGCCGGCGAATGAGGCGCTGGGAGCGCTGCAAGAGCGAAGAGGCGCCGCCGTCAATCAGCCATTCGACCTGGAGAAGGGTCCGTTGATTCGGGCCGAGCTGGTCACCCTGGACGCGGTGCGCAGCGAACTGATCATGTCGGCGCACCACACGATCTGCGACGGTTGGTCGATCAGCCTCCTCGTGCGCGATGTCCTCAGGCTCTACCGTGCCCGCGTTCAAGGGCGCTCCGTAACGCCCCTGCCGGTGGCGCGTTACGGCGACTTCGCCATCTGGCTGAACGAGCCCGAGGCGGTTGCTCGCCGCCACGCCGACGAGAAATTCTGGCTCGGAATGTACGCAGACACGGTGCCAGCGCTCGAACTGCCGCTGGATCATCCGCGCGGCGCAGGCCCTCGCGACTACGCATCGAGACGCGAGGATCTCGCCCTCGGAGAAACCTTGTCGGCGACCCTGCGCCAATTCTCGGCCGAACAGGGTGTCAGCCTCTTTTCGGTGCTGTTCTCTGGCTTTGCGACGCTGATGTCGCGCCTCAGCGGCGCCCAGGATCTCGTGGTCGGCGTCCCTTTGGCTGCACAGTCGGTCGAAGATTTTGCCGGGGTCGTCGGGCATTGCGCCAACATGCTTCCGGTTCGCGTCAAGATCGACCCGGCGCAACCGGCGAACGAATTCGCGCGGGCAGTCGGCTCGACTATCCTGGACGCGTGCGAGCATCCGCTGTGTTCGTTCGGCAGCCTGTTGAAACCGCTGCGGATCCAGCGAGAGGCCGGCCGCCTGCCTTTCGTTTCGGTGGTGTTCAACATGAGCACGAACGTCGACGACAAGGAACTGTCCGACCCGGCGCTGAAGGTTCACATGGCGCTGAACCCGCGGCAGTTCGAGAATTTCGAGCTGTTCTGCAATGTCACGCAGATGGGCAAGTCGCTGGTGCTCGAATGCCAGTACAGCACCGCCTTGTTCGACGGCGGCACTGTCCGCCGCTGGCTCGGCATGCTCGAACTCCTGCTTCGCAATGCCGTCCAGACGCCGGACGTTGCGGTTGGGCACCTTGGCATGATGTCCGAGGCAGAACTCGGCCTTCTGCGCGCGCGGCAACCTGCCGCAACGCCGCTGCAGGGCGCGCCACTCATGCACGCGGGCTTCGCGGCGCAGGCGGCAGCGCAGCCGGCGCGGGCCGCGTTGCGCCTGGGCAGTACGCATCTGAGCTACGCCGAACTCGATGCGCAGTCCAATCGCCTGGCGCGCACGCTGCGCGCGCGCGGCGTGGGACGCGGGCAACTCGTGGGTCTGTGCCTGTCGCGCGGCACAGAGATGGTGATAGCGCTGCTGGCCGTCCTCAAGGCGGGCGCCGCCTATGTCCCGCTTGACCCGGACTTCCCACAGGCGAGGCTCGACTACTACGCCCAAGACGCGGCACTCTCGGCACTGCTCACGCGATCCGACGTCGACGCGGCACCCCGCCGCTGGCGGGCCGATGCGGCTGCGCGCGTGATCGAGCTCGACACGGACCCCGGCTGGCAGCGTGCGTCGGATGCGTCTCTGGGGGCCTCGGACATGGATGCCCAGGGCGAAGACGCGGCGTACGTGATCTACACCTCCGGCTCCACGGGCAAGCCCAAAGGCGTCGCCGTGCCGCATGGCGCCGTAGCCAACTTCCTGCAAAGCATGCGGCGTGAACCCGGCATGACACCGGATGACAAGCTGCTGGCCGTCACCACCCTGTCGTTCGACATCGCCGTACTCGAACTCATGCTGCCGCTCACGGTCGGCGCCGAAGTGATCATTGCGCCGCGCGAGGTGTCGCTCATCGGCAGCGACCTGATCGATTTGCTGCGCGAAAGCGGCGCCAACGTCATGCAGGCGACCCCCGGCACCTGGCGCCTGCTGATCGACGCGGGATGGGTCGGCCAGGCTGGATTCAAGGCCTTGGTCGGCGGCGAAAGCCTGCCGCCGGACCTGGCGCGCGACATGTGCCGTCTGACCGGCGAAGTCTGGAACATGTATGGGCCGACCGAGACCACGATCTGGTCAACGCTCCACCATGTAGATGCTTCCCGTATCGACAGCGGTGGCGTCTCCATCGGCAAGCCGATCGACAACACGACGGTGTGGATTCTCGACGAGCGCCTCCAGCCCGTGCCGGTGGGTGTCCGGGGCGAAATCTGCATCGGCGGCAAGGGCGTCGCCCTCGGCTACCTGAACCGGCCGGAGCTGACCGCCGAACGTTTTGTCATGGCGGATGTCGAGGGCCAGCGCACGCGGCTCTACCGGACCGGCGATCTCGGCCGCTGGCGGGGCGACGGCTTGCTCGAACACTTGGGTCGCATGGACTTCCAGGTCAAGGTCCGCGGCTACCGCATCGAGCTCGGCGAGATCGAGGCACGCTGCAACGAAACACCGGGCGTTGCGCGCAGCGTCGTCGTCACCCGCGAGGATCGCCCCGGTGACGTTCGCCTGGTGGCCTATGTAGCGATGACTCCCGGCGCCACCTTCGATCGCACAGTGCTTGGTGGCCACTTGCGCGCCAGCCTGCCGCAGTACATGGTGCCGCAGCACGTCGTCGAGCTGGATGCGCTGCCGCTGCTGCCCAACGGCAAGGTCGACCGCAAGGCACTCCCGGCACCACGCGCGAAAGCCGCGAAGGTCGAGCCCGAAGACGCCGCCATCGCAAAGGCCGGTTCCGCCGAGGCGGCGACGGCGCCGCAGCCGATGCTGCTCTTGCCCGAGCAGGCGCAGTTGGCCCAGATCTGGGCCAGTACCCTCGGCATCGACGTGAACGACATCCGCGCCACCGACAACTTGTTCGACCTGGGTGGCGATTCGATGCAGGCCATGCGCATCATCCAGCAGGCCGAGTCGATGTTCGGCTTCAGGGTCGAGCCCCGCCGCTATGTGTTCGAAAACCTTGGCCAACTCGCCACGCCCCGACCCGGCGCCAGTGCCGATGCGATTCAGCGTACGCAAGCCGAGCAGCCGGCCAAGCGGGGGCTGTTGGGCCGCGTGCTGAACTGGGGCAGAAGGGCTTGAGCGCGTATGTCGATCACCGCCCTCCCTGCCGTACTGCACAGCGCGCTCTGGCGGGTTGACCTCGACAGCGCACCGGGTGCCCATGCAGTCGCCGCCTTGTCGGCCGAAGAAACCGCGCGCGCGCAACGCTTCGTATTCGCCCGTGATCGCGCCCGCTACATCGCCGCGCACGCGGCCTTGCGCCAGACCTTGGCCGGGCCCGCGCACCGGCATGCCGCCGAGCTGGCCTTCACGACCGGCCGCTTCGGGAAGCCTGCGTTGTCAGCGTCACCGAAGCTGCATTTCAACCTGAGCCACAGTCTCGGTGTCGGCCTGATCGGGCTTGGCGAAGACGCGGCAATCGGCGTGGATGTCGAGATCGTGCGCCCAATGAATGACGCCATCCTGCTGGCCGAGCAGCAGTTCGACGCGGCGGAACGCGCGGCGCTCGCGGCGTTGGAACCTGGCCCGGCGCGCGACCTGGCCTTCCTGCGCTGCTGGACGCGCAAGGAAGCCTGCCTGAAGGCGGTGGGCACAGGCCTCGGTTTCGACACGCGCCGCTTTCACGTGGGCATCGACGCCACGCCGTGCGAAGTGACGCTGGCGCTCGAGGAAGGCGCCGTGCGGGTGGCGCTCGCGCCCATCGAGATCGGGCCGGGCGAAGTGGCGGCGATCGCCAAGGTCATGGCGATGCATCCTGACGCCCGACTGGAAGCCGAGGTTTGCGCATGACGCCGCTGCTGTTCGGTCCGCCGCGGCGCCAGTTGTTTGGCCTGTTCCATCAGGCCGAGCGCGCCGGCGGAATGGCGGTCCTGATCTGCCCGCCCCTGGGACGCGAGGAAATCCGTGCGCACCGCTTCCTGCGGGTGCTGGCCGACCGGCTCGCGCGTTCCGGCGTCGCGGTGCTGCGCTTCGACTACTACGGCAGTGGAGATTCTCCCGGCGACGATGTCGAGGGCGAATTCGACGGCTGGCGCCGCGACGTGTGCGTGGCCCATGAAGAACTGGAGCGCCTGAGCAATGCGTCGCACATCGTGTGGCTGGGCGCGCGACTGGGTGCCAGCCTGGCAATAATGGCCGCCGCTTCCGGCGTCTGCGACCCGGCAAGGCTGCTGCTGTGGGATCCGGTCATCGACGGCGCGCGCTACCTGGCCCACTTGCGCGAGCGCCATGTCGACGCGCTGGAACGCTCGTTTGCGGTACCCGACCCCGGCCTGCGACGTCGGCTCGCGCGGGAGTCCGAGACCACGAACGAATTGCTCGGCTACGAGATTTCGCCCAAGCTCTACAGCCAGTTGCGCGCGCTCAACGCGGAATCCCTGCCGCTCACGGCGCGCTACGAGACGACGGTGCTGGCGGATGCGGACGACCTCGCGCTCAAGCAGTGGACCAGCGCACAGTTGGCTCGCCAACTGCCGCTGCAACTGCTACCGTTCAAGCACCCGATGGTCTGGACCTCGGATCCCCACCCGAACAATGCAATGGTTCCCGCCGAGGCATTGCAACGCCTATTGGCAGAAATAGGAAACTGAGATGAAAGAAATCCCGGTCTCATTCGGCAGCAACAACTCACTCGTCGGCGTCGTCAGCACGCCCAGCGAGGAAGGCAAATTGGCGCCGGTCGCCTGCCTGATGCTCAATATGGGCGCCAATTACCGGGTCGGACCGCATCGCGTCAATGTCAAACTGGCGCGGCAACTGGCGGATCAGGGCGTCAGCGGTATCCGGTTCGACCTTGCGGGTCTTGGCGACAGCGGCTCGCCTAGCGGCGGCAATCATTTCACCACCCAGGCCGTGCTCGACATCCAGGCCGCAATGAATCTCGTCGAAACGATGCTCGGCATTCGGCGCTTCGTGGTGATCGGCCTCTGTTCAGGCGCAGCCAACGGAATGGCGGCGGCGATGGTGGACCACCGCATCGTCGGAATCCTGCTCTTCGACGGCTACGCATTTCCTGGGTGGCGCGCTCGCTGGGAACTGAGCCTGCGCCGCGCGCTCGCCGTACCCACCAATCCCGCGGTCATCGGCAAGACGGTGCGTTGGCTGCATCGCAAGTTCTCCGCCAGCGCGGCCGCCGCGGCTGCACCGGCCAATCTGTTCGAGCCAGTGCCTGTCGAGGTGGCGGAGAAAAGCTTCCACGCGTCCATGACGGAACTCGTGGGTCGCGGGGTCGCGCTGTTCTTTGTCTACACCGGGACCGTCCATGTGACCGACCGCGGCCGCGACCAACTGGGGCGATTTGCAAATGAGGCCTACGCCCGACATGTCGACTATCGGTTCATCGGCGAAATCGACCATGGGCTGACGTCCCTGGCGTCGCAGCGAACATTCATGGCGGCTGCCTCTGAATGGACCTTGCGCGTCATCCGAGGCGGCACGCCAGGCGCACTGCACCCTCCTTCGCACTCAAAAAAGGACGAAGGCGCGGATAGCCTTGCACCTTCGGTGCGCAAGGCATTGCGCATCGAAGGTGTCCACTAGACTAGATTAATCACCCCCGAAGCGCCTGCGGCGCCGCCCCCTCGAGGGGGCGCACCCGGCGGCCCGGCAAAGCCGGTTCCGCGGGTGCCCATGAACAGACTTCGCCGTGCTCGTCCTGGTTTCATGCGTCGTGGGTCACGCGATAGCGTGATGGAGCACTGAAAAGGGCTATGTGCTCTGCGCGGTCGCCGGTGACGGCGGCTCACCGGGCAGCACCAGCAGTGGCCCGGAGCCGCTGTAGCGGTCCAGCGCAAGGTAGATCGCCGGCGTGATGTACAGCGTGATCACCTGGGAGAAGATCAGCCCGCCCACCACGGCCACACCCAGCGGCTGCCGCAGTTCGGCACCCGCGCCCAGGCCCAGCGCAAGCGGCAGCGCCCCCATGAGCGCGGCCAGCGTGGTCATCAGGATCGGGCGGAAGCGCAGCCGGCAGGCTTCGCGAATCGCCTCGACCGGCTTCATGCCCTCGCTGCGCTGAGCTTCCAGCGCGAAGTCGATCAGCATGATCGCGTTCTTCTTGACGATGCCGATCAGCAGCAGGATGCCGATGGTGGCGATCAACGTCAGGTCGAATCCGAACAGCTTGAGCGACAGCAGCGCGCCGACGGCCGCCGAAGGCAGGCCCGCCAGAATGGTGAGCGGGTGGATGTAGCTCTCATAGAGAACGCCGAGCAGCACGTAGATCACCAGCACGGCCAGGATCAGCAGCACCGCCTGGCTGCCCTGCGAACTCTGGAACACCGCCGCGTCGCCACCGTAGCTGGTGATGATCGACTCGGGCATCTTGATGTCCTGCTTGAACTGGTCGATCTTCGAGGTTGCATTGCCCAGTGGCACATCGGGCGCGAGGTTGAACGACAAGGTGATGGCCTGCAGTTGGCCCTGGTGATTGACAGCCGTCGGCCCGATCGTGCGCCGCACTGTCGTGAACGCGGTCAGCGGGATCAGTTGCCCGGCCTTGTTGCGCACCGACAGGCGCGAAATGTCCTGCTCGAACTGGCGGTCGTTGTCCGACGCCGACAAGATCACCTGGTAGGTGTTGCTGGCGCCGTAGATGCTGCCGATCTGGCGGTCGCCATACGCGTTGTAGAGCGCGGTGCGCAGGTCGCCCACCTGCACGCCGAGCACGCCGGCCTTGTCGCGGTCGATGTCGAGCGTGGCCTGCAGGCCGCGGTTCTGCGAATCGCTGGTGACGTCGCGGAAGTCGGTGTCGGCACGCATGCGCTCCATCATCTTGCCGGCCCATTCGCTCATGGCGCCGGCACTCACGCTTTGCAGCGTGTACTGGTAGCGCGCCTTGCTCTGGCGGCCGCCCAACTGCAGGTTCTGCACCGGCCGCATGTAGACGGCAATGCCCGGAACCTCGCGGAAGCGCTTGCGCAACCCTTCCAGCACCTGCGGCATCTTCATGCGCTGGCCGCGCGGCTTGAGCACGGCAAACAGGCGGCCCGCGTTCTGCGTGGCGGTCGGACCCCCGACGCCGACGAACGAGGTCACGTATGCCACGTTCGGGTCGGCCTGCAGCGCATCGGAGACACGTGCCTGCAAGGTCTTCATCGCCGTGAAGGAAATGTCTTCGGAAGCCTCCGTCGTGATCTGGATCTGGCCGATGTCTTCCTCCGGGAAGAAGCCCTTCGGAATGGTGACGAACAACCAGGCGGTGACGACGAAGGTCAGGCCGGCCAGCGCCAGCATCACGGGGCGATGCTTCAGCGTCCAATCGAGCGAGCGCAGGTAGCCGCCATGCACCGCACGGTACAGGCGCTCGAAAGCACGGCCGACCGCCGTACCGGGTTCGGGATGCTCTTCCTCGTGGTCGAGCGCATGCGGCTCGCGCTTGACCTGCTTGAGCAGCCGGCTCGCCAGCATCGGCACCAGCGTCAGCGAGACGACGGCCGACACCAGCACAGCGAGAGCCACCACCACCGCGAACTCATGGAACAACAGGCCGATCACGCCGGGCATGAAGAAGATCGGGATGAACACCGCCACCAGCGAGATCGAGATCGACACGATCGTGAAGCCCACTTCGCGCGCACCGCGCAGCGCCGCCGCCATCGGCGGCATGCCCTTCTCGACGTAGCGCATGATGTTCTCGAGCACCACGATCGCGTCGTCCACCACCAGCCCCACGGCCAGCGTGATGCCCAGCAGCGACACGTTGTCCAAGCTGTAGCCGAAGGCATAGAGCAAGGCCACCGCGCCGATCAGCGAGATCGGAATCGTCGCCGCCGGAATCAGCGTGGCCACCAGCCGGTGCAGGAACAGGAAGATGACCAGCACCACCAGCAGGATGGTTCCGATCAGCGTGACCTGCACGTCATGCACCGCCTCGCGGATCGACAGCGAGCGGTCATTGACCATGTCGATCTGCACCGACTGCGGCAGTTCGGCCTTGAAGCGCGGCAGCAGCGCGCGCACGGCGTCCACCACCTGCACGGTGTTGGCATTGGGCTGGCGCTGCACGGCCAGCGTGATCGAGTCGTTGCCGTTGTAGCTGCTGGCCGTCTTCACCGACTCGAAGCTGTCCTCGATGGTCGCGACCTCGTCGAGCCGCACCGGCGCGCCATTGCGCTGGCCGACGATGACGCGGGCGAAGTCTGCCGCCTTGAGCATCTGCTCGTTGGCCTGGATGGTCAGCGTCTGGCGCGGGCCGTCGAGCACGCCCACCGGCGTGTTGGCATTGGCCAGCCGCACCGCGTTGGCCAGCTCGTCGAGCGTGATATTGCGCGCATTGAGCAGGTTGGCATCGGCCTTGATGCGCACCGCGAAAGCCTTGCGCCCGTACACCGCGACCTGCGCCACGCCGTCGATGGTCGAAAGCGTGGGCGAGATGAGGTTCTCGGCATAGTCGTTCAGTTCGGTCGGGTTCATGGACTCCGACTGCAGCGAGATGAACAGCACCGGCGCATCGGCCGGGTTCACCTTGCGGTACGAGGGCATCTGCGTCAGCTCCGCCGGCAATTGGCGCTGGGCGCGCAACAACGCGGCCTGCACGTCGACGGCGGCCGCATCGATGTCGCGAGTGCTCACGAACTCGAGCGTCAGCGAACTCACGCCCTGCGTGTTGGTCGAGCTGATCGTCTGCAATCCGGGAATGGTCGAGAACTGCTTTTCCAGCGGCAGCGCGACCGACGAGGCCATGGTGTCCGGGCTTGCGCCCGGCAGTTGCGCGTTGACGTTGATGACCGGCGTGTTGTAGCTCGGCAGCGCCGCCACCGGAATGCTGAAGTAGGCAAAGATGCCGATCACCACCACCGCGGCGGACAGCAGCACCGTCATCGCGGGACGACGGATGCAGAGCTCCGAGATGTTCATGCTTTCTCCTGCTTCGGCAGGACCTCCGATTGCGAGGGCGAGGGCGACGCAGGCGATGCAGGCGACGCAGGCGACACGGCCGACGAAGGCTCGCCCGGCGCCGCCTTGGATGCGGCAGGCTTCTCGACGCGCACCTTGCCGCCCGGGCGCACGTTCTGCTTGCCCTCGATTACCACCTGCTCACCCGGCTCGACCCCGGTCACCACCACCTGTGTGCCAAAGGTGTGATGCGTCTTCACCTGGCGCCGCGTCGCTTTCTGCTCGGCGTCGACCACGTAGATCGACACGCCGTCGCCGAGCATCATCAGCGCGGCCGCCGGCACCACGGTGGCGTCGCGCAGCGTGCGCACCGTGACGCGCGTGGCCACGAACTGGCCGGGCCACAGGGCCTGGTCCTCGTTGTTGAACACAGCCTTGGCGCGCACCGTGCCGATCTGCGGATCGACCGTGTTGTCGACGAAATTCAGCACACCCATCAGCGGCTTCTTGCGCCCGGGCATCACGGCCTCGACCGGCGTTTGCGCGCGCGTCGCGGCCAGCAGGTCCTGCAGTTGGCCTTCCGGCACCGGGAAGCTCACCGCGATCGGGTCGAGCTGCGTGATGGTCACCAGCGGCACGGTGGGTTGCGCCAGGCTGCCCGGATAGACATTGACCGCGCCGAGACGTCCAGCGATCGGGGCGCGCAGCGTGGCGTAGCCCAGCGCCACCTGCGCCGCCTGCACGGCGGCACGGTCCGCGGCAATGGCGGCCTTCTGCGCCTCGAGTTGCGAGAGGATCGTGTCGACCGCGCTCTTGGCAATGAAGCCCTGCCCGACCATGTCCTGGCCGCGCTTGTACTGGCGCTCGTAGTCGGCGAGCGTCGCCTCGTCCTTTTGCTGCTGCGCCCGGGCCTTGGCCAGGTTGGCCTGGTCGGGCCGGTCGTCGAGCGTGAACAGCAACTGGCCCGCCTTCACGAATTGACCCTCTTTCACATGCACTTCGCGCACCGTGTTCATCACCTGCGGGCGCAGGTCGACGCTGTTGAGCGAAACCACGCTGCCATTGACTTCCACCGTGACCGGAACGGTCTGCCTGAGGGCCGCGGCCAGCGTCACCAGCGCCGGCGCGCCGCCTTGCGCCGTGGCGGCGCTATTGGCCTTCGCGGTGACCTGTTCCTTGTGGCTCGACCACCACCAAGCGCCACCGGCGCTGGCGATCAGCACCGCGGCGAGGGTCAGCGAAATATTTTTCTTCATGGGACGGCTTGCAAGGTACTGCCAGCATCAGGTAAAAAACGCCAGCTTGTTTACGAATAGTCACTATTGGACCAGCGGTCGAGGGTGCAGTCCACAACCGCGGTAGAGATTGATCAAACACCTGCGAAGGACGCGTGCAGCCGGGGAATTCCATTTGGGGCCCTCGGTAGAATCGCAGCTTCACAGCCTCTGGATATACCCCATGAATCGCTGCAAAAAGTCCCCCACTGCTCACATTTTGATAGCGCTTTGCCTTGCACTGGCGGGGGCCGGCAGCATTGTCGCTACCGATGCACAAGCCCAGATCTCGCCCGAGGCAGCCGTCGGCGGCCGCAACTTTCCCACCGGCACCTTGCGCGGCAAGCTGCAAATCCTTAACGCGCCCGAGGTCCTGCTCGACGGCCAGCCCGATCGGCTCTCGCCCGGCGCCCGCATCCGCAGCGGGCAGAACATGCTGGTGATGGTCGGCGCCATCCAGGGTCAGAAATTCCTGGTCAACTACACGCGCGACCCGGCCGGACTGGTGTCGCAGGTCTGGATCCTGACACCCGAAGAGGCCTCCGTCGCACGCGAATCGGCCGAGCGGCCGTTCCTCAACTTCTGGCCTTTCGTGGCTGCAAGCCGTCCCCACGACGACGGCAAGACGCCGTTCGACCAACTGCCGAAGTACGGCGAGTAATCCTCCCGTATTTCGTGAATCCTTGAACGCTGAGCGCGCAAGGGTTTCGCAAAAAGTCGCAGAGCAATAGCCGGCGATCCGGTTGATACGTTTCTCTCCGGCACTTCCTCGCCCTCCATGAATTATTCGCGTCATTTGGCGCTCGACCGAGTCCGCAATTGACGGCGCCCCACAGGGAACCAACATGTCCAAGAAAGTATTTATCAAGACCTTCGGCTGCCAGATGAACGAGTACGACTCGGACAAGATGGCCGACGTGCTGAACGCCGCGCAAGGCTACGAGCCCACGCAGAACGTCGACGAAGCCGACCTGATCCTCTTCAACACCTGCTCGGTGCGCGAGAAGGCGCAAGAAAAAGTCTTCAGCGACCTCGGTCGCGTGAAGCACCTGAAGGCCAAGGGCGTGAAGATCGGCGTCGGCGGCTGCGTCGCCAGCCAGGAGGGCGACGCCATCATCGCCCGCGCGCCTTATGTCGACATCGTGTTCGGCCCGCAAACGCTGCACCGCTTGCCCGAGTTGCTGACCCAGCGCGAGTCGCTCGGCCGGCCGCAAGTGGACATCAGCTTTCCCGAGATCGAGAAGTTCGACCACCTGCCGCCGGCACGCGTCGAGGGCGCATCCGCCTTCGTGTCGATCATGGAAGGCTGCTCCAAGTACTGCAGCTATTGCGTGGTGCCATACACCCGCGGCGAGGAAGTCAACCGCCCGCTCGACGACGTGCTGGTCGAGGTCGCCGGCCTGGCCGACCAGGGCGTGCGCGAGATCACGCTGCTGGGCCAGAACGTGAATGCCTACCGCGGCAAGATGGGCGACACGGCCGAGATCGCCGACTTCGCGCTGCTGATCGAGTACATCGCCGAAATTCCCGGCATCGAGCGCATCCGCTACACCACCAGCCACCCGAACGAGTTCACGCCGCGGCTGATCGAGGCCTATGCGAAGGTGCCGCAGCTTGTGTCGCACCTGCACCTGCCGGTGCAGCACGGCAGCGACCGCATCCTGATGGCGATGAAGCGCGGCTACACGGCGATGGAATACAAGAGCACGGTGCGCAAGCTGCGCGCCATTCGCCCGGAACTGGCCTTGTCGAGCGACTTCATCGTCGGCTTCCCCGGGGAGACCGACGACGACTTCGCAAAGATGATGAAGCTCATCCACGACTGCGACTTCGACGCCAGCTTCAGCTTCATCTTCAGCCCGCGCCCCGGCACGCCGGCCGCGGCGCTGCACGACGACACGCCACATTCCGTCAAGCTCGCGCGCCTGCACGAGTTGCAGGCCGTGATCGACCGCAACGTGAAGCGCTTCGGCGAAGCCCTGGTCGGCCAGACCCGGCGCGTGCTGGTCGAAGGCGCATCGCGCAAGGACGCCACCGAACTCATGGGCCGCACCGAGTGCAACCGCGTCGTCAACTTCGCCGGCGACCCGCGCCTGGTAGGCCAGATGATCGACCTGCGCATCACGAAGTCGCTGGCCTATACGCTGCGCGGCGAGGTGCCGATCCGCGATCGCGGCGAAAAGGTCCCGGCCGCGGTGCTTGCGGCCTGATGCCGAATTCGAGATCCTCGCGCGGCTCGTTCCAGCAGCTGCTGCTGTTCGCATTCCTCGTCATCACCGCGCTGCTCGTGGGCGTGGCCTTGCGCTCGCTGTTCCAGTACGAAACCTTGATGACGGAGAGCCGCAACGCCGCCGCGCGTGCATTGGCACTGTCAGGCGGAGCGCAGTCGCTGGCCGAACGCAGCGCGGCGATGGAGCGCGCAGGCCGGCAGTCGCTGGTGCTGAACGATGCGATGCTGCGCCGCCGCTTCAACGACGCGGTGCGCGATGCCACGGACGTCGTCGGCCGGCTGGTCGACAACGGCCTGTCGGCAGATTCGGTGGCCGACTGGCGCGCGCAACTCGCGGTGATCGAGGGCCTCATGAATGGCCCTACCGATACCGCCCTCGCTCGCGAAAACAGCGTGGCATTGCAGTTCCGCGAACTCGACGGATTCAACACCGGCATCGCGCAGCAGGCGCAGAACCTGATCGAGACGCAAAACAAGGCGCTGGCCGAGCGCATCCAGAACGCCGGCGAACGGCTGATGCGCCAGGTGCTGGCGGCCAGCGCGCTGGCGGTGTCGCTGGCGCTGGCCTTCGGCGTCTGGCTGGCACGGCCATTCAAGCGCATCGAGCGCGCCATCGTCGGGCTCGGCCAGAACCGTCTCGACGAACCGATCGACATCCGCGGCCCGGCCGACGTGCGGCGTGTGTCGCAGCAACTCGAATGGCTGCGCCTGCGCCTGACCGAACTGGACGCCGACAAGGCGCGCTTTTTGCGTCACGTCTCCCATGAACTCAAGACACCGCTCGCCGCGCTGCGCGAAGGCGTTTCGTTGCTCGAAGACGGCGTGACAGGCGCGCTGAACCCGGCGCAACGCGAGGTCGCGCAAATCCTTCAGCAAAACACGCTGTCGCTGCAGGGCCAGATCGAGGCGCTGCTGCGCTTCAATGCCGCTGCGTTCGAGGCGCGCGAACTGCGGCGCGAGCGCACGGCGCTGCTGCCGCTGATCGAGGAGCAGATCGACGCACAGCGGCTGCAGTGGCAAGCGCAAGGCCTCAAGGTCCGGGCGGAGGGCGAGCCTGTCTCGGCCGCGGTCGACCCGGTCAAGCTGGGCACCGCCATTGCCAACCTGCTGTCGAACGCGATCCGCTTTTCGACGCGCGGCGGCACCATCACCATTGCGGTGTCGAGCGAGCCGGGCCTGGCCCGCATCGACATCAGCGACGCCGGCCCCGGCATTGCACCGGGCGACCGCGACCGCGTCTTCGAACCGTTCTTCCGCGGCGAACGCCAGCCGGAGCATGCCGTCAAGGGCACGGGCATCGGCCTTTCCATCGTGCAGGAGTACATTGCTGCACATGGTGGCAATATCACCCTGCTGCCCGACGGTCCCGGCGCACGCTTTCGCATCGAATTACCCCGCGCCGCCTGAGCCGGATTTCCCTGTTCCCCTGTTCATGTTGTTCCTCATTGTTCGCAAAATCTCGCGGGCGGCCGCGATTGCTGTGCCATTACTTCTGGCCGGCTGCACCTTGCCGTCGACGAAGCACGCCGTCGAAGCGCCTCCGACGCCGCAGCCGATGCCGCGCGTGATGCCGGTGGAAGTCGAACCGGCCGCGCCAGCCACGCGCCTTTTGCCACCCCCCGCAGACAGCCCTTCGCCGAGCGCCATGGTGCTGGCCTATGCCGACCGGATCCGTCCTCTCGGTGGCAACGAGCTGGGCAACGAAATCGCGCGCCTCGGCGATCCTGCCGATTTGCCGATGGGGCAGATGCAACTGGCGATCGCGTTGGCCCAGACGCGCAACCCGCCCGACCTGATACGCGCGATCAGCCTGATGCAGCGTGTGATCGGCAATCCTGCTCCCGAGGCGCAGCCGCTGCAGCCGCTGGCCCGGGCCTTGGCCCAGCGCTACGTCGAACAGCGCCGCGTCGAAGAGGATCGCGACCGCCAGGTGCAGCAATTGCGCGAGAGCCAGCGCCGCATCGACCAACTGACCGACCGCATGGAAGCGCTGCGCGCCATCGAACGCAGCTTTGCGCGGCCCAACAACAGCACACCGCCGCCGGCCACACCTGCCCCGCCGGCCAGTGGCACGAGGACGGCGCCATGAGGGCCGCCCGGCCGCCCGAAGGCGCTCCCACCGCAGTGCGAAAAGCACGGAGGTTGCCAAGTGAGCGCCGCCCGGCCGCCCGAAGGCGCTCCCAACGCAGCGCGAAGCACGGAGGTTGCCCAGCGAGCGCCGCGCCGGGCCGCCCCAAGCAAGCTCGCACCCCCTTGGGGGGCAGTGAGAACACGCATTGCCGAACGTGGGGGCCTCGATGAGCGACACGCCAATCCCCGGTGCACGCCTGCTGGTGGTCGACGACGACCCCGACATGCTGCGGCTGCTGTCGATGCGACTCAACTCGGCCGGCTACCAGGTCACGGCCGTCACGTCGGCAGAATCCGCGCTTACCCAACTGGAAATCGAACATCCGCAACTGGTACTGAGCGACGTGCGCCTGCCCGGCCGCGACGGGCTCGCGCTGTTCGATGAAATCCGCAAGCGACATCCTTCGCTGCCCGTGATCCTGCTAACCGCGCACGGCACCATTCCCGACGCGGTCGAAGCCACGGCGCGCGGCGTTTTTACCTACCTCACCAAGCCCTACGACGCGCGCGAGCTGCTCGAGAAGATCGGCCAGGCGCTGGCACTGGGCGCCCCGGTCCACATGCCGAGCAAGGGCAGCGACGAAAGCTGGCGCGCCGAGATCGTCAGCCGCAGCAACCGGATGGCCGAAGTGCTGGCCGAGGCCCGCATGATTGCCAAGTCGGACGCCAGCGTGCTGCTGCGCGGAGACAGTGGCGCGGGCAAGGAGTTGCTGGCCCGCGCCATCCACCGCGCCAGCGCGCGCGCAGAAAAGCCCTTCGTCGCCGTCAATTGCGGCGCCATTCCCGAAGCGCTGCTCGAATCCGAACTCTTCGGCCACATGAAGGGCGCCTTCACCGACGCCGTCGCCAACCACAAGGGCCTTTTCCAGCAGGCCGACGGCGGCACGCTGCTGCTCGACGAGATCGGCGACATGCCGCCTGCCCTGCAGGTCAAGCTGCTGCGCGTGCTGCAGGAGCGAGCCGTGCGGCCGCTTGGCGGCAGCCAGTCGATCGCGGTCGACGTTCGGATCATCTCGGCCACCCATCGCGACCTCGACGCCGCAATGGAAGCCGGCCAGTTCCGCGAAGACCTCTATTACCGTCTCAACGTCGTGACACTCACCCTGCCGCCACTGAATGCGCGGCGCGAGGACATTCCGTTGCTCGCCAACCACTTCCTGAACCGCCTGTCGGCGAAGTACGGCAAGCGGCTATCGGGCTTCGCACCCGAAGCGCTCAAGGCCCTGACCACGTCCGCCTGGCCCGGCAATGTGCGTCAACTCTTCAACGTGGTCGAGCAGGTGTGCGCGTTGTCAACCTCGCCCTTGATACCGCTGTCGCTCGTGCAGCGGGCGCTGCGCGTGCCGACGGTCGAGGTGCAGACCTATGCGGAAGCCAAGCAGCGGTTCGAGCGCGACTACCTCGTGGGGCTGCTGAAACTGACAGACGGCAACGTGGCCGACGCGGCACGCATGGCCGATCGCAATCGCACCGAGTTCTACCGTTTGTTGCAGAAACACGAACTGACCCCCGGCCTTTTCAAATCGGACGCAGGCGGCAGTTCAGGAGAGCCTGTCGTTGACGAGCGACGCCCCTAAGTCATTGATTTCATTGACTTTACAAAACAAGGCGTCAGAGCTTGTCGCCGCATGGCGACAAAAATCGCGGTTTGGAGGCCATCATGCCCGATTATTTCGGGTAAACCCCATGAACAGCAGCGCAAGTTGTTGATGCACATAAGCTTTTTCATGCTGGCACAGGTATTGCCCCTGTACTCGCATGACTGCACAAATCAGCCCCTCTTTCGCACTGCGTTCGCAGCGCGACGGCCTTCGTCTAAAGCGCGTTTCGCTCTCGCGCCCCCGTAGCGCGGGACATCCGCACGCGGCGCACGATGCGACCAGCGGCGCGGCTCCCGACTGCGTCTTCAAGCGCTTTCCGGCAATTGGCGACATGCCCGGCTCTGCCAAGCAACATTGGTAAGCCGCACATGAAGCCGAGCAATTATTCACAGCTGAGCACGCTTCAAGCGTTGGTTGACAGCGCCCCGGCGCGTAGTCCGCTGCGCGAAGAGCGCCATCCGAATTCGGTCACGGCCCCGCCGCTCAATCGCGGTTCGATGGCGCCCCGGCCGTGGCGCGGGTTCTGGAACAGCATCGGCACCGCCATGCTCGTGCGCCTTGGCGCCGGCGGCGCGCGCCATTCGGCACCGGTCGCGGCCCCGAAGAAACAAGCGTGGCAACGCGCGGCCGAACAGCGCCGCCTCGCCTTTATGGCGTTGACCCTGCTCAGCACCGTGATCGCCGCCACGCTGTTTGCCAGCATCCAGCCGGACTACGACAACGTCTGGCTCGAGTACGGCCAGATCGGCCTGTATGCCCTGCTCTCGGGCTGGGTCGTTACCGGCTTCGTGACCGCGCTCATGGGTTTCTATGTTTCGGTGCGCGGCGACAGGCATGCACTGTCGGTCAAGCAGGTGGCCGGCCACCCGATGAACCCCGATGCGCGCACCGCGATCATCATGCCGATCTGCAACGAAGACGTGGCGACGGTGTTTGCCGGCCTTCGTGCGACCTGTGAATCGGTGGCCTCGACCGGCCACGCGAAGCAGTTCGACGTGTTCGTTCTGTCGGACAGCTACAACCCCGAGACCGCCGCTGCCGAGCGCGCCGCCTGGGAAGACCTCCGCGCCGCGCTGGCCGCCAACTCGAACCAGCCGCAGGTCGAGGTCTACTACCGCCTGCGCACCCGCCGCACGCATCGCAAGGCCGGCAACGTCGCCGACTTCTGCCGCCGCTGGGGCAAGGACTACCGCTACATGGTCGTGCTCGATGCCGACTCCGTGATGAGCGGCGACTGCCTGACCTCGATGGTCAAGCTGATGGAAGCCAACCCGACCGCCGGCATCATCCAGACCGCGACTCAGGCCATCGGCCACGTCACGCTGCACGCCCGTGCCCAGCAGTTCGCTTCTCGCGTGACGGGCCGCCTGTTCACGCTCGGCATGCAGTTCTGGCAACTTGGCGAATCCCACTACTGGGGCCACAACGCGATCATTCGCGTGAAGCCTTTCATGGACCACTGCGCGCTGGCCCCGATCAAGGGAACCGGCGGCATGTCGGGCGGCATCATGTCGCACGACTTCGTCGAGGCCGCGCTGATGCGCCGCGCCGGCTACCACGTGTGGCTTGTGTCGGACCTGGTTGGCAGCTACGAGCAGCAACCGCCGGATCTGCTGGCCGAGTTGCAGCGCGACCGCCGCTGGTGCCAGGGCAACCTGCAGAACGCCCGCCTGATGGCCGAGCCCGGCATCCACCCGGTGCACCGCGCGATGTTCGTCACGGGCACCATGGCTTACGTTTCCGCACCGTTGTGGCTGGCTTTCCTGACGCTCGGCACTGCGCTGTGGCTCACGGGCTCCAGCATGGTCGCCGACTGGAACGTACTGCCGATGGAACTCGCCGGCCTCTGGCTGTGGACGCTGTGCCTGCTGTTCCTGCCCCGCATCCTCGGCATCGCGGCCGTGATGATGCGCGGCGAACAGAATCAGTACGGCGGCGTGTGGGGCCTGGTCAAGAGCGCCGCCCTTGAAAGCGCCCTCGCCATCGTGCAAGCCCCGGTCCGCATGATCGCGCATTCGCTGTTCGTGGTTGTCGCCCTCACCGGCATCAAGCTCGACTGGAAGTCGCCCCCGCGTGAAGCCGCTGCCGTGCCGTGGCGCGATGCGGCCTCGACGCTGGCGCCGATGAGCCTGATCGTGATGGCGCTGGCCTTGGGCATCGCGCTGATCGATCCGAGCGCGCTGATCTGGCTGATGCCTGTCGGCCTGCCGTTGCTGCTGGCCATTCCGTTGACGGTGCTGACCAGCCAGATCGGCCTCGGCACCAGCCTGCGCGAACGTGGCTTCCTGCTGATTCCGGAAGAGTCGCGTTCGCCGGCCGTGCTGCGACGTGCGTGGATGCATGCGGTGCGCCTTGCGCGCCCTTCATTGACGACCGCTTGATGCGCTGAGCTTGGGTTGGATTGGGGTGGGACACGCCGACGGCGTGCTCTGCTCCGTGAATGTCCCCCGCCGCCAGCCTACGGCTGCCGGCTCCTCCTTTGCTTTGCCACGCAGAGCACACCCATCGACGTGATCCAGACGCGCAGTCGTCAATCGAGCGGCACCACCGACCGTTCCACGTGCCGAGGGTGCTGGGCGTCCCCCGCAGCGAAATAAAGGAAAAGGCCGGAGGCCGGGGGACATTCGCGGAGGGGATACCCAGTGCCCTCGGCACGCACCCCGGGCTCAAGACACCCGCAAGCAAGACCCGAACGCAAGACAACCCGCAGGCTCGACGAACGGCGCGACTACCCTCACGCGCCGCCCTTGCACGGGCTTTTCATGCAGGGTTCAAGTCCCGCCCTTCAGAACGGGAGCTTTGGCCCGCCGCCACCGCCCATGCCCGGCATCCCTTTCATGCCGCCCATGCGCTTCATCATCTTCATCAGGCCGCCGCCCTTCATCTTCTTCATCATCCCCTGCATCTGCTCGAACTCGTTGAGCAGCCGGTTCACTTCCTGAACCTGCACGCCAGCCCCGGCTGCGATGCGACGCTTGCGGGTGGCCTTGAGCAACTCGGGCTTGCGGCGCTCCAGCGGGGTCATGCTGTTGATGATGCCTTCCTTGCGGCGGATGTCGCGCTCGGCCCGGGTGAGGTCGGCTTCGGTGGCCTTGGCGGCCATTTGCGAGGGCAACTTGTCCATGATGCTGGAGAGGCCGCCCATCTGCTTCATCTGCTGCAACTGCCCGAGGAAGTCGTCCAGGTCGAAGCCCGCGCCGCTCTTGACCTTGTTCGCGAGCTTTTGCGCCGCCGCGACGTCGACGCCAGCCGTGACCTGTTCCACCAGCGCGACGATGTCGCCCATGCCGAGGATGCGGCCGGCATGGCGCTCGGCATCGAACACTTCGAGACCGTCGATCTTCTCGCTGGTGCCGGCGAACTTGATCGGCACGCCCGTCACCTGCCGCACCGACAGCGCCGCACCGCCGCGCGAATCGCCATCGGTCTTGGTGAGGATGATGCCGGTCAGGGGCAGCGCGTCCTTGAAAGCCTTGGCGGTGTTGACCGCGTCCTGGCCCTGCATCGCGTCGACCACGAACAGTGTCTCGACCGGGTTCAGCGCCGCGTGTAGCTGCTTGATCTCGGTCATCAGCACTTCGTCGATCGCGAGCCGGCCCGCCGTGTCGACCAGCAGCACGTCGAAGAAGTGGCGGCGTGCGTGGTCGATGGCGGCACGTGCGATGTCGAGCGGCTTCTGATCGGTCGTGCTCGGGAACCATTCGGCACCGGCCTGTTTGGTCACCGTCTTGAGCTGCTCGATGGCGGCAGGCCGATACACGTCGCCCGACACGGTCAACACCTTCTTCTTGCGCTTCTCGATCAGGTGCTTGGCGAGCTTCGCAGTGGTCGTGGTCTTGCCCGCGCCTTGCAGGCCGGCCATGAGGATCACCGCCGGCGGCTGGGCCGCAAGGTTGATGTCCGACACGCCCGCGCCCATGGTCGCCGCGAGCTCGCGATTCACGATGCCGACCAGCGCCTGGCCCGGCTTCAGCGAGCCCAGCACTTCCTGCCCGAGCGCTTTTTCCTTCACCCGCGCGACGAAATCGCGCACCACCGGCAAGGCCACGTCGGCCTCCAGCAGCGCCATGCGCACTTCGCGCAGCATGTCCTGCACGTTCGCCTCGGTGATGCGAGCCTGGCCACTGACCTGCTTGACGAGCCGCGAGAATTTTTCGGAGAGAGCATTGGCCATGGGTGGATTGCCTTGTTGCCCGCTGCCGCGAGCCGATGAAGAACGAAAGAAACCGGAATCAATGACGCCGGCGACTGCGTGAAACACCGCGGAACCGGCTTTGCCGGGCCGCTCGTGTTGTCCCCGATGAGGGAGTGGACGCCCCTTGAAGTGGAGCCAACTTGGGAGAGGGCAAGAACCTCCAGAGCATTAAACTCTCGTGATGATTTTAGCGAGCCCCTCCCCGCTCGGCGTGGCACTGGGCATCGTCGCTGCGTCGGCCTACGGCGTGACCGCGGTCGTGGCCTCCCGCCTGAGCCGCTCGGCCACGCAATGGCTGCTGATCCTTGCATGGGTGCTGCACGGCGTTGCACTGGTGCAGAGCCTGATGGGCGCGCAGCCCCGCTTCGACTGGGCGCCGGCCCTCTCGGTGACGGCGTGGCTGGTGCTCACGGTCTACGGCATCGAAAGCCGCATGTATCCGCAACTCACCGTGCGCCGCGCGCTGGCCCTGCTCGGAGGCGCAACGGTCCTGGTGGCCACGTTCTTCCCGGGCAAACCGCTCGATGTCTCGGCGTCGCCGTGGTTGCCGCTGCACCTGGCGCTGGCCATCGCATCCTATGGGCTCTTCGGGGCGGCGGTGGTCCATGCGTGGCTCATCACGCGCGCCGAGAAGCAGATTCGTCTCGCCAACGATCCCGAGGCGGGGGTGCCCCTGCTCACGCTGGAGCGGCTGACCTTCCGTTTTGTCACCGCCGGCTTCGCCCTGCTGTCGGCCACGCTGCTGGCCGGCTTCCTGTTCAGCGAAACGCTGTACGGCCGCGCATGGAAGTGGGATCACAAGACGGTGCTGTCCACCCTGGCCTGGATCTGCTTCGCAGTGCTACTGGCCGGGCGCGCGCGGGTCGGCTGGCGCGGTCGCACGGCGCGGCGCGTGCTGTACGCGGGTGCGGCGCTGCTGGTGTTGGCCTACGTAGGCTCGCGGTTCGTGCTCGAAGTCATGCTGGACCGCGTCTCATGAAGTACCTGCTCGTACTTTTCGTGATCGCCCTGGCCATCTGGATCTGGCGCCGCAATCGCCGTGAAGAAATGGAAGATGCCGCACGCGAAGCACGGCCCGCCGCGCCGCAAAAAGTCGAGGCGCCGCAAGCGATGGTGCGTTGCGCCCACTGCGGCCTGCACCTGCCAGCCAGCGACGCGATCGCCGGGCCCGACGGGGTCTACTGCAGCGTGGCCCATCGGCAGGCCGCGGCCGGATGAGTTCTCCGCTGCTTTGGTCGCGCGGCGAGCCCGGCAGCGAATGGGGTGGCCTCGAGATAGCGCCGCAGGCCGACAGCCCGGCCCTGCAGCGACTCTGGCGGGGCTTCATGACCGCGCGCAGCTTCGTGGCCGCCGTGCTGGTGATTCTGCAGGGCGTGACCGTCGGCATCAGCCAGGCGAGCCATCCGACCGCGCTGGTCATCTCCATCCTGTACCTGCTTGCCGTGATCGGCGCCACGCGCTATGTGCAATTCAACCCACCGATCCGCGGTTTTCATGGCGCGTGGCTGGCCTCGATCGGCATCGACCTGGCCACCTTCACCGTGCTGCAGCTGGTGCAACCCGGCAGCATCAACTACACGCCCCTGTTCGCGCTGCCGGTACTGATGGGCGCGGTGCTGGGGACGGCATCGGTCGGCCTCGGCACCACGGCCGCGGTCACGCTGCTCCTGCTGGGCGACGCCGGCTGGCAATGGCTCGAGCATTCGGGCGATCCGTCGACGCGCTTCCTGCAGGCCGCACTCACGGGCACCGGCCTGTTCGTCGTCGCGCTGCTGGCGCACCAGTTGGCCCTACGGCTGGCACGCGAGGAAGCACTGGCCCTGCGCAGCCGCAGCACCGCGCAGTTGCACGCACAGGTGAACGACCTGGTCATTGAAACCCTGAGCGAAGGCGTGCTGGTGATCGACACTCAGGGGCGCGTCCACTCGGCCAACCCGGCGGCCGACGCGATCCTCGGCCGGGGCCTGGCCTCGATGGCATTGCCGTTCGAACTCGACGAGCATCCGGCATGGCATCCATTGGCGGTGCTGGCCGACGAGACCTTTTCGCAGCATCGGCCGCAATCGCAGGAGATGCCGATCGCGCAAGCCGGCGGTGCACCGCGCGAGGTGCGGGTGCGCACCCGGCTGACGCCGGCCGGCGACAAGCGCATCGACAGTCTTTGCGTGATGTTCCTGCAAGACCTGCGCGAACTGGAAGCCCGTATCCGCACCGAAAAGCTCGCAGCCATGGGCCGCATGTCGGCGGCCGTGGCGCACGAGATCCGCAATCCGCTGGCCGCCATCACCCAGGCCAGCGCGTTGCTCGGCGAGGACCTGGTCGACCCCGCACACCGCCAGCTCACGGCGATGGTGCAGCAGAACGCCCAGCGCCTGTCGCGCATCGTCGACGACGTGCTCGACGTGTCGCGAGCCCGGCAACAGCGCTCATTGCCGCTCGGCGACATGGTCGCGCTCGACACCACGGTGCGCACGCTGGCCGAGGAATGGGTGCGCCAGACCCAGCGCCAGGGCGTCCTGCTGGCGCTGGATGCCGGCGGTCGCGACGTGCGCTTCGAGGGCGAGCATCTGCGCCGCATCCTGGTCAACCTGCTCGACAACGCAGCGCGCTACGCCGGCGACCGTGACGGCTCGATCCAGGTGACGACCGCGGCGGGGTCGCGCGGCCGCGCCACCCTTCAGGTGTGGAGCGATGGAATGCCACTGGAAACGGCGGTGCAACGGCATCTGTTCGAACCGTTTTTCTCGTCCGAAAGCCGGTCCAGCGGGCTGGGCCTGTTCATTTGCCGCGAACTCTGCGAGCGGCACGGCGCCACCATCGGCTACGAGCGCCGGGCGCTCTCCCCGGCCGGGCCCGAGGGCAACGAATTCTTCGTGGTCTTTGCCTCTGCCGAGACTCGGCTGACACAATAGCAGCGTGAGCACCCACCACCCCACAGCAGTCCTGCCTGCGCAAATCCTGGTCGTCGACGACGAACCCGACCTGCGCACACTCTATGAACTGACCCTTCTGCGCGAGGGCTATCGCGTCGAAGCGGCGAGCAGCGTATCGGAAGCGTGGGAGCACCTCGACGCAGGGCGCTTCGATGCGGTGATCACCGACATGCGCCTGCCCGACGGGCTCGGCATGGAAATCATCCAGCGCATCCAGAAAGACCAGCGCGGCGAGCGCTGCGTGGTGATGACCGCCTACGGCTCGGCGGAGAACGCGGTCGAGGCACTCAAGGCCGGCGCCTTCGACTACCTGACCAAGCCGGTCGACCTCAAGCAGTTTCGTGCGGTAGTGGCTTCGGCCGTGCAGCGCCAGCCGCAGGAAGCGGTGCCGGCGCCCAGAGCGGCGACCAACACCGCCACGAGCGAAAGCCGCGCCCTGCCACCGCAAACGAGCCTGGGCGCCAGTGCGCTCGAACGCCTGGTCGGCGAATCGGACCCGATGCGGCTCATCAAGTCGCACATCGCCAAGGTCGCGCGCGGCATGGCGCCGGTGCTGGTGCGCGGGGAATCGGGCACGGGCAAGGAACTGGTCGCCCGCGCCGTCCATGCCTGCAGCCAGCGCAGCGACGGCCCCTTTGTCGCCGTGAATTGCGGCGCCATTCCGGAGAACCTGCTCGAGGCCGAGTTCTTCGGCGCGCGCAAGGGCTCCTACACCGGCTCCGCGGCCGACCGGGACGGCTACTTCCAGGCCGCTCGCGGCGGCACGCTGTTCCTCGACGAAATCGGCGACTTGCCGCTGCCGATGCAGTCCAAGCTCCTGCGCGCGATCCAGGAGCGAAGCGTGCGGCCGATCGGATCCACTCAGGAAGACACCGTCGACGTGCGCATCGTCAGCGCGACGCACAAGGACCTGCATGCCGAAGTGCAGGCCGGCCGTTTCCGGCAGGACCTGTTTTACCGCCTTAACGTGATCGAGATCTCGGTGCCCGCGCTGCGCGATCGGCGCGAAGATCTGCCTGCGCTGTGCAACGCGTTGCTGGCGCGCATTGCGCAAGACGGCGGCATACCGGTGCCGCGCCTGACATCCGACGTGGTCGCACGACTCGCGGACCACCCACTCGAAGGAAACGTCCGCGAACTCGAAAACCTGCTGCATCGCGCCGTCGCGCTCAATGACGGCGACGAACTGCACCTGGACTTCAGCGGTCCGGCGCCACTCGAGGCTGCCGTGCCTTCGCCGGTGGCCGCGGTCGTCGCGCCCGTGCGCGAGCGCCCTGCGGCGCGGCCGGCAATGCCTTCAGATCTGCAGTCCTATCTCGATCAGCAAGAACGTGAAGTGCTGGTGCGTGCGCTGCAGGAAAGCGGCTTCAACCGCACGGCAGCCGCCGCGCGCCTGGGCCTGAGCCTGCGCCAGATCCGCTATCGCATCGCACGACTCGGCATCAGCACGCCGCCAGGCGACGACGGCCTCGTCGGCACGCTGGATGAATAACTCCGCGGACGCCGGCCTCTGGCAGGCCGGCTGGTACCGTTTTGCCCGGCGCCTGGCATCGCCGAACTTCGGCCCCCGGCCCGCCGGTGCACACATCGACCTCGTCGTGCTGCATTCGATCAGCCTGCCACCCGGCATCTACGGGGGCAACGAAGTGCAGGACCTCTTCACCAACCAGCTCGACTGGGATGCCGACCCGTACTTCGACCGCATCCGCGGCATCGAGGTCTCGGCCCACTTCTACGTACGCCGCGACGGCGAGTTGTGGCAGTTCGTCAGTTGCGATGACCGTGCCTGGCACGCCGGCGCCTCCAGTTGGCGCGGCCGAAGCAATTGCAACGACGACTCGATCGGCATCGAACTCGAAGGCCTGGAGGGCCAAGCCTTCGAAGATGCACAGTACGAGACCCTGGCCAGCCTGTGTCCGGCGATCGCGCAGCACTACCCCGTGGCCTTCATCGCCGGCCATGAGCATGTCGCGCCGGGCCGCAAGCACGACCCGGGCAGCGGCTTTGACTGGCTCGCGTTGCAAGACGCCTTGGCGTGGCCTGAGGCGATGTTTCCCGAAGGCGTGACCGCCCGCTGAATTTTCTCAATCGCGAAGGCCGCCGCGATGGCTGTGGCCGGGGACTCGCCACGTCATTAAATCAACGCCTCCGACCAGCAACCATGCGGGCTGCGGGCTCAAATTGCGCCACAGGCCGCGTCCACGTTGGATCATGCCAAAGTAGCCTAATAACCACGCGCGCTCCCGCAGCCCATCCTGAAAAACCCCTGTGATGTGGCATTTGAGATTCATGACAAACACTACATCTAGTGGCTTGTAGGCCCTTGAGGCACTAGATATAGTGTGCCCTCGTCCAGACATGTTCCGTTACAAAAACCTGACAAATTCCTGCGGCAGCGCGGACGGGCCGCAGGCCCTGTGCACTGACGCCACAACAACAATTGCCAACCGAGGACCCGAATGCAGACAGCCCTGAACACTCCCGCCACGCCACGCCCTTCGATTTCCTCGCAAGCTGCCGACAGCCAACCGCGCGACGTCGCCGGCGCGCTGACCGCGGACGCGCTTGCGCACTACCAGATCATCCGCCGCAACGGCGCCGTGGTGCCGTTCGAGCCGAACAAGATCGCCATCGCGATGATGAAAGCCTTCCTGGCCGTGCACGGCACCCAGGGCGCGGCTTCCGCGAGCGTGCGCGAGACGGTCGAGGGATTGACCAAGGCCGTGGTGCGCGCGATGGTGCGTTCGCGGCCGGGCGGCGGCACCTTTCACATCGAAGACGTGCAGGACCAGGTCGAGCTCGGCCTGATGCGCGGCGGCCACCACGAAATTGCGCGCGCCTATGTGCTCTACCGCGAGCGCCGCACGCAGGAGCGCGCAAGCCAGAACGTGCAGCAAATGCCCGCCGCGCCGACGCTGCACGTGCTGGACCGCGGCGAGCGTGTCGCGCTCGACATCGATGAACTCAAGGGCCTGATCGAATCGGCCTGCGAAGGCCTCGGCGCCAGCATCACGGCCGCGCCGATCCAGTCCGAGACGATGCGCAACCTGTACGACGGCGTGCCGCTCGACGAGGTCTACAAGGCCTCGATCCTGGCCGCCCGCACGCTCATCGAGAAGGACCCCGACTACACCTTCGCCACCGCGCGCCTCCTGCTGCACACGATCTTCCGCGAGATCCTCGGCCGCGAAGTGCCCCCGGCCGAACGCGCACAAGCCTACGCAGACAACTTCCCGCACTTCATCAAGAAGGGTGTCGAGAACGAACTGCTCGACGAGAAGCTCCTGCAGTACGACCTGGCCAAGCTCGGCGGCGCACTCAAGGCCGAGCGCGACCTGAAGTTCGACTACCTCGGCCTGCAGACCCTGTACGACCGCTACTTCCTGCACGTTCGCAAGACCCGCATCGAACTGCCGCAGGCTTTCTTCATGCGCGTGGCCATGGGCCTGGCGCTCAACGAGATCGACCGCGAAGCCCGCGCCATCGAGTTCTACGAAGTGCTGTCGTCCTTCGACTTCATGTCGAGCACGCCCACGCTGTTCAACAGCGGCACGCTGCGCTCGCAGCTGTCGTCCTGCTACCTGACCACGGTGCCTGACGACCTCGACGGCATTTACGAGTCGATCAAGGAAAACGCGCTGCTGTCGAAGTTCGCCGGCGGCCTGGGCAACGACTGGACCCGCGTGCGTGCCCTGGGCAGCCACATCAAGGGCACCAACGGCGAGTCGCAGGGCGTGGTGCCCTTCCTCAAGGTAGTCAACGACACGGCCGTGGCTGTGAACCAGGGCGGCAAGCGCAAGGGCGCCGTCTGCACCTACCTCGAAACCTGGCACCTCGACATCGAGGAGTTCCTCGAGCTGCGCAAGAACACCGGCGACGACCGCCGCCGCACGCACGACATGAACACGGCCAACTGGATCCCCGACCTGTTCATGCGCCGCGTGATGGAAAAGGGCAACTGGACGTTGTTCTCACCGAGCAACGTGCCCGACCTGCACGACAAGTTCGGTGCCGATTTCGAACAAGCCTACGTCGCCTATGAAGAGAAGGCCGCGCGCGGCGACATCAAGCCCGCGCGCACCATCCCGGCCAGTGACCTCTGGCGCAAGATGCTCACGATGCTGTTCGAAACCGGCCATCCCTGGATCACGTTCAAGGATGCCTGCAACGTTCGCTCGCCGCAGCAGCACGCCGGTGTCGTGCATTCGTCGAACCTCTGCACCGAGATCACGCTCAACACCAGCGACACCGAGACGGCCGTGTGCAACCTCGGCTCGGTCAACCTGCTGCAGCATTTGAAGAACGGCAAGGTCGACCAGGAAAAACTCAAGCGCACGATCTCGACCGCGATGCGCATGCTCGACAACGTGATCGACATCAACTACTACGCCGTGAAGAAGGCGCGCGACTCCAACATGCGCCATCGTCCGGTGGGCCTGGGCTTGATGGGCTTCCAGGATGCGCTGTACGAACTTCGCATTCCTTATGCGTCGCAAGAGGCGGTGCAGTTCGCCGACGAGTCGATGGAAGCGATCTGCTATCACGCCTACTGGGCCTCGACCGAACTCGCGAAGGAACGCGGCAAGTACTCGAGCTACAAGGGTTCGCTGTGGGACAAGGGCATCTTGCCGATGGACACGCTCGACCTGCTCGAGAAGGCGCGCGGCGGCTATGTCGAAGTGGACCGCTCGGCCACCCTCGACTGGGACGCGCTGCGCCAGAAGATCAAGGCCGACGGCATGCGCAACTCCAACTGCGTGGCCATCGCGCCGACCGCGACCATCTCGAACATCATCGGCGTCGATGCCTCGATCGAACCTTGCTTCGGCAACCTGTCGGTCAAGTCGAACCTCTCCGGCGAGTTCACCGTCATCAACCACTACCTGGTGCAGGACCTCAAGCGCCTCGGCCTGTGGGACGACGTGATGGTGATGGACCTCAAGCACTTCGACGGCTCGCTGCGCCCGATCGACCGTGTGCCGCAAGACATCAAGGCCTTGTACGCCACGGCCTTCGAGGTTGAAACGACATGGCTCGTCGAAGCTGCTGCACGTCGCCAGAAGTGGATCGACCAGGCGCAGTCACTCAACATCTACATGGCCGGCGCATCGGGCAAGAAGCTCGACGACACCTACAAGCTCGCATGGCTGCGCGGTCTCAAGACGACCTACTACCTGCGCACGCAGAGCGCGACGCATGCCGAGAAATCGACAGTGCAATCGGGCCGCTTGAACGCGGTGTCTTCGGGTGGCGATGCAATGCCGAAGATGAGCGCGCTCGAAGCAGCAGCACTCGCAGCGCAATCGCAGATGAACGCGATGCCAGCGACCGACATCGCTTTCTGCGGCGTCGATGACCCGACGTGCGAAGCGTGTCAGTAATCCTTGTGTGAATTGCGCGGCATCGACTCACAAGAGTCGATGCACGTGAGCAACATAAGAACAAGATATTTGGAGCTCGATGTGAACGAGCACTTTGCAACTCACATCGTTGCTCACATAATTTGAGCATTGGATTTTTCTATGTTGACCTGGGACGAAGAAGTCAAGCCCTCCTTGCCAAAGGACATGCAACAAGGATTGCAGCACTCCACGAATCACGGCGCACCGACCGGCCGCTCGATGGAAGTCCCGACTGCGCAAATTTCTCCCGCTTCCGCTTCATTCGACACGACACGCACTTTGAATGATGGCGCCGCTGTTCCCGCACGCGCCACAGCAACCGTTGCCACGGCAGTGCCGGCACTGCCGGTTGCACGCCGCGTGAAGGCTGCCGACAAGCGCATCATCAACGGCCAGACCGACGTCAACCAGCTGGTGCCGTTCAAGTACAAGTGGGCTTGGGAAAAGTATCTCGCCACCTGCGCCAACCACTGGATGCCGCAGGAAGTGAACATGACGCGCGACATCGCGTTGTGGAAAGACCCGAACGGCCTCACCGAAGACGAGCGCCGCATCGTCAAGCGCAACCTCGGTTTCTTCGTGACCGCCGACTCGCTGGCTGCCAACAACATCGTGCTGGGCACTTATCGCCACATCACGGCGCCCGAGTGCCGCCAGTTCCTGCTGCGCCAGGCTTTCGAGGAAGCGATCCACACGCACGCCTACCAGTACATCGTCGAGTCGCTCGGCCTGGACGAGAGCGAGATCTTCAACGCCTACAACGAAGTGCCGTCGATCCGCGAGAAGGACCAGTTCCTGATCCCGTTCATCGACGCCATCAGCGACCCGAACTTCCACACCGGCACGCACGAGACCGACCAGACGCTGCTCAAGTCGCTGATCGTGTTCGCCTGCCTCATGGAAGGCCTGTTCTTCTACGTCGGCTTCACGCAGATCCTTGCGCTCGGCCGCCAGAACAAGATGACCGGCGCCGCCGAGCAGTACCAGTACATCCTTCGCGACGAGTCGATGCACTGCAACTTCGGCATTGACCTGATCAACCAGTTGAAGCTCGAGAACCCCGGCCTCTGGACCGCTGAATTCAAGGCCGAGATCAAGGCCCTGTTCCTCAAGGCCGTCGAACTCGAATACCGCTACGCCGAAGACACCATGCCGCGCGGCGTGCTCGGCATGAATGCCTCCATGTTCAAGGGCTACCTTCGCTACATCGCCAATCGGCGTGCACAGCAGATCGGCCTTGAGACGCTGTTCCCGAACGAAGAGAATCCGTTCCCGTGGATGAGCGAAATGATTGACCTGAAGAAAGAGCGCAATTTTTTCGAAACCCGCGTGATCGAATACCAGTCGGGTGGTGCTCTTTCCTGGGACTGAGACGTTCACTTAAACAACAATGATTTCAAGAATTGCCGTCAGCGCACATCGCACCGGAGAGTGTGGCGACTGAAAAGGCGACGGTGTTCATGGTGCTGGAGCTTGTTTCCAACGCCATGAATCGCTCCACGTTCACAAGCGAGCGCGGAGTGCTTCAAGAGGTTGATTTTTCAACTTGATCAAGGAGAAAGAAATGGCAACTGCAAAGAAAGCGCCGGCTAAAAAAGCCGCTGCGAAAAAGGTCGTGAAGGCCGCTGTGAAGAAGGCTGTGGCGAAGAAGGTCGTGAAGGCCGTCGCCAAGAAGGCCGTCGCCAAGAAGGTTGCGGCCAAGAAGGCTGCCGTGAAGAAGACCGTCGCCAAGAAGGTCGTGAAGGCAGCAGCGAAGAAGGTCGTTGCCAAGAAGGTCGCAGCGAAGAAGGCACCGGCGAAGAAGGCCGCTGCCAAGAAAGCCCCGGCGAAGAAGGCCGCCGCCAAGAAGGCCCCGGCGAAAAAGGCTGCGGCCAAGAAAGCCGCGAAAAAGCCTGCTGCCAAAAAGGCTGCGAAAGCACCCGCCAAGGCCGCCGTCGCCCCTGCCCCTGCGGCACAAACGACGCTGAACCCTCAAGCTGCGTGGCCGTTCCCGACGGCCAGCAAGCCCTGAGTCATTCAGAGGCCCTGACAGGCAAAAGCCCGGCACCGCGAGGTGTCGGGCTTTTTCATTGGCTGTCTCCCTCATTGGGGGCAACACCAGCGGCGGGCAAGGCCGGCGCCACGGTGTGCCGGGCAAGGACCGTCAGAAGCCGAGTTGTCGACGGTCGACCTGGTAGTTCTGCGGGCCGCGTTGTGCGATCTTCAGAGCGCCAATCTGGTTGCCGAGCGCCGCGCACTTCGCCAGGGGCCAGCCCTGTTCCAGACCAAACAACAGCGCACCGCGCCACGCATCGCCGCAACCCGTGGGATCGACCACCGCCGCCGGCTTGACTGCGGGCACATGGGACACGACGCCGTCGATCCAGACTTCGCATCCCTCGGCGCCAAGCGTAACGACGAGTCCGCGCACGCGGCGCGAAATGTCCGCGCTGCTCCAGCCGGTGCGCTCGCTGAGCATCTTGCCTTCGTAGTCGTTCACCGTGACCCAATCGGCCTGCTCGATGAAGTGCGACAACTCGTCGCCATCGAACATCGGCAAGCCCTGGCCCGGATCGAACACAAAAGGAATACCGGCAACCTTGAACTGCTCGGCATGCTGCAGCATCGCATCGCGGCCATCGGGCGAGATGATGCCGATCTTCAGATCAGGGCGCGACGCGATGCGCGTGATGTGCGCCTGTTGCATGGCGCCCGGATGGAAGGCCGTGATCTGGTTGTTGTCGCGGTCGGTCATGATCATCGCCTGCGCCGTGTAGGCATCGGCAACCGTCCGGACGAACTCGGTGCCGACGCCCAATTCGTTGAGCCGCGCGACGTAGTCGGCGCCATCGTTTCCGACCGTCGCCATCGGCAGTGCCTTGCCGCCGAGCGCATTGAGGCTGTACGCGATGTTGCCGGCACAGCCGCCGAAGTCGCGCCGCAAGCCGGGCACGAGGAACGACACGTTGAGGATGTGCAGTTGGTCGGGAAGGATCTGATCGGCAAACCTTCCCTCGAAATTCATGATCGTGTCGAACGCGAGGGAACCGCAAATCACTGCTGCCATGGTTGAGCCGTCCAGGTGTTGAATGGATTGAACAGGAGCGCGAGACGCTCAGGGATAGAAGGCCACCACCCGGTAGCCTGCGACCGGCGGCAGCGTTGCGGCGTCGGGGCCGGTAAGCGCGAGCGGCAACGATGCGGCGCGTTCCGCTTTGGCCGCAAGCACCGCGGGCGCGCCAAAATCGGCCGGCATCAGCACGCGTCGCACCACGGGCCGCTCCTGGGTGTCCAGCAGCGACAGTTCAACGGCCGGCATGGCAAGCGGTGTCGCCGCGCTATTGCGCAAGGTGAAGTCCAGGCGATAGCCGTCACCCGCCTTGTCATGCGCAAATGCGGCGCCGTCGATGGTGATCGCGCTGATCTGGCGCAGTGCCGAAAGCTGGCATGCCGTGACCTTGCAAAGCACTTCGAGCGCCGGCTGCAACGAGGGTTCACGCGCGACAAGGGCGTCGCGCTCGTGGCGCATCCACTGAAGCACGAGCAATGCTGCGCCAAGGATCAGCGCGGCCACGAGCCAGCGACCGGGCATGCGGTCGCGGCGAACGGGCGCGGGTGTTTGCGCAAATGAAGGCAGGGCGGGCGTCGCCTCGGATGGCGATTCGATGATGCTGGCAGCGGTGATCACGGGCGCGGCGAGTGGCGCCTCCTCCTGTTCGCTTGCCAATGCGGCTGCCTTGCGTGTACGGGCGCTGCGTACTGCCGCAATGCGTGCGTGGCGCAGGGCCGTCTGCAACTGCGCATTGCTGGACTGGTCAACCACCGCCGCGAAATCGTCCAGTGCCTCGATGGAACTGGCGAGTGAGTGCTGCGCCAGCGCCGGCCTGGATTCGGCCGACGGCGCTGCGGCCGGCACAGGCCAGCGATCATCCGAAGTCATGTCAAGCGCCGGCCACGCTGGTGGTGGCGCCAACGCGGCAGGGTCACGGACTTCTGACTCCGGCTGCGGCTGCGGCTGCGGCTGCGGCTCCGGCTCCGGCTCTGGCTCTGGCTCTGGCTCTGGCTCTGGCTCTGGCTCTGGCTCTGGCTCTGGCTCTGGCTCTGGCTCTGGCTCTGGCTCCGATTCGTTCGACCGCAGCATCAATCGTGCGGGCAATGCGTCCGGCGCTTCGATCGGAAGGTCGATGTCGATCAGGAAATCTTCATGCGCTTCGGGGCCGTCAGCTTCGGCGCTTGGCGTCGCCGGCACCGGCACGGCAACCGCATCAGGCGCATTGCGCAGATCAACGGTCGCGTCGAAGACCTGGCTACAACGTCCGCATCGAACCCATCCGTCCGATATTCGAAGCTGGTCGCGAACCACTTTGAACGTGGTTTCGCAGGAGGGGCAGCGGGTGACGAGACTCATTGGGCGGGCATTGTAGGTGGCGAGCCCACGCGCCAACGGCCATGGGCTAGACCGTGGCGGTCATGAGGATCCAGCCGTCCTCGCCGTCGCTGACCTCCAGGCGCGCGAACGGCGCATAGGCCTCTTTCAACTCGTCGGCCTGGCGATCGAGGATGCCGGCAAGCACCAGCGATCCGCCGGGTGCGACATGGCTGCACAGCAGTGGCGCCAGCACCTTGAGCGGTGTCGCCAGGATGTTGGCAAGCACGGTCTGGTAGCGACCCTCTGCAGCGTCGGGAAGGCCCGCATGCAATTGCACGGCGTTGGCCTCGGCATTGAGTCGCGTCGATTCGACGGCGGCCTCGTCGATGTCGACCGCATCGATGCGCGCCGCGCCGTATTTCGCCGCGCCGATCGCCAGGATGCCGGAACCGCAGCCGTAGTCGAGCACACGCTGGCCCGTGAGCCCATGGGTCGCAATCCAGCGCAGGCACATGCGCGTGGTCGGATGCGTACCCGTACCGAAGGCCAGGCCCGGATCGAGCCGGATCACCTGCTTCGCCTGTTCGGGAGGCTCATGCCAAGTCGGCACGATCCAGAATTCGGGTGTGATTTCGACGGGCGCGAACTGCGATTGCGTCAGCCGCACCCAGTCCTGTTCGGGCACATTCGTCACGCCGAGATTGCTGCAGCCTTCGAAGAAGTCCTGCAACTCCAGCACGGCGGCGGCTTCCCGGGCGGCCGCCTCGTCGGAGAACAGCGCGATCACGCGCGACCGCTGCCAGCCCTCCTTGGGCGGCGGCATGCCCGGTTCGCCGAACAACGCCTGCTCTGCGTCGGTCTGCGCGTCCGCGTCCTCGACGGAAACGCTCAGGGCGTCGAGCGCATCCAACGCATCGCTGACGCTCTCGACGCCATCCTCCGGAACCAGCAGGCGAAGTTCAAACACCGGCCGGACCGTTCAACGCTTGTGCGAAGCCAGCCACTCTTCGAGGTAGTGGATATTGGTGCCACCGGCCATGAACTTGGCGTCCACCATCAGCTCGCGATGCAGCGGGATGTTGGTCTGGATGCCTTCGATCACCGTCTCGTTCAGCGCAGTGCGCATGCGCGCCATGGCCTCCTCGCGCGTGTCGCCGTAGCAAATGATCTTGCCGACCATCGAGTCGTAGTTCGGAGGCACGAAGTAGTTGGTGTACACGTGCGAGTCGACGCGCACGCCCGGGCCGCCCGGCGGATGCCACATCGTGATGCGGCCCGGCGACGGAGTGAACTTCCACGCGTCTTCGGCGTTGATGCGGCATTCGATCGCATGGCCGCGCATTTCGACCTGGCGCTGGGTGAACGGGAGCTTCTCCCCGGCCGCGACCATGATCTGCGTCTTGACGATGTCGATGCCGGTCGTGAACTCGGTCACCGGATGCTCGACTTGCACCCGGGTGTTCATTTCGATGAAATAGAACTCGCCGTCTTCGTAGAGGAACTCGAAAGTGCCGGCGCCGCGGTAGCCGATCTTCTTGCAGGCCAACGCACAGCGTTCGCCGATCTTCTCGATCAGCTTGCGCGGAATGCCGGGCGCCGGCGACTCCTCGATCACCTTCTGGTGGCGTCGCTGCATCGAGCAGTCGCGTTCGCCGAGGTACACCGCATTCTTGAACTTGTCGGCGAGCACCTGGATCTCGATGTGGCGCGGGTTCTGGAGAAACTTCTCCATGTAGACGGCCGAATTGTTGAAAGCCGCGCCGGCTTCCGCCTTGGTCATCTGGATCGCGTTGACCAATGCCGCTTCGGTGTGCACCACGCGCATGCCGCGACCGCCGCCGCCGCCCGCGGCCTTGATGATGACGGGATAGCCGATTGCCCGCGCAATGCGCTTGTTGGTGGCGGCGTCATCCGAGAGTTCGCCCTCGGAGCCCGGCACGCACGGCACGCCGGCCTTGATCATGGCCTGCTTGGCCGAGACCTTGTCGCCCATCGTGCGGATGTTCTCGGGCGTCGGACCGATGAACTGGAAGCCGCTTTGCTCGACACGTTCGGCGAAATTGGCGTTCTCGCTCAGGAAGCCGTAGCCGGGGTGAATCGCCTCGGCATCGGTCACCTCGGCGGCCGAGATGATGGCCGGCATGTTGAGGTAGCTCTGGGACGAGGGGGCCGGCCCGATGCAAACCGCTTCCTGGGCCAGCTTGACGTACTTGGCATCGCGGTCGGCTTCGGAATAGACCATCACGGCCTTGATGCCCATCTCGCTGCAGGCGCGCTGAATCCTCAGGGCGATTTCGCCGCGGTTGGCGACCAGGATCTTCTTAAACATGCGTTACCCCGCGGCTGCATCGCCCGCACGCTGCGCGTACCAGCACGATTTGTCGGCCTGCGGCCGCCCGCGCCAAGGCGCGAACGCCGCGGTTGGCGACCAGGATCTTCTTAAACATCGTCACTCGATGATGAACAGCGGCTGGCCATACTCAACGGCCTGGCCGTTCTCGCCGAGGATTTGCGTGATCGTGCCGGACTTGTCAGCTTCGATTTCGTTGAGGATCTTCATGGCCTCGATGATGCAGATCGTGTCGCCTTCCTTCACCTGGCTGCCGACCTCGACAAATGCCGGAGCGCCTGGGCTCGAAGCGCGATAGAACGTTCCAACCATCGGCGACTTGACCGCGTGGCCCTTGGGTGCTGCAGCCGGTGCGGGCGCGGCCGCAGGCGATTCCGCAACCGGTGCGGGCGCCGGCGCGGCAGCGGCCTGAGGTGCCGCAAGCGCATGCACATATTGCATGGGCGCAGACGCGCCGGCCTTGACAATGCGCACCTTGCCCTCGGCTTCGGTGATCTCGAGTTCGGAAATATTGGATTCAGACACCAGGTCGATGAGTGTCTTGAGTTTGCGAAGATCCATGGGCCTCCAAACGCCAGCTGCGCTGGTCAATAGGTTGTTTTAACTCGCCTGAAAATCGGCGATCGTTGGCTTTATTGGGCCAACTGCCGCGTAGCGCGCCGAATTCTACCCGTGAACAGGAGCCCGTCGCCAAGCTTCCAGGTCGGCTGGCTCGAGCTTTCCCATTTTACGTGCCGCCACCGCACCGTCCGCGCTGACAACCATCGTAAAGGGCAGGCCGCCGCTTGAATTGCCCAATTGGTGCAACAAGTCCGTGCCCTCCAGGCCGGCGAGGCCGATCGGGAAAGTGACCGGCGTGCGCTCCAGGAATTTGCGCACTGCGCTTGGCTGATCGATGGCCAAGCCGACCACTTGCCAGCCGTTGGCCGCCTGATCGCGATAGAAACGGTCTACCAGCGGCAATTCTTCGATGCATGGCGGGCACCAGGTTGCCCAGAAATTGATCAGCAAAGGCTTACCGCGCAGCGACGAAAATTCGAGGTTCCCGCCTTCAGGGCGATCGAACCGCCGGTTCCAGAACGCCGCATCCAGCGCGTCGGGGCCACCGGATGCATCCGCGCGCCCCTTCCACCAGGCACCGCCGGCACCGGCAGCCGCGGCCAGTACAGCCACACCGCCGATGACCCAATTGCGTCGGCCCTGATTCGCGATCTCATTCATCCCTTGCCCGCTCTTTCCTGTTCCATCAGGCGCCGCAACGCGGTCAGATCGCCACGTGGCGCCCGTCCTTGCGCGTCCGGCTTGAGCGCGCCGCGCAAGTCATCCAGATCGTAGACCAGGAGGTGGACGCCGATTTCTTCGCCGAGCGCGCGGCTGACGGCATGCACGCTCAAAGCCTCGACCTGCTCACCGTGGAAACCCGTGACCATGCGGGGCTCGTAGTCGACATGGTGGTCGATCAGTGCGATTTCGGCGGACTTGGAATCGTCGCAAAACAGCTGGATATAGATATCGGACAGGCGGGTCGCGGTGCCGTGCCACACCGCGCCGCCGACGTGCGGCCGGAACGGCGCCATCCGCTCCATCCATTGAAGGGCCAGTTCGCGCAAGGCACGCAACTCGCCGGGCTGGGTGTCGGCGCAATAGAGCGCGATGTACTCGCGCACTTCGGCCTCGACCTCGTCATTGTTGGGCAACGCCGTGCGCTGCGGCAGTCCGAGGTCGCGCAGCGCGCGGCGCTTCGCCGGCCCGTATTCAAGGCCTTCCTCGACGACGAGCCGCGCTGCGGCGGCGGCGATTTCACGCTTGGACATGTCCATTCCGGCATTCTGCCCGCAAGGCGGGGGTTGCAGGGAGCACCCTTCGACGCGTCCCTAAAATCGACCGATGCATATTCATATTCTGGGCATCTGCGGCACGTTCATGGGCGGCGTCGCGGCACTCGCGCGCGAAGCCGGCCACAAGGTCACCGGCTGCGATGCCGGCGTTTACCCCCCGATGAGCGACCAATTGCGCGCACTTGGCATCGAATTGATCGAAGGCTTTGGCGCGGACCAGCTGGCGCTGACGCCGGACGTCTTCGTGATCGGCAATGTGGTGTCGCGTGCCCGGCTGGGCGATGGAAGTCCAAAATTCCCGTTGATGGAAGCCATCCTCGACGCCGGCAAGCGCTATACCAGCGGCCCGCAGTGGCTGGCGGAGGAAGTGCTGCAAGGCCGCCACGTCCTGGCCGTGGCCGGTACGCACGGCAAGACCACGACCACGTCGATGCTGGCCTGGGTCCTGGAAGCCACCGGCCGGGCGCCCGGCTTCCTGGTGGGTGGCGTGCCGCTGAATTTCGATGTGTCGGCTCGCTTGGGCACCGGTGGCTCGCTGGCCGGCAAGGCACACGCAGGGGCGAGCGTGGGGGCACCGTTCGTGCTGGAGGCCGACGAATATGACACCGCCTTCTTCGACAAGCGCAGCAAGTTCGTGCATTACCGGCCACGCACGGCGGTGCTGAACAACCTCGAATTCGACCACGCCGACATCTTTGACGACCTTGCCGCCATCGAACGGCAGTTTCATCACCTGCTGCGCACCGTGCCCGCAAGCGGCCGCGTGGTCGCCAACGCTACCGAAGCAAGCCTGCAGCGTGTGCTGGCGCAGGGCTGCTGGAGCGAGCTTGCACGCTTCGGCGCCGGCGGCGAATGGCAGGCGAGCGGCTCCCACGACGCGTTCGACGTCTTGCGCCAAGGCCAGGTGGTCGGCCGCGTCGAATGGACGCTTTCGGGTCTGCACAACCAGATGAACGCGCTCGCGGCCATCGCGGCGGCCGATCACCTGGGCGTGCCTGCGGCCGACTCGGCAGCCGCCCTCGCCTCTTTTCGCAACGTGCGGCGACGCATGGAACTGCGCGGCTCGGTCGCGCGCAACGGCGGCATGATCACGGTCTATGACGACTTTGCGCATCACCCGACCGCCATCCGCACCACTCTTGATGGCCTGCGCCGCCAACTCGATGCCAAGGGGAATCGGCCTGATCGAATCCTGGCCGTGTTCGAGCCACGCAGCAACACGATGAAGCTCGGCTCGATGGCCGCGCAATTGCCATGGAGCCTGGAACAGGCCGACATGGCGTTCTGCCACACGGCAGGACTCGGATGGGATGCGGCTGCGGCACTGGCGCCCATGGGCGCGCGCGCGCAGGTGGCTGCGGAGATTGCGCCGCTGGTCAGCCAGGTCGTTGCGTCGGCGCGCCCGGGCGATCACATCGTTTGCATGAGCAATGGCGGCTTTGGCGGCATTCACGAAAAGCTCCTGGCGGCTCTGAACGTGGCAAGCTGACGGCCATGCGTGCGCAAGAGCTGATCGAGACGCTTCGACTTCAACGCCATCCCGAGGGCGGCTGGTACCGCGAGGTGTTCCGGTCGGCAGCGCCTGTGAACCTGCCGAATGGCCGGCCACAGCGCGACGCGCTGACCAGCATCTACTTTCTGCTCGAAGCGGGCGAGCAGTCGCGCTGGCACCGGGTGCTGTCGGACGAGGTATGGGTCCACCTCGAAGGCGTGCCGATCGCGCTCTGGACTTGCGATGCCGCACTTCGCACCGCACCAGCCCATGTGCGCATCGGCCCCGTGGACGCACACGGCACGCGCCCGCAGCACGTAGTGCCCGCCGGCCAATGGCAGGCAGCGCGCCCGATCGTCGCGCACAGCAGCGGCGACTACAGCCTGGCGGCCTGCATGGTGGCGCCGGGTTTCGACTTCGCCGACTTCTCGCTCATGAAGCCCGATGGCGACGAGGCCGCCGCGCTACGCCACCACTGGCCCGACCTTGCCAACCTGATCTGAGCTTCTCTTCTCACCACGCGATCGCGTGACCCGCGCGCATAAAACCAGGACGAGCAGTGCGAAGTCCGTTCGTCGGCACCCGCGGAACCGGCTCTGCCGGGCCGCCGGGTGCGCCCCATCAGGGGGAGGCGCCGCAGGCGCTTCGGGGGTGATTCAATTCACCCGCGCCGCTGCTTCACCGCCTGCGACAGCGTTTCCAGCACCTGCGCCGAGTCGTCCCATCCGATGCACGCGTCGGTGATGCTCTTGCCGTATTCGAGCCCGGCGATCTTGTCCTTGCCGGGCGTGAATTTCTGGGCGCCTGCCGTGAGATGGCTCTCGATCATCACGCCGAACACGCTCCTGCTACCACCGGCGATCTGCTTCGCGATGTCCTTTGCGACCTCGATCTGCTTCTGGTGCTGCTTGGAACTGTTGGCGTGGCTGCAGTCGACCATCAGCGTCGGCGGCAACTTCGACGCTTCCAGGTCCTTGCAGGCCGCAGCGACACTGGCCGCATCGTAGTTGGGCGCCTTGCCGCCGCGCAGGATGACGTGGCAGTCCTTGTTGCCGTTGGTCTGCACGATCGCGACCTGGCCGTTCTTGTGCACCGAGAGGAAGTGATGGCCGCGCGCCGCGGCCTGTATCGCGTCGGTGGCGATGCGGATGTTGCCGTCGGTGCCGTTCTTGAAGCCGATGGGCGCCGACAGGCCCGAGGCCAGTTCGCGATGCACCTGGCTTTCGGTGGTGCGTGCGCCGATCGCGCCCCAGGCGATGAGGTCGCCAATGTATTGCGGCGAGATCACGTCCAGGAATTCGCTGCCCGCCGGCAGGCCGAGGCGGTTTATGTCGATGAGCAACTGGCGCGCGATGCGCAGCCCCTCGTCGATGCGGTAGCTCTCGTCGAGGTACGGGTCGTTGATCAGGCCCTTCCAGCCAACAGTGGTGCGGGGCTTTTCGAAGTACACGCGCATCACGATTTCGAGCGTGTCGGCGTACTTCTCGCGTTCGACCTTGAGGCGGCGCGCATAGTCGAGCGCGGCGGCAGGGTCGTGGATCGAGCATGGGCCCATGATCACCAGCAGGCGGTCGTCCTTGCCGGCCATGATCTTGTGAATGCTGCGGCGCGTGCCGGTGATCAGCGTTTCAACAGGCGTCCCGCGGATCGGGAAGAAGCGGATCAGATGCTCTGGAGGCGGCAACACGGTGATGTCCTTGATGCGTTCGTCATCGGTCTGGCTGGTCTTTTCGACGTTGGCATGCCAGCCATCGCCGGATGGGGTGGAGGGATGGGTCATCGTGCGGCTCCTGGGTTTGATTTCAAAAGGGCATAAAAAAACCGCCGGGGCGTGAGCGCCGGCGGTCTTGGGGGTGTGCGTTTGTCTTACGCGCTCGCCTCTGGGCCGCCGGGGGACCGGAACCAAAAGTACGAAAAAAAGAAAGCTGCGCGCAGAGACATGGAGGGCGAATGTAGCACAAGAGCTTCAGGCGGTGCCGCCGACGGTCAGCCCGTCGATGCGCAAGGTCGGCTGGCCGACGCCGACCGGCACGCTCTGGCCTTCCTTGCCGCAGGTGCCGACGCCGGAATCGAGCGCCATGTCGTTGCCGATCATGGTCACGCGTGTGAGCGCATCGGGGCCGTTGCCGACGATGGTCGCACCCTTCACCGGGTACTGGATCTTGCCGTTCTCCACCCAATACGCCTCGCTCGCCGAGAACACGAACTTGCCGCTGGTGATGTCGACCTGGCCGCCGCCGAAGTTGGTGGCGTACAGGCCCTTCTTGATGCTGGCCACCACTTCCTTCGGATCCTTGTCGCCGCCAAGCATGTAGGTGTTGGTCATGCGCGGCATCGGAACGTGGGCATAGCTTTCGCGGCGGCCATTGCCGGTGGGCTTGACCTTCATCAGGCGCGCATTGAGCGAGTCCTGGATATAGCCCTTGAGAATGCCGTCCTCGATGAGCACGTTGCGCTGGCTCGCGTTGCCTTCATCGTCGACGTTGAGCGAGCCGCGGCGGTCGGCGATGGTGCCGTCGTCGAGCACCGTGACGCCTTTGGCCGCCACGCGCTGGCCGATCCGGCCGGAGAAGGCGCTCGAACCCTTGCGGTTGAAGTCGCCTTCGAGGCCATGACCGATGGCTTCATGCAGCAGGATGCCGGGCCAGCCCGGGCCGAGGACCACGGTCATTTCGCCAGCAGGCGCCGGGCGCGACTCCAGGTTCACCAGCGCGGCGCTTACGGCCTGCTCGACGTATTCGGCAATGTGGGCCTCGTCGAAGTACGCAAGGCCGAAGCGCCCGCCGCCACCGCCGGAGCCCATTTCGCGGCGACCGTTCTGTTCGGCGATGACCGTGACCGATAGCCGCACCAACGGCCGCACATCGGCTGCCAGGGTGCCGTCGGCACGCGCGACCAGCACCACGTCGTATTCGCTCGCGAGCCCGGCCATGACTTGCGACACTCGCGGATCGCGTGCCCGCGCGAGTTGCTCGACTCGGCCGAGCAGGGCGACCTTGGCCGTGCTGTCGAGCGTGGAGATGGGATCGATTCCGTCGTAGAGCGAGCGGCTCGATGCGATCTTGCGCGCCGGCGACTTGACGCGTGCCGAGCGGCCCGCCGATGAAATGGAACGCACCGTGCGCGCCGCATCGAGCAGCGAGGCTTCGGAAATGTCGTCGGAATAGGCAAACGCCGTCTTCTCGCCGCTGACCGCGCGAACGCCAACACCCTGGTCGATGCTGAAACTGCCGGTCTTGACGATGCCCTCCTCCAGGCTCCAGCCTTCGCTGCGCGTGTACTGGAAGTAGAGGTCGGCGTCGTCGACCTTGTGCGAGGCGATCTCGCCCAGCGCACGCGCCAGATGCGACTCGTCGAGCCCGAACGGCGTAAGCAGGAGGTTCTGCGCCGTGGCAAGGCGCTCGATGGTGGGTTCGCGGGAGATCATCCCGGGATTATTGCTCGCGCAGGTTGTCCGCGTCCGCGGAGGCGATCAATTTGCGAATGCCGTGGAACTCGCGGGCGGGCCCTACGACTGCATGAGTCGCTTGGCGCGCGATATCGACATGAGGATGCCCAGGGCCAGCCCGAGCGTCACCATCGCGGTGCCGCCGTAGCTGATGAACGGCAAGGGCACGCCAACCACGGGCAGGATGCCGCTCACCATGCCCATGTTCACGAAGGCATAGGTGAAGAAGATCATGGTGACCGACCCGGCCAGCAGGCGCGAAAACAGCGTGGGCGCGTCCATCGCGATGGCGAGCCCGCGAAAGATCAGGAAGATGAACGAGACGATCAGGATCACATTGCCGACCAGGCCGAATTCCTCGGAATAGGCCGCGAAGATGAAGTCGGTGGTGCGCTCGGGCACGAACTCCAGGTGCGTCTGCGTGCCCTGCATGAAGCCCTTGCCGCCCACGCCGCCCGAACCGATCGCGATCATGCCCTGGATGATGTGGAAGCCCTTGCCGAGTGGGTCCTTGGTCGGGTCGAGCAGCGTGCAGATGCGCTGCTTTTGATAGTCGTGCAGCACGCGCCAGTCGAAGCCATCGGCGCACAGCGTCGATTCGTAGCCGACGATCAGCGCCACCGCGATCAGGCCGATGACCACCGGCGGCACGATGAGCTTCCACGACAGCCCCGCAAAAAAGATCACCGACATGCCGGCTGCCAGCACCAGCAGCGCGGTGCCGAGATCGGGCTGTTTCATGATGAGGCCGACCGGCAGCGCCAGCAGCACGGTGGCCACGACGAAATCGAGCGGCCGAAGCTGCCCTTCGCGGCGCTGGAACCACCAGGACAGCATCAGCGGCATGGCGATCTTGAGGATTTCGCTGGGCTGGATGACCACGCCCACGTTGATCCAGCGCCGTGCCCCCTTCTTGGTGATGCCGAACACCGCCACCGCAATCAGAAGCGCGACGCCGAAGGTGTAGAGCGGCACCGCGAACGCCATGAGCCGCTGCGGCGGGACCTGGGCCACCACGAACATGATGAATGCCGCCAGCAGCATGTTGCGGCCATGGTCGACGAAACGGGTCCCATGGTCGTAGCCGGACGAATACATCGTCACCAACCCGGCGCAACCCAGCAGGAACACGGCGAAGGCCAGGAAACCATCGAAGCCCTGGAAGATGGGCGCGATGCGGCGCGCGAGAGAGGGTTGCTGGAAGACGGCCGACATGGTCTGCGATTATCGCCCGACGCACCAGCGGGTTGCCGCGCAATGGGCACGCAAAACCGGGGTGACTTCAGCCGCATTACAGTTGCACGGAATCGAATCCGTCCATCGCTCGAGTCCTCGGGCGTGGCGTCCGTGGATGACCCCCGCGACACTGTTACAAAATCCCGCCGGTGGTCGCTGCTGACGCCGACATCCCGCCATACGATGGCATCACCAGACATAAGAGATGGCCCGCATCAACCGTGCAGACTGCGCAAGCCGCTATCAACTTCATAGCATGCGACAAACCCCGACGACCCATTTGCTTTACCTGCACGGCTTTCGCTCATCCCCGAATTCGACCAAGGCACAGGTGATGGCGCGCCGCATGGCAGCGTCGCATCCGGGGGTGCATTGGTGGTGCCCGCAACTGCCCCCGTCGCCGCGAGAGGCCATCGACATGGTCATGCGTGGCATTGCGTCCTGGCCGCGCGATTCGATGGCGGTAGTGGGGTCGTCGCTCGGCGGCTTCTACGCCACCTATGTGGCAGGCATGACCCGCTGCCCCGCCGTTCTGCTGAATCCGGCGGTAAACCCGGCACGCGACCTGGCACGCCACATCGGCACGCAGACCCAGTGGCACGACCCGGAACAGCAGTTCCATTTCCGTCCCGAATACATCGGCGAACTGAAGGCGCTGGAAGTGGGTGCGCTGCCGCGGCCGGAGAACTGCTTCGCCATCGTGGCCAAGGGCGACGAGGTGCTCGACTGGCGCGAAATGTCGGCCCGCTATCCCGGCAGCCGCATCAAGCTGCTGAACCAGGGCGACCACGCGCTGTCGGATTTCGAACGGGCCCATCTGGACGAGGTCATCAGTTTCCTGCACCTCGCATAGGTGTGACCCCCGGGAAGCCGGAGGCGGCCACATGGGACAATCGTCGCCATGTTTGTATTGTTTGAAGAAGCTGGCAAATACCTTGGCGGACGCGTGTTGTCGGAGGCCGAGGCCTCGGCGCAGGTCGAACTCGAGACCGGCAAGCGCGTCAAGGTCAAGGCCGCCAACATCGTGTTGCGCTTCGAGAAGCCCGGCCCCGCCGAGCTGATCGCCGAAGCGCGCGCCCTCGCCGCCACGATGGACCTCGACCTCGCGTGGGAGTTTTCGCCCGAAGGCGAATTCGGCTTCGCCGACCTGGCGGCCGACTATTTCCAGGACAAGCCCACGCTGGCGCAGCAGGCCGCCGCGCTGTTCGGCCTGTTCGACGCACCGCATTACTTTCGCCGCGCCGGCAAGGGCCGCTTCAAGAAGGCGCCCGCCGAGATCGTGCAACAGGCGCTCGCCGCGATCGAGAAGAAGAAGCAGGTGCAGGCGCAGATCGCGGAGTGGGCGAAGCAGCTGGCCGAGGGCGTGTGCCCGGCGCCGGTGCGCGACCAGCTCTACAAGATCCTTTTCAAGCCCGACAAGAACGCGCCGGAGTACCGGGCCGTGGTCGACGCGTCGCGCGCCTCGCAGCGGCCACCGCTGGATTTGCTGGAACGCGCCGGCGCGATCGATTCGGCCTACCAGTTCCACTGGAAGCGCTTTCTTTTCGAGAACTTTCCCAAGGGCACGGCATTCCCTGCCCTGCAGGCGCCGGCCATCACCGAAGCGCTGCCGCTGGCCGAGGGCGTCCAGGCGTTCTCGGTCGACGACTCGCAGACCACCGAAATTGACGATGCACTCTCGGTGCGTGGCCTCGGCAGCGGCACGGTCGTCGTCGGCATCCACATCGCGGCACCCGGCCTGGCGCTGGTGCCCGGCAGCGCGATCGACAAGGTGGCGCGCAACCGCATGTCGACCGTCTACATGCCGGGCTACAAGATCACGATGCTGCCGGACGACATCGTGGATGCCTACACATTGCAGGAAGGGCGCGATTGCCCGGCCGTGTCGCTCTACGCAACCTTCGACGAAGCCTCGCTGGAGCTGAAGGGCACGCAGACCAAGCTGGAGCGCGTGCCGATCGTCGCCAACCTGCGCCACGACCAGCTCGATGCTTTTGTCAGCGAGGAATGGCTGGCCGACGCGAACGTGCCGAACGGAGACGCACCGGCTGTCGCGACGCAATTGCGTGAGCCATTGTCGTTCCTGTTCCGCCTGGCGCGCAGCCTGAAGGCGCAACGCGAAGTCGTGCGCGGCAAGCCCGAGAACTTCAACCGGCCGGACTACAACTTCCGCCTCGAAGGAAACGCCGGCGAGCCCACGGGCGAGGAGCAAGTCAGCATCAGCACCCGCCGCCGCGGTGCGCCGCTCGATCTGATCGTGGCCGAAGCCATGATCCTGGCCAACAGCACGTGGGGAAGCTGGCTCGGCGAGTTCGGCGTGCCCGGCCTCTATCGCAGCCAGGCCAGCCTGGCGCCGGGCGTGAAGGTGCGAATGGGCACCAAGCCGGCGCCGCACGCGGGCATCGGCGTCAAGAGCTACGCGTGGAGCACCTCGCCGCTGCGCCGCTACACCGACCTGGTCAATCAGTGGCAGATCATCGCGGCCGCACGACACGGCAAGACCGCCGCGCTGGCAGCGCCGTTCAAGCCGAAGGACGCCGATCTGTTCTCGATCCTCTCGGGCTTCGACGCGGCCTACAGCACCTACAACGGCTACCAGGCCGGCATGGAACGCTTCTGGACGCTCAAATACCTCCAGCAGCAAGGCATCACGGAGTTGGACGCGACGGTGATGAAGGACTTTCCGAATGGCGCGCTGGTGCGCGCCGACACCCTGCCGCTGGTGTTCCCCGTCGCGGGCGCTCAAGAGCGTGGTGCGCATGTGCGCGTGAAGCTCGGCGACATCGACGAGATCGCGCTCGATGTGCACGGGACCGTGATCGCGCGGCTCGACACGGCGCCTGACGCGGCGTCCATCGAAGACGAAGGCGGCGATGAAGACGAGGAAGTCGCCGGCCCGATCGCGATTGCGGTCGACCTGGCCGACAGCGAGGCCACACCGGACAACGTGCCCGCATGAACCTGCGCGACTTCAGCGTCCTGCAGATTGCGCTCGGGATTTCGATCCTGGCGCATGGGGTGTTGCTGGGCGTGCGATTTGCCAACCCCGAGGCCTTCGACCGCGCCTTCAAGGAAACGGCGCTCGAAGTCATCCTGGTCAATGCGTCGACCAACGAGCGGCCGGACAAGGCGCAAGCCATTGCGCAGCGGTCGCTGGCGGGCGGCGGCGACCTCGAACGCGGCCGGGCGACCAGCCCGCTGCCTCCGTCGGCATTCACCGCGGTGGGCGATGCGACGGAAGACACCCAGCGCCAGGTCGAATCGATGCAGGCGCAGCAGCAACTCCTGCTGGCGCAGATCCGGCAGCAGCTCGCCACCATGCCGCTGCCCGATCCGCGCAACGCGGGCGACCCGGCTGAGAGCAATGCGCGCGAGGAACAGCGCCGCCAGCTTCTCGAATTGCTGGCCGAAATCGAAAAGCGCGTCAATGAAGAAAACGCACGGCCCAAGAAGCGCTACATCAGTCCCGCCACGCGCGAGGCGGCCTACGCGATCTACGTCGATGCGCTGCGCCGGCGCATCGAGGCGCGCGGCACCGAGAACTTCCCCGAGGCTGCGGGCAAGAAGCTGTACGGTTCCCTGACCATGCTGGTCACCATCAACTACGACGGTGGCGTGGTCGGCGCCGAGATCGTGGAGAGCTCTGGCAACGCGGTGCTCGACCGCCGCGCGCAGGCGATCGTGCGCAGCATCGGCAACTTCGGCCGGTTCACCGACGCGATGCGCAGGCAGACCGACCAGATCGTCCTGCCTTCGCGCTTCCGCTTCACCCGCGACGAGACGCTCGAGGCCCGGCCCTCCGCGCCCTGACGCGAGGCGTCTTCGCGATCCGATAGCCAACACCGGGAGAAGGCCATGGACCTGTATTGCGTGATGGGCAACCCGATCGAGCACAGCCGCTCGCCCTGGATTCACGCGCGCTTTGCCGAACTCACCGGCGAAACGCTGGACTACGGCCGGCGGCTGGTGCCGCTCGGCGGCTTTGCCGAAGCGGTCGCGGCGTTTCGTGCCGACCCTGCAGGCACCGCGCGCGGGTGCAACGTCACGGTGCCTTTCAAGTTCGATGCGGCGGCGATTGCGCAGCATGTGAGCCCCCGTGCCGCGTTGGCGCAGGCCGTCAACTTGCTGAGCTTTCGCGACGACGGTGTCCATGGCGACAACACCGACGGCGCCGGCCTGGTCAATGACATCACGCGCAACGCCGGCGTGGCGCTGCAAGGCCGCGATGTGCTGCTGGTCGGCGCTGGCGGCGGTGCATCGGGCGTGCTCGGGCCGTTCCTGGAAGCCGGCGCTCGCCGCGTGGTGGTGGCCAATCGCACGCTGGGCAAGGCGGTGTCGCTGGTGCAGCGACATGCGGCGCTGGCCTTGTCGCACCATGCGGAAATCGAAGCGCAGGAGCTCGACACGGTGACCGGCAGCTTCGACGTCGTCGTCAATGCCACCGCGTCGAGCCTCACCGGAGGCTCGGTGCCGGTGGCAGCCGGCGTGCTGAAGACCGGCGCATTGGCTGTCGACATGATGTACGGCCCCCCTGCGGCCGGTTTCATGGCTTGGGCACGCGACAACGGCGCGGTGCCGCGCGACGGGCTCGGCATGCTGGTCGAGCAGGCAGCAGAAGCATTCGTGACCTGGCGCGGCAAGCAACCGCCGTCGGCCCAGGTATTGGCCGAATTGCGCGCATTGGTTTCGGGCTGATCGCGACGATGCGCGCTGCGTTTCGCTGGGTGTTGTGCCTGCTCGTGGCAGGGCTCGCGCTTCAACTTTTCTTTGTGGTTCGCATCGCCGCGATGGTGGTCATCGATCCGCAATCGACCGCTTTCGAGCGCTCGGAGGCCTGGCAGATTGCAACGCGAGGCCGTGCCAATGCCGACCGCGACTGGCAGCAGCAGTGGGCGCCCTATGCGCGAATCTCAGACACGCTCAAGCGCGCCGTGATCGCGAGTGAAGACGGCGAATTCATCTACCACCAGGGCGTGGAGTGGGAAGCCATCGAGAAGGCACGGCAGCGCAATGCCAAGGCCGAGGAGCTTGCCGCCAAGCGCGCGGCGCAAGCGGCGGCGAGCGGCAAGCCGGCACGCCCGCCGCGCCTGCGCGGTGGCTCGACCATCACGCAGCAACTCGCCAAGAACCTGTTGCTCTCGGGCGAGCGCACGCTGATGCGCAAGGGGCAGGAACTTGTGCTGGCCACATTGCTGGAGTTGATGCTCGACAAGCAACGCATCCTTGAAATCTATCTCAACAATGTCGAATGGGGCGAAGGCATCTTCGGCGCCGAGGCCGCTTCGCAGCACTACTTCAACAAGCCCGCTTCACGGCTGAACGCGAACGAAGCGGCGCGCCTCGCGGTCATGCTGCCGAGCCCGAAGTTCTTCGAACGCCGGCCGACCTCACCCTACGTCATCGGACGCGCTGCGACCATCGTGGCGCGCATGCCATCGGCCGACCTGCCTTGAAGGAATCGGGTGCGTGCGCCCGTATCATCGCCGCCATGTTGGCAAAGCTCGTTGGATGGATCTTGCTCGGTGTCGTGCGCCTGCTCACCGGTGCCCAGGCACGTTGGTACGGATGTCCACCGAAGGCGGAACAGCGCATCTACTTCGCCAATCACCAGAGCCATGCCGACATCGTCATGATCTGGGCCGCGTTGCCCGAGGAACTGCGCGTGATCACCCGGCCCATCGCTGCGCGCGACTACTGGGCCAACACGCCAGTCAAGCGCTGGATCACGACCGAGGTGTTCAATGCGGTCTACGTCGATCGCGGCCAGGCAGCGGCGCCCCCGCCACCGCCCGAACGGGTCGAGCCATCGATGGAGCCGGTCGACGCCATCCAGTTGCCGCTGGTGCCGGCCGAACCCGAGCTCGACGCTGCACCGCCACCCGCCTCCCCGGACGGCAGTGACCCGCTCTCGCCACTCGTCGATGCGCTGAAGAGCGGCGACTCGATCATCATCTTTCCCGAAGGCACGCGCGGCAACACCGGCGAACCGCAGAAGTTCAAGTCGGGCCTCTATGCGCTGGCGAAAATGTTCCCGGACGTGGTGCTGGTGCCGGCCTGGATCGACAACATCCAGCGAGTGATGCCCAAGGGTGAGGTGGTGCCGGTGCCGATCCTTTGCTCGGTGACCTTCGGCGCACCGATGCAGGTCCAGGAAGGCGAACAACGTCGGCCGTTTCTCGAACGCGCCCGCGACGCGGTGGTCGCGCTGCGCGATGTCTAAGTTGAAGAAGCCCCGTTCATGAATCAGTTCCTGCGCAACCTGACACCGGAGCACCAGGTGGGCGCCCTGTTCCTGATCGTCTTCGGCCTGCTCACGATCGTGGGCATCGCGACCTTGCTGATCGGACTTCGCGAGCGCCGCGACCAGGCCCACGGAGAGGCCTGGTTGCAGGAACTGAACGACTTCCGCAGCCTGCTGCGCACCAGCTGGCTCATGGCCGTGGTCTTCTGGATCGGCTGGGTGCTGGGTCCGGGCGTTGCGACCTTCCTGTTCGGGCTGATCTCGTTCATTGCCTTGCGCGAGTTCATCACGCTGTCACCGACGCGGCGCGGCGACCATCGCAGCCTGATCCTTGCCTTCTTCATCGTGCTGCCGATCCAGTTCATCCTGGTGGGCACGGCGCGCTTCGACCTGTTCACCGTCTTCATCCCGGTCTATGTGTTCCTGGCCATTCCAACCGTGAGCGCGCTGGCGAACGACCCGAGCCATTTCCTCGAGCGTAATGCGAAGCTGCAGTGGGGCATCATGGTCTGCGTCTACGGCATGAGCCACGTGCCGGCCCTGCTGCTGCTGTCGTTCCCGGACTATCAGGGCAAGAGCGCGTTTCTGGTGTTCTTCCTGGTGTTCGTGGTGCAGAGCTGCATGGTGGTACAGCACCTGATCGCGCGGCGCTTCACTTATCCGCCGGCCGAAAGCAGCGGCAAGCTGCAACGATGGTTGGCGCGCACGCCGTTTGCACCGAACGTGAGCCGCAGTTTCAACTGGACCAGCTGGAGCGTGGGCATGGCCATTGCCACCGTGGTGGGCGGCCTGATGTCGTTCATCACGCCGTTCAAGTACGGGCAGGCGCTGGCGATGTCGCTGATCGCTTGCGTGGCGGGTTCGATGGGCCACCTGGTGATGAAGGCGCTGAAGCGCGATCGGGGTATTCCGAACTGGGGGCAGAAAGGCGTGGGCGTGACCGGAGCCAATGGCTTGCTCGACCGCGTCGATGCGCTGTGCTTTGCCGCGCCGATCTTCTTTCACTCGGTGCGCTGGTACTTCGGCGTGTGAAGGCATGACAGCCCCCAGGCTCGCCACTTCGTGTGCTTCGCCACCCCCCGAGGGGGCTATTCCGCCTTGGGGCGGCCCGGCGGCGGTATGACAGCCCCCAGGCTCGCCACTTCGTGTGCTTCGCCACCCCCCAAGGGGGCTATTCCGCCTTGGGGCGGCCCGGCGGCGGAATGAGAATCCTCGGCATCGACCCCGGCCTGCAAACCACAGGCTTCGGCGTGATCGACGCGGATGGCCATGCACTGCGCTACGTGGCCAGCGGCACCATCAGCACCAAGCACATGGTTGGCGGCGAACTCGCATTGCGGCTCAAGGTGCTGTTCGACGGCATCGGGGAGATTGCCGAGCGCTACCAACCGACTGCTGCGGCCGTCGAAATCGTGTTCGTGAACGTCAACCCGCAATCGACGCTGATGCTCGGCCAAGCGCGCGGTGCCTGCCTGACCGCGCTGGTCGTCAACAAGCTCAGCGTGGCCGAATACACCGCGCTGCAGATGAAGCAGGCCGTGGCCGGCCATGGCAATGCGGCCAAGGCGCAGGTGCAGGAAATGGTAAAGCGGTTGTTGAATCTGCCAGGGCTGCCAGGCGCCGATGCGGCCGATGCGCTGGGCATCGCGATCACGCACGCGCATGTCGGCAAGTCGATGGAGCGGCTGGGCGCGGCGGTGACGAAGGGTTCCGGCGGCGGCTACCGCCAGGGGCGCACGCGGTGATGAATCACCCCCGAAGCGCCTGCGGCGCCTCCCCCTCAGGGGGCGCACCCGGCGGCCCGGCAAAGCCGGTTCCGCGGGTGCCCACGAACAGACTTCGCTGCGCTCGTCCTGGTGCGTCGTGGGTCACGCGATAGCGTGGTGGAAAACTGATAGGGACCGTCAGGCCGCCCGCTCGGCGATCAGCACCGCGAAGAAGCCGAATGCGGCCAACAGGGTCCACTTGAGCACGATCCATCCGAAGCGCCGGTATCGGACCTGGCCGGTGCCGGCATAGAACGCAAAGGACACCCCGGCCACCAGCAGCAACAGCAGGATGGCCCAGCGAAATAACAGCATGGGCTGGTTTGCGGTGCGCTACCAGGCGCGCGCGACTTCGGCGAAACCGGCAGGCGCGCGCTTTTCGTCCTCGAAGGTCACGACTTCCCAGGCTTCGGGTTGCTCCATCAGCGCGCGCAGCAGCTTGTTGTTGAGCCCGTGGCCGGAGCGGAACGCGCTGTACGCGGCCAGCAGCGGCCGGCCGACCACGTAGAGGTCGCCCATCGCATCGAGGATCTTGTGCTTGACGAACTCGTCGTCGTAGCGCAACCCGCCGGCATTGAGCACCTTGGTGTCGTCCATGACAACGGCGTTGTCGAGTCCGCCGCCGAGAGCAAGTCCCTTGCTGCGCATGTACTCGACTTCCTTGGTGAAGCCGAAGGTTCGCGCACGCGCAATGTCGCGGCTGTAGGAGTCGCTGCCCAGGTCGAACTCGAAGCGCTGTCCGGTCGAACTCACCACGCGGTGGTCGAAGTCGATTTCGAAGCTGAGCTTGTAGCCGTGGTACGGATCGAGCCGAGCCCATTTGACGTCATGGCCCTGGCCTTCGTGCACCTCGACCGGGCTGATGATGCGGATGAAGCGACGCGGCGCGTTCTGCAGCACGATGCCCGCGCTTTGCAGCAGGAACACGAACGAGGAAGCCGATCCGTCGAGGATCGGCACCTCGTCGGCAGTGATGTCGATGCGCAGGTTGTCGATGCCCAGACCCGCGCAGGCCGACATCAGGTGTTCGATGGTCTGCACCTTGGCGCCGCCCGATGAAACAGTGGAGGCCAGGCGGGTGTCGGTCACTGCCTCCGGCGTCATCGCGATGTCGACCGGTTCCGGCAGGTCGACACGACGGAACACGATGCCGGTATCCGCCGGCGCCGGGCGCAGCGTCAACTCGACGCGTTGCCCGCTGTGAAGCCCCACACCGACCGCGCGCGTGATGGCCTTGAGAGTTCGTTGTTGCAGCACGGCCGTGATTTTAGGAGCGGGAGGCCCCGGACGCACCACACGCCGCGCTATCGCCGCAATAGCCGACACATCCCCCCCCGAAACCGATTGATGTGACAGTGAGGGTAGCGAGCGCCCCAAGGTCGCGCCGAGCAGCGCAGTCGTACGTCGGCATGGCCGGCAGCGCAGGCGCGAGATCGGGGCGCGCGGTAACTCAATGCCATATCAGTTTTCCACCACGCTATCGCGTGACCCGCGACACATGAAACCGGCGCAGTGAGATACCAGGGATACCGCGGAACCGGCTTTGCCGGGCCGCTGGTATCGCCCCCTCGAGGGGGAGGCGCCGCAGGCGCATCGGGGGTGGTCCACTTCACCCGCGGAACCGGCTTTGCCGGGCCGCTGGTATCGCCCCCTCGAGGGGGAGGCGCCGCAGGCGCATCGGGGGTGGTCCACTTCAATCAGCCTGGCGACGAAGGAAGGCGGGGATCTCGATGTCTTCCATGCCACCCGACGACAGCGCATCCACCTTGGCGGTCGCCATCGTGCGGTTGGTACGCCACACGCTCGGCACCGAAAGGCCATCGTACTTCGCGTTGCCGGATGGGCCGGCCACGCCCACGTTCAGAGTCGGCACGCTGAAGGGCACGTTGTCGGTGCCGGTGCGGCGAATCACTTCGAGTTCCGGCTTGCGGCTCGTGTTCTGGCGCGACAGCCCCGTGGCCACCACGGTCACGCGCATCTCGTCGCCGAGGTTCTCGTCATAGGCGGCGCCGTAGATCACGTGCGCATCGGCCGAGGCATAGGCGCGGATGGTGTTCATCGCGAGCTTGGATTCGGCCAGCTTCAGCGAACCCTTCGATGCGGTCACCAGCACCAGCACGCCCTTGGCGCCCGACAGGTCGATGCCTTCCAGCAGCGGACAGGCGACAGCCTGCTCGGCGGCGATGCGCGCGCGGTCCGGACCGCTCGCGGCCGCCGTGCCCATCATTGCCTTGCCGGGCTCGCCCATCACGGTGCGCACGTCTTCGAAGTCGACGTTCACGCCGCCGTACTCGTTGATGATTTCCGAGATGCCGCCCACGGCATTCTTCAGGACGTCGTTGGCATGCGCGAAGGCTTCGGCCTGCGTCACGTCGTCGCCCAGCACCTCGAGCAGCTTTTCGTTCAGGATCACGATCAGCGAGTCGACGTTCGCTTCCAGTTCGGCCAGGCCGCAATCGGCATTGGTCATGCGCTTGCCGCCTTCCCAGTCGAAGGGCTTGGTGACCACGCCCACGGTCAGGATGCCCATTTCCTTTGCCACGCGCGCGATCACCGGCGCGGCGCCGGTGCCGGTGCCGCCGCCCATGCCGGCGGTGATGAACAGCATGTGCGCGCCGTCGATGGCTGCGCGGATTTCGTCGAGGGCTGCCTCGGCCGCGTCACGGCCCTTGTCGGGCTTGCCGCCGGCGCCCAGGCCGTTGCTGCCGAGCTGGATCAGCTTGGGCGCATTGCTGCGCGAAAGCGCCTGCGCGTCGGTGTTCGCGCAAGCGAACTGCACGCCCTGCACGCCGCGCTCGATCATGTGCGCGACCGCGTTGCCGCCGCCGCCACCCACGCCGATCACCTTGATTTGAGTGCCCTGGTTGAACTCTTCCACTTCGATCATTTCGATGGTCATGTCTGACTCCTTCAATTTGCAGTTGCCGTTATGTAATGAATGAATTTCTTCTTATCTGGCGCAGTTACCGGTGTCGCTTCATGGGGGTGGGCCGGTGCGTCGCCATCGCTCGTTGAAATGGCGAGGAGGTCCGGCGCGCGCAAGCCAGAGCGGGGATGCTTTCATGATCAGAAGTTCCCCACGATGAAGTCCTTGAAGCGGCCGAACGCGGTCTTGACCGAGCCGTTCTTCTGCGCGACCTTGAAGCCGCGCATGCGCGCGAAGCGGGCTTCTTCGAGCAAGCCCATCACCGTCGCGGCGCGCGGCTGCGCGACCATGTCCGACAGCGCGCTCGAATACTTCGGGATGCCGCGCCGCACCGGCTTCAGGAAGATGTCTTCGCCAAGCTCGACCATGCCCGGCATGACGGCGCTACCGCCGGTGAGCACCACGCCGGACGACAGCAATTCCTCGAAGCCCGACTCGCGCACCACCTGCTGCACCAGTGAGAAGATCTCTTCGATGCGCGGCTCGATCACGCCGGCCAGCGCCTGCTTGCTCAGCATGCGCGGGCCGCGGTCGCCGAGGCCGGGCACTTCGACCTGCGTGTCGGGGTCGGCCAGCAGTTGCTTGGCATAGCCGTTCTCGACCTTGATGTCCTCCGCGTCCTTGGTGGGCGTGCGCAGCGCCATCGCGATGTCGCTGGTGATGAGGTCGCCGGCGATCGGGATCACGGCCGTATGGCGAATCGCGCCGTTGGTGAAGATCGCCACGTCGGTGGTGCCGGCGCCGATGTCGACCAGGCACACGCCGAGTTCGCGCTCGTCCTCGCTCAGCACCGCCTGCGCCGAGGCCAGCGGATTCAGCATCAACTGGTCGACCTCGAGCCCGCAGCGGCGCACGCACTTGATGATGTTCTCGGCCGCGCTCTGTGCGCCGGTCACGATGTGCACCTTGGCCTCGAGGCGCATGCCGCTCATGCCGATCGGCTCCTTCACGTCCTGCCCGTCGATCACGAACTCCTGCGGCTCCACCAGCAGCAGGCGCTGGTCGCTGGAGATGTTGATGGCGCGTGCCGTCTCGACCACGCGCGCCACGTCGGCGGGCGTGACTTCCTTGTCCTTCACCGCCACCATGCCGCTCGAATTGATGCCGCGGATGTGGCTGCCGGTGATGCCGGTGTAGACGCGGCCGATCTTGCAGTCGGCCATCAGCTCGGCCTCCTTCAAGGCTTGCTGGATGCTTTGCACGGTGGCGTCGATGTTCACCACCACGCCGCGCTTGAGCCCGTTGCTCGGCGCAACCCCGAGTCCTGCGAGTTTCAATTCGCCATTGGCCAGCACTTCGGCCACGACCACCATCACCTTCGCGGTGCCGATATCGAGTCCGACGACAAGGTCCTTGTATTCTTTGGGCATGAAAAGTCCTTGGGTTCTCTATTTCTTCTTGGGGTCGGTCTTCTTGGCATCCGGAACGACCGTGGTGACGCCGCGCATCCGCAGCGCATAAGCATCGCGATGGCGCAGGTCGGCGGCTTCGACGGACGACAACGAGCGTCCGTATTGCTGCGCCACCGCCGTCACCGATTTCAGGAACACCTGCAGGCGCGACGCGACTTCCTCGCTCTGGCCGCGGCCAAGTTCGATGGTGGCGCCGGTGTTGAGCACGACCTGCCAACTGCCGCGGGCGGACAGTTCCAGTTCGTCGACCTGCAAGTCATAGGGCTGGAAGATCGGGGCCAGCACGCGGTACATGCCGAGCACCTGGCCGGCCTGGTCGACCGGCCCGTCGAGCCGCGGCAGGTCGTCGTCGACCTCGGCCACGTTGGCCTCGAAGACTTCGCCGTAGTTGTTGACCAGTTTCGACGACGAATCGTCGCCCCAGTGCGCCACCGCCCGCTGCTCGGTCAGCGTGGCGCGCAGGCGGTTCGGGAACTCGCGGCGCACGACCGCCTTGCGCACCCACGGCACCGACTCGAAGGCCGTGCGCGCCTTGGCCAGGTCGACGGTGAAGAAGTTTCCCGAGAGTTGCGGTGCGACATTGGCCCGCAACGTGACTTCGTTGTTGTGTGTCACCTCGCCATCGACGCGGATCGCCGCCAGCGGGAAGAACGGCTGCCGAAGCACCCACCAGGCCCCTGCCGCCATCAGCACGAGCACACACCCGACGAACACCAGGTTCGCGGTGATGTTCATGAGCCTGACGTCGAAGGGGACGGTGATGCTGTCGGCCATGTCAGGCGGTCCTCCCCGAATCCAGCGCGGCCGAAGCGAGCACGCGCAGGCAGAGGTCTTCGTAGCTCGTACCCGCGGCGCGCGCGGACATCGGCACCAGCGAATGCGAGGTCATGCCGGGCGACGTGTTCATCTCGAGCAGGAAGGGCTTGCGATCGCTGGCGCGGATCATCAGGTCGGCGCGGCCCCACCCGCGACAGCCTAGCGTGTGGTAGGCGGCCAGCGTGATGTGCTGGATCGCGCGCTCCTCCGCCTCGGGCAAGCCGCTTGGGCAGTGGTACTTCACGTCGTCGGTGAAGTACTTGTTCTGATAGTCGTAGGCACCCTCGGGGGCGGCGATGCGCACGACCGGCAGCGCCACCGCATTCAGGCCCTCGCCGAGCACGGCGCAAGTCACTTCCTCACCCTCGATGAACTCTTCGCACAGCACATCGGCGTCGTACTTGGCGGACAGCGTGACCGCGTCCTGCATCTGCGAATAGCCCTGAACCTTGGTCACGCCGATCGACGAACCTTCGCGCGGCGGCTTGACGATGAGCGGCAGGCCCAGCACGTCCGGCACGGCGCGGATCTGCTCGCGGCTTTGCTGGTCGAACGCGAGGCGCACGTACTTCGGAGTCGGCAAGCCGTCGGCCTGCCACATGCGCTTGGTCATGACCTTGTCCATGGCCAGGCTCGACGCCAGCACGCCGGAGCCGGTGTAGGGCACGCCGAGCAGTTCGAGCGCGCCCTGCACGGTCCCGTCTTCGCCATGGCGGCCATGCAGCGCGATGAAGCAGCGCGCAAAGCCCTCGCGCTTGAGCTCGGCCAAGTCGCGTTGCGCCGGATCGAAGGCATGCGCGTCGACGCCGCGCGACCGCAGCGCCTCCAGCACGCCGGTACCTGACAGCAGCGAGATTTCGCGCTCGGCGGAACTGCCGCCGAACAGCACGGCCACCTTGCCCATGGATTTGACGTCGATGCTCACAGTGCCCGCCCCTCGCGCAGAAGGCGCTCCGGCCGCTGCGACGCCATCCCGCCGAGTTCCACGACCCGGGCCGGCACGGCGCCGATCGAACCTGCACCCATGCAGATCACTACATCTCCGTCGCGCGCGTTGTCTAGGATGGCCTGCGGCATCGCGGCGATGTCATCGACGAACACCGGCTCGACCTTGCCGGACACTCGCAATGCACGCGCCAGCGAACGGCCATCGGCCGCCACGATCGGCTGCTCGCCGGCCGCGTAGACCTCGCCGAGCAGCACCGCATCGGCAGTGCCGATGACCTTGACGAAATCCTCGAAGCAGTCGCGCGTGCGGGTGAAGCGATGCGGCTGGAAGGCCAGCACCAGGCGACGGCCCGGGAAGGCGCCGCGCGCCGCTGCGATCGTGGCTGCCATTTCGACCGGGTGATGGCCGTAGTCGTCGATCAGTGTGAAACCGCCATCGGACTGCTCGCCTTGCACGGCAACATCGCCGTAACGCTGGAAGCGGCGACCCACGCCCGTGAATTCGGCGAGGCCGCGCTGGACGGCTTCGTCCGGCACGTTGAGTTCGACACCCACCGCAATCACGGACAGCGCATTGAGCACGTTGTGCTCGCCGGGCAGGTTCAGCACGATGTCCAGATCGGGCAGCGTGACGCCGTTGCGGCGCTGCACCGTGAAATGCATCTGCCCACCGACCGCGCGCACGTTGATGGCACGCACCTGGGCGCCTTCGTTGAATCCGTAGCTCGTCACCGGGCACGACACCTCCGGCACGATCTCGCGCACCGCCGGATCGTCGGTGCAGAGGATCGCCACGCCGTAGAAGGGCATGCGGTGCAGGAAGTCGACGAAGGCCTTCTTCAGCTTGCCGAAGTCGTGGCCGTAGGTCTCCATGTGGTCGGCGTCGATGTTCGTGACCACGGCCATGATCGGCAGCAGGTTCAGGAACGACGCATCCGACTCGTCGGCCTCCACCACGATGTAGTCACCGCTGCCCAGTTGCGCGTTGGCGCCGGCGCTGTTGAGCCGGCCGCCGATGACAAAGGTCGGATCGAGTCCCGCGGCGGCGAGCACGCTGGCCACCAGGCTGGTGGTGGTCGTCTTGCCATGCGTGCCGGCGATGGCGATGCCCTGCTTGAGGCGCATCAATTCGGCCAGCATCAGCGCGCGCGGCACCACCGGGATCTTCTTCGCGCGCGCGGCCATCACCTCCGGATTGCTGCCGCCCCGCACTGCCGTCGAGGTGACGACCGCATCGGCCCCCGCGATGTTGGCGGCATCGTGGCCCACGTACGTGTGGATGCCGAGGCCCGCAAGGCGGCGCAGCGTGGCGCTGTCGGCCAGGTCCGAGCCAGAGATGGTGTAGCCGAGGTTGAGCAGCACTTCGGCGATGCCGCTCATGCCGACGCCACCGATGCCGACGAAATGGATGTGGTGGATCGCGTGCTTCATTTGGCCAACTCCTCACACGCGCGGACGACCTCGTCGACCGCTTCTGTCTTTTGCATCGTCTTGGCGCGCAGCGCGTGCTGCATCAAGGTCGAGCGTTCTGTTTTCTGTAGCAAATCAGCCAACCATTCAGGGGTCAGGTCGGTCTGCTGCACCAGCCAGCCGCCACCCGCATCGACGAGGAAGCGGGCGTTGGTGGTCTGGTGGTCGTCGACCGCCGAGGGAAAAGGAACAAACAGCGTGGCAGCGCCCACGGCTGCGATTTCGGTGACGGTGCTGGCGCCGGCCCGCGCGACGATGAGGTCGGCGTCGGCATAGGCGACGGCGGTGTCTTCGATGAACGGCAGCAGCGTGCCTTCGACGCCCGCTGCCGCGTAGTTGGCGCGCAGTTCTTCGATCTGCTTGCTGCCGCTCTGGTGCAGGACGCTGGGGCGCGTTGCCGGCGAGATCAGCGCCAGCGCCTTGGGCACAACCGCATTGAGCGCCTTCGCGCCCAGGCTGCCACCGACCACCAGCAGCTTGAGCGGCCCGGTGCGGCCCGCGAAACGCTCCTGCGGACCGGGCTGCGACAGGAACGCGGCGCGCAACGGATTGCCCACCCACTTCGCGTTCTTCAGCACGTTGGGAAACGCGCTGAACACACGGTCGGCCACGCCGGCCAGCACCTTGTTGGCCAGGCCTGCGACCGAGTTCTGCTCATGCAGCACCAGCGGCTTGCCGAGCAGCACGCTCATCATCCCGCCGGGGAAGGTGATGTAGCCGCCGAGGCCGATCACCACGTCAGGACGCACGCGACGAACCACCGCGATGCTCTGCATGAACGCGCGCAGCAGCTTGAGCGGCAGCAACAGCAGCGTCATCGGGCCCTTGCCGCGCACGCCGCCGAACTGCACCGGCTCGAAGGCGAAGCCGCGCGGCGGCACCAGTTGCTGCTCCATGCTGCCCGGTGCGCCTAGCCAATGCACGCGCCAGCCCCGCGTGCGCAACGCTTCGGCCACGGCCAGGCCCGGGAAGATGTGCCCGCCCGTGCCGCCGGCCATGACGAGTGCCGTCTTCATATGCGGCCACCTCGCATGAGGACACGGTTCTCGTAGTCGATGCGCAGCACCACGGCCAGTGCGATGAGGTTCAACAGGATCGCGGACCCGCCAAAGCTCATCAACGGCAGCGTCAACCCCTTGGTCGGCAATGCGCCCAGGTTCACGCCCATGTTGATGAAGGTCTGGAAGCCGATCCAGATGCCGATGCCTTGCGCGACGAGGCCCGAGAACACGCGGTCCAGCGCAATGGCCTGGCGGCCGATGTGCATGATGCGGCGCGTGAGCCAGAAGAACAGCGCGATAGCCAGCAGCACGCCGACCAGGCCGAACTCCTCGCCGATCACCGCCATCAGGAAGTCGGTGTGCGCCTCCGGCAGCCAGTGCAGTTTCTCGACGCTGCCGCCAAGGCCGACGCCGAAGACCTCGCCGCGCCCGATCGCGATGAGCGAGTGCGACAGCTGGTAGCCCTTGCCGAGCGCGTTGTTTTCGCCGAATGGATCGAGGTACGCAAAGATGCGCTCGCGCCGCCACGGCGACGAGGCCACGATCATTCCGAAGGCCACCACGACGAGCATCGCGATCACGAAGAACATGCGTGCGTTGACGCCACCCAGGAACAGGATGCCCATCGCGATGACCGCGATCACCATGAACGCGCCCATGTCGGGCTCGGCCAGCAGCAGCATGCCGACCACCACCACCGCCACGCCCATCGGCAACACGGCGCGGAAGAAGCGCTCCTTGATCTCCATCTTGCGCACCATGTAGCTGGCGGCATAGAACACCATCGCCAGCTTGGCCAGTTCCGAAGGCTGGAAGCTCATGAAGCCGAGCGGGATCCAGCGGCGCGCGCCATTCACGCTGCGGCCCACGTGCGGAACCAGCACAGCCACCAGCAACAGCAGGGAGGCGATGAACAGCCACGGCGCGGCGCGCTCCCAGGTCTTCATCGGCACCTGGAAGGCGAGCAGCGCGGCCACGAAGGCCACGCAGAGGAACAACGCATGCCGCAACACGAAGTACGACTGGCTGTAGTTCATGCGCGAGAAGCGCGGGTTGTCGCCAAGCGCGATGGAGGCCGAATAGACCATCACGAGACCCCACGCCAGCAGCGCCAGCGTGACCCAGAGCAGTGCCTGGTCGAAGCCGAGCACGCGCATCGGCGCAGCCTTGGTCTGGGAGATGTCGGCGCCGCCGAGACGCACGGGCAGGTGCACAGGCAACGCGTCGATGCCGCTCTTGGCACGACGGAACCAGCCGCCGAAGCGACCGCCTTCCCGCGGGGTGGCAGCCACGGTCTGGTTCATTGCGCTTCTCCCTCGGACGGCGAATTCGCGAGTTCCTCGACGGCCTCGCAGAACATGGCAGCGCGGTGCGCGTAGTCCTTGAACATGTCGAAGCTGGCGCATGCCGGTGAAAGCAACACGGCATCGCCCGGATGGGCATGCCTTGCGGCTTCACGCACGGCTTTGTCCATCGAAGCGGCATGCGCGAGCGTGACGCCCGTGCCCGCCAGTGCCTCCTCGATGATCGGCGCATCGCGGCCGATGAGGACGACCGCGCGCGCATACTGCCGCACCGGTGCGGCCAGCGGCGTGAAGTCCTGTCCCTTGCCTTCGCCGCCGAGGATCGCGACGATGCGCCGGTCGACGCCCAGTCCAGTCAGCGCAGCCACGGTGGCGCCGACATTGGTGCCCTTGCTGTCGTCGAAGTATTCGACCTCGCGGACGATCGTCACCGGCTCCACGCGATGCGGCTCGCCGTGGTATTCGCGCAGGCCATAGAGCATCGGGCCCAGCGGGCAGCCGGCGGCGCTTGCGAGCGCCAGTGCCGCGAGCGCGTTGAGCGCGTTGTGCTGGCCGCGGATGCGCAACGCATTGGCCGGCAGCAGGCGCTGCACGAAGATCTCTTCCTCGGCCTGCGCGGCACCGCGCTTGCGCTTCTGTGTTTCATCGGCCTCCAGTGCGCGCACCAGCCAGGCCATGCCATGGACGCGCTCGATGCCGAAGTCGCCCGGGCGCAGCGGCATGCCCGCGCCGAAAGTGACATGACTGCGGACCTGCGGACGCTGCAATTTCACGCGGATGGGCGCCGGCAGCATCCGCATCACGGCGTCGTCGTCGCGGTTCAGGACCAGCAGGCCCTTGCTGCCGAAGATGCGCGCCTTGGCCGCGCCATAGGCAGCCATGTCGCCGTGCCAGTCGAGGTGGTCCTGCGTCAGGTTCAATACCGTGGCAGCGGTGGGCTCGAAGCCCTGCACGCCGTCGAGTTGGAAGCTCGACAACTCCAGCACCCAGACATCCGGCAGCGTGTCGGCATCGATGTGCGCGGACAGGGTGTCCAGCAGGGTCGGGCCGATGTTGCCCGCGACAGCGACTGTCTTGCCTGCGCGTTCGACCAACTGGCCAGTGAGCGCGGTGACGGTCGTCTTGCCGTTGGTGCCGGTGACGGCAAGCACCGCGGGCGCGTACCCCGTGGGCGGCAACGGTTGCGGCGCGAGCAGGGGCAGGGGCGAGGGCGACTCTTCTTCCGGCACCGCGAGCGCGGCAGGCACCGAGAGTTCGGCCATGCGCGCGACGAATTCGGCCGCTTCCTTGGCCGCGCTGTGCACGTAGGGCTTGCCGGGAGGCGGAGCGACTGGGATCGCACCCGTGGCGGGAGATGAGGCGGACGGAACGCTCGATGCGGCATCGAAAGCGAAAGGCGGCATCGCGTCCGCGGCGGACGGCGCGGAGTCGGCAACCGGGACTTCGCTCGGCGTCTCCGCTGGTTCTGTCGCGGCATGTTCGTCCGGCGCCACGAGGGCTGCGTCGGAATCGACCGGCGCGAGCGACGCACCGGCCATCCCGGCCGTCGCGACGCCAGATACAGCGGGCATTTCAGCGGGCTCGACGGGTTCGGCCACCTCGTGCAGCGTGACCGAAGCCTGCTGCCCTGCCATTGGCTCTTCCGACGGTGCTTCCGTCGCTGTCTGCGGCTCGGCGACTTCGGGCACGTCAACCGTCCGCAGGTCCAGCAGCGCACGCGCAAACAGATCCAGTTCACCCCCCACCGGCAAGCCCATGGCCCTTGCCGCGTCGACAACCGGCGCGATGGTCGCGGGCGCCAGCCCCGGCGAGCGATAGACCGCTCGCATCGTGGTCCCTTCCACCAGCGCGGCGGTGAACACGCCGCCGACGAAAGCCACGTCCGGCATCTCTTCGCGCAACTTGCCCAATTGCGGCGGCGCATCGCGCGTGTCCGCCACGGTCACCTGCGCGCCGTTGCGCACGCACCAGCGCGCCATGGCCATCCCCGAGGCGCCAAGGCCAAGGATCAGGACGGGAAGGTCTTTCAGATGCTTCACGCTGGCCTCACCTCAGCTTCAACGTGGACAGACCCACGAGGCACAGCAGCATCGTGATGATCCAGAAGCGCACGACGACCTGCGTTTCGCGCCAGCCGCTCTTCTCGAAGTGGTGGTGCAACGGCGCCATCTTGAGAATTCGCCGACCCTCGCCGAAGCGCTTCTTCGTGTACTTGAAATACGAGACCTGCAACATCACGGAGATTGCTTCCACGACGAAGATGCCGCCCATCACGAAGAACACGATCTCCTGCCGCACGATGACCGCGATGGTGCCGAGCGCGCCGCCCAAAGCGAGCGCGCCCACGTCGCCCATGAAGACCTGGGCCGGATGCGTGTTGAACCAGAGGAATGCGAGCCCCGCGCCGGCCATGGCCGAGCAGAACACCAGCAGTTCGCCCGAGCCGGGAATGTTCGGGAAGAACAGGTAGCGCGAATACACCACGCTGCCCGTCACGTACGCGAACACGCCGAGCGCCGAGCCCACCATCACCACCGGCATGATCGCCAGCCCGTCGAGGCCGTCGGTCAGGTTGACCGCATTGCTCGCGCCCACGATCACCAGGTACGTGAGGATGACGAAGCCGATGCCGCCGAGCGGATAGCTGATCTCCTTGAAGAACGGCACCAGCAGGTTGGTCTTCGGCGGAAAGTCGAGGTCGAAGCCGGAGCGCACCCAGGCGTAGAACAGTTGCAGCACGCGCCAGTTGGAGCTTTCCGAAATGCTGAACAGCAGATAGAACGCGGCCAGCAAGCCGACCATCGACATCCACATGTATTTCTCGCGCGAGCGCATGCCTTCCGGATCCTTGCGCACCACCTTGCGCCAGTCGTCGACCCAGCCGATCGCGCCGAAACCGATCGTGACGAACAGAACGATCCAGACAAAGCGATTCGACAGGTCGAACCAGAGCAGCGTCGCCATTGCGATCGAGAACAGCACCAGCACGCCGCCCATCGTGGGCGTGCCGCTCTTGCTCAGGTGCGTCTCCATGCCATAGCCGCGCACCGGCTGGCCGATTTTCAGTGCGGCAAGCCGGCGGATCACATACGGACCGGCAGCCAGCCCCACGACCAATGCCGTCATCGCCGACATCAGCGCGCGGAAGGTCAGGTACTGGAACACGCGCAGGAACCCGAACTCGGGCGTGAGCGTTTGCAGCCACTGGGCGAGGCTCAGCAGCATGTAATGAAACCGAGCGTTTCAATTGGCATGACCGGTCTCCTCTTGTTGTCGTTGGGGCGCGGCGGCGGCAATCGCCTGCAGCACGCGCTCCATGCGCATGAAGCGCGATCCCTTGACGAGCACGCTGCCGGCATCCGGCAGCAGTGCCAGCACCGCCGCATTGAGCGGATCGATGCTTTCGAAATGGCGCGCCCGGCCCGGGTCTCCGCCGAAGGCCGCGACACTGTGGGTCGTGGCCGCGCCGAGCGCATAAAAAGTGTCGATGCCGCGTTCGCGTGCCCAGGCACCGACTTCGGCATGAAAGCGTTCACCCTGGTCGCCGACCTCGCCCATGTCGCCCAGCACCAGGATGCGTGGCGCGGGCAGCGTGGCCAGCACATCGATGGCTGCACGCACCGAGTCGGGGTTGGCGTTGTAGCTGTCGTCCACCAGCGTGACGGTGCGGCCATTGGCAAGCTGCACCGCACTGGCGCGCGAGCGGCCCTTGACCGGCTCGAAAGCATCGAGGCCATGCGCGATGTGGTCGAGCGACACGCCGGCCGCCAGGGCGCAGGCCATCGACCCCAATGCGTTCATCACGTTGTGGCGGCCGGCAATGCGCAGCGTGCAGCGCAATTCGCCCAACGGCGTGCGAGCGGTGAGCCGCCAGGCCTGGCCCAGCCACTCGGCCGCCACCAGCGAGACGCTGGCTGCAGGGTCTTCTCCGAACGTGAGGCAATGGCGCCGCCCGCCTTCGCTCGCAAGCCGCGTCCATAGCGGCGTGAACTCATCGCCGTGCGGAAACACGGCAGTGCCGTCGACCGGCAGCGCGGCAAACACGGCACCGTTCTCCAGTGCCACCGCTTCGACCGTGGCCATGAACTCCTGATGCTCGCGTTGCGCGTTGTTGACCAGCGCCGCCGTCGGCCTCGCGATCGCGGACAACCTGGCGATCTCGCCCGGATGGTTCATGCCGAGCTCGACGACCGCCAGACGATGGTGCTCGCGCAGGCGCAGCAGCGTGAGCGGTACGCCAATCTCGTTGTTGAGATTGCCGGCCGTGGCCAGCGCATCGTCGCCTGCCGCGGCCCGCAGGATGCTCGCGATCATCTGCGTGACCGTGGTCTTGCCGTTGCTTCCGGTGACCGCGATCAACGGCAGCGTGTATTGGCTGCGCCACCCGGTGGCCAGCGCGCCCAGCGCAGCCAGCGAATCGCCGACCTCCAGCCCCGCGAGACCTGCAGCCTCGAGACCGCCATGCGCAATCGCTGCAGCGGCGCCACTGGCTTTGGCGTCGGCCAGGAATTCGTTGGCATCGAAACGCTCGCCCTTGAGCGCGACGAACATGTCGCCGGCCGCGAGTGTGCGGGTGTCGGTGTGCACGCGTGCGATGGGCGTGGCCGGGTCGCCGACCAGGCGTGCGCCCGGAATCCATGCCTGGGCTTGGGCAAGCGTCATCATCATTTGCCTGCCCTCCGCGCCAGCGCGTCCGCGGCATGCGCGCGGTCCGAGAAGGCGATCTGCTCGCCGGCGACCTCTTGCCATGCCTCATGGCCACGTCCTGCCAGCAGCACCACGTCTTCCGGCGCCGCTTGCGCGATGGTGTCGGCAATCGCCCTGGCGCGGTCGGGCTCGATCTGCGCTGCATCGGGCTGGGCCAGGCCGAGCATGATCTGGCTGATGATCGATGCCGGCTTTTCGCTGCGCGGGTTGTCGCTGGTCACCACCACGCGGTCGGCCCGCTTCTCCACCACCGCCGCCATCATCGGCCGCTTGATCGGATCGCGGTCGCCGCCGCAGCCGAACAGGCACCACAACTTGCCGCCACGCTCGGTTGCGAGTGGGCGCAGACCCTCCAATGCCTTGTCGAGCGCGTCGGGCGTATGGGCGTAGTCGACCACCACGAGCGGCTGGCCCTCGACGGCGACACGCTCCATGCGGCCGGGCACGCTGCTGAGACCGCGGCATGCCTGCACCGCGTCGGCCAGCGACAGCCCGAGGGCCCGCAAGGTGCCGATCACGCCGAGCAGGTTGGACACGTTGTACTGGCCGATGAGCTGCGTCGACAGGTCTTCACTGCCACCGCCCTGCTCCACCACCGAAAAGCGCAGGCCTTGCGGCCCGTAGCCGATGTCATGCGCGGCCAGGCGGGCCGGTCCACCACCTGCCGTGAGCGTCCACACGTCGAGTGCGCCGCAGTATTCGTCGAGCAGATTGCCGACGAGGCTGGCGCCATGCACGTCGTCGATGTTGACGACTGCGGCGCGCAGGCCCGGCCAGCGGAACAACTCGGCCTTGGCTTGCCAATAGGCATCCATGCTGCCGTGATAGTCGAGGTGGTCCTGCGTGAAATTGGTGAACACGGCCACGCGGATTTCGCAGCCGTCGAGCCGGCGTTCGGCAATGCCGATCGACGAGGCCTCGATGGCACAGGCGCCGAAGCCGCGCGCCACGAACCCGCGCAATTCGCGCTGCAGCATCACCGGGTCGGGCGTGGTGAGGCCGGTGTAGGCCAGGTCCGGTGGCATGCCGATTCCAAGCGTGCCGATCACAGCGCAGGGGCCGAGTTCGGCATGCACCGACAAGGCCTCGCCCAGCCACCATGCCGTTGAAGTCTTGCCGTTGGTGCCGGTCACGGCCAGCAGCGCAAGCTGGCTCGATGGCCAGCCGTAGAAAGACGCGGCGATCGGCCCGGTCGCCGCCTTGAGTCCTTCATAGGCAGCCACATGGTCGCTCTCGAAATTGAACGCCTCGACACCTTCGCGTTCGACCAGGCAGGCCGCCGCGCCTTGCGACAGCGCGGCAGCCACGTGCGCGCGGCCATCGGTCGCGGCACCCGGCCATGCAATGAACCCATCGCCGTTGCCGATGCGGCGGCTGTCGGCATGCAGATGCCCGCCCACGCGCGAGCGCAGCCAGTGACCGGCTTCGTTGGGGGAGGAGAAGCGGATGTCGTCCATCAGAAGCTCTCGTCCACGCCCTTGGTCACGACCTGCGGCTTGACCGCGAGGTCGGGTGCCACGTTCATCATGCGCAGCGTTTGCTGCACCACTTCGCTGAACACCGGAGCGGCCACGATGCCGCCGAAGTACACGCCGTTGCTCGGCTCGTCGAGCATGACCGCGACGATGATGCGCGGCTTGTCGATCGGTGCCATGCCGGTGAACCACGAGCGGTATTTGTTGCTGGCATAGCCCTTGCCGACCTGCTTGTGCGCGGTACCCGACTTGCCTCCGACCGAATAGCCGACCGTCTGCGCCAACGGCCCGGTGCCACCGGGGCCCGCCGCCATCTGCAGCATGCGGCGCACGGCACGCGCGTTCTCGGACGCGAACACACGCACGCCGACGGCCGGCGTGTCGTTCTTCAGCATCGTCGCGGGAATCAGCTGGCCGTCATGTGCGAACGCGGTGTACGAATGCGCCATCTGGAACAGCGACGCCGACAGGCCATAGCCGTAGGACATGGTGGCCTGCTCGATCGGCCGCCAGCTCTTCCACGGACGCAGCCGTCCCGTGACGGCACCCGGGAAGGTGATCTGCGGCTTCTGGCCGAACCCGAGCGCGCTGAACGAGTCCCACATTTCACGCGGCGTCAGGCGCTGCGAGATCTTGGTCGCACCGATGTTGCTCGACTTCTGGATCACGCCTTCGACGGTCAGCGTGCCGTAGTTGTGCGTGTCGCTGATGGTCGAGCCCGTGATGGTGAGCTTGCCGGGTGCGGTGTCGATCAGCGTTTGCGGCGTCACGCGCCTGAGTTCGAGTGCGGTGGCGATGGTGATCGGCTTCATCGTCGAGCCGGGCTCGAAGGTGTCGGTCAACGCGCGGTTGCGCAATTGCTCGCCGGTCAGGTTCTGGCGCTTGTCGGGCACGTAGCTCGGGTAATTGGCGAGCGCGAGTATTTCGCCGGTCGTCGAATCGAGGACCACCACGCTGCCGGCCTTGGCACGGTGCGTGGTGACGGCGTCACGCAGCTTCTGGTATGCAAAGAACTGCACCTTGCTGTCGATGCTCAGCTGGATGTCCTTGCCCTCGACCGGCGGAATCGATTCACCCACGCCCTCGACCACGCGGCCCAGGCGGTCCTTGATCACACGGCGCGAACCGGCCTTGCCGGCCAGATCCTTGTCGAATTGCAGCTCGATGCCTTCCTGGCCGTGGTCTTCGACATTGGTGAAGCCGACCACGTGTGCCGCCGCCTCTCCCTCGGGGTACTGGCGCTTGTATTCCTTGCGCTGGTAGATCCCCTTGATGTCGAGCGCGGCAATCTGCTTGGCGATCGGTTCGTCGACCTGGCGCTGGATCCAGACGAAGGTCTTGTCTTCGTCTGCCAGCTTCTTGTCGAAGTCCTTCTGTGCCATGCCGAGCAACTTGGCCACCTGCTTGAGCTTGGCCCGCACTTCGGGATCGTCGCGCTCGATGTCTTCCGGAATCGCCCAGATGCTCGGCGCGATCACGCTCGATGCCAGCAGCAAGCCATTGCGATCGAGGATGCGGCCGCGGTTGGCCGGCAGCTCCAGCGTGCGGGTGAAGCGCACTTCACCCTGGCGCTGAAAAAACGCGTTGTTGATGACCTGCACAAAGGCGGCCCGGCCGGCCAGCGCGACGAAACCGATGGCCACGCCGGCCACGATGAACTTGCTGCGCCAGACCGGCGTCTTGCTCGCAAGCAAGGGACTGGTGGTGTATTGAACGCTGCGGCGGCTCATCTCAGTGCTCCATGACGCTGGAGCGTCTTCCGCGACGCATGAAGCCAGGACGAGCACGGCGAAGTCTGTTCGTGGGCACCCGCGGAACCGGCTTTGCCGGGCCGCCGGGTGCGCCCCCTCGAGGGGGAAGCGCCGCAGGTGCTTCGTCGGGGGTGTTTCATACTAGTGCCCCTTGCGCGCCGGCGCGCCAGCGTTCGTCGGCAGCGGCGGCGCGGCCGACACCACGGCCGGGATCACGCTGCCGTCCTGGCGGACGTAGAGGGTGATGGCGGGCGTGGTGGTGGTCATCTTGAGCTGCTCCTTGGCCAGCTTCTCGACCCGCAGCGGCGTCGCCTGCGCCCGCTTCTCCACCTGCAGGCGCTCGTACTCGACCTCGAGCCGATGCGACTCATTGTTGACCCGCTCCATCTCGGTGAACAGCTGGCGCGACCTGTACTGCGTGTGCACGAGCAACAGCGCCGTCGCCAGGACGGAAAGCAGCAGGAGGAGGTTGAGCCGGGCCATCGCGTTCAGACCGTTTCGGTGCGCTCGGCCACGCGCAGCACTGCGCTGCGGGCACGCGGGTTGGCCGCCACTTCGGCGTCCGACGGGAAGATCCGGGCAACGCTGCGCAGCTTCATGGCGACCGGCGCGGCAAAAGGCGCGCGGCGGTCGTACACCTCGCGCGAATGCTTCGCGATGAACTGCTTGACGATGCGGTCTTCCAGCGAGTGAAAACTGATCACTGCGAGCCGCCCCCCGGGTTGCAACACGTCGATGCTCGCTTCTAGCGCTTGTTGAAGCTCTTCAAGCTCGGCGTTGATGAAAATCCGAAGAGCCTGAAATGTGCGCGTTGCAGGGTTCTGGCCCGGCTCGCGGGTTTTGACCGCGCCAGCCACGAGCTCGGCCAGTTCGGTGGTGGTTGAAACTGGGCCCCGTTCCTGTCGGCGAGCAACAATCGCCTTTGCAATCGGAACAGCAAACCGTTCTTCGCCATAGTCACGTATTACCTCGGCAATCTGCTGTTGTTCGGCTGTCGCCAGCCATTCGGCCACGCTCTCGCCGCGCGTTGTATCCATGCGCATGTCGAGCGGGCCGTCGAATCGAAAACTGAAACCGCGCGCCGGGTTGTCGATCTGCGGCGAGCTGATGCCCAGATCCATCAACAGACCGGCCACGCTGCCCGAAGGCAGTTCGCCCAGGTCGCGAAAGCCCTGGTGACGGATGGAAAAACGCGCATCGGTGATGCGCGCTGCTTCGGCGACCGCTTCCGCGTCCTTGTCGAACGCGATGAGCCGGCCCTCCGGCGCCAGCCTTGAGAGGATCAGGCGGGAATGCCCGCCTCTTCCGAAAGTGGCATCCACGTACGCTCCCGCTGCCGCCGACTCGTCGGCAAACAGGGCGTTGACCGCTTCGTTCAACAAGACGGTCGTATGGGTCCATTCGTTGTCCACGTTCGCCTTTAGAACGCCAGGTCCTGGAACGCGCCTTCGGCCATGCCGGCGGCGAGCGCCTCGGCTTCCTTGGCGTCATGCGTGGCCTTGTCCCAGAGCTCGAAATGGCTGCCCATCCCGAGCAGCAGGGTGTCACGGCCAATGCTGGCTGCGGCGCGCAGTTCCGGCGACACGAGGATGCGGCCGGTGCCGTCCATCTCGACATCCATGGCATTGCCGAGGAACAGGCGCTTCAGCCATTGGTCCTTGAGCGGCATCGCGGCGATGCGCTCGCGGAACTGCTCCCATGCGGGGCGCGGAAAGATCATCAGGCAGCCATGCGGGTGACGCGTGATCGTGAGCTGGCCGGCCGCCGTCGCGCTGAGGACGTCACGATGCCGGGTGGGCACCGACAGCCGCCCCTTGGCATCCAGACTCAGCGATGACGCGCCTTGAAACACTAAAAACGACCCCGGTTGTGAGATGCTGCAGGCCTCGAAACGAGGCTATTGCCAACACTTTTTCCCACTTAACTGCACTTTTTTCCACTGTAGCAGGAAACAAGTACACCGCGACAAGGGGTCGCGGCAATTTTTTGCAATGGAATCAACGACTTAGCGGTGATTTCGGAAGCCGAAAAACACGAATATCGTTGCAAATTAAGCACTTAGCACGCGCACTGAAAGTGATGCGTGAAGCGGCACGGCGCTGCGCTGTCGCCTAGAGAATGAAGCGCGAAAGATCTTCGTTGTGACTTAGTGCCTGCAGGCGCGCGTCGACATAGGCCGCGTCGATCCGAACGGTCTGGCCTCCGAGCTTGGCTGCATCGAAGCTGACTTCGTCGAGCAGGCGCTCCATCACGGTCGAGAGCCGGCGCGCGCCGATGTTCTCGGTGCGCTCGTTGACCTCGAACGCAATGCTGGCCAACCGCGTGATGCCTTCCGGCGTGAATTCGAGCGTCACACCCTCGGTCGCGAGCAGCGCCTGGTATTGCTTGACCAGCGACGCGCGGGTCTGGGTGAGGATGCTCTCGAAGTCGGAGACCGACAGCGATTGCAACTCGACCCGGATCGGAAAGCGCCCCTGCAATTCGGGAATCAGGTCGCTCGGCTTGCTCAGGTGGAAGGCGCCGCTGGCAATGAACAGGATGTGGTCGGTGCGCACCACGCCGTACTTGGTACTGACGGCCGTGCCTTCGACCAGTGGCAGGAGGTCGCGCTGCACGCCCTGGCGGGACACATCCGGGCTGCCCTGCGATTCGCTGCGCGTGGCCACCTTGTCGATCTCGTCGATGAAGACAATGCCGTTCTGCTCTGCGCTGCTGATGGCCTGCGTGCGCAATTCGTCTTCGTTCAGCAGCTTACCGGCTTCTTCGTCGGTCAAAAGTCGCATTGCCTCGGAAATCTTGAGCTTGCGGGTCTTGCGCTTCTGGCCGCCGATCTGACCGAACATGCCGCGCAATTGCTCGGTCATTTCCTCCATGCCGGCCGGGCCCATGATCTCGAGCGGCGCGCGGGCTTCGGCCAGGTCGATCTCGATTTCCTTGTCGTCGAGCTGATGCTCGCGCAGCTTCTTGCGGAAGGCCTGGCGCGTGGGGTTGTTGCTGCCGGCCTCGACCACGCCTTCGGCATTGCGGGCGGAGGGCAACAGGACGTCGAGGATACGGTCTTCGGCCGCATCCTCGGCGCGCATGCGCACCTTGGCGCTCTCGGCTTCGCGGGTCTGCTTGACCGCAATCTCGGCCAGGTCGCGAATGATCGAATCGACATCCTTGCCGACGTAGCCCACTTCGGTGAACTTGGTTGCCTCGACCTTGATGAACGGCGCATCGGCCAGGCGCGCAAGCCGGCGCGCGATCTCGGTCTTGCCGACGCCGGTCGGGCCGATCATGAGGATGTTCTTCGGCGTGATCTCGGATCGCAGCTTGTCGTCCACCTGCTGCCGGCGCCAGCGGTTGCGCAGGGCAATGGCCACGGCGCGCTTGGCTTGCGGCTGGCCGACGATGTGGTTGTCAAGTTCGGAGACGATTTCCTGAGGGGTCATGGACATAAGCGGGCCTGCCTCAGAGCGTTTCGATCGTGTGATTCATGTTGGTGTAGATGCAGAGTTCGCCCGCGATTTCGAGCGATCGCTTCACGATCTGGTCGGCCGTCATGTCGGTATGGTCCAGCAATGCCTTGGCGGCCGACTGCGCATAGGGGCCGCCCGAACCGATGGCCACGATGCCGCCCTCCGGTTCCAGCACGTCGCCATTGCCGGTGATGATCAGCGAAGTGGTCGCATCGGCGACGGCGAGCATGGCCTCCAGGCGGCGCAGCACCCGGTCGGTGCGCCAGTCCTTGGTGAGTTCGATGGCGGCACGCGCCAACTGGCCCTGATGCTTCTCGAGCTTGGCCTCGAAGCGCTCGAACAATGTGAAGGCGTCGGCCGTAGCGCCGGCAAATCCCACGAGCACCTTGCCGTGATAGAGCCGCCGCACCTTGCGAGCGGTGCCCTTGATGACGATGTTGCCCAATGTGACCTGGCCATCACCGCCGATTGCGACCTGATCGCCGCTCGGGGTTTTGCGGCGCACGCTGACGATCGTCGTTCCGTGAAACTGTTCCATCGAAGTCATCTGAGGTTGCGCCGGGGCGATGCAAGCGCCCCGGCTGCTGCTGTTAATTCGCGCGAACGGCGACCGACGCATGATCGGCGATGCCGATCACCTTGAAGAATGCGGCGAGCATGCGGTGCACATCGATGAATTCGACACGCTGGCCGCGCGCGGCGCGCGCCATGACCCAGTTGAGCAAGGTGCCGGCCGCTGCAAAGTCGGTGCGGACCAGTGCGGCGCACGACACTGTCGGCACGGCCGCATCAACCAGTTCCGCGTCCAGCCTCTGCAGGATGTCGTGGCATTCGCCGCTCAGTTCGCCGACCAGCAGGGTGTAGCCCGCAACGGCCTGCGCAGGAGCCGTTCCGGCCGAAGTCCCGATCCCTGTATGCATGCTGGCAGGCGAGATCGACGGCTTCTGCGCGGGCGCTGCTGCGGCATCCACCTCCGCATAGCTGCCGACCGGGTCTTCCCAAGGCGGCGGCGACACCTCATAGGTGATGCAATAGTTGAGCGCCGTCAACTCGAAACCGTCGACATCGTTCATCAAGCGCAGGATCGCCATGCGCAATTGCCACCAGACCGGCTCGGTGTTGCGGTTGTTGGTGGGCGTGGCGGCATTCAACACTTCCACCAAGCGTTCGGCGCCGGCAAAGCGCAATTGCACCGGCGAAGAGGCCCAGTGCTCCATCAGCGCGCGCAAGGGACCGGCTGCATCGGCGTCGATGCCCGACAGGCCGCGCCAGTCGAGCGTCCACACCTGGCCGGCATGCGACAGTGCCTGCGTCAGGCCGGCCAGCCCGCCACGGGAGAGTTGCTGCGGGCAGAACCAATCCGCCGCATCTGGCTCGTTTGCGCCGCGGCTGTCGTGTTCGGCCGCACCGGCCGTTTGCACATCGCGCGCCAGTGCAGGCAACGAAATCCATTCGGGCCCAGGACGCTTGAAGCGCTGGGCATAGCGCGTACTCGCCTGTACGAACTTCTCGGTATCGCCGGTGGCGCGGTAGAAGTCGAGCAGCGCGCGCCAGGTATCGATGCCGTCGACCTGCGGGCTCTCGGGCGCCACCGTCTGCAGCAGGATCGCCTCGGCGCCAGGATCATCGCCATGCGCGAAGCGGATCGAAGCTTCTTCGAGACCACTGTCGATGCCCATACGGGAAAGGTTCAGTTCGCCGGGCGCGCTGCCTGCGGGAACAGGGGGGGCCTGGCCGGGCTCGGTGTCGGCATAGGCGCGCGCCTGCTGGGCGGCCATGTCGGCAGGCGTCATGGCCTCGCCGTTGGCGCTCTGCTGCCGTTTCTTCCACCATTGCTGCGACATCTGCTCTTCGATCTCGTCGATCTTCTTGAGCGTGAGCGCGCGGCCCGCGGTCTTGCCGCTGGTGCTGACACTGAAGGACGACGGCGTGGCGCTGGAATCGCGCGAGCCACCGCTGGCTTCGCGCTGGCGCAGCTTGCGCAGCATGTCGAACTCGCGGCGGCGCACGAAATCGTTGCGCTGCCGCCGCTCGATCATTTCCTTGAGCATCTCCCGGCTGTAGCCGGTGTCGGACGAGCCGGCATCCTGCTCGTCCAGTTCCGCCCAGTCCTTGAGCGGATTGCGGACGAACTTGGCTACTTTGGACAGCAGCCGGCCGGGCTCCTCTTTGGCCATCTCTTAGTCGCCAAACATCTTCTGCTTGAGTTCGCGGCGTTGCTGCGCTTCCAGCGACAGGGTTGCCGTAGGGCGTGCGAGAAGCCGGCCGACGCCGATCGGCTCGCCAGTTTCGTCGCAATAGCCGTAGTCGCCCGCGTCGATGCGCTGGATCGACTGTTCGATCTTCTTCAACAACTTGCGCTCGCGGTCGCGGGTGCGCAGCTCGAGGGCATGCTCTTCCTCGATGGTCGCGCGGTCCGCCGGGTCGGGCACGACCACGGTGTCTTCACGCAGATGCTCGGTGGTTTCACCGGCGTTTTCGAGGATGCCCTGCTTGAGCTGCACGAGCTTCAGGCGAAAGTACGCCATCTGCTTCTCGTTCATGTACTCGGCGTCGGGCATGGCGATGACCTCTGCGTCGGTCAACTGTTCAGGCGTCTTCGTCTTCCAGTTGTTGGCGAGCTTCGGGTCTTTCTTGACGGCCACGTGCGGCGGCGGCACCAGCGCCGTCGATGCGACCTGCGTGAAGCTCGACTTGGCGGCGGTGGACGCCACGGACTGGGCCATCGAGGGCACGGTCAGTTGGGACAGGCGCGAAACGCGTCCGACGCGGGGGGCCGGCGCGACAGGGGCCGGAGCAGGGGTGGGGGCGGCAGCCGTTTTTTTCATGGGAGTCGTGACAGAAGCGGAAGGGACGGCAGGATGACTGGCCGGTTTGACGGATTTGGCGGTTTCGGGCTTGGCCAAGCCGGGTTTCGTGACGGAAGCCTTGGGCTCGGCGGGCGCGGCCTCCTTGCCGGCTGTCTTCTTGACGGCCGGTGTGGCGGACGTGGCCTCGGCGGCGGGTTTCTTCACGGTACTGGCTCCTAGGACGGGCTGGAACGCGCTTTGCGGGTTGTTTCTCCCCCGCGAGAACCTTGGCGGACACTGGCCACGCGGGTTCCCGATTTTTAGTGCAAGCTCGTCAGTAGCGACCACGGGTTATACCCCCGAATTCAGACCACGAACGCGCTCATTCCCGTGCCGGAAGTCACTTCTTGCCGATCGGCGTGGAGGCGGGGCTTCCGGAACAGGCGCGCGATTGTATAGACGAAAAGTGCCTATTGCCCTGTCGGGCGTAACGGATCTTCTGGCCAGACCCTGGCTAGACGAGGCATTGGTCCAATCCCTGCTCCAGGATTTCGCGCGGGAGTTCGATTCCGATGAATACCATGCGGCTCTGGCGAGCCTCATCGGCGCCCCAGGCCGGGCCGAGGTCGCTGCCCATCAACTGGTGCACGCCCTGGAAGATCACCTTGCGCTCGGTGCCCTTCATGTTCAGAACACCCTTGTAGCGCAGCATGCGCGGGCCGTAGATATTGACGATGGCGCCGAGGAAGTCCTCCAGCCGGGCCGGGTCGAAGGCGCGGTCGGACTTGTAGACGAAGCTCTTGACGTCGTCGTCGGTGTGGTGATGGTGGCCATGGCCCTCGTGCGCATGCGACGGATGGTCGCAGTTCTCGCCGTGGTCGTGATCGTGATCGTGATGGTCGTGGTCGTCTTCCTTGAGGAAGTCGGGGTCGATGTCCAGCTTGGCATTGAGGTTGAAGCCGCGCAGGTCGAACACGGACGACAGCGGCACCTCGCCGAAATGAACCTTCTGCTGCGGCGCTCGCGGGTTCATGTGCTTGAGGCGGTGGATCAGCGCCTCGGTTTCGTCGGCGGCCACCAGGTCGCTCTTGCTGATGAAGATCTGGTCGGCGAATCCGACCTGGCGACGCGCTTCCTGGCGGTCGTTGAGTTGCTGTGGCGCATGCTTGGCATCGACCAGCGTGAGGATCGAGTCGAGCAGGTAGCTCTCGGCGATCTCGTCGTCCATGAAGAAGGTCTGCGCCACCGGGCCGGGATCGGCCAGGCCGGTGGTTTCGATCACCACGCGGTCGAAGTCGAGCAGGCCCTTGCGCTTCTTGGCGGCCAGCACCTGCAGCGCCTCCCGCAGGTCTTCGCGGATGGTGCAGCAGATACAACCGTTGCTCATCTGCACGATTTGCTCTTTGGATTCGGTAACCAGGATGTCGCTGTCGATGTTTTCCTCACCGAACTCGTTCTCGATGACGGCAATTTTCTGGCCGTGGGCTTCGGTCAGGATGCGCTTGAGCAACGTGGTCTTTCCCGAGCCGAGGAAGCCAGTAAGGATGGTGGCGGGGATGAGGGCCATGAGGTGCTCCGGTCACTAAAACGGGGAAAGGGCGGGAAGTTTAGCGGGCGGGGAATGGGCCTGCTCCCGTGGGGTCAGGCCTTTCGAACGACCACCAGCCCTTTCAGGTATTCGCCTTCGGGGAACTCGATGGTCATGGGATGGTCCGGTGCAGCACCCAGACGCTCGCTGATGTAGCCGTCGACGCCGGCGTCGATGCCTGCCGATGCCACGATCTTGTGGAACAGGTCGGCGCTGATGCCGCCAGAGCATGAAAACGTCAGCAGCACGCCGCCGGGCACCAGCAATTGCAGGGCGAGCCGGTTGATGTCCTTGTAGGCGCGGGCAGCGCGCTCGGCATGCGCGACCGTCGGGGCGAATTTCGGCGGGTCGAGCACGATGGCGTCGAAGCGCGCGCCCTCGGCGATGAATCGGCGCAATGTGGCGTTGACGTCGGCGTCGAGGTACTGGTTGCCGGCGCCTTCGAAGCCGTTCAGCGCGACATGCGCCTCGGCGCGTTGAAGCGCGGGCAGCGACGAATCGACCGAAGTCAACTCGGCGCCGTCGAGCGCACCCGTGGCGCGCAGGCCGGCGAGCGCCGCCACGGTGAAGCCGCCGGTGTAGCAAAAGCAGTTCAGCACGCGCCGGAACCTGCGGTGCGCCGCCATTTCCGCAAAGCGCTTCCGGCTGTCGCGCTGGTCGAGATAGAAGCCGGTCTTGTGGCCGGAGGCGATGTCGAGCGAGAGTTGCCAGTCGTGCTCGCGGATGGTGAGTTCGGTCGGCCCGTCGCCGCGCAGCCAGCCGGTGGTCGGTTTCAGGCCCTCCCGCTCGCGGCCGCTGGCATCGGAGCGTTCGTAGAGTCTGGTCAGCCCGGTGGCCGCGAGCAGCGCGTCGGCGAGCGCGGCCTTCCAGCGCTCGACGCCGGCCGACAGGAACTGCGCGACCAGCGTGTCGCCGTAGCGGTCGACGATCAGGCCCGGCAGGCCGTCGGCCTCGCCGTGGATCAGCCGCACGCCGTCGCTTTGCAAGTCGAAGAGACGCCGCGCGTTCACCGCGCGCAGGCAGCGCGACGCCAGGAACGCCGCGTCGATGCGCTGCGTCTCGTCGAAGCTCCAGGCGCGGGCGCGAATCTTCGACACAGGACTGAATGCCGCCCAAGCCAGGAACTTGCCTTCGTGCGACTCGACGCGCACGGTCTCGCCCGCGTCGGCACCTCCCTTGGCGATGGCCGATTCGAAAATCCAGGGATGGCGGCGCAGCAGCGACCGCTCCTTGCCCGGCCGCAGCCGCAATACTTTCATTTGTGGTCCCTGGCCTTGGCCTTCGGAGTCTCGGGGCGCGCCCTGGCGCGAGGATGGGCTGCGTCGTAGGCCTTGGCCAGATGCTGGAAATCCAGCCGCGTGTAGACCTGCGTGGTGGTGATGTTGGCGTGGCCGAGCAACTCCTGCACCGCTCGCAGGTCGCTGCTGGATTGCAGCAAGTGGCTCGCAAACGAGTGGCGCAGCATGTGCGGGTGCACGGGCGCCGGCAAGCCGGCCTTCAGGCTGCGCAATCGCAATTGCTTCCAGACGGCCTGCGCGGAAAACCGCGTGCCATTGCGGCCGATGAAGAGCGCCGCGGCGCCGGCCGGGTCGCGCAGCCTGGCCTCCGGGAGCGCCGCGCAGTCATCGCGCACAGCCAGCCATGCCTGCAGTGCCTCGCCAGCCTTGGCACCGACAGGCACGTCGCGGCGTTTGCTGCCCTTGCCGAGGACTTGTGCCTCGCCCGAGGCCAGGTCGACCCAGCCGCGTGCGACCTTGCTGGCCTGCACATCGAGTCCGACCAGTTCGCTGACGCGCAGGCCGCAGCCATAGAGCAATTCGACGATGGCGCGGTCGCGCGCCTCGGTCCACGGGTCGCCGTCGGGATCGTGGTGTTCCGCAAGCCGCACGGCGTCGTCGACGGCCAATGCCTTGGGCAGCGGACGGTCGGCCTTGGGTGCGTGCACGTCCTGCACCGGATTGCCGCCGACCAGCCCCTCGTTGCCGAGCCAGCGATAGAAGCCTCGCCAGCACGAAAGCACCAGCGCAATGCCGCGCGACTCACGCCCTGCCCCGTGCAATTGCGCCATCCAGCGCCGGATGTGGGCGGTCTGCACCTGGTCCAGCGGCAGGTTGGCCGCGGCCGCTTTCTCGGCCAGCGTGCCAAGATGGATCGCATACAACTCGACCGTGCGCACGGCCAGCCGGCGCTCGACGCGCACATGCTCAAGATACTTCTCGATCAGGGCCGAACTCACAGCGAATTTCCTTCCGGACAAGCCACGGAACTGGCGCCAGGCGCTAGAAATATCCGTTCAGCGCATTGTTGACGATCGCCAGGGGCTCGCGCAGCGCGCCTCTGAAGAACAGGAACGGGCGATGCCCGCACGTCGGCGATGCCGCTGCGTATTGCACGTCGAACGCGCGATCGAATCCACTCGCATGCGCCAGGCGCTCGATGCGCCAGAGGTGGTACGGGTCCGAAACGACGATGACGCGCTTGACCCCAGCCGCTTCCAGCAAGGGCCACGACATGGCGAGGTTCTGGCGCGTCGATGACGACAGCGCCTCTTTCAGCAGGGTTCCGGTGAAGCCTGACTGCCGCGCATAGGTCTCCATCACCTGTGCTTCGATGCGCGCGTCTTCGGTGTCCTTGCCGCCGGACACGACCAGCTGGCGCACCTGGCCGGCGCGTGCGAGTTCGATGCCGCGATCGACGCGGTTGGTGAGACAGGGATTGATTTCGCCGCTGAGGTAGGCGCGATTGCCGAGCACCAGAGCCGCGTCGGCCTGGGCCGTTGGCGGATGCGCGATGCGTTCGCGCGCGTGCCTCCAGATCATGGCGGCCAGCGACGCGTGCAGCGCGCACAGCACCAGCACCGCGGCCACGAGGCGCCAGCGCCAGCGCCACACCATGGCGCGGACGGGAAGGCTCAAGGCCGCAGCCGCGACAGCGCCGCCGAGGCCAGATCGGCGATGCGCTCGAGGAAGTCGGTGCCCATCTCGGGATTGAATCGCTGCGCATCGGGCGAGGCCAGCACCAGCAGGCCGAAGGCCGGCGCCTCGGGTTCGGCGCGCAGCGGGATCAGCGCGATGGAGACGGCGGCGCGCGCATCGCCCAGCCAGTTGGCCGCCTCGAAGCCTGCATTGAGCCCGCAATACGGCGCGGTGAGCGAGGTGGCCAGCGTCTTCACGTCGTCGGTGACCCATTGGGCGTAGCCCTCGCTCCAGTAGGGCACGTCGCAATCCCACACCTTGATGGCGGTCTGCGGAACCATGAACAGCGTCTGCAGGTCCGCGGCGATCTGCCAGGGCAGGCCTCGCGCGTCGCGGGTGGTGAGCAGGCCGCGCGTCCAGCGTTGCAGGCGGTCGGCCGTGACCATGTTCTCGGTGCCATGGCGCACCATGTCCATCACACGATGCTCCAGCGCCTTGATCTTCTCGCGCAGCATCTCGGCCTGTCGCTCCTGCAGGCTCACGGCGCGGTTGCCGTGCGGGCTGGTCAGTTGCACCTGCGCGAGCAGTTGCGCGTGGCGTTCGAAGAAGTCCGGCGTGTTGGCGAGGTAATTGGCGATGTCGTCTTCGGTGATCGGATTCATGGCTTCTGGTTGGATGGGTTTCATGGCTGCTCGGGTACCTCGATATCGCCTTCGAAAACTGTGACGGCCGGGCCAGTCATGAACACCGGTTGGCCGACGCCCGCCCATTCGATGGTGAGACGGCCGCCACGGGTTTCCACATCGACGCGCGGGTCGAGCAGGCCGAGCCGGATGCCCGACACCACGGCCGCGCAGGCGCCGGTACCGCAGGCCAGCGTTTCGCCTGCCCCGCGTTCGAACACGCGCAGCCTGATCTGCGAACGGCTCACGATCTGCATGAAGCCGGCATTGACGCGTTGCGGAAAGCGCGGGTGGTGCTCGATCAGCGGGCCTTGCGTGGCGACGGGCGCGGTATCGACGTTGCCGACGACTTGCACCGCATGGGGGTTGCCCATCGACAGGACTGCGACGGCAATGATGGCCTCCTCGGCATGCGTGCTGAGGGCGAGGTGCCACGTCTGCCATGCGCCTTCGTGCTGCGGCGTGAGGCCGGCCGGGTCGAATGGCACCTTCTCGGTCTCGAAAATCGGCGCCCCCATGTCGACGGTGACGCGGCCGTCCTCGCCCATGCGCGGCTCGATCACGCCCGACAGGGTTTGCACGCGCACCGCGTCCTTGGTGGTGAGACCGCGTTCGCGCACAAAGCGCATGAAGCAGCGCGCGCCATTGCCACACTGCTCCACCTCGCCGCCATCCGAGTTGTGGATTACGTACTGGAAGTCGATGTCCGGCCCAGGCGACGGCCGCACCGTGAGGATCTGGTCGGCACCGACGCCGAAGTGACGGTTGCCCAGGAAGCGGTATTGCGCCGGCGTGAGCCCGAGCGTTCCGCGTGTTTCGTCGAGCACGACAAAGTCATTGCCGGCCCCTTGCATCTTGGTGAAGCGAATTCGCATGGCCGCGATTATCCTGCGCGGCATGCGGACTGCCTTCATCGTGTCGAGCGCGATCAATTCGAGATTCGGCATGTTCTCGCCCCACGAACGGCTACAGGACACGCTGGGCACCGTCGACTCGATCCGGCGGCGCGCGCCTGGCGCGGCGATCTACCTGCTGGACATGTGCGGCGACGGCTTGCAGCCCGCACAGACCGAGGCGCTGTCCGCGCAGGTCACCCGGCTGTTCGACTACTCGGGGCTGCCTGACGTGCAGGCAATCTACAAGGTGCCGAACCCCGACGTCATCAAGAATCTGACCGAGATGACCTGCTTCCATCATTTCCTCCATGCCCAGGAAGCGCTGCTTGGCAAGGTCGACCGCATCTTCAAGCTGTCGGGCCGCTACCGTCTGGATGAACGTTTTTGCTGGAGCGACGTTGGCGACTCGCAGCACCGGGGCCGGATCGTCTTCTCGGGCAGGCGCGCGAGCCAGTTCGCGCCCGAAACCACGGGCAACGACCCGGCCGCCAACTTCCAGTACATGTCGCGCCTGTGGTCGTTCGATGGCTGCCTGCTCGGCACGGTCCGGAGCGCCTACGGCCAGATGGTCGAGCGGATGGTCGAGCGCCTGAACGCCGGCGGCTACATCGACATCGAGCACCTGCTCTATCGGTTCATGCCGCAGGAGTTGGTCGCCTTCCGGATTCCGATGGGCGTCAGCGGGCGGCTCGCGCCGAATGCGATGGAGATCCGGGAGTGATCACCCCCCCCCGAAGCGCCTGCGGCGCCTCCCCCTCGAGGGGGCACACCCAGCGGCCCGGCAAAGCCGGTTCCGCGGGGGAATTGAATCACCCCCGAAGCGCCTGCGGCGCCTCCCCCTCGAGGGGGCACACCCAGCGGCCCGGCAAAGCCGGTTCCGCGGGTGTCCACGAACAGACTTCGCCGTGCTCGTCCGGGTTTCATGCGTCGCGGGTCACACGACGCGTGGTGGAAACTGATATGAATGCAGGCGTAGCGTGCGGCGACGACTACCACTCGCCCAATCGCGCAACCAGAAAATCCAGGAAGCAGGCGATCCGCGCCGCCAGTTGCGTATTGCGGTAGTACACGGCGTTGATGGCCTGGCGAACGTCCACCGTGTCCTTGGTCAGCAGCTGGACCAGGTCGCCGCGCTGGCGATCGATGGCAGTCATGAAGTCCGACAGGCAGGCAATGCCCTCGCCCCGCAACGCCAGCACCCGCAGGGTCTCGCCGTTCGACGCGCTGATGGACGGCGTGATCGGCCATTCGTCGCCATGCGCGCCGCGCAGCGGCCAGCGGTTGAGGGATTCGGGGTGGCTGAAGCCGAGCAGTGTGTGCTGCGCGAGGGCTGCGACGTTCCTGGGCCGGCCGTTGGCAGCGAGGTAGGCCGGACTCGCGAGCAGGCGCAGGCGGCTGGTTGCGAGGGGCCGCGCGTGCAAGGTCGAGTCGCGCAACTCGCCGATGCGGATCGCGACATCGGTGCGGCGCTCCAGCAGGTCGATGTTGAGTTCGTCGGTATTCAGTTCGAGCGCGATCTGCGGATAGAGGCGCCGGAACTCGGGTACCAGCGGCACGACGGCATGCAGCATGAAAGGTGTCGCCGCGTTCACGCGCAGGCGGCCCGCGGGCTGCCCGCGGCGCGCGGCCATGTGTTCCTCGGCATCGTCGATGGATGCCAGGATCGCGCGCGTGTGAATCAGGAAGGCCTGGCCCTCTTCCGTGAGTTCGATGCGGCGCGTGGTGCGGCGAAGCAGCGTGGTGTCGAGCTTCTTCTCCAGTCGGCCGAGCGCACGGCTCACGCCGGAGACGGTCTGGCCAAGCTGGACGGCGGCGGCGGTGATGGAGCCGGTGCCGACCACGCTGGCAAAAGCCTGCAGTTCGTCGAGGGTCGTTTTCATTGTTGATTTCGAGTCAACAGTATTGTGAAGACTAGAGGGTTTTTCTGCAAAGAAGACTGGCCGACACTCCTGTCAATCCCACTGGAGTCCACTTCCATGCCCATTGCCCTCTTTGCGCTGACGCTCAGCGCCTTTGCCATCGGCACGACCGAGTTCGTGATCGTTGGCCTGCTTCCCACCGTCGCGGCCGACCTCGGCATCGGCCTGCCCTCGGCCGGCCTGCTTGTCAGCCTCTATGCGCTCGGCGTTGCCGTCGGCGCGCCGGTGCTGACCGCCCTCACCGGCAAGGTGCCGCGCAAGGCACTTCTGCTCGGACTGATGGCGCTGTTCACCGCCGGCAATCTGCTGGCGTGGCAATCGCCGAGCTACGAAACGCTGGTGGGCGCGCGCGTGCTCACCGGCCTCGCTCACGGCGTCTTCTTCTCGATCGGCTCGACCATCGCGACCGGCCTCGTCCCGAAGGACAAGGCTGCCAGCGCGATCGCGATCATGTTCACCGGCCTCACCGTGGCGCTGGTGACGGGCGTGCCGCTGGGCACTTTCATCGGACAGCATTTCGGCTGGCGCGAAACCTTCCTGGCCGTGTCCGCCCTGGGCGCGATCGCCTTCGTCGGCAGTTGGGCCTTCGTGCCGAACAACATTCGCCACACGCCGCCCGCTTCGCTTTCGCAACAGGCGAAGGTTCTGGCCGAGCCACGCCTGCTGCTGGTGTATGCAAAGACGGCGGTCGGCTACGGCGGCACGTTCATTCCGTTCACCTTCCTGGCGCCGATCCTTACCGAGGTATCGGGCTTCAGCGCCGGCTCGGTGGGCTGGGTGATGCTGGTGTATGGCGTGTCGGTCGCGGTAGGCAACATCTGGGGCGGCAGGCTGGCCGACCGAATGGGGCCGATCCCCGCGCTGCGGATCATCTTCGGACTGCTGGCCGCCGTGCTGCTGGTCTTCAACTTCACCGCCCCGCACAAGTGGCTGGCGTTGCTCACGGTGCTGGCCTGGGGCGCGGTCGCGTTCGGCAATGTGCCGGGGCTGCAGGTGTATGTGGTGAAGCAGGCCGAGCGCTTCACGCCGCAGGCGGTCGACGTGGCATCGGGCCTGAACATCGCGGCGTTCAACCTCGGCATTGCGGGCGCAGCGTGGGCCGGCGGCCTGATCGTCACGCACCTCGGCCTGATGCACACGCCATGGATCGGCGCGCTGGTGGTGCTGGTCTCCCTGGCGCTCACGCAGTGGAGCGGCGTGCTCGACCGGCGCAGCGGCATCCCGGTGCGCACCCACGGCCCCATTCCGGCGGGCCACTGAATCCCTCTCTTCTCGACAAAGGAACGACATGATTACCAACGACATCCCCGCCTTCGGCCTGGGCACCTTCCGGCTGCAGGGCCAGACAGTGATCGACTCGGTCAAGACCGCGCTGGCACTCGGCTACCGGCTCATCGACACGGCGCAGATCTACGGCAACGAGGCCGAGGTGGGCCAGGCCATTGCCGAAAGTGGTGTCGCGCGCAAGGAGCTGTTCATCACCACCAAGATCTGGACTGACAACTACCCGAAGGCCAAGCTCGCGCAAAGCCTGAAAGACAGCCTCGCCAAGCTGCGCACCGACCATGTCGACCTGACGCTGATCCACTGGCCATCGCCCGGCAACGCGGTACCGGTGGCCGAGTTCATGGGGGCGCTGGCAGAAGCCAAGGCCCAGGGGTTGACGCGGCGCATCGGCGTGTCGAACTTCAGCATCGACTTGATGAAACAGGCCATCGCGGCGGTCGGCGCGCCGGAGATCGCGACGAACCAGGTCGAACTGCATCCCTACCTGCAGAACCGCAAGCTCGCAGACTTCGCGCGCGGCCAGGGGATCGGTATCAGCTCGTACATGACGCTGGCCTATGGCAAGGTGCTGAACGATCCGGTGTTGCAGCGCATTGCGCTCGCTCATGGCGCGACGACGGCGCAGGTGGCGCTGGCCTGGGCGATGCAGTCGGGCCACGCGGTGATTCCGTCGTCGACGAAGCCGGCCAACCTTGAAAGCAATTTGCTGGCGCGAGCGCTCAAGCTGGACAACGAGGAGATGGCGCAGATCCGTGCGCTCGATCGCGGCGGGCGCCTTGTCAGTCCGGACGGGCTCGCGCCTCGCTGGGACCAGTGACACACCCCCGAAGCGCCTGCGGCGCCTCCGCCTCGAGATGACAAGGTGAACGGGCCGTCCACCAGCAGCAGCAAGACGAGCTTCATGGCCAACGCGGGCGTGGGCCTCGTCTGGCCCTTTGCCTGCTGGGGCCGCCTGGTGACCGACGTGCGCTACCGCTATGACGGCAACAAAGAGCGACAGGTTTGTAACAGCGGTGGGGTGAGCCAGGGCGTGTCCGGCAACCTGATCCAGGCCGAAGGCCGCGGCGAGACCGAGTTCAAGGTCACGCAAGCCGTTTGCAAGGCCCAGGGCAAGGCGAAGAAACGCAATGAACTCAGTGCCTGCCTGCAGCCGGATCGCCGCGTGGAAATCCGCGCCACGGGCGAGCAGCCGGGCTAGGCTAGCGTTCCTCCAGCACCGAAATGATGTTGCCCGCCGGGTCGCGGAACCACGCGATCACGGGGCCGCCCGCGTCTCGGCAGACGTCGTTGGAATCGGTCTCGAGCCCGGGCATGCTGTATGACTCGAAGCGCACACCCCTCTCCTTCAGTGCGGTCACGGTCTGGTCGACGCTCTTCACCGGAAAGTTGAGCACGGTATAGGTTGCCGGCGCGTGGTTCGGCTTGACGTACACCAGCACCTTGGTGCCGCTGCCGAGATGCAGGGTCATCAGGCCGTTGTCTTCCGACACGTCCAGCCCCAGCGTTTCGCCATAGAACGACATCGCAATGGTCATGTCGTCGACCGAATATCCGCTGAAGGCCTTGCTGTTTTTCAGCATGTCGTCTTCTCCTTTGACTTGCCCGGGCGAGCATAGCGCCCGGGCGCGATCCGAACAGGGTGGAAGTCGCCGCAAGATTCGGACCGCGCCTGCCGCCCGCCGGCGTCTGGGTCCGCGCCCACCTGGCGGCCGCGCCAACATTCCGTTGTTGCCTGCCGTGAGTAGACACCGGGTCGGGCGCCGCAATTGGGGTTATCCGCAGCGCCGGTCAATGCACGGCAAAGCACGCGCCGGCCACTCTCCCGATAATGGCGCGATGGTCCGCTCAAGCCAACAAATCCACCCGCCACGCACTCCCGCCCCCTTGCTGCCCGCCGCGACCGTGCTGCTGCTGCGCGACACCCCCAACGGGATCGAAGTGCTGATGACGCGGCGCTCCGACAACGCCAGCTTTGCGCCGGGCGCATATGTGTTTCCAGGTGGACGCATCGACGACAACGACGTCGAGGCGCGGCCGATTGCTTCGCGGCGGCGCACGCAAAGCCGGCTGCAGTTGACCCAATCGATTGCCGCCATCCGCGAGTGCTTCGAGGAGTTGGGCATCCTGCTGGCGCGCCACGCCGACGGTCGCATGGTCAGCGGCGCCGAGGTCGCGGCCATGGACCGCGGCAGTCCGCCGGCGATGACGCTGGCCGCCCAGTGCGCCGTGAAGGGACTGCGCCTGGCCTCCGACGAGGTGTTCACTTTCGCGCACTGGATCACCGACCGCGACTTGCCCAAGCGCTTCGACGTGCCCTTTCTGGTCGCGCGCATGCCCGAAGGCCAGGTGCCGGTGGCCGACGAGGCGGAACAGTTCGAACCCTGCTGGGTGCGTCCCGCCGATGCGCTGGAACGCCATGCGAAGAAACGCTTCTTCATGATCTTCCCGACCGTGCGCACGCTGGAGCGGCTGGCCACTTTCGACAGCGTCGACGCCGTGCTCGCCGTGTGCGCGCGCGAGCAGCCGATCTGGACCAGTTGCCCGCGCGGCGGCCTGCTGGGGGGCAAGGAAGTGCGCTTCATGGAGCATGAATCGCCTTTTGGCGAACTCGCGCTGGTCTGCCCCGACGGCCAGATGGTGCACACGCTCGACTGGCAGTGCGAGGAGCCCGTGCGCCTGCTGAAGAACGTCATGCGGCTGACCGCGCCCAACCCGGGCGCCATGACCGGGCCGGGCACCAACAGCTACATCGTGGGCGATGCATCGACCGGCTATGTCGTGATCGATCCGGGCCCGAACCACTTCGACCACATCGGGCGGCTGTGGCGCATCACCCAGGGCGACATTCGTGCAATCGTGTGCACCCATTCGCACGCCGACCATTCGCCGGGCGCACTGCCGCTGCAAGCGCTCTGCAAGAAGCAGCGCCCGCAGATCCTCGGCATGCCCTCGGCCAAGACCGCGCGCACGGCGGCACGCTTCACACCGGACCGGGCGCTGGCGAACCACGAGCGCATCACCTTGTCCGGGTCGTCGCCGCAACCAGAAGGCGGCATGCACCCGACGCACACCCTGCGCGTGATCCACACGCCCGGCCACGCGGCCAACCACCTGTGCCTGCTGCTGGAGGAAGACAGCCTGCTGTTCAGCGGCGACCACATCCTGAACGGCAGCACGACCGTGATCGACCCGCCCGACGGCAACATGACCGCGTACCTCCATTCGCTGGACCTGCTCGACGAGACCTGCCTGGCGCATGCCGTCGAGTTCATCCTGCCGGCCCACGGCTACGTGATCGGACAGGCGCGCACGGCCATCGCGAGGCTCAAGGCGCACCGCATGAAGCGCGAGGCCAAGATTGCCGCCGCGATGCGCCAGCAGCCCGACGGCACCTCCGAGGACTGGCTGCCGATCGCGTATGACGACGTGCCCAAGCGGTTGTGGCCGGTCGCGGCACGCTCGCTCCAGGCGCATGTGGAGCGCATCCGATCGATGTCGCAGACATGAAGCGCGCCGGCGCGGCTCAGGACGAAGAAGAAGGCGTCCGCCTGGCCAAGCGGGTGGCGGCGATGGCCGGCGTGTCGCGCCGCGAGGCCGAACTGCTGATCGAGAACGGCGCGGTGCGCGTCGACGGCCATGTGGTCGAAGTGCCGGCGCGACGCGTACGCGACGCGCAGCAAGTCGAGATCGCCACCGGCGCACGCCCGGTCGCCATCGAGCCGGTGACGCTGCTGCTGCACAAGCCCCCCGGCATTGCTTTCGATGCGCCGCTGGAAAAGTTGCTCATCGCATCGAAGCACAGCGAAAGCGACCGCTCGCAGCGCCCGCCGCTGCAGCGGCACTTTGCCGGCCAGCAATGCTTCACACCGCTGGAATCCGGCGCGAGCGGATTGATCGTGTTCACGCAGGAGCCGCGCGTGCAGCGCAAGCTGGTCGAGGACGCCGCCCTGATCGAGAACGAAGTGATGGTCGACGTGGCCGGCCTGGTCGACGGTGCCGCACTGCACCGGCTGAACCAATCGCCCGTGATCGACGGCCGCGCGATGCTTCCCGCCAAGGTCAGCATCGGCCGCCAGGTCGAGACCCGCACGGGCCTGCGCTTCGCCGTCAAGGGCAGTTGGCCGGGCCAGATCGCGCAGATGTGCGACATGGCCGGGCTGCGGATCCTGCAGATGAAGCGCATCCGCGTCGGGAGATTGCCGCTGGCGGGGCTGGAGGTTGGGGAATGGCGCTTCATGGCGCCGGGCGAGCGGGTTTGAAGCTCAGGCGGTGAGGTAAAGGGCGACGCGGTCGGTTGTCCAGGTGGCGATGCCGGTGCCGAAGAAGTCTGCATCTTCAGTCCACACGGGACGGCCGATGACCATCCGATACAGGAAAAGTGTGAAGCACGCCGATAAGCCGGATTCTGTGCACCGGGTTTGTCTTGCGACGCCCCCGGCGTGACCGCCATTAATCTGGGCCGCCGGTCGCCCGGTCGGCTCGATGCCACCTACCCGCCAGCTCAGCGGAACCACCTCGATACTGGCCTACTTGGTGTTGCTGCGCGCAGAGATTGCCCGTTTCACCCGATGCCGGGTTGCCCCGTCACCGACTCGTCTCTGTTGCTCTGATCCTCACCTCGCGGTGGAGAGTCGTTAACTCCTGCGCTGTCCTGTGCAGTCCGGACGTTCCTCCAGTGCGCTCTTTCGAGACTTGCACCAGCGGCGGTCTGGCGTGCTTCACGGGCTGCATTATCCCGCCACAATCACGGTCCACCGTTCGCTGACATTCCAGGAGCCCGAATTTCATGAAAGCCCAGAACATCCTCGAGACCATCGGCAACACGCCGCACATCCGCATTCAGCGCCTGTTCGCGGATGTGGCTCAGGCTGCGCAGCAGGTCTGGATCAAATCCGAACGCGCCAATCCGGCTGGCTCCATCAAGGACCGTATCGCGCTGTCGATGGTGGAAGACGCCGAGAAGTCCGGCGCGCTGAAGCCCGGCGGCACCATCGTCGAGCCGACCTCCGGCAACACCGGCATCGGCCTCGCGATGGTCGCGGCGGTGAAGGGCTACAAGCTGGTGCTGGTGATGCCCGACTCGATGTCGCTGGAGCGCCGCCGCCTGATGCTGGCCTACGGTGCCAGCTTCGACCTCACGCCGCGCGCGGGCGGCATGAAGGCCTCGATCGCCCGCGCCGAGGAAATCGTCGCCTCCACGCCCGGCGCCTGGATGCCGCAGCAATTCAACAACCCCGCCAACGTCGACGTGCACGTGCGTACGACGGCCGAGGAAATCGCGGCGGACTTTCCGGATGGCATCGACGTGCTCATCACCGGAGTCGGCACCGGCGGCCACATCACCGGCTGCGCGCAAGTGCTGAAGAAGAAGTGGCCGAAGCTCAAGGTCTTTGCAGTGGAGCCGGCTGCGTCGCCGGTGATCTCGGGCGGCCTGCCGTCGCCGCATCCGATCCAGGGCATCGGCGCCGGCTTCATCCCGAAGATCCTGGACACCAGCCTGCTCGACGGCGTGATCCAGGTCGATGCCGAACCAGCCCGCGAAATGGCCCGCCGCTGCGCACGCGAGGAAGGCTTGCTGGTTGGCATCTCCTCCGGCGCAACGCTGACCGCGATCGCGCAGAAGCTGCCCGAATTGCCGGCCAATGCAGTGGTGCTGGGCTTCAACTACGACACCGGCGAACGCTATCTTTCGGTGGAAGGGTTCTTGCCGAATTGAAGTGAATCACCCCCGAAGCGCCTTCGGCGCCTCCCCCTCCAGGGGGCGATACCAGCGGCCCGGCAAAGCCGGTTCCGCGGTATCCCTGGCATTTGATGGCGCCGGTTTCATGCGTCGGGGGTCATGCGACAGCGTGGTGGAAAACTGAGATGCGGATCCTGTTGGTCGAAGACGAGGCCGACCTGGCGGCCTGGCTTGTGCGCGCGCTGAAGCAGCGCGGCTTCCTGCCCGACCGGGCGCCCGATGCGCGTACGGCGCAAGCCTTCCTGGCCGCCACGGAATACGACGTGATCGTGCTCGACCTGCGCCTGCCGGACATGTATGGCCTGACGCTGCTCGCCGCGCTGCGCGACGAAGGGAGCCGTCTGCCGGTGCTGGTGCTCACGGCCGAGGGCTCGATGCAGGAGAAGGTGCGCGCGCTGCACATCGGCGCCGACGACTTCCTGACCAAGCCGTTCGCGGTGGAAGAACTGGAGGCGCGGCTGACGGCGCTGGTGCGGCGCAGCCGTGGCCGCCAGCATCCGCGGCTGCGGTGCGGCACGCTCAGCTATGACGGCGAGAGCCGCGCCTTCACGCTCGCCGACACGCTGCTCGCGCTGACGCCGCGCGAGCATGCCGCGCTGATGGCCCTGCTCACGCGCAGCGGCACGCCGGTCAGCAAGTCGCAACTCGCGGGCAAGGTCTTCCCGCTGGAGAGCAACGTCGGCCCCGACGCCATCGAACTCGTGCTGCACCGCCTGCGCCGCAAGCTGGCCGATGGCGACGTGCGCATCGTCACCGTGCGCGGCCTGGGCTACATGCTCGAAGCCACGGCGCCAGCGCCTCCCGGCGCCTGAACCCGCGATGGCTGCCTTCCGCCGGCCCGGCATCCGCTCGCTGCTGCTGGCGCTGCTGTTGCCCGGCATCGTCGCCGTGCTGGCGATCGACGGCTGGATCGACTACCGCGCCGTGTCGCAGATCGTGCAGGAGGCCTACGACCAGGCCCTGCTGGAACCGGTGCAGGCGCTCGACGACAGCGTGCACCTCGGGCCCGACGCCAGGCCACGTGCCGATGCGGCGTTCTCGGTGGAGTCGATGTTCGAGGTGACGCGCTCGCGGCACAAGTACCTGCACATCGTCGTGACGCATGGCGATGACGCGCCGCTGACGCTGATCGGCGTCGACGACCTGCCCCCGCCGCCGCCCGCCGCCGACGGCAGGCCGGTGTTCTACGACGCGGTCTATCGCGACGCACCCCTTCGCGTGGTGGCGTTGCGCCGCACCCTGCAGGGCGCCGATGCGCAACCGTACCGCGTGCTGAGCCAGGCCGCGGAAAGCATCGGCCCGCGCCAGCAGGCCGGGGCCGAGGCCTGGCACCAGGCAGTGTGGAGCAGCGTGCGGCTGGTTGGTGTGATGGTGCTGCTGGTGTTCATCGGCGTGGCCTGGGCGCTGCGCCCGCTGGAACGCCTGCGCCGGTCATTGAGCGCACGCACGCCGGCGCAACTGGAGCCGCTGGATGCGCGCGAGGTACCGCACGAGGTTGCGCCGCTGGTGGAAGCGGTCAACCACCACATCGCCGATCACAGGCGCATGCTGGCGGACCAGTCGCGCTTCCTGGCGGACGCCTCGCACCAGTTGCGCACGCCGCTCGCGATCATGCTCACGCAGGCCGGCTATGCGGTGCGCGAGCACGAGGCCGAGCCGATGCGCGAAACCCTCCATGCCATCATCGACCAACTCACGCGCGCGCGGCGGCTGAGCGAACAACTGCTGGCGATGGCGCACGCGAGCGACACCCACACCGCCGACGGCACCCTGCCGCGCCCGATATGCGACCTCAACGCGGTCGCACGCGCAGTCGTCCTGCAATACCTGCCGCTGGCACGCGAGAAGAACCAGGACCTGGGGTGGGTCGACGTGCGCGGCGACATGGCGACCGACGACGACGCACCCGGCAGTCCTCCCGTGGCACCCGTCGCCGCGCATGCGGCAGAGATCCACGAGGTGCTGGCGAACCTGGTGCACAACGCCATCAAGTACACGCCCGCACATGGGCAAATCACGGTGTCGGTTCGCCTCGTGGATGGATGGGCGCAGGCGCAGGTGTGCGACACCGGGCCGGGCATTGCCGCCGGGCGCCGCGCCGAGGTGTTCGAGCGCTTTCATCGCGGGTCGGCGGAAGACAGCCGAGACACCCGGGGCGCGGGCCTCGGACTGGCCATCGCGCGGGCCTATGCCGCGCGCAACGGCGCTGAAATCCTGCTGGCCGACGGCCAGGATTCACGCGGGCTCTGTGCCTCATTGCGGCTTCGGCTCGCATCCGGCAGCAACGTACGTGATAACACGTATTTTGAAGGCGGGCGCGCCCACTGAAAGGCGATTGGAAGCCTCGATTCCTAGACTGCCCCTTCACAGGCGTGCGTCCCGTACGCCTAGAAGGAGACATATGCAACGCCGATCAGGCCATTCGGGCATCAGCCCACGGGGGCTCCCATGAAGCCCAGAACCTTCAAGAAAGACTACTACGGCGGTGCGCTGCTGATGGTGACCGGAGTGATCGCCGCCTGGGTGGCCGTCGGCTACAAGGTCGGCACGCCGGCGCGCATGGGCCCGGGCTTCTTCCCGCTGGCCATCGGGGTCCTGATGGCTGTGACCGGCCTGCTGATCGCGTTGTCCGCACGGGGCGACGCCGCCACCGAAGACGGCTCGCTGCCGGGGCACGGCCATTCGCATGGCACCCCCGACCTGCGCGGCTGCATCTGCATCGTCGGCAGCGTGCTGGCGTTCCAGTTGCTCGGCGAGTATGGCGGCCTGGTGCCGGCGACGTTTGCCATCGTGTTCATCTCGGCGCTCGGCGACCGCACGAACACGCTGTTCCAGGCCTTCATGCTGTCGATGGCGATGTGCATGATCGCGGTGGTCGTCTTCTGGTGGGCACTGCAATTGCAACTGCCGCTGTTCCGCTGGGGAGGCTGACATCATGGGACAAGCGCTCAACGACCTCTGGTACGGCTTCGGCATTGCCTTCCAGGGCACCAACCTGCTCTGGTCCTTCTTCGGCGTTCTGGTCGGCAACCTGATCGGCGTCCTGCCCGGCATGGGCGCGCTGCAGGCCATCTCGATCCTGCTGCCGCTCACCTACGCGATGCACCCGGTGCCCGCCATCCTGATGCTGGCAGGCATCTTCTACGGCTCGCAGTACGGCGGCGCGATCGGCGCCATTCTGCTGAACATGCCCTCGCACCCGCCGCATGCGGTGACCTGTCTCGACGGGTATCCGATGACGAAGAAGGGCAAGGGCGGCACGGCGCTGGGCATCACCATGATCGCGTCGTTCTTCGCGGCGTCGGTGGGCATCATCGTGATGATCTTCGCCTCGCCGCTGCTGGTGGCGGTGGCCTTCAAGTTCGGGCCGGCGGAGATCTTCTCCATCATGCTGCTGGGCCTGCTGGCGGGCTCCACCATGTCGCGCGGCTCTCCGCTCAAGGGCGTGGCGATGACACTGTTCGGCCTGCTCTGCGGCATCGTGGGCACCGACGTCAACTCGGGCAGCTTCCGCTACTCGATGGGCATTCCGGAACTCAGCGATGGGCTGGAACTGGTCGCGATGTCGATGGGCTTGTTCGGCGTGGCCGACTTCCTGCTCAACGTGAACCGCATGGCCTCGATCGATGCCGACGCCAAGCTCAGCATCCGCGACATGCGCCCGAGCATGGCCGAGTTGAAGGAATCGTTCTGGCCGATGGTGCGCGGCACCGCGGTCGGCACCATCTTCGGCGCGATGCCGGGCACCGGCCCGACCATCACCACCTTCATCGCCTATGCGCTGGAGCGAAAGATCTCGAAGACGCCGGAGAAATTCGGCACCGGCATGATCGCCGGCGTGGCCTCGCCCGAAGCCTCGACGCACTCGAAGACGCAGGTCGACTTCATCCCGACCATGAGCCTGGGCATTCCGGGCGACGCGGTGATGGCGCTGATCCTCGGCGCGCTGATGATCCAGGGCATTGCGCCCGGCCCGCAACTCATCACCGAGCATCCGGACATCTTCTGGGGCCTGATCGCCAGCTTCTGGATCGGCAACGTGATCCTCGTGATCCTCAACGTTCCGATGATCGGCGTGTGGGTGAAGCTGCTGCGCGTGCCCTACAAGTACCTGTTCCCGGCGGCCATGTTCTTCATTGCGGTGGGCGTGTTCAGCACGCAGAACAGCCTGTTCCACATCTGGGAGGTGCTGGCCTTCGGCCTCATCGGCGCGCTGCTGATCTGGCTCGACTTCTCGGCCGCGCCGATCCTGCTGGGCTTCGTGCTCGGGCCGATGGTGGAAGAGAGCTTCCGGCGCGCGATGCTGCTGTCGCGCGGCGACGTGGCGGTGTTCGTGGAACGGCCGATCAGCTGCGCCTTCATCATCCTGTCGGCGCTGCTGCTCATCGGTGTGACCTGGTCGAACCTGCGCGGGCGCAAGAAGATCGACGAGTTGATGCCGCACAACGTGCCGGACGGAATGGCCGTGGATACGGGCGAAGTCTGATCGGCGGCTGAACGCTTCTCGTCGATCCAGGAGGCCGGCAGCGCGCGTAGCGCTGGCCGGCCTTTCCTGCTTTCTTACAATGGCGCCCCGGCCACAGCCACCTGCCCGATCACCACGGGCCGCACGCCATGATTCGACTCTCCGAAATCAAGCTCCCCCTGGACCCGCCTTCCGACGCATTGCCGCGCGCGGTGCAGGGCCTGCTCGGCGTCGAGCCCGAGGCCATTGCCAACATCCAGGTCTACAAGCGCAGCTTCGACGCGCGCAAGGTCGACCTGCTGCAGGTCTACATCGTCGATGTCACGCTGGTGGACCCGTCGCGGGAAGCAAGCCTGTTCGCCAAGCTGCACGGCAACCCGCGCGTGATGCCGACACCCGACATGGCCTATCGCGTCCCCGCGCAGGCCCCGGCGGACTTGCCCGTGCGCCCGGTGGTCGTGGGCTTTGGGCCTTGCGGCATCTTCGCGGCGCTGATGCTCGCAAAAATGGGATTCAGGCCGATCGTGCTGGAGCGCGGCAAGACCGTGCGCCAGCGCACGCGGGACACCTGGGGCCTGTGGCGCAAGAGCGTGCTCAATCCCGAGTCGAACGTGCAGTTCGGCGAAGGCGGCGCCGGCACGTTCTCCGACGGCAAGCTCTACAGCCAGATCAAGGACCCGCGCTTCCTCGGCCGCAAGGTGATGGAAGAGTTCGTCAAGGCGGGCGCACCGCCCGAGATCCTCTACGTCGCGCATCCGCACATCGGCACGTTCAAGCTGGTGAAAGTGGTCGAGACGATGCGCGCGGAGATCATCGCGCTGGGCGGCGAGGTGCGCTTCGAGCAGCGCGTGACCGATGTGCTCATCGAAGACGGCCACCTGCGCGGGCTCACGGTGCTCGACCAGGCCACCGGCATGACGAGCGAACTGCGCGCCGACCATGTGGTGATGGCACTCGGCCACAGCGCGCGCGACACCTTCGCGATGCTGCACGAGCGCGGGGTGCACATCGAGGCCAAGCCGTTCTCGATCGGCTTCCGTGTCGAGCACCCCCAGAGCCTGATCGACCGCGCCCGCTGGGGCCGGCATGCCGGCCATCCGCTGCTCGGTGCGGCCGACTACAAGCTGGTGCATCACGCGAGCAATGGCCGTTCCGTCTACAGTTTTTGCATGTGTCCAGGCGGCACCGTGGTGGCCGCCACGAGCGAGCCGGGGCGCGTAGTGACGAACGGCATGAGCCAGTATTCGCGCAACGAGCGCAATGCGAATGCCGGGATCGTGGTTGGCATCGAGCCGCGCGACTACCCCGGATGGAGCGTCGATTCGCCCGGGGACGCACTCGCCGGCATCGCGCTGCAGCGCCAACTCGAATCGAACGCCTTCGTGCTTGGCGGCAGCGACTATCGAGCGCCCGGTCAACTGGTGGGCGACTTCGTCGCGGGCACGCCATCGACCGCGCTGGGCAGCGTCGAGCCTTCGTACAAGCCGGGCGTGACGCCCACCGATCTGCAGCAGGCCCTGCCCGCCTATGCCATCGAAGCGATGCGCGAAGCCTTCCCCGCATTCGGGCGCAAGATCAAGGGTTTCGACCTTCACGACGCGGTGTTGACCGGTGTGGAAACGCGCACCTCGTCCCCCATCAAGATCACGCGCGGTGAAGACTTGCAGAGCTTGAACGTGCGCGGCCTGTACCCGGCGGGCGAAGGCGCGAGCTACGCGGGCGGCATCCTTTCAGCCGGGGTGGATGGCATCAGGGTGGCGGAGGCCGTGGCGCGAGGCATGCTGAAAGAATGAAACCACCCCCGAAGCGCCTGCGGCGCCTCCCCCTCCAGGGCCTCCAGGGGGCGCACCGGCGGCCCGGCGAAGCCGGTTCCGTGGGTGCCCACGAACAGACTTCGCAGTGCTCGTCCTGGTTTCACGCGTCGCGGGTCATGCGATCGCGTGGTGGAATGCTGAAAAGAGAGCTGATCAGGCCTGCTGGGCGTTTTGAAGCGCGGCGATGCGCTCTTCGATCGGCGGGTGGGTTGCGAACAACTGACCCATCTTGCCGGTGATGCCCATCGCCTCGACCGCCTTCGGCAACTCACCAGCCGGCAGTCCGCCCAGGCGGGCCAGCGCGTTCATCATCGGCTGCTTGCGGCCCATGAGCTGCGCAGCGCCCGCGTCGGCGCGGAACTCGCGCTGGCGCGAGAACCAGGCAACCACGATCGCGGCGGCAAAGCCAAGAATGATGTCCAGCACCAGCGTGGTGATCATGTAGCCGATGCCGGGCCCCGAGCTGCGGTCGTCGCCGCGGCGCAGGAAGGAATCGACCGCATAGCCAATCACGCGCGACAGGAACACCACGAAGGTGTTCATCACGCCCTGGATCAGCGTCATCGTGACCATGTCGCCGTTGGCGATGTGCGCAACCTCGTGGCCAATCACGGCCTCGATTTCCTCGTGGGTCATGCCTTGAAGCAGGCCGGTCGAGACTGCGACCAGCGATGAATTCTTGAATGCGCCCGTGGCAAACGCATTGGGCTCGCCTTCGAAGATGCCGACCTCGGGCATGCCGATGCCGGCCTTGTCGGCGAACTTGCGCACGGTGCCGACGATCCAGGCTTCGTCGGCGTTTTGCGGGTTGTCGATCATGCGCAGGCCGGACGACCACTTGGCCATCGGCTTGCTGATCAGCAGCGAGATGATCGCGCCGCCGAAACCCATCACCAGCGCGAAGCCGAGCAGCGACGTCAGGTTGAGCCCGTTGGCCGTGAGGTAGCGATTGACGCCCAGCAGGCTCGCGACGACACCGAGCACCGTCACGACGAGGACGTTGGTCAGCACAAAAAGAAGGATGCGTTTCAAGTTGAAATCTCCGTGGGGAACACCGTGTGACACCAGCGCGCAGTTGAGGGCCGGCTGGCCCGATTCAAGCTGCGCTGCAATGCGACCCCGTGTGGGTTGTTTTTCTACTCAGGGGATCGGCGCGACGAAAAACGTCTGCGTCATCATAGAAGCAAAAGTTCGCGTTGTCGGCCCACCAGGCCGGCACGCCAAGCACCGGCAGCGGCACGAACGGCTTGGCCGCGAGGTGCGCCGCGTCGAGCGCGGCTGCGATATCCGCGTCGTCGCTTGCAATGGAGGGATCGGGGCCGGGCGCGAACAGCACGTGCGCCGTGGCCTGCTTGCGCGGAAAGACCAGTTTTTCCATCAGGGCATGACCGAAGACCAGCAGCCGCGATTGCTGCCACAACGCGCGATCGGTGACGAAAAGGCGTTGCCAGTCGCGCGCGGCGAGCGCCTGCCATAGCGCCGGCGGCGCGTCGAGCACGGCACCGTTCTCGTCGAACAAGGTGAGCGCATCGCGCAACGGCCCGCGCGTGGCGCCAATGCCGGCGCGGGCGATCTCGCTTGCTTGCAGTTGGTTCAGGCGGCGCTTGGCCCGCGGGAATTTCAACCACACAAGGCCGTTGAAGAAGTCGTGCAGGTTGTCGCGCGTCGGGACGGTGCCGGTGCGATGGATGAAGGCTTCGTAGGCCTCACCCGCAGGCAGTTCGTCGTGCGCCACGAAGCGCGGCGCGCCTGGTGGCGCCGCATCGCGCAACGCCTCCACGATCGAAGTGCGTTCCGCCGCCAGCGCCGGCGATTCCCCCGCAACGCGCCACGGCGCGAGCCATTCGCGGGACCAATCGATGGGCGCCACGCTCAGGGTGCGGGCGCGCCGATCCAGCGGATGCGGTCCGGATGCTGCAACACGGCGAATTCCGCCGGCAGCTTCTCGAACAGCTTGATGGAACTCGCATGCTTGCCAAGCAACTTGGCCGCGCGCAGTGCCTGGGCCACGTCGTTAAGCGCGACCTCGCTGCCGCCGCGCAACGCGGGCACGGCTTGGAGAATGAACTCGGCAGCCTCCGAGGCGGCCGACTCCTTTTGGGACTTCTTCGCCGCATTCTTCGTGGCCGCCTTCTTGGCCGCGGGCACAGCCTTGGCACGCGGAACCTTTGCTGCGGCGCCACTCGCGGCAGCCTTTGCCGTGGTCTTGCGGCCGGCCGCACGCGCGACAGGCACCGAAGGCGCCGCGGACGAGGCACTGGCGCGGCCGGACTTGTCGTGGTGCTGCAAGTCCGTGAAGTCGTCGTAGGCCGCGGTGGTTTCGTCGCCCGTCTTGCCTTGCTGGCCGATGCCGCAGACACGGCAGCCTTTCTCGCGCAGGCGGATCACGAGCGGGGCGAAGTCGGAGTCCGACGACACCAGGTAGACGACCTGCGGACGCTCGATGACGGCCAGGTCCATCGCGTCTACGGCCAGCGCGATGTCGGTGCTGTTCTTGCCGGCGGCAAGGTTCACCATCGGCCGCACGCCTAGACGCTTGAACAGCGCTTGATGCTTCAAGGCGACTTCGGCAGTGCAGTAGGCGCGGCGCACATGCAACTGGCCGTGCTCGGCCAGTACCTTGTGCACGGCCTGCTCCATCACGTCGGCCGAGACGTTGTCGGCGTCGATGAGGAGCATCACCTTGAGCATGGGGTTCATGGCAAGAGCTTCCAGTTGAGCGTCTCGCCGCCGCACAGGGGCTTGACTACCGTGTCGCCGTACGGCACGGCCTCGGGCACTGTCCAGCTTTCGCGCTTCAGCGTGATGGTGTCGGTGCGGCGCGGCAGGCCGTAGAAGTCGGCGCCGTGGAAGCTGGCAAAGCCTTCGAGCTTGTCCAGCGCGCCGGCACCGTCGAAGGCCTCGGCATACAACTCGACGGCGGTCAGCGCGGTGAAGCAGCCGGCGCAGCCCTGTGCATGCTCCTTCAGGTGGGCCGCGTGCGGGGCGCTGTCGGTGCCGAGGAAGAAGCGGTCGCTGCCGCTGGTGGCCGCCTCGACCAGCGCGACGCGGTGCACCTCGCGCTTGAGCACCGGCAGGCAGTAGTAGTGCGGGCGGATGCCGCCGGTGAAGATGGCATTGCGGTTGTAGAGCAGGTGGTGCGCCGTGATCGTGGCCGCGGTGAAGGGCCCGCCGTCGCGCACGTAGTGGGCACCCTCTTTCGTGGTCAGGTGCTCGAAGACGACCTTGAGTTCGGGGAAGTCGCGCCGCAACGGGATCAACACGCGGTCGACGAAGACCGCCTCGCGGTCGAACAGGTCGACCGCCGGGTCGGTGACCTCGCCGTGCACCAGCAGCAGCAGGCCGTGCTTCTGCATCGCCTCCAGCGTCCTGTACGTCTTGCGGATGTCGGTCACGCCGGCATCGCTGTTGGTGGTGGCGCCGGCCGGATAGAGCTTGAGCGCGCGCACGCCGGCCTGGGAGGCGAGCGCGATCTCCTCGGGCGGCAGTTTGTCGGTGAGGTAGAGCGACATCACCGGGTCGAACTTCATGCCATCGGGCACGGCGGCCAGGATGCGATCGCGGTAGTCCATCGCCTGCTGCGCAGTGGTTACGGGCGGGCGCAGGTTGGGCATGATCAGCGCGCGGCCGAACTGGCGCGCCGAGTGCGGCACAACGGCTTCGAGCGCGGCGCCGTCGCGCACGTGCAGGTGCCAGTCGTCGGGGCGGGTGATGGTGAGGGTGTCTGCGGGGCTGGTCATGGCGGCGATTGTCCCATCGCGCGGCGGGCGCCGGCGACATGACTCCCGCGGCCATGCTTGCGAATCACCTGCCATGCCCTGCACGCGCGTCGCAAGGCATTGCACTTCGCCGTCCGCGGCATCCACGCCTTCGCCCGCTGCCGTGTTTCGCCCGCGAATCCGGCCGCGCGCCGGCCGGCGGAAGACTTACCGCAAAGCGGCGACGACAGGTTTCCCCGCAGCCTCACCGACCACCGCCGGCGCATCCCAGCCGCCGCCCAGCGAACGGATCAGCGCCACCGTCGCCTGGTATTGCGCCGATTTCACCTGCAGCGCCTGGCGACGGTTCTGCAGTTCGCTGCGGCGCGCATCGAGCAAGTCGAGTTGGCTGACGTAGCCATTGCGGTACCGCGCATCGCTCAGCACCGTGGCCCGGCGGGCCGAGGCCACCGCGCGGGCCTGCACCACCGACTGTTCGTCGAGCAGGCGCAGCGCCGCGAGTTGATCTTCGACCTCCCTGAACGCAACGAGCACCTGCTCGCGATAGCTCACGAGGGCCCCGTCGAGCCGGGCCGATGCGCCCTTCAAGTCCGCTTCGCGCCGGCCGCCGTCGAGCAGCGGCAACGACGCCAGCGCACCGATGCCCCACGACCGGGCCGACCACTTCAACAGGTCACCCAAGTCCGACGACGCGTATCCACCGGCACCCGTCAACGAGAACGTCGGGAACCATGCCGTCTTCGCCACGCCGACGCGGGCCTGGGCGGCTTCTACCGTTCTTTGCGCAGCGGCGACGTCGGGCCTGCGCTCGAGCACGGTCGACGGAAGCCCCGCGGGAATCGACGGCAGCGCGGTCGTCCATTCGGCGGTGCTCACGCTGAACTGCGACGGCACCGCTCCGGTGAGCACTGCGAGCGCGTGCTCGAGTTGCGCGCGCTGGCGGTCCAGCGCAAGCGCGTCGGATTCGTTCGAGGCCAGTTCGGTCTGCACGCGCACCACGTCGAGTTCGGCCAGATCGCCGGCGCGGTAGCGGCTCTGGGTCACGCTGAGCGTGCCGCGGTAGGCCTCGACCGTATCGCGCACGATGGCACGCTCGTCGTCGAGCGCGCGCAGCGCGAGGTAGCTCTGCGCCACCTCGGCCTGCACCAGAAGACGCGCACTTTGCAGCAGGGCTTCGCGCGATTGCGCATCGAGCGCGGCGGCGTTGCTGGCGCCCGAGAGGCGGCCGAACAGGTCGACTTCGTAGGACACCGTGGCGCCGGCGGTGATCAGCGACGCTGCCCGCTTGCTGCCGTCGCCACGGTCCAGGCCCGCGCCGCGAATCCCGCCGGCGCCGAGCCCGACTTGCACCGAACGATCGGCGTCGACAGCGCGGGCGACGGCGCGTGCTTCCGCCAGCCGGGCGGCAGCCTGTTGCACGGTGGTGTTGGCGACCGCGGCACGCTCGACCAGCGTGTCGAGTTCGCCGTCGTTGAAGGCACGCCACCACGCGCCATCGGCTTGCACTGGCGTACTTGAAACGTTGGCCGCCGCCTGCTCCCTGAATTGCGCCGGCGTGGTGACACCGGACGACAGGTCCGCGGTCGAAGCACAACCGGCCAGCACGAGAGCGGCCACCAGCGGCAGCAATGCGCCACGCAAGGCGGAAGAAATACGGTTCGTTGTCATGGTCGGAACTCCTGCCTCATTCATTCATGCGACTCGTGCGGCGCCGCTGGCTGCGCGTGCAGTGCGCCGCCACCGGCGCCCGTCTTGAACGCTTCGAGGTGCGGCACCTCGCCATGCAGCTTGAGCGGCCGGTTGCCGGTCAGCTTGCGCAGCGCGACATAGAACACCGGTGTGAGGAACAGGCCGAAGGCGGTCACGCCGATCATCCCGGCGAACACGGCCACGCCCATCGCGCTGCGCATCTCGGCGCCGGCGCCGGTCGAGAGCACCAGCGGCAGCACACCCATCACGAAGGCCAGCGAGGTCATCAGGATCGGGCGCAGGCGAAGCCGGCTCGCCTCGATCGCGGCCTGTATCGGCGTTCGGCCCGCGAACTCCAGTTCCCTCGCGAACTCCACGATCAGGATCGCGTTCTTCGCACTGAGGCCCACCAGCACGATCAATCCGATCTGCGTGAACACGTTGTTGTCGCCGTTCGATATCCACACGCCGGTCATCGCGGCGAGCAGGCCCATCGGCACGATCAGGATGATCGCGAGCGGCAGCGTCAGGCTTTCATACTGCGCGGCGAGCACGAGGAACACCAGCAGGATCGCGAGCGGGAACACCAGCACCGCCGAGTTGCCCGCAAGGATCTCCTGGTACGTCAGCTCGGTCCATTCGAAGCCGATGCCCTTGGGCAGCGTCTCGGCCGCAATGCGCTCGACCGCGTCCTGCGCCTGGCCCGACGAATAGCCCGGCGCGGGGCCACCGTTGATGTCCGCCGCAAGGTAGCCGTTGTAGCGCATGGCGCGCTCAGGGCCGAAGCTCGAATTGACCTTCATCAGCGCCGACAGCGGCACCATCTCGCCGGAGTTGGAGCGCACCTTCAGCAGCCCGATGTCCTCGGCGCGCGCACGATACGGCGCATCGGCCTGAACGCGCACGCTGTAGGTACGGCCGAACTTGTTGAAGTCGTTCGCATACAGGCTGCCGAGGTAGATCTGCATGGTGTCGAAGATGTCCGTCACGGGCACGCCGAGCTGGCGCGCCTTGGTGCGGTCGATGTCGGCATAGAGCTGCGGCACGTTGACCTGCCAGCTCGTGAACATGCCGGCCAGTTCAGGCGCCTTCGAGGCCTTCGCCATGAAGGCCTTCACGGCCGCGTCCATCTCGTCGTAGCCGAGCGAGGCGCGGTCTTCCAGTTGCAGCTTGAAGCCGCCCGTGGTGCCCAGCCCCGCCACCGGCGGCGGCGGGAACATCACGATGAATGCATCCTGGATACCCGCGAACTGCTGGTTCAACTGGCCCGCGACGGCACCGCCGCTCTGGTCGGGCCGCTTGCGCTCGTCGAAGGGCTTGAGCGTCGCGAACACGATGCCCGAGTTGGAGCTGTTGGTGAAGCCGTTGATCGACAGGCCCGGGAACGCGACCGCATCCTGAACGTTCGGGTTCTTCTTCATGATGTCGCCCATGCGATGGATCACGTCCTCGGTGCGGTCGAGCGTGGCGCCGTCGGGCAGTTGTGCAAAGCCGATGAGGTATTGCTTGTCCTGCGCCGGCACGAAGCCGCTCGGCACGGCCTTGAACAGGCCGAAGGTCACGCCGATCAGAGCAAGGTAGATCACGAGCATCAGCGTCTTGCGCGAGATGACGTTCTTGACACCACCGCTGTAGGCCTCGGAGCCGCGATGGAACAGGCGATTGAATCCGCGAAACAGCCAGCCGAACACGCGGTCCATGCCGCGCGTGAGTGCGTCCTTCGGATGGTCATGGCCGCGCAGCAGCAAGGCCGCGAGCGCGGGCGACAACGTCAGCGAGTTGATCGCCGAGATCACCGTCGAAATCGCGATGGTCACCGCGAACTGCCGATAGAACTGGCCCGTGAGGCCGGTGATGAACGCCAGCGGCACGAACACCGCGACCAGCACCAACGCAATCGCGATGATCGGCCCCGACACCTCGCGCATTGCCCGGTACGTCGCCTCGCGCGGCGTCAGCCCCGCCTCGATGTTGCGCTCCACGTTCTCGACCACCACGATCGCATCGTCCACCACGATGCCGATCGCCAGCACCAACCCGAACAGGCTCAGCGCATTGATCGAGAAGCCCAGTACATGCAACATCGCAAACGTCCCGATCACCGAGATCGGCACGGCCAGCAGCGGGATGATCGACGCGCGCCAGGTCTGCAGGAAGAGGATCACCACCAGCACCACGAGCGCGATCGCCTCGAGCAGCGTGTGCAGCACCGATTCGATGGACGCGCGCACGAACTGCGTGGGGTCATAGGCGATGCGGTATTCCACGCCTTCGGGCATGTTCTTCGCCAGCTCGTCCATCGTCTTGCGCACATTGGCCGAGATGTCGAGCGCATTCGAGCCCGGCGCCTGGAACACGCCCATGCCGACCGCCGCGTCGTTGTTCAACAGCGAGCGCAGCGAATAGTCGGCCGCGCCAAGCTCGAGCCGGCCGATGTCGCGCAGCCGCGTGACTGCGCCATCGCCACCGGTCTTCACGATGATGTCGCCGAACTCTTCCTCGTTCTGCAGACGGCCTTGGGCGTTGATCGACAACTGCATGTCGACGCCCGAGAGCCCTGGCGAGGCACCCACCACACCGGCCGCAGCCTGGATGTTCTGGCTGCGGATCGCATTCACCACGTCGCTCGCCGAGAGCCCGCGCTGCGCAACCTTCTGCGGGTCGAGCCAGACGCGCATCGAGTACTCGCCACCACCGAAGATCTGCACCTGGCCCACGCCCTGGATGCGCGCGAGCCGGTCCTTCACGTTCAGCACCGCGTAGTTGCGCAGGTAGTTGATGTCGTAGCGATCGTTCGGCGACACGAGGTGCACCACCATCGTCAGGTCTGGCGCACTCTTGACGGTCGTGATGCCGAGCCGGCGCACTTCCTCGGGCAGCCGCGGCTCGGCCTGCGAGACGCGGTTCTGCACCAGTTGCTGCGCCTTGTCCGGGTCGGTGCCAAGCTGGAACGTCACCGTCAGCGTCATCACGCCGTCGGTGGTCGCCTGGCTGCCCATGTAGAGCATGCCTTCGACGCCATTGATCGATTCCTCCAACGGCGACGCGACGGTCTCGGCTATCACCTTGGGGTTCGCGCCAGGGTATTGCGCGCGTACCACCACCGAGGGCGGCGAGACTTCCGGGTACTCGGAGATCGGCAGGCTGCGCAGCGCGAGCAGGCCGGCGATGAGCATCAGCACCGACAACACGCCAGCAAAGATAGGCCGGTCGATGAAGAATTTCGAGAGATTCATGATGTGCTTTCAGAAGCGCCCGGGCGCTTCAGGAATTCGAGGCGACGACCTTGCTGGCCGCGGGCGCCTGGGCAGTCGCATCCATCGGCACGGTCTGCGGCGCCACCAGCGCGCCGGGGCGCACGTGCTGCAGGCCGTTGACCACGATGCGCTCGCCGACCTTGAGGCCGCTGGCCACCACGCGCAATCCGTTGGCAGGCGCGCCGAGCGTGACCTCGCGGTACTCGGTCTTGTTGTCGCCGTTGACGACCATCACGTACTTCTTGTTCTGGTCGGTACCGATGGCGCGTTCGCTCACCAGCATCACGTTGCTGCTCCTGGCCTGGCCCATGCGGATCCGGGCGAACTGGCCGGGGATCAACGCGCCGTCCTTGTTGTCGAAGGCGGCGCGCACGCGCACCGTGCCGCTGCGGGCATCGACCTGGTTGTCGATGAGCTGCAGCCTGCCTTCGATGGGCGTGCCGGTGCTGGCAGCGGTGCCCATCTGCACCGGAATCTGCTCGATCAGGTTGCGTGCGCTGGCGCCGCCGGGCAGGTCCTTCAGCGCCTTGACGATCACGGATTCATCGGCATCGAAGCTTGCGTAGATCGGGCTCACCGACACCAGCGTGGTCAGCACCGGTGCCCCCGGGCCCGCTGCGACGAGGTTGCCGACCGTGACTTCGAGCTTGCCGATGCGGCCCGACACCGGCGCCCTCACTTGCGTGTAGCCGAGGCTCAGCCGCGCCGTCTGCAAGGCCGCCTGCGCGGCGCGCAGGTTGGCCTCCGCCTCGCGCTTGCCATTGCTGCGCTCGTCGAACTCGCGCTGCGCGATGGCTTGCTCGTTCCACAAGCGGCTGGCGCGTTCCTGCTCGCTGTGGGCCTGAGTCACGCGGGCTTGCGCTGCCGCAACCTGCGCTTCGGCGCGGTCCACGTCGGCTGCGTAGGGCGCAGGGTCGATGGTGATCAGCAACTCGCCCTGCTTCACCAGCGAGCCTTCCTTGAAGTGAACCGCCTGCACCGCGCCGGCCACGCGAGAGCGCACGTCGACGCGTTCGACCGCTTCGAGCCGGCCCGAGAACTCGTCCCACGCCGTGACGTCGCTGGCAGCCACCGCCGCCACCGACACAGGAATGGCCTGCGGCGCGGCTGGCGGGCTGCTGGCCTCGGCCTGCATCGAATGCATGCCCCCAAACAACGCGGAAGCAACGGCCACGACCGCCGTCAGGCCGGTGATGGCCGGCCACAGGCCCTTGCGCGCCGCGGAAGTAATTTGTTGCTTGGTCATGATGTTTCGTCCTTTGGGTCAATTCGGGAAAGCGAAGGGCCAGCCGGCGCGGGGGGGCGCCAGAAAGCATTTGTCTTGTAAAAAGAGCCGAGGTCTCTGTCGGCCTGGAATCCCGGCGGCCGGCGCTCATGCGGGCGGCCCCGTCGTCGTCGGTCTCAGTTCGCCGGGGGCGGCGTCGTTGCGCTGAAAAACTCGCGGAAGTGCTGTTTCACCGTCACGGCGCACGGACACTCGCCGCTGGCGCCCTGTGACAATGCCTCGGCCCATTGCGAGGCTGGCGGCAACACGATGCTCTGCACCTCGTTGCCCGCTTCACGCAGGCGGCCCGCATAGGTCATCGCTTCATCGCGCATCGCATCGTCCTGCCCGACCAGCACCAGCGTGGGTGCCAACTGGCCGAGCCGGAGCGACGCGCCCGGCACCGCATAGGGATGCATCGCATCCTTGGGACGGCCGAGGTACTTGGCCCAGCCGGCTGCCCACTTGCATTGCACTGCGTCGTCCATCGCCTTGCGCAGCGACGGCGTTCCAGTACAGGGGTCGAGCATCGGCGACAAGAGGATCTGCCCCGCGAGCGGCGGATGGCCGCGGTCACGCGCAATCAGGGCAACGGCCGCTGCCAGATTGCCGCCGGCCTCTTCGCCCGCGAGGAACATCCGCGCACCCTTGCCGCCAAGCTTCACCCGGTTCTTGTAGAGCCACTCCAGCACGTCGAAACCCAGTTCGATTGCGCCGGGAAACGGGTTCTCCGGTGCCAGCGGATAGGCCACCGAAACGACGACCGCACCGGTGCCGGCCAGCAATCGCGCCACCATGCGTCCGTCGTCGAGATCACCGCATGCAAACGTGCCGCCGTGGAAATGCAGGACCAGCGGCGACCCGACGACGCCCGTGCGCTCCCCGTAGGTGCGCGCCTTTACCGCACCACGCTTCGGCAATTCGATCGTGATGTCGCATTCGGCGGCACTCGACGCTTCGGCGTTCTCGGCGGGCAACAATGGACGGGGTGACATGGGTGTACCTGCGAAGGGTCAATACAAAACTGCGATGGTTGGAATACTAGGCGCCTTCAGTGGGTTGAAATCAGCCTCGAGCATCCCACTCTGTTTCCGCACAATGAACAATCGCGGGTTTTCGCTCTGAGAATCCCGCTCCCCCGGCGACATGGCCGGGGCCCCAGGAGTTGACCCATGGACCCCATTCACGCGATGCGCGCCTTCGTCCGGGTTGTCGAAGCCGGCAACTTCACGCGGGCTGCAGATTCGCTCGACTTGCCCAAGGGCACGGTCACCAAGCAGATCCAGGCGCTGGAGGAACGGGTGCAGGTGAAACTGCTGAACCGCACCACGCGCCGCGTCACCGTCACGCCGGACGGTGCCGCCTATTACGAGCGCGCCGCGCGCCTGCTGAACGACTTCGACGACCTCGAATCGAGCATGACCAACGCGCAGGCCAGCCCGAAGGGGCGGCTGCGGGTGGACGTGGGCTCGTCCACCGCCAAGATGATCATCATCCCGGCGCTGCAAGGCTTTTGCGACCAGTATCCGGACATCCAGGTCGACCTCGGGGTGACCGACCGGCCGGTGGACCTGATCGGCGAGAACGTCGACTGCGTGATCCGCGCCGGCGACCTGTCCGACCAATCGCTGGTGGCGCGGCGCATCGGCACCATGCCATTCACGACGGTGGCATCGCCGGCCTACATCCAGCGCTACGGCATGCCGCAGCATCCGGGCGATCTGGAAAAACGGCACCACGTCGTCGGCTTCTTCGCGTCGAATTCGCGACGCAACTACCCGCACGAGTTCATCAAGGGCGACGAGCGAATCGAGTTGTCGGTGACATACCGCGTGTCGGTGAACGAGAGCAATGCGCACCTTGCCTCGGTGCTGGCCGGCTTCGGCATCTCGCAATGCGTGACCTTCCAGGCCGCGCCGCACATCGAGCGGGGCGAACTGGTCGAGGTGCTGCCCGACTGGACGCGCGACCCGTTGCCGGTTCACGTGGTGTATCCGCCCAACCGGCACCTGAGTCCGAAGGTGCGGGCCTTCGTCGACTGGGCGGCGGAACTTTTTGCGAAGCACCCGCATCTGCAGCGGCTTTGATCCGAGGCCGCCGGGTGCGGCCATCTTCGTCGGCGGTGCCACAAGCGAAAAAGCCCCGCGAAGGGGGCTTTCAATGGTGCGCAAGCGCAGGGTTCAGTGCGCCAGGATCTTGTTCAGGAAATCCTTGGTGCGCGGCTGGCGGTTTTCCGGATGGCTGAAGAACTCGTCCTTCGAGCAGTCTTCCAGGATGCGGCCGCCCACGTCGATGAAGATCACGCGGCTGGCCACCTTGCGGGCAAAGCCCATTTCGTGCGTGACCACCATCATGGTCATGCCTTCCCTGGCCAGCGTCACCATCACGTCGAGCACTTCGCCCACCATCTCGGGGTCGAGCGCCGAGGTGGGTTCGTCGAACAGCATCACGATCGGGTCCATGCTCAGTGCGCGGGCAATCGCCACGCGCTGCTGCTGGCCGCCGGACAGCTGACCCGGGAACTTGTCCTTGTGCGCCATCAGACCCACGCGATCGAGCATCTTCAGGCCACGCGTCTTGGCTTCCTCAGGGCTGCGGCCGAGCACCTTGATCTGCGCGATCGTCAGGTTCTCGGTCACCGACAGGTGCGGGAACAGCTCGAAGTGCTGGAACACCATGCCCACCTTGGAGCGCAGCTGTGGCAGGTTGGTCTTGGGGTCGTGCAGCGCAATTCCGTTGACCGTGATCTCGCCCTTCTGGAAGGGCTCGAGCGCGTTCACCGTCTTGATCAGCGTCGACTTGCCCGAGCCCGACGGGCCGCAGACCACGACCACGTCGCCCTGCTTGATGCTGACCGAGCAATCGTTGAGCACCTGGACCGGGCCGTACCACTTGGAAACGTTCTTGATTTCAATCATTTCTTAACTCCGATCATCGGATGATGGCGATCTTCTTGTGCAGGCGCTTGACGAGATAGGACAGCGCGTAGCAGAGGATGAAATACACGACGGCAGCCAGCAGGTAGGCCTCGATCGGCCGTCCGAAGTTCTTGCCCGCCGTCTCGAAGCCCTTGAGCAAATCGTACGCGCCGATGGCATACACCAGCGAAGTGTCCTGGAACAGGATGATGGTCTGCGTCAGCAGCACCGGCAGCATGTTGCGGAACGCCTGCGGCAGGATCACCAGCTTCATCTGCTGGCCATAGGTCATGCCCATCGCCTGCGCGGCATGGACCTGGCCGCGCGGAATCGACTGGATGCCCGCGCGCATGATCTCGCTGAAGTAAGCGGCTTCGAAGGCGATGAAGGTGATCACCGCCGATATTTCCGAGCGGTAGTTGACGCCCGCCTTGCCGAACAGCGCGTAGAACGACGCCGGCATCAGCAGGAAGAACCACAGGATCACCATCACCAGGGGAATGCTGCGCATGCCGTTGACGTACACCGCGGCGGGCGCGTCCAGCCACTTCTTGCCGGACAGGCGCATCAGCGCGAGCAAGGTGCCGAAGATCACGCCACCCACCGTGGCCACCAGCGTCAGCGTCAGGCTGAAGTAGAAGCCCTTCAGGACGAAACTGCTGATGACGTCCCAGTTGTAGAAGGAGAGGTCGAGATGCATCATTTCAGTTGCTCCATGACGCCGAGCGTCTCCCGCGACGCATGAACACAGGACGAGCACGGCGAAGTCTGTTCGTGGGCACCCGCGGAACCGGCTTTGCCGGGCCGCTGGGTGCGCCCCCTGGAGGGGGAGGCGCCGCAGGCGCTTCGGGGGTGCTTGATTTCCCCCGCGGAACCGGCTTTGCCGGGCCGCTGGGTGCGCCCCCTGGAGGGGGAGGCGCCGCAGGCGCTTCGGGGGTGCTTCATCTCAATGCCCCCCGCCGCCGGCCGAAACGATGAAGCCCGGCACGCGGGTCTTCCTCTCGATGAACGACATGAGCCGGTTGATGGCCAGCGCGGAAATCACGTAGAGCGCCGTCACGGCCAGGTAGACCTCGATGCCGCGCGACGTTTCTTCCTGCACCTGCATCGCGAACATCGTCATCTCGGCGATCGAGACCGCGAAGGCCACCGACGAGTTCTTGAAGATGTTCATCGTCTCGCTCGTGAGCGGCGGCATGATGATGCGATAGGCCATCGGCAGGATCACGTAGCGGTAGTACTGCGGCGTGGTAAACCCCACCGCCATGCCCGCGTAGCGCTGGCCCTTGGGCAGCGCCTGGATGCCCGAGCGCACTTGCTCGGCGATGCGCGCCGACGTGAAGAAACCCAGCGCCAGCACCACCAGCATGAACGGCGGCACGCCCTTCATGAACGGGACCAGGGCCGGAATCACGTGGTACCAAAGGAAGATCTGCACCAGCAGCGGAATGTTGCGAAACAACTCGACCCAGGCGTTGCCGAATCGAACCAGCCAGGGGTTGTCAGGCAGCGTGCGGATGATGCCGATCAGCGAGCCCAGCACCAGGGCCACCACCAGCGCCAACAGGGCGACAGACACCGTCCAGCCCCACGCACTCAGCATCCACTCCCAGTACGTCGGGTGCTTGCCCCCCGGATCCTCTGTTAGCCAAGCCCAGTTTCCCATCGGGAGTCTCCTCTAAAACATCGAAAGTCGGCGAGCGCCGATGTGAAGTAAGACGCCCGCCGAGTTGGCGGGCGTCCTGCAAGTCAGCGTCGCAGTGCGATCACTTCTTGGCCTGATAGTCTTCCATCGGCTTGTCGTTCGGATTCGCCCACGCATCCTTGGTGGCTTGCGACAAGGGCAGGTTGATCGTCACGTTTGCCGGCGGAATCGGCTTCAGGAACCACTTGTCCCATAGCTTGGCCAGGTCGCCGCTCTTGATCTGGTTCTTGATGCTGTCGTCCACGGCCTTCTTGAATGCCGGGTCGTCCTTGCGGATCATGATGGCGATCGGCTCGACGCTCAGCACTTCGCCGACGATCTTGTAGTCGGCAGGCGACTTGGCCTTGGCGATGTTCGAGGCCAGGATGGAACCGTCCATCACGAACGCATCGGCGCGGCCCGATTCGAGCAGCAGGAAGCTGTCGGAGTGGTCCTTGCCATAGAGTTCCTTGAAGTCGATGCCGCCGGCGCGTTCATTCTTGCGCAGCGTCTGGACCGACGTGGTGCCGGTGGTCGTGGCCACGGTCTTGCCGTTCAGGTCCTTGATCGACGAGATGCCCGAGTTGGCCTTGACGGCGATGCGCACTTCTTCCACGTAGGTGGTCACGGCGAAGGACACGTCCTTGGCGCGGGTGGCGTTGTTGGTGGTGGATCCGCACTCCAGGTCGACGGTGCCGTTCTGCACCAGCGGCACGCGGTTCTGCGAGGTCACCGGCTGGTACTTGGTTTCCAGCTTCTTGCCAACGACCTTTTCAAGGTCCTTGATGATGTTGGCGCAAACGTCGTAGTGAAAGCCGGTGTACTGGCCGTTGCCCAGCGTGTACGACAGGCCTGACGATTCGCGCACGCCTTCGGTGATGACGCCCGAGGCCTTGATCTTGGCCAGCGTCTCTTCCGCGAATGCCCCGCTTGCGGCGACGGCGGAAATGGCAAGAACCAGTAGCTGTTTCTTCATGAAGACTCCTTGGATAAATGGTGGCACATCGTCCGAAATTCTAAGCATCCACGTTCTCGGGAATACCCGCGCCCGGTTCTGGTGCGCAAGGCACCCTGCGGGATCGACGCACAGCGCAATTGCATCGAATGCTAAGCAGGCTTTGTGCCCGAAGGAATCGCCGCCGGCGGAACCGGTTTGACCAGCCGCACCGGCTGCGTCAGGTGCTCGGGCACCAGCAGCGCAGCCATCTGCTCGCGCGTCATGATGCCCAGCGCCTCGGCCACCTCATCGATGGGGCCGCCGGACTTGAGCGCGGTCTTGGCGATCAGCGCGGCCTTCTCGTAGCCGATGATCGGATTCAGCGCCGTGACCAGCGTGACCGACTCGCGCACCCGCTTCGCCAGGAACTCGTGGTTGGCCTCGATGCCTTCCACGCAGTTCTTCTGCAGCGTGATGCAGGCGTTGCCCAGGTGCTGGATGCTCTTGAACAGGCTCCAGCCCATGATCGGCTCGAAGGCGTTGAGCTGCAATTGCCCCGCCTCCGACGCCAGCGTGACGGTGATGTCGTTGCCGATGACCTCGAATGCGACCTGGTTCATCACTTCCGGAATCACTGGATTGACCTTGCCCGGCATGATCGACGAACCGGCCTGTCGCGCCGGCAGGCGGATCTCGCCGAAGCCGGCCTGCGGCCCGCTGGAGAGCAGGCGCAGGTCGTTGCAGGTCTTGCTGAGCTTGGTGGCGACCCGCTTGAGCACGCCCGACAGTTGCACGAAGGCGCCGGTGTCCTGCGTGGCCTCGATCAGGTTGGCGGCCTGCTTCAGCGGAACCTGCGTCTGCTCCGCCAGGTATTGGCAGGCCAGGTTGGCATAGCCGTGCGGCGCATTGATGCCGGTGCCGATGGCGGTCGCGCCGAGGTTGATTTCCTCGATCAGCGCGCGGGCCTCGGAAAGGCGCTCCTCGTCCTCGCCGATCATGATCGCGTAGGTCAGGAATTCCTGGCCCAGCGTCATCGGCACGGCGTCCTGCAACTGGGTGCGGCCGATCTTCAGCACATCGCGGAATTCGAGCGCCTTGGCTTCGAAGCTCTGGCGCAGGTTGGCCATGCAGACGAGAAGCCGGCCGATCGCAAACCACAGCGCGAGCCGCACGGCCGTCGGATAGACGTCGTTGGTGCTCTGCGACGCGTTGACGTGATCGTTCGGATGCAGCACGTCGTAGCGCGCCTTCTCGTGACCGATCTTTTCGAGCGCGAGGTTGCAGATCACCTCGTTCGCGTTCATGTTGGTCGAGGTGCCCGCGCCGCCCTGGATCACGTCGACCACGAATTCGTTGAGCAGCTTGCCCTCGATCAGGTCTTCGCATGCCAGGATGATCGCGCCCGCGCGCTCCCGGTCGAGCGCGCCGAGGTCGGCATTGGCACGCGCCGCGGCCTTCTTCACGTGGGCCAGCGCGCGCACCAGGTCGGGCATGGCCGACACGCGCGTACCGGAGATCGCAAAGTTCTCGACCGCACGGGCCGTGTGCACGCCCCAGTAAGCGACTGCGGGAATCTGCTTTTCACCGAGGAAGTCGTGTTCGGTACGAAAGTTGGAATCCATTGCTAGGCCTCGACTTTAAGAGATGCGCACTCCCGGCGCGCAGGTGGATGAGTGCATGACAGCAAGACTGCGGCGACTGTATGTTCGCGTGCCGACGTGCGCCAATGCCGTATGCGGGCGCCGTCATGCAGGATCGTCATGGATGCTTCACGCGGCGTTGCCGCGCGTCACCGCGACCGGACTGGCCCGCAGGTAGGCCCACAGCGCATCGGCCGCGCTCTTGCTGGCGGGCACGGCATCCGTGGCGGCGCCCTTGGCCGCCCGCCCCGAAGACTTTGCAGCCGGCGCCGCGCCGGGCCGCTCGCGATAGGCCTGGATCTCGAGCGTGACGTCGAGGCCGTCCATCTCCGGCGGCAACGCGCTCACCAGCCGGCGAGCCTTCACCTCGCGGCGCACCGCGCTGTACGGGAGGAAGGCGACGCCATGGCCTTCCAGCGCCATCACCTTGAGACCTTCGGCCATGTCGGTTTCATACACACGGTCGAGATGGATCGCGGTACCCGACTGCTTGAGCAACTGGTCCACCACGCGCCCCAGGTAGGCGCCCGGCGCGTAGCCCAGGTATGGCAGCGGCCGCCCGGCGCGGCCCGGCAGCCGGTAGCACGGCGCGCCGTCGGCATCGGGCTTGACCCAGGCCGACACCCGCTCGTTGCCGAGGCTCACCATTTCGTAGCGGTTGGCGTCGAGTTGCAGCGGCTGCGAAGGGTGCTGGTAGGAGATGAGCAAATCGCAACTGCCTTCCACCAGGCGCAGCACCGCGTCATGAACGTTGAGCGCGATCAGCCGGCTCTTGATCGGCCCGAAGCGCTCGCGCAGCATCGTGACCCATGCCGGGAAGAAGGTGAAAGCCAGCGTGTGCGGCACCGCAAACTCGATGACGTCCTGCGCCGCCGCGGTGTGGCCGCGCAACATGGCGCGCGTGCTCTGTAGGCCCTGCAGCATCTCCAGCGCCTGGCCGTAGAGCGTCTGCCCCGCCGGCGTCAGGCTCGTGGGATAGGAGGTGCGGTCGACCAGATCGGTGCCAGCCCAGCCTTCGAGCGCCTGGATGCGCCGCGAGAACGCCGGCTGTGTCACGTGCCGCAGTTGGGCGGAACGGCTGAAGCTGCGCGTTTCAGCCAGACTGACGAAATCTTCCAGCCACTTGGTTTCCATAAGTCGGCACATTATGTTCTTGCGGCATGAGCTTGAAGTGCCTTGTCGAGGCAGGGAAAACTCCAAACCTGCGCGCCCTTGCGCTCAGATATAGCGGGGCTACGATGCCGGTGCCATGCCAACCGCCCAACTGTCCGAACTCGACGCCACCGAACTCTCCCGCCGCATTGCGAGCCGGGACGTGTCCTGTGTCGAAGTCATGCAAGCCTCGCTCGCACGCATCGATGCGCTGAACCCGCGCTTCAACGCGATCGTCTCGCGGCGCGACCCGGACGCCTGCCTTGCCGATGCCCGCGAACGCGATGCGCAGCTCGCGCGCGGCGAGCGCATGGGCTGGATGCACGGCTTTCCGCTGGCGGTGAAAGACCTCAGCCATGCCATCGGCCTGCCCACGTCAATGGGCTCGCCGCTCGCGCCGAAGAGCCCGGCCCGCGTCGACAGCCTGCATGTCGCCCGCGCACGCGCGGCGGGTGCCGTCATCATCGGCAAGACCAACACACCCGAGTTCGGCCTCGGCTCGCACACTTACAACAAGGTCTTCGGCGTCACCCGCAATGCCTGGGACCCGACAAAGACGGCCGGCGGCAGCAGCGGCGGCGCGGCGGTGGCGATCGCGCTGGGAATGCTCCCGGTGGCCGATGGCAGCGACATGATGGGGTCGCTGCGCAACCCCGCCGCGTTCAATAACGTGATCGGCATGCGCCCCTCGCGCGGCCGCGTGCCGGGCTCGCCTGACGAAGAGCTGTTTTTTCAGCAACTGGGCTGCGACGGCCCGATGGGCCGCACGGTCGAAGACACGGCACGTCTGCTGTGCGTACAGGCCGGCTTCGACGCACGCGTGCCGCTCTCCATGACCGACGCCCTGCCCTCCGCCGACGCGCTGGACCTGAGCGGCGACGCGAAGGGCTTGCGCATCGGATGGCTCGGCAGCATCTGGCCCGACCTGCCCGTCGAGGCCGGCGTGCGCGATTTGTGCGAATCCGCGTTGCAGACATTCCGCTCGCTGGGCTGCGAGGTCGAGCCGTGCGTGCTCGACGTTCCCCGCGAGCAGAACTGGACCGCCTGGCTTCGCCTGCGCCAGCTCATCGTCAGCGGCAAGCTCAGCGCACTGGGCTCCGACCCCGCATTTCACATGCACATCAAGCCCGAGGCCTTGTGGGAAATGGAGCAGGGCAAGCAACTCGATGCCGCGTCGCTGCACCAGGCCACGATGTTCAGGTCGAACGTCTACCGGGCCTTCGTGCGCCTCTACGAACAGTTCGATTTCGTGGCCGCGCCGACGGCACAGATGTTCCCCTTCGACGCCGAACTGCACTGGCCTCCGCACGTGGCCGACGTGCCCAGCAAGACCTATCACCACTGGATGGAGATCGTCACGCCCTTCACCCTGGCCGGCGTGCCGACGCTCAACCTGCGCGCCGGCTTTGGCGCGCAGGGCTTGCCGATGGGCTTGCAACTGGCCGGCCCGGTCAATGCCGACCTGGCGGTGTTGCGCCTGGGCCATGCCTATGACAAGGCATGCGAATGGTCTGCGATGCGGCCACCCGCTGCGGCGGCGCAGAACTGACTCGTTGCCCTCGCAGGTTCGATCCGCAAGAAGGCGCAGAGTCGTGGCTGGGTCGTCGCCCCGACCGCCTTGAAGACCGCGCGAGAGGGCTCACCGATGGGCATGGAAGATCAGAAGGCTGCGTTGAGATTGAATCCAGCCGTGACCCTGGCCGTGCGATAGCCCTCGGGCTTGGAGCGCCGCTCACCGCAGTGGAAACGGTCAATCCCCCGGCGGCGATGAGACCTCCTTCGCCCATGGCCGCCACGCCCGCAGTGGATACCGCATCACCCAGCGCCGCACCTATCCCCGATGCCGCCCCGGCCGTGAAGTACGCCACCACCACCGTCACGATGGCCGCCCCCTCCGGCGTCAGGCCCTGGTGGCCGTTGTCCCAGGTCTTGTGCACCTCCTCGATCTTGGCCCAGTCGACCTTGCCGTTGAAGCTCGGGTCGTTGATCAGTTGCTGCACCCAGCCCATGCCCGGCTGCCGGGCCAGCGCCTCGATGCTGTCGCGCGCGCCCAGCCCGGCTTGCACATGGTTGACATCGATGGCCAGGTTGCCCGCGTTGATCTGGTTGTAGCCGGTCGTCTGGTCGGTATGGCCGTTGTCGCGGGCGATCTGGTAGACCAGGTCGCGCCCCTGGCTGGTGACGTAGGTGGTCTGTTCGCTGGCCTGCGTGCCCATGATGAGGGTGTCGGCCTTGAGGGTCACCTTGCCGGGCGCGTCGATGGTGGTGCCCGCCAGCGCCAAGGTGTCGGCGGCGGTGATGTTGACGTTCGCCCCGCTGATGCCGGTGCGCGCCAGCCGGGTGTCGTCGATGCGGGTGGAGGTCTGCTCGCGCGCATTGATGCCCTCGGCCGCATCGAGCAGCACGGCCGCATGGCCGAAGTCGTACCACGGGCTCTTGCTGCGGGTCGCGCCCGTCACCGACTGGCTGTTGGTGGCCGCCTGGATGACGACACTGCCGCCCTTGATGGAGACGTCCTTGCCCGCATCGACCTGCACGCCCTGCAGGAAGACGCTGTTGCCGCCTTGCAGGAGGATGCCGCCGTTGCTGCTGGCGATGGTGCTGGGCGATGCGATGTCGGACTGGATTTCGATCCCGGTGCCGCTGCTGCTGCCCTCGCCGAAGAGGACGGGGAGGCCGGTGGTGAGCATGCCGCCCAGGGCGGCGCCAGCGTTGATGCCTTTCTTGGTCTTGTCGACGTCGATGCGCATGCCGCCGGTGCTGCGGCCTTCCACGATGGCCAGATCGTTGGCCGCGTCGACGAGCACGCCTTGCGTGCCGCGGATGCGCGAACCTTCGATGGCGATGTTGTTGCCCGCGGTCATCGCGAGCAGGCCGCCGGAGAAGCTGCTGCCCACGCTGGTGCTGGATTCGTAGCTGCCGGAGGCCTTGGTGGTGGTGCGGCTGAGGAGGCCCTTGTCGGTGAACTCGGCGGTGTAGTTGCCGGCGGTTTGTGCAGCGCCCGAGCGGATGTTGATGTCATGGCCGGCGTGCACGCTCAGCAAGCCGCCACCCGCATCCACCGTGGCCTGGCGCGCGTTCACATCCCGCCCTGCATTAAGCGTCGTGGTGCCTTGGGTCGCGATGGTGGCTCCCAGTTCGCTGGAACTGCTTGCCGCCAGCAATGTTCCCTTGCCCGCGCCGGCCAGGGTTCTGGATTCGGTCACGGTGCCGAGGTTGATGTCGTTCCTGGCGGTGACGGAGGTGGTGCCGCCCGGGCCCTGGTTGGACAGGATGGCGCCGATCAGGTTCGCGTCATGCCCGGCACTGGCCACCAGCGTGCCGCCCGGGTTGCTGACGTACAGGCCCGCCACGCGGTCGATGCTGTTGTTGCCGAAGGAGCCTGCTGCGGTCGTGGTGCGCACGTTGAGGTCGCCGTCGGCGTGGGCAAGAGGAAAACCTATTGGACCCTCAGTGTGGGCGATCGACACGATCATCTGGCTCATCGACATGCGGCTTCCAGGCGGAGCCGCCGGGGCACGCCTCGGTGAAGAACCAGATGCCATTGTTCATTTCGGCATCGTCCTTGGGGAATGCACTCCTGAAGCGGTTCACTTGCTCGTCCACAGTGCCACCAATGGGTTTATGCGTCTGCATGTTCACTAGCTCAATGCGGTGCTCGTCGAGCAAGCGGCGAAGGACCCAGAGGAACGCTTCGCGACGGGCGTGGAACGATGCGTGACCATGCACCAGGAATCGGGTTCCGAATGGCTTCGCGAAATAGTCCCAAACGGCATCTAGTTCCATGCCCTCGCAGCCCTCAGCCACAAATATGAACTGTTCGTTGGTCAGCATGAAGTCTCTACTTGAATTTGATCTCGACACGATCACGAGCGATGACCCCCGCAAGCTGAGGGTTGTCTTTTACGTCAATGGTCCATCGCGCCTCACGTCCAGTGGCGCCAATCACAGAGCTCGACACAGACCGCAAGTTCACCGTCGTCCCATCCGCCAGCCTCGCTAGCCACACATTGGGCGGATTCCCCGCAACCGGGTTGAGCGCCGCACCCCCAGTCAAATCGTTGACGTAGGCCTTGGCCTGCGCCTCCAATTGCGCATCGGAGAGATTGGTCGTATTGAACACCTTCGTTGTTCCTGTTCGATTACTTTCGACCGTTGCGGTGTACGTCCTGCCATAGAGCGATATCTCGCTCGTCACATTCTGCTTGTCGAACAGTGTTGTGAGTTCGTTCAAGCGCGACTGGGAGCCAATATTCGCCCCTGGCGGCGTTCCCGCAGGCGGGGTAGCCGGTACAAAGAGCCCCGTCGCGGCGTCCTGCCGCCCAATCACTGTGCCGCGGCTATTCAGCACCTCTCCATTGACGATACGTAGGCCTGCAACATCCGATGCCGTCACTGTTGTACTGCCGAGGCGAGCCGCTGCCGCTATCGCAATGGCATCCAGACCGTAGTCAATCGCTCCTCGAATAATTGCATCACGGGTGATCGCGGTGATGGCACCGCTTTCAGCGGCGGCCTCAAGAGGACTGGCGGGCCGGAAAATGTAGTTGCCTTGGGGGTCCCTCTCGCTGGTCACCACACAAACATTGGTTGGCCCACCACAACCGTGGAACACCTCGCCAGGCGTCGTGTCTGGCATTGACCCGACGGGCACCCAACTTAGCGTTGCGTTGACAAATCTGAAAGCGGCCGTCCCATTAAGGGCTGGGAACCCAGCATAGGACGCTTGTGCGATTTTGAAGTCTGCAATTGCGGAGCTACAGGCTTGGCTTTGTGGAGCGAGGCAAGCAGACACCAACGCGTCATCTCGCGCGTCACTGGTCGCTATCAGGTTCGTGGCAACCCTGCACTGATCCAAGTTGCCTTTATTGCAGGCACTCGCGGCCGGCGCGAGTCGGGCTGCTTCAGTGTGATTCAGATAGTTGTTCGCCGCCGCATTCGCCCCCGCTTGGCTCGCAAGGTTGATCTGCGTCGCGTCACCCCCCGCGATGGCCACCGCGATCCCGCCCAGCATCGCGGCGAACTGCGTCGTGTCGATCTGCCGCCCATAAGCCTCGGCAGCCATCTCGCCCACCGCCGCGCCCAGCGCCCCGGCCCCGCAGCCGCCCGCGTTGTCCGCACGCACCGCCCCCACGGCGCAGCCCGCAATCGCATGCGCCACCTTGTTGGTGAAGCCGTCGAGCACCGCATCGTCGCCCATGCTCAGGCCACCGATCGCATTGGCCGCTTGCGCCGCCACCGTGTCCAGGATCGCCGCCTTCAGCCCGCTCTTCAGGCTGTCCTCCAGGCTGCCCCCGTTGATCGCCGTGTCGATCAGCGCCCTGGCCGCACCCGCCTGGAGGTTCTGTCCCAACTGCGTCAGGAATTCCTGCGAGCCCGCGCCCGCCGTCGGCAGGCCGGTCGGGTTCATGTTCAATCCACCGAGCACCCCGCCCGTGACGATCGCGGTCAACAGGCTCTTGACGCTGGCGCTGGAACCCAGGTCGTGCAGGGTCTTGCCCACGTCGCCCTGGTTGTTGATGAGGGCCACGGCCGCCTGGCTTGCCAGCGCAGTGAGGCCCGCCGTCACGGCGCCGCTCACCGCA